>JADHPM010000014.1 GCA_016778465.1 Methylophilaceae bacterium
GCTGCCGGAGCCTCTTCTGCTGGAGCTGCTTCCGCTGCCGGAGCCTCTTCTGCTGGAGCTGCTTCCGCTGCCGGAGCCTCTTCTGCTGGAGCTGCTTCCGCTGCCGGAGCCTCTTCTGCTGGAGCTGCTTCCGCTGCCGCAGCTTTTGCCTCAGCTTCCGCTGCCGCTAATTTTTTAGCTTTTTTTGCGTCTGCCTTAGCTTGATCTTTTTTCTTCATTGCTGCTAAGCCGTCTGCACCTTTAGCGTTTAATTTGACAATACGACCAACAGTTTCTGAAAGTTGTGCGCCCTTGCTTTGCCAGTAAGTGATACGCTCCAAATTCAAACGAAGTGTTTCTGCACCATCATTTGCCATAGGGTTATAGAAGCCTATACGCTCAATAAATCGGCCATCGCGACGTTTGTGAGAGTCTTGAACAACTACATTAAAATAAGGTTTTTGCTTAGAACCACTTCTAGAAAGTCTAATTACTACCATATATAAATTCTCTTATAAAATTTTTCACGGAAAAGGCGCAATTTTACGCTACTTTTGTCTATTTTGGCAAGCATATTACATTGCTTAAAAAATTTTAGATATATTGTGTGGGATCTTTAATGGCTAAGGTTTTAAATCCTTGCATTCTAATCCTACAAGAATCGCACTTTCCACACGCTAAACCATCATCAGAAGCTTGATAACACGAGATTGTCTGACTGTAATCAACGCCATTTGCTAATCCAATTTCAATAATTTGTGATTTTGTCATATTAATTAGTGGGGTGTGGATTTTAATTTTCTGATTTTCTACTCCCATTTTGGTCGCGAGATTAGCCATTTTTTCAAAGCTTTTAATATATTCTGGTCTACAGTCTGGGTAGCCAGAATAATCAATGGCGTTGACTCCAATAAAAATGTCTTGAGACTCGATGGACTCCGCCCAAGCAAGAGCAAAGCTAAGCATTAAAGTATTTCTCGCGGGCACATAAGTTGATGGAATACCTTCTGAAGGCGACTCAGGGATTTTGATACTTTTGTTCGTAAGTGACGAGCCATCTAACCAGCCGAGATCAATATTCACTAATTTATATTCTATGACCCCCATTAAATCTGCAATTTTTTGTGCAGCTATCAACTCGGAGGCATGACGTTGTTGATAATTTATATTCATAGCATAACAGTCAAATCCTTCAGACTTAGCAATCGACAAAACGGTCGCCGAGTCTAATCCTCCAGACAACAGAATAATTCCTTTTTTAGACACCGGGCTTTTGTCCCCATAAAATTTTATGCATCTGGAGCTGTAATCTGACGGGCAGTTGATCGCGAAGTATCCACTCTGCCAAATCTTGAGATTTAACTTGCTCAAACGAGGGCGAAAACAAAATATCATACTTACCGACTAGAGCTTTCTCATGAATGACATCTTTTGCCCACATGAAATCTGCATAATCAGTTATAACAAGTTTAATCTCATCATCCGGTTTCAAATAATCAAGATTAGGCCAATAGTAATTTTTATGCTCTCCTGAACCTGGTGTTTTTATATCTAAAATAACCTTTACTCTTTGATCAACTTCTTGAATGGGCTGAGCTCCTCCCGTTTCGAGTGACACCTTATAATTTTTATCACATAAAGCGGTTAATAATTCAAGGCAATTTTTTTGTGCCAATGGCTCGCCGCCGGTAACAGTTATATACGCGGTATTATGTGGCGCAACATTGTCTAAAATAGTAGCAATAGGATAATTTTTACCATCATTAAAGGCGTAAGCCGTATCGCAGTATGTGCATCGCATTGGACACCCCGTTAATCGGATAAATACTGTTGGCAACCCAATACGCGAAGATTCCCCTTGCAGTGAGAAAAAAATCTCATTAATTTTAATTAATTTATCTAATAGCACTGGGTAATTTTAAAGCTTTATTGCGTTTAGCGCATCAAGTCTGTTTTTTGCACTCGGAATAATTTCAGCGTTGGGATGATTTTGAATTAAGTCTCGAAGGGTTTGTTTTGCTCTCACAATATCAGCCAATTGAATATGGCAATTTGCTATTCCATACATAGCATCAGGGACAAGAGGATCCTGCGGATGTAGCTCTAAAATTTTAGAATAGGTATTGATAGCAGCACGATAATTTTTTAACGCATACTGGGAATACCCTAATCCATACTTCGCGTCTACGATTTTTTCTGAATTTGGAAATGCTGAAATAAATTTATCAAAAGCATCAAAAGCTTGTTTGTATTTAGTTGCCCGTAAAAAGCTCTCAGCTTCAGCATAAGCGTCCAGTTCAATATTCTTATCAATCAATTCCGGCAGTACTTTGGTTGCCTCCTTAGGTCTTATCTCAGGCAATGGTGCTTGAATTAACTGTGGTTCATTCGTAACAAGTTGTGTTGACTCTTGTGTTGGAACTTGACTGGGCTGAAGAGATTCCTCAGAGATTGCTTGAATGCTTTGAGGGCTATCGATACCCTCCTCAATTGACATCGCTTGATTTAAATCAGTAGTTAAATTTTCCTGACCCAGCTTTGTATCTGTTTGAGTGGGGTTAAGTTGCAAATCATTGAATTTTTTTTCTAAATCGGCAATGCGTTCATTCAAATCTTGGTACAAGGTTTTTTGAGATTTCGTTAAGTTGCTTAATTCGTACTGAACAACCTCGATTTGTCCATTTAGCTTCGAAATTAGTTCTTGAAGCGTCTTAAGGTCGTTTTGAAGTTGAATCGAATTATTTTTTTTGTTGATCTGCTCAATTCGTTGATCAACATAATTTTTTATGTTTGCCTGAATGTTATTCAGTTGGCCTTGAATGGTATTGATAGCCTTTCTAGCTTCCTCATCCTCGAATACTCCGTAAGAAGTATTGGCGAATAACAGCATCAGGCCAACCCAAAATAACTTTCTCATCTAAAAAACAATATCAGCGATTACTCACCCTCGTAGCTGATATCTGTGCGACGGTCTTGGCCGCATGCACTGCCAGTGCACTCCTGGTTGGCATACTCTTCGCCAAAACTTACAGTTTCAATATTTGCATCGCTGACACCAAGGGAAATTAATGCGTCTCTAACTGCAACTGCACGTTTTTGGCCAAGTGATAAATTGTACTCATGAGATCCTTCATAACTGGCGTTGCCATAAAGCACCACTTTGGCATTTGTCTCAGTTATAAACGATGCGTGCGCAGAGATAACATTCTCGTATTCAGCTTTAATCGCAAAGCTATCGAAGTCAAAATAGATGCTGCGCTCACTTAAAACTTCGCTAGCCTTAAGTTTTGCAAGTTCTTCGGAATCTAAACCTAAACCACTATCTGCCTCAGATCCGGATAGGTCAGCACCTGATCCCTCAGCGGTATCTGACTCAAGTTCTGGAAATGGCGCGTTCAGGCCCATTGGCTCAACCTCAGTTGTTGAGCATCCAGCAAAAAGCGCTGCTAGTAATGATGCTAAGAGTAGTGATTTTTTCATTTTTATCCCTTGTATATAAAAATTAATCTGTTATCGGACCCCAAGTTGACTCCATAATCGTCTCTGAACCAACATTGATTGGAGTTTTGGTAAGCCCATTAATTGATACTGTACCAATTTTTGAGGTTTTACCAAAGTCTTTATAAGTAAATAATACCATATGACCATTTGGAGAGAAAAGGGGTGATTCATCATGTGGACCATCAGTAAGGGTAAGATACTGATTATTGAGCAGATTTTGTAATGCAACTCGATATTTTCTATCTTTTTGTGAGATAAAGAGCAGTAATTTCCCATCGGCAGAGATGCTTGGACTCAAATTATTATTGCCCTCAAATGTTACCCTCTTAGTTTCATTAGTATTAATATTTATTTTGTAAATTTGTCCACTGCCACCCCGATCAGAAACAAAATATATCTCTTCACCATTAGGTGCCCAAGTCGGTTCGGTATTAATGGCATAGGTCCTCATTAATTGTTTTATATCGCTACCATCGTGATTGATAAGATAAATTTGTGAATTAGAGCTATAGGTTAGAACGATGGCCAATTTTTGACTATCCGGTGACCAGGCAGGTGCACTGTTATTCCCTTTGAAATTAGCAAAAAGAATACGTTTTCCAGAAACGAGGTCCTGAATATAAATCACCGGTTTTTGTTTTTCAAAGGAGACATATGCAATTTTTTTCCCATCAGGCGACCAACGTGGGGAAATAATGGGTTTTTGAGATTTAACAATAGCTTTTTGGTTAAACCCGTCATAGTCTGAGACGTAGAGGGCATAACTATCTTGTGTCTTTTTCTTAACAAAAGCAATTTTGGTATGAAAGACGCCCTTTGTTCCCGTCAATTCCTCATAGACCAAGTCTGAAATTTTATGAGCGATTGCACGATATTGGCTAGAATTTCCTTTCAAGATTCGCGTCATTACAGTCTTTTGTTTAAAAATATCAACTAAACTCCATTTCACCTCCAAAGTATCGTTGCCAGTTCCGGGTAACACTTGGCCCAAAATAAGAAATTGCGCCTGAATCGCAGACCAATTGCTGTAGTTGACCTCATCAACAGCTCTTGGAATACTGGCGACACCATCTGTATTCAAGACATCAAATAATCCCGACCTTATTAAATCATTTGCAAGGATTTGATTAATTTTTTGCGCTTGCAATTGTTTGAACTGAACCTGCTCATCAAATGGCGTTATGGCAATTGGAATTTGACTCGCCCTACCCCCTAAGATTTCGATCGTTTCTATTCCAGTTGCAGCATGCATCTGAAAAGTAAGAAATATAGTAAGAAAAAATTTTATATAAGCATTCATGCAAGAACCTTTAGTGGAAGAATCATTGTATCGCATTGGGTTGAAATTTTAGCTCCAGATCTTTTAATTTTGAAAAAAGACGGCTGTCCGAGGGTAAAGGTAAGGGTTGTGATTGCAAGATAGCCCTCTCAACCGCCTGATCGCAGCTTGGAAGATTGCTTGATTGAATCATTTTACTGTCCGTCAAAAGATAGCCCGTCGGCATCAATGAAATTTTAAAAACTAATGTTGTGTTAGGCTCTAGGCCGCATAATTGTCTATTTACATTCTGATGAATTTTTTGTTGAATCAATGTTTTGTATTTTGCAAGCTCGCTTGAATCTGTGCCCCCCAGAATATCCTGATCACTCTCCAATGCAACACGAGGCTTTTCACTTAAATCTTTCTCTCTAAGCTCTTTTTGTATTTGAGCAATTTTTTCTTGCTCTAAAAGCTGTTTTTGTAATTGCTCGAGCTTCTCTTGCTCTTGCAGTTTTTCTTGGACTTGCTTTAACTTCTCTTGCTCTAAAAGCTGTTTTTGTAATTGCTCGAGCTTCTCTTGCTCTTGCAGTTTCTTTTGTAGCGCCTCAATTTCTTTTTGCTTTTTTAATTCTGCTGCTTTTTTCTTTTTTAGCTCAGCCTCTTTCTTCTTCCTTAACTGAATTTCAGCGTCTCGGTCAGCCTTAATAGGTTCTTTTTTAATTTCCGGTGGCGGTGCGGGCTTTTTTATTTTTTTGGGCTCGGGTTTCTTAACAATCGGGGCAGGTTTTGTTTGTGTGGGGACTGTATCCCAGAGTTCAACTTCGGCGTAGTATGGAACTTGCATTTTCCATTGGATACTAAAAATCATAAAAATAAATAATCCAAGGTGAACTAGGGCAGTAAATAAGTTTGCCTGTGTATTGAAATTGTTTTCTAAGCGACTTAAAAAAAACATATTATTTTTCTGGCGTTAATAAAAGTCCCACTTTGCTTACATCGTTTTGCTTGAATAGATCCATGATAAGGATGACTTGCTCGTACATGACTTTTTTGTCAGCTGCAATAACCACTGATTGATCTGGATTTTTCGCAATTTGTTTTTTTACATGCGCTAATAAATCTGCACGCTTATATTTCTTGCCATCAATTTCCGTCGTGCCATTTTTCTTGATTGAGACAACTATGGGTTGAACAGTTTGCTTGAGTGCCTGTCCGACCTTGGGCAACTCAACAACACCAGGATTGGTCATTGGGGCAGTGACCATGAAAATAATCAACAATACCAACATCACATCAATGTAGGGCACGACGTTAATTTGATTCATCAATCGTCTTTTATTCATGATTACCCTTTACGATCAACAATGTTAATAAATTCCTCCATAAAACTCTCAAAACGAAGGGAGAGACGGTCAACCTTGGCAGCAAAGCGGTTGTATGCAATTACTGCAGGGATGGCAGCAAAAAGACCAATCGCTGTCGCAATTAATGCCTCCGCAATGCCAGGAGCCACCTGAGCTAGAGTTGCTTGCGCCACATTTGATAAACCAATAAAAGCGTTCATAATGCCCCAAACGGTTCCAAAGAGTCCTATGTAGGGACTTACAGAGCCCACCGAAGCCAGAAATGGAAGATGCCGGTCTAACGCATCAAGCTCTCGATTATAAGATGCTCGCATTGCTCGCCTAACACTCTCCACGCTCTTTTTATCAAATGATCCATGATCTTTTTGGGTGCTATATTCTTGGTACCCTGCTCTAAAAATTTCTGCTAGTCCAGCTGAGCCCCTTCTAGATGAACCCAGGGAGTCATAAAGTTTTTTTAAGTCCCCGCCTGCCCAGAAAAATTTTTCAAATTCATCCGTATTTTCCTCAGACTCTTTTAAAACCCTTACCTTAAGGTAAATAAATTTCCAAGAGACAATTGAGGCAATGACAAGGATCAACATGACCAATTGAACCGGAAGACTCGCCCCCATTATGAGAGAGAAGAAAGACATATCACTTCCAATATTCATACTAGCTCCATTTTTTTTTAATTGATAAAGGGATTTTTTTTACTTTAAAAAGACTTGCATCAATGCAAGCGATTTCAACTTTTGCGCTAATTAATAAACTATCTTTTTTATAAATTTTTTGTTCAAGCCATAAGCTCACATTTCTAATATTGATGGTTTTGGTTTTTATCACGAGCTCATCATTAAATCTTGCAGGTTTTAAAAAATTAACATCGATTTTGCTCACCACAAACATCATCTGATCAGTTTTTTTTAAACTTGATTGATCAATGCTCAGACTTCTCAACCATTCCGTCCGAGCTCTTTCCATAAACTTTAAATAGTTAGAGTGATAAACAACGCCTCCGCTATCAGTATCCTCAAAATAGACTCGCACATGCCAATCAAACATCTTTAAAATAAATTCTCATTTGAGCTGGGTGGTTTCAAACCAAAATGTTTATAGGCCATTGCAGAAGCAATGCGCCCACGAGGTGTGCGCATAATATATCCTTGCTGAATCAGATAGGGTTCGATTACATCCTCAATCGTCTCTTTTTCTTCACTTAAAGATGCTGCGATATTATCCAAACCCACAGGGCCACCTGAGAATTTTTCAATAATTATTTCTAGGTAGTGGCGATCCATTAAATCAAGACCTATTAAATCTACATCTAACATCTTAAGTGCATTATCAGCAACAGTTTTATTTATCTTGCCATCTGCTTTTACTTCCGCAAAGTCTCTGACACGCCTTAAAAGTCTGTTGACAATTCGCGGGGTTCCACGTGAGCGTTTTGCAATCTCATTGGCTCCCAGATCATCAATTTCGACTCCTAATAACTCAGCCGATCGATTTACAATTTTGGCCAATTCACTAATCGTATAAAATTCTAATCTTGAAATAATACCAAAACGATCTCTCAAGGGGTTTGTCAGCATTCCCGCACGCGTTGTGGCACCGACAAGAGTAAAAGGTGGCAATTCTAACTTAACCGACCGAGCTGAAGGCCCTTCACCAATCATGATATCTAAACGATAATCCTCCATAGCAGGGTAAAGTATTTCCTCAATAACGGGGGATAATCGGTGAATTTCATCGATAAATAAAACGTCATTTTCCTCTAAATTTGATAATAAAGCGGCAAGGTCACCGGTTTTTTCCAGCACTGGCCCTGAGGTTAACCTTAAGTTGACTTGCAACTCGTTCGCCACAATATGAGCGAGTGTTGTTTTTCCTAATCCAGGAGGTCCAAAAAGTAAGATATGATCTAAAGCTTCTTGCCTTTTTTTGGAAGCATTTATAAAGATCTCTAATTGCTCCCTGATTTTTTCCTGACCAATATAATCTTTTAAAAACTTTGGGCGTAGGGCACGCTCAAAATTTTCCTCTACATTGTCAGAACTTTTGGGATCAACAAAACGATCAGGTTCAATCATAGCTTTTTAATTTTTTCTTGATAAAAATTTTAACGCATCTTTAATACCGTCATTTATCGATATATCTGATGGCAGGTTTTTAACGGCACTGATTGCCTCTTTAGTACTATACCCCAAACTAATTAAAGCATTCTGTATATCATTGGTCTCAGAGGAAGTATTTTGTATTGACTTGTCATCTATGATGTTGGCAAGCTTTCCTTTTAGCTCCAATACTAATCTTTCAGCAGTTTTATTACCTATGCCCGGAATTGATACTAAGAGATTTGAGTTCTGATTCATGATAGCATCTACTAATTCATGCAAACTGATGCCACTTAAAATCGAAAGCGCCACTTTCGCCCCCACACCATTTACTTTGATTAATTGTCTAAATACTTCCCTTTCCTCGCTTGTTGCAAAACCAAAGAGCAGATGTGCATCCTCTCTCACAATTAAATGCGTCAATAACGTAACCTGTTCTCCAACAGTGGGCAAATCATAAAAAGTGGACATGGGTACATCTACCTCATAACCTACACCATTGCAATCAATAAGAACCTGGGTAGGCTTTTTATTAACAATAAAACCTTTAATGTGTCCAATCATAAAAATCTACCCCCCTTCATTCTGGTGCCACTCGGAAAATGTTTAAGTGCATCACTCACGTTTGCGTGACAGATGGCACATGCCAATGCATCTGCTGAATCTTTTGATGTTAAAGCTGGTAAATTTAATAATTTTTTTACCATCATTTGGACCTGCTCTTTTACTGCGTGTCCGTTACCAACTACAGATTTTTTAATCTGCAAGGCTGTGTATTCATAAACATCTAAGTCCTTAAGGACAGATATTGAAATCGCCGCACCTCTTGCTTGTCCAAGGAGCAGTGTGGAATGTGGATTTACATTAACAAAAACTTTCTCAATTGAAACGCAATCTGGTTTATAGGTTTCAATAATTTCTTTTAATCCCAAACATATCACCTTTAATCGTTTTGCGAGATCTTTTTCATTTGTCGGACTTTTTATTACGCCACTTGCCAAATACTCTAGACGATTCTCATCTTTTTTTACAAGACCATAACCTGTGATATTAAGACCTGGGTCAATGCCTAATATTTTAAAGTTATGATTAATAATTATTCCTCAATCAAGGCATTAGAATAAACTTCTTGCACATCATCTAATTCATCCAGTACATCAAGAATTTTCTGCATCTTTTCACCATCAGCTCCCTTTAACTCCACTTCAGTTTCTGGTTTCATAGTCAGCTCAGCTAACTCATACTTGATATTGTAAGTATCAAACCCCTCCTTTACTTTATGAAAGTCGCTAACTGAGGTAATCACTTCGGTACTGCCATCATCATTATTAATGACATCTTCAGCGCCAAGCTCAATCGCTTTTTCCATGACAGCATCCTCGTCACAACCAGGCGCAAAAAAAATAGTTCCACAATGCTTAAAGAGAAAAGCGACGCATCCATCAGTACCCAGATTTCCTCCCTGCTTAGTCAGTGCGTGTCGAACTTCGGCAACTGCGCGTTGTTTGTTATCAGTCAGGCAATCAATAATGATGGCAGCACCATTGATACCATAGCCCTCGTAACGAATCTCTTCATAGCTTACCCCCTCTAGCTCACCCGTGCCTTTTTTTATCGCTCGGGTAATATTATCCGCGGGCATGTTTTGCTCTTTTGCGGCAGCTACCGCTGCTCTTAATCGTGGATTAAAGTTTATCTCTCCACCTCCCATACGTGCTGCGACGGTAATTTCTTTGATTAATTTGGTAAAAATTTTTCCTCTTTTGGCGTCTTGTCGACCTTTACGATGCTGAATGTTTGCCCATTTTGAGTGCCCTGCCATTTTTAATTCCTATAAGGTAGATAAGATTATTTTATCAGTAAAATAATTTGCATTTAATAAAAGCCCACTAATTAATATTTGCACGTTCGCCTAAATTTGCTATGCTTTTTATTTGTTTTTGAGAAAATTGAATGAAAACAGCACAACAAATTCTTCTTGATAAAGAAATTAAAGAGCTCATATCAGTTGAGCCTGACCGTCCTGTAGTTGATGCCCTCATCATTATGGCTGAATATAGAATTGGCGCTTTGATTGTTATGCAAAAGAAAAAAATGGTCGGTATAATTTCAGAGCGCGACTACGCGAGTAAAATTATTTTAAAAGGTCGTTCATCAAAAGATTCCCTCATAAGTGACATTATGACTAAAAATGTTTTAACCCTTAATTCCAACGATGCCTTTGAGAGGGGTCTACAAATCATGACTGAAAATAGAATTCGACATTTACCTGTTGTAAAAGATGATGAGGTTGTAGGTGTCTTATCTCTGGGTGATCTTGTTAAAGAGATGATTATTTATCAAAGATCATTGATTGAGCAATTAGAGAGCTTCATTAAAAATTAATCTTTTCAACTAAATCCTCAACCACATCTTTCCAAAGATTCAATTTTTTTTGTCTTAAAACAGTTATTGAGGGATACCATAATGATCTATCCTCTGGCCAATACCATATCAAGCCAATTCTATATGGTGCGAGAAGGTAAGTTTTTTTTCCAATTGAACCTGCAAAATGTGCTGTAACATTATCCGTAGTTACAACAAAATCACATGCCTCAATTAATGAAAAAAGATCATCTAAATCATTAAATTTATCGAGCATAGAGATAGATTTAAGCTCTATACCAATTTTTTTAAGGTATGTCTTTTCAGGCTCAGTATCTCCATACTGAAGATCAACGAATGTAATATTTTTTTTACAAAGTAAGGGTAAAAGTTCACTTATATCTAGACTTCTATGCTCACCTTCTTTAGCACTGCTTTTCCATGAAATGCCACAAATTAATTTATTTTTCTCAGTAAGTTGCTTTTTATATTTTTCTGCTTTTTTCTTATTGGCAGACAAAAAATTATCTTTTTCTCTTGAAAACGAATCATCTGAATTTCTAAAAAATTTCCCCAAGCTTCCAAGAGAAATTTGACTATCAAACTCTTCAAAATTTGAAATATCCTTTAAATTTTCAAATTTAAAATTTGGGAAGGATCTTTTATATATTGGAATTAATCTTTCATCTAAGGTAATTGTATAATTTTGTGTTTGTTTAAGACTAGTTAATATAGATGAATAAATTATTTGGTCACCTAACCCTTGCTCATCCCATATAAGAATTTTTTCATCGTTATCAAAACTTTCACATTCCGGAATATATTTTGTGAAAGAGGGTTTGAGTTGGTTAATTTTCCAACGGTAGTCGTAATATTTCCAGCCTTCAAGAAAATTTTTAGTGAATAAATAAACGCATCCCAAGGCATAATAATTTGAAAAATTTTCTGGTTCAAGCGTTATGCATTTCTTATAAAATTCGATTGCCTTTTTAAAATTATGCATATTTGCATACACAGCAGCTAAATTAGAATATGCCTGATTGTAATCAGGTTTTTTAGATAATAACTTTTCGTAAATTTTACATGCTTCTTTATAATGCCCCTGAATGTTGTAAGTAAAGCCAAGATTAAGATAAGCGTCAAAGTAATTATCATCTAACTTAATTGCGATCTCATAGTGCCTTTTTGCTTTTTCATAATCTTTTTTTTCGAATAATGCTTTTCCTAAATTAAATTGCAAAGACGGATTTTTTTGATCTAAATTGATAGCCTTTTGGAAATTTTCAATTGCTGCTTCAAATTGACCAATTTCCATATATAGAACACCTAAATTCGAAAATGTCTGGACGTGATTAGGAAAGAAATTTTGGATTTTTTTTAAAGTCTCAATTGCAGCATTGGGGTTTTGTAATTGAGATTCGAGGAACGCAAGAAAATTAAGTGCATCAAAATTTTGAGGGAACTTGCGTAAAATGGCTAAAGTTATTTTTTTGGCTGCACCAATATCACCGATTCTAAATAAATCTTGAGCTTTACTAAAATTTTTTTTTAAATTCAAGCTCCACTTCTCATTTTTTTTAATTCCAGATTCACTTATTCACCAATAATTTTTACTAAAACTCTTTTTTTTCTCCTGCCATCAAATTCACCATAAAAAATTTGCTCCCACGGACCAAAATCAAGTTGTCCATTTGTTACAGCAACCACAACTTCTCTACCCATAACCTGTCTTTTCATGTGAGCGTCCGCATTATCCTCACCGGTGTCATTGTGACGATATCCACTAACAGGTTCATGTGGAGCAAGTTGCTCTAGCCATTTCTTATAATCGTGATGCAAACCAGATTCATCATCATTGATGAAGACGCTGGCTGTAATATGCATTGCGTTAACAAGGATAATTCCCTCAGTAACTCCACTCTCCAAAAGGCACTCCCTTACATCTGACGTAATATTAGTAAAGTGCATTCTTTCTGGGGCATTAAACCATAATTCTTTTCGATAGCTTTTCATTAGTCCTCCATCTCATCATTTATCTTATTATAATTCTCTATCCACAAATTCGACATTGCTGTATCTCTATGTTTATGATTCCGTAAAAATTAATTCAATACCATTACCAACAATATCTTTAAAAAAAATTTGTTTGGTTCCTATTTCAGGAACTTCGCGGTAATAAAAATCAATATTATTATCTTTAAGTTTTTTTGAAAAAAAATCTAATCCAACTGCGCTAAAGGCCATGTGATCAAAAGTAGAATCCACATGATGTTGTTTTTTTGCATTTCCCTTAGTTTCACTCAAATGAAGAACGTCTTTATCGCCAGCATATAACCAATAACCATTACTCTCAAAAGGTGGCCTATTTCCCACGCTCAGTCCAACGATACTGACATAGAATTCTTTTAAGGCCTCCATAGTTTCAGGATCAGATCTTAAATTGTAATGATTTAAACCTTGAATCATTTAACTCACATTTTTTGGACGAACTTTTATATGCAGTTCTCGCAATTGTTTTTCATCAACGCTACTTGGCGCTTCTGTAAGAAGGCATTGTGCCTTTTGCGTTTTTGGAAATGCAATAACATCTCTAATAGATTCTGCACCTGCAAGTAACGTTGTTAGTCGATCCAAACCAAAAGCAATACCTCCATGCGGTGGAGCGCCGAATTGTAAAGCTTTTAACAGGAATCCAAATTTTTCTTCGGCTTCAGCATCTGAAATATTAAGCGCTTTTAAAACTTTAGCCTGAATATCTTGTTTATGAATACGAATAGAGCCACCTCCAACTTCCCATCCATTAATTACCATGTCATAAGCCTTTGATAGACATTTCTCTGGATTTTTATCCAAAAATTCCTCGTGCCCATCATTTGGGGCGGTAAATGGATGGTGAAGCGCATTCCATCGTTTCTCTTCCTCATCCATTTCAAACATAGGAAAATCAACAACCCAAAGCGGAGTCCACATGTCTTTAATTAAGAAATTTTTCTCATGGCCAATTTTTTCTCTTAGAGCCCCTAAGGCCTCATGGACAATTTTTCTTTTATCAGCACCAAAGAAAACCAAATCACCGTTTTCAGCAGATGTCTTTTCAATAATTTGCTTTAGAGCAACCTCATGGATATTTTTGACAATGGGGCTTTGAAGGCCTGACTCATTTAATTGAGTAATATCATTTATCTTAATATAGGCCAAACCTTTTGCGCCATATATTTTTACAAACTCTGTATAGGTATCGATCTCAGAGCGTGATAAATTTGCCCCTCCAGGGATTTTTAAGGCAGCTACTTTTCCGTTTGTCTGGTTTGCAGCAGATGCAAACACTTTAAAATCCACCGTTTTCATCTCATCCGTAAGATCAACCAATTCCAAGTTAACTCGCATGTCAGGCTTGTCCGAACCAAAGCGATTTATTGCCTCCTCATAAGTGATTCTTGGAAAGTTTTCTGGTAAGTCAATG
This sequence comes from Methylophilaceae bacterium, assembly GCA_016778465.1. Lineage (GTDB taxonomy): Bacteria > Pseudomonadota > Gammaproteobacteria > Burkholderiales > Methylophilaceae > BACL14. The sequence goes on from JADHPM010000014.1 coordinate 14,029, forward strand.
TCTTTGACGGCTTTAAACATCGCTCTAATCATATTTTCAGAAATATCCATGATTTGGCTCTCATCAAGAAAAGATGTTTCCATATCGATTTGGGTAAATTCTGGCTGCCTGTCTGCGCGAAGATCCTCATCTCTGAAGCATCGAGCTATCTGATAGTATCGGTCAAATCCTGAGACCATAAGCAGCTGTTTAAAGAGTTGTGGCGATTGGGGAAGAGCAAAAAATTCACCATGATGCACCCTAGAGGGGACTAAATAGTCCCTTGCACCTTCCGGTGTACTTTTATTTAATATGGGGGTTTCAATCTCGATAAATTTCTCTTTATCCAAGTAGTTTCTTATATTTTTTGAAATCTCGTAACGTAAGATGATATTGCTTTGCATCTCATCACGCCTTAGGTCCATAAACCGATTTTCGAGACGTATTGACTCTGTAATCGAGTCATCATCTAACATAAATGGTGGGGTAAGAGAAGGATTTAAAATTTCAAGTTCTGAAGCAAGCATCTCAACTTCCCCCGTTGGCAAGTTTTTGTTGACTGTGCCTGCTGGCCGCGCCCGCACTTTGCATTTTACTTTCAGCACAAATTCATTACGAACTGACTCAGCAATCTTAAAAGCGTCCTTCGTATCTGGATCAATAACAATTTGCGCTAAACCAAAGCGATCTCTTAAGTCAATAAAAATTACTCCTCCATGATCTCTTCGACGATGTGCCCAACCACAAAGGACTACTTCTTCATTGATATGTTTGGCATTTAATTCGCCGCAGTAATGAGTTCTCATTGTTGCCTTCTATTTCTTATTATTAATTTTCTTTTTTGGTGGAGTTACACCCATTGAAATGACATACTTCAAGACCTGATCCACGCTGATATCAAGTTCAACCACCTTATTTTTTGGAACAATTAATGTGTAGCCTGATGTTGGGTTTGGTGTTGTAGGGACGTAGACGTTCACATATTTACCTCTCAAGCTTTTCGTAAGCGCCTCGTCTGGCTCACCTGTCACGAAAGCAAATGTGTATGTCCCGGCAAGTGGAAACTCGATAAGTACTGCCTTACTAAAGGCTTTACCAGAGCTGGTTAAAAGGGTATCAGAAACCTGTTTAATGCTGCTGTAAATGGATTTTACAAAAGGAACGCGATTAAAAATTGCCTCATAAATTTGAATTAATTTTCTACCAAAAAAATTATTAGCAATAACGCCAATCACAAATATTACAATGACCGTTAAGATCAATCCGAAGCCAAAAATTTCTGAGCCAAAAAAATATTCAGGTCTTAGATGCTCGGGGAGTAATACGATGGCTCTATCTAAAAACTCAACCAAGCTAAACAAGACCCATGCCGTTAGGGCTAGGGGAATCAAAACAAGTAAGCCAGTAATAAAATTTTTCTTAATCATCGGTTTTTATGGTTTCCTTTGGGGCTTTTTTAGGCGCCGCACTTTTATCTTCTGTTTTTTTATTTTTAAAATCTGTTGCATACCATCCGGAGCCTGTCAGCTGAAAATTAGATGCAGAAATTAATTTTTGAAATGTCAATTTTTTACATTTTGGGCATGCAGTGGTTTGCGAATCGCTGATTTTACCTAAAATCTCATCAAAAAAACCACATTCCTGGCATTTAAATTCATAAATTGGCATTCACTCTCTCCGGTTAGAATGGAATGTCATCCTCAAATTCATCAAAACTTGAGGCAGCTGCATTAGATTCAGTGGCTTTAGGAGCACTATCATTTTTAACTGGCTCTTGGTTGTAATCGCTCTTCGAGGATGTTTGAGCTCCAGCATCTCGACCTCCTAGCATTTGCATATTATCTGCCACAATTTCAGTCGTATAACGATCTTGCCCATCTTTTGTTTGCCACTTTCTTGTTTGCAATCTTCCCTCTAGGTAGACAGGGCGACCTTTTTTTAAATATTCTCCGGCAATCTCTGCCAACTTTCTATACATCACAATGTTGTGCCATTCTGTTTTCTCTTGCTTCTCACCCGCTTTATCTTTCCATGAGTCTGTGGTGGCTATACTAAAATTACACACCGCGTCACCGTTTGGTAAAAAACGTAGTTCAGGGTCTCGGCCTAAATTCCCTAATAAGATGACTTTATTTACTGATGGCATAATTTTCTCCTAATTCTCGATAAGTCTTTTCAAGATTTCATTTTTGGAACCTGCATTTTTAGCGACAGTAAAAACCAAGCCACGAGGATTCCAATACAAAATATGAAGGTTGCATCGTAACCATAAAATTTATTTAATAATCCACCAACGATGCCGCCAACAAAAATTCCAAAAGATTGAGACGTATTATACACCCCTAAAGCTAAACCTTTTTCATAATCAGGTGCGATTTTGCTGACTAAGCTTGGGAGTGTTGCCTCTAAAAAATTAAAGCCAATAAAGAATACCGTTAAGGCCAATAAAACCCCAAGCAAATCCTGAGATATAAAGATGAACAAAAACTGTGCGAGAATCAAAATACCAATTGATAGTAAAAAAGTAGTTTTCGTTTTTTTGAATTTTTCCGTAAAAATTATGATGGGGAAAATAATTACAAATGAGATCATCAATATTGGAAAATATATTTTCCAGTGCGCGCTAAGCTCAATACCGCCTTGATTAATTAAATAAAATGGAACAATCATAAACATGGCAATCTGGCAGGCATGTAGTGCAAAAATTCCAAAGTTCAATTGCTGCAAGTCGAAACGAAGGAGAATATTTTCAAATGCCACTTTATTAATCAGGCGGGATTTAGGTTTAATGGTCAGCTCCGGTAGAAAAAATCTCACAATAAACATCGCCATCAAAGAGAGAAGTGCAATCATCATAAAAATTCCAGGTACTCCAATTTTATGATTTAGCACGGGGGCTAGAATGAGGGATAGAAGAAAAGTTAAGCCAATGGATGCCCCCACGATCGCCATCGATTTCGTTCTTTGCGCTGGCGAGGTAAGGTCAGACAAATACGCTGTTAAAACTGCTGATATCGCACCAGAACCCTGAATCGCTCTGCCCAACATAATATATTCTATTTGATCTGAAGCCCCTGCGATTAATGAACCTATGACCAATAAAAATAAACCCAAATAAATCATCGGTTTTCTGCCAAAGAAATCTGAGGCAACACCAAAGGGTATTTGTAATAGCGCTTGTGTCAGTCCATAAATACCCAAGGCCAAGCCAATTTGTGTTGCCGTTGGGGCATTCGATAAATTTGAAGCGTAAACGGCAAAAATAGGCAGAAGAATAAACATACCAAACATCCTCAAGCCATAGACTGAAGCTAAAATTAAAGTTGATTTCAATTCTTGATGGGTCATTCTGTCAATTTCGTGAGGATTTAAGCAAAGGTTTCTAAATTCATTAATATTCAGTATATTATCAGGTTGCCCTCAAAATAAATAATTTAAATGGACTATCTAAAAATAAAAGGTGCGCGCACCCACAACCTTAAGAACATTTCGGTTGATATCCCGAAGAACAAGTTAGTTGTCATTACTGGTTTATCAGGCTCAGGAAAGTCATCCCTTGCCTTTGATACTCTCTATGCGGAAGGACAAAGACGCTATGTCGAGTCACTTTCCGCTTATGCCAGACAATTTTTGGACCGTATGAATAAACCTGATGTGGATACCATTGAGGGACTATCACCAGCAATTTCGATAGAACAAAAATCAACCTCGCATAACCCTCGATCAACGGTCGGTACTGTTACCGAGATACACGACTACTTGCGCTTGCTCTATGCCCGTGCAGGGGATCCTTATTGCCCGCAGCATAAAATAAAATTAGAGGCTCAAACGGTCTCACAAATGGTCGATCATGTCCTGTCGATGGAGCTTGATAAAAAAATTATGATTTTGGCACCGGTGGTAAATGATCGAAAAGGTAGCCACCTTGATCTTATCAACGAACTAAAGGCGCAAGGCTTTATTCGCATACGCTTGGATCAAAAGATCTATGAGATTGATGACCTACCAGTGCTTGATAAAAATAAAAA
>JADHPM010000008.1 GCA_016778465.1 Methylophilaceae bacterium
TTGGCGGAAGGGGCGGGATTCGAACCCGCGTTAGGGAGTTCACCCTAAACACGCTTTCCAGGCGTGCGACTTAAACCACTCATCCACCCTTCCGATGCGTTCGAATTATACATTAGGTTTCGATATTTAAGTGTTGATTTAAATTTAGGTCTTATATATGATATATAAGACTAATTCAAAAATACTTCATCGCTGGCTAATTCTTGATTTATTAAGTCATAAGTATTATTGTAACGTTAAGACAAACACACTCGAATACTGGAGGAATAATGGCTTTTACTACTTTAAAAGACTTAGGGATTAGCAAAAATCCCTATAAAGAAAAATACGATAACTATATCAATGGCAAATGGGTAAAACCCTTTGATGGTCAATATTTTGAGAACATAACACCGCTGTCAGGAAAGGCTTTTTGTGAAGTTGCTAGGTCTAACGAAAAAGACATTAACCTAGCCCTCGATGCTGCGCACGAGGCAAAAGAGGCATGGGGCAAAACAAGCATAACAGAACGTGCAAATATCCTCCTCAAAATTGCTGATGTTATGGAGCAGAACCTTGAAACTATTGCCTTAGCGGAGACGATTGATAACGGCAAACCAATTAGAGAAACAATGGCAGCTGATATTCCGCTATCAATTGATCACTTTAGGTACTTTGCGTCAGCGGTAAGAGCTCAAGAGGGTACGATTGGTGAGATTGATGATCAAACAATGGCTTACCACTTTCATGAACCTTTAGGAGTAGTTGGACAAATTATTCCTTGGAATTTTCCAATCACGATGGCAGCATGGAAGCTTGCTCCAGCATTAGCTGCAGGTAACTGTGTCGTTTTAAAGCCAGCTGAACAAACTCCTGTATCTATTTTGATGCTGATGGAAATCATTGGAAATTTATTACCGCCTGGCGTGTTAAATATTGTCAACGGATTCGGCCTGGAAGCTGGTAAACCTCTCGCAAGCTCACCAAGAATCGCTAAAATTGCATTTACAGGTGAGACTACAACTGGTCGTCTTATCATGCAATATGCATCACAAAATATTATCCCTGTCACACTGGAATTAGGTGGTAAATCACCCAACGTATTCTTTGCGGATGTAATGGATCAGGATGATTCCTTTTTTGATAAAGCACTTGAGGGATTCACCATGTTTGCATTAAACCAGGGTGAGGTTTGCACCTGCCCCTCTCGGGCATTGATTCAAGAGTCGATTTACGATCAGTTTATCGAGAGAGCATTGGAGCGTGTGAAAGCAGTTAAGCAAGGAAGCCCACTTGACCCTTCAACTATGATCGGTGCGCAAGCCTCAAGTGAACAAATGGAGAAAATACTCTCCTACATCAAGCTAGGTCAGGAGGAAGGTGCTGAGCTTCTCATTGGTGGTAACCAAACTAAACATGATGGTGAATTATCTTCAGGATACTATATTGAACCGACAGTTTTTAAAGGGCATAACAAGATGCGAATCTTCCAAGAAGAAATTTTTGGTCCTGTTGTCTCCGTCACCACCTTTAAAGATGAGGCAGAGGCGCTTGAAATTGCTAATGATACACTTTATGGACTTGGCTCTGGTGTTTGGACAAGGAATGGCAATACAGCCTTTAGAATGGGTCGAGGTATTAAAGCAGGTCGTGTCTGGACAAACTGCTATCATGCCTACCCTGCGCATGCCGCTTTCGGAGGTTACAAACAGTCTGGCATCGGTCGCGAAACTCACAAAATGATGCTTGATCATTACCAGCAAACTAAGAATCTCTTAGTTAGTTATACAGAAACTAAACTTGGATTCTTTTAAAATTAAGCTAAATAAGTATAAAATAAAGGCAGGTTAACAACCCTGCCTTTTTTTATGATTACTAGAATATCTACGACTGAAGCAGCCAACAATCTTATTGATGAGCTAAAAAAAACTCATGGTGAGCTAATGTTCCATCAATCAGGTGGCTGTTGTGATGGCAGTGCTCCGATGTGCTACCCTGCTGGAGAATTCTATTTAGGTAACGCGGATGTTGAGGTTGGTAACGCTCACGGGGTCCCATTTTATATGAGTGCGTCGCAATTTACCTATTGGGAGCACACCCATTTAATCTTGGATGCAATTACTGGCACTGGGGGTCAGTTTTCACTCGAGCGACCAACGGGCTTAAGGTTCCTTATTCGTTCAAGGCTATACACTGATGAGGAATGGGAATACCTAAAGAAAAATCCAGTAAAAAAATGTGGTTAATTTCACTTAGCATATCTTAATAAGGTAAAATATCCTTGGCGGGCCTCCTCGCATTGTTAGTTAGCCAACCTGGTCAGGTGCGGAAGCAAGCAGCCACAACTAATGATACAAGTGCCGAGGGTTTGGCTCGCCACTTATTGCAACCAAGTTGAGAACATATGTCATATCAAGTACTCGCCAGAAAATGGCGGCCTAAATCTTTTGCAGACCTCGTTGGCCAAGAAAGTACCGTTCAGGCACTAAGCAATGCACTTGATCAAAATAGGCTTCACCATGCTTATCTATTCAATGGCACTCGTGGTATTGGCAAAACAACCCTTGCCAGAATATTGGCTAAGTCCTTAAATTGTGAAAAAGGTACCTCATCAAAACCTTGCCAAGAGTGTAATACTTGCAAAGAAATTGATGCTGGTCGGTACGTTGACCTTATTGAGCTAGACGCTGCTTCAAACACCGGTGTCGATGATATGAGAGATTTACTTGAAAATTCTCAATATGCACCCTCCTCAGGTCCATTCAAAATTTATATCATTGACGAAGTACATATGTTATCCAAAAGCGCCTTTAACGCTATGCTCAAAACATTAGAAGAGCCGCCTGAGCACATAAAATTTATTCTAGCCACCACTGAACCGAATAAAGTTCCGATCACGATTCTTTCTAGGTGCCTTCAATTTAATCTTAAGCAAATGAGCAGTGAGAATATTACCAAGCATCTCGAATTTATCCTTACAAAAGAGAAAATAAAGTTTGATCTCGATGCAATCAATATTATTGCCAAAGCCGCCTCAGGAAGTATGAGGGATGCGCTATCGATTCTTGATCAAGCTATTGCTTACAACCAAGATAAAATTGAAGTTGATAAGATCAATCAAATGCTTGGGACCATAAGTAATGAAATATTAATCAGGCTTTTGGATGCTATTGCAAAGCAAGATGGAGCGGGTTTGATAAGTCTTACTAAAGAAATGAATGAGAAAAATATCTCCTTTGAATCATCACTAGAGGATTTAGCACGTCTTATTCACGAACTGTCTCTAGCAAAAATGATACCCAACTATTTTGAGGGTTCTGACAATAAAGAAATACTCAACTCTTTGGAAGATGCCTTCACGCCTGAGAATTTACAATTACTATACCAAATTGCCACTCTTGGCAAACGTGATCTATATTTAGCGCCTGATCTATTATCTGGTTTTAACATGGCGCTCCTCCGAATGATTGCCTTCTACCCATCCTTTACAAACAACAAAAAAGAAAAAACGAATGCAGTATCTAAAAATGAAAGCGTTGCTAATAAGGAACCTATCAAATCTGAAAGCTTTGTTGAAAAAAAAACACCCGAGTTTGATGGGAATTGGAGAAAATTAGTAGAAAAATTAGAGCTCGGTATGGCAAGATCCCTCGCTCAGGAGTCAGAATTTCATGAATTTAAGGGGGGAACTTTTTACCTCAGACTTCAGCCTCATCATAAACACCTATCAGAAAATACTTATCAAGAAAAACTTGAAATCGCTTTATCTAATCACTTTATGCATAAAATAAAAGTTGAGCTAACGATTGCTAAGGTCAAAACAAGTCCAGCCATCGAAAAAAAAACAGAGAGGGCTGATCTCTTTAAACAAACTGAAAAAAATATCATGGAAGATAGCTTTGTGAAGGAGCTTATTAATGAATTTGATGCAGAAGTTATTAGCTCAAGTATTCAACCGAAATCAACAGGAAAGGAAAAATAATTATGGCAAAGGGTGGCATGGGAAATTTAATGAAACAGGCACAAATGATGCAAGCAAACATGCAGCGTGCCCAAGCGGAACTGGCAGCAATCGAAGTTGAGGGGCAAGCAAGCAATGGATTGATCAAGATCAAAATGACGTGTAAAAATGAAATTAAAAAAATTGAGATTGATCCATCTTTGCTTACAGATAAAGAAATTCTAGAGGACATGCTTATCGTGGCTTTAAAAGATACCTTTAAACAGATTGAAGATACTACCAACGCAAAGATGTCGGGCCTAGTTCCCCCAGGGATGAATTTACCCTTCTAAAGATGAAAAACAACGAATCACTGCAAGCCCTCGTTGACGCCTTAAAGTGTTTACCTGGAGTCGGACCAAAATCTGCACTTCGCCTTGCTTATTATCTATTGCAAAGAGATCGCAAGGGTGCCAAACACCTTTCGGATACCATCGCTGATGCCTTAGAGCGACTCGGGCACTGCAATCTATGCAACAACTTTTCTGAAGAGCCTATTTGTTCAATATGTAAAACGGCGTCACGTGATGTGGAGACGCTATGTATTGTTGAGATGCCCACCGATCTTCTGATGTTAGAGCAAACGCACTCTTATAAGGGCCTGTATTTTGTTTTAATGGGTCGCTTATCACCCTTGGACGGGATTGGGCCAAACGATATACACTTAAGCAAGCTAATAAAGCGAATTAAAGAATCTGATATTAAAGAGATTATTCTGGCGACAAATTATACTAATGAAGGAAACGCCACGGCTCAATATATCAAGGAGCTTTTAAGAGATATACCAATCAAAATGAGTCGAATTGCAAGAGGCTTGCCAATGGGCGGCGAGTTAGAGTACGTAGACAGTGGAACACTCGCCCAATCTCTTGTTGACAGAAAGTCAATCTAGATAATGTTAAGCTGTTTAATATCATCAATAATTTGCGACGCTCCCCACGCACGATAATCATCATCAGACTTTAAGTAACCATAAGAGACAAGGATGCTATAGACATGGCATGCCTGTGCAGATTGAATATCTCTCAGTCCATCACCTATATAAATTGTCTCACTCGGTAAAACGGATAAATGATTCATTGCAGCATTAATCATATCTGGAGCAGGTTTTGGGGTGTATCCATCGTCCCCACAAATTAGTACATCCACCTCGTCGATCAAATTTAAATGATGAAGAATCTTTTCTGTTAGATTTCTTGGCTTATTCGTCACGATACCCCAAAGTCTATTTTTTTCTTTCAGGTTGAAAAGCATGGGTCTTATCCCAGGAAAAAGTTCTAGTTTTTCCAAAATTAACTCATTATAAATTCCCAAGAAATCTCTCGCTAAAACATCAAAATTCTCATTAGACTCATTAAATCGTTGTCTTAAAAAAGCGTATGTACCATCAGAGGAAATTGCCCTCCCTTGGTCGAAGGGTAAAAAGTCTTTTCCATGCTTTTTAAATAAACGATTTGCTGCATCAATCAGACCTGGTGCCGTATCGACAAATGTCCCATCAAAATCAAATAAGTAAGACTTAACGTTCATCAAATCCAACCTCAACAAGGTAATTTACAGAGGTATCTTTTTCGAGTTTGTAGCGCTTTAAAATCGGATTATAGGTCATGCCAATAATGTCAAAAACCTTTAATTCATTTTGGCGGCACCAACTAGTTAACTCCGATGGGGTGATAAATTTTTCATACGTGTGGGTCCCCTTAGGCAATAATTTCAAAATATATTCGGCACCTATAATTGCAAACAAAAAGGATTTTGGATTTCTATTGATCGTTGAAAAGAAGATGCGTCCACCAGGCTTCAATAAACTCTTACATGAGCGAACAATCGAGCTAGGATCAGGTACATGTTCTAGCATTTCAAGGCATGTTATTACGTCATATTTTTTTTTATTTTTTTTTAAAAAATCCTCAATATTCAGTTGCTTATAATCAATATCTAAATTATTTTCTGAGGCATGTATTTGTGCAATTTTGATCACCTTTTCACCCTGATCTATACCCGTAACAAATGCACCCTCCTTTGCAAGCGACTCAGACAATATTCCACCCCCACAACCAACATCTAGCACATCCACACCCTTTAAATCTTTTTTTGATTTAATGAAATTTAGGCGCAAAGGGTTTATATCGTGTAGTGGCTTGAACTCACTAGTGTTGTCCCACCATTTGTGCGCTAATAGATTAAATTTTTCAACTTCGGCCTGGTCTATATTTGACTTATTTTGTGTTTCCATGAATCTATCCCGTTTAGTAATTCATTAACATCTATATTGATGAGTTCTTGGTCTCTTAACTGCGGTTGACCATTGATCCATACATCTGTCACCATTGATCGATTGCCGCTGTATAGTAAGGACGCTAATGGTTCGTAAATTGGCTTCATCTCTAGGCAGTTCATGTTGATTGCAACTAAATCAGCATATTTACCCGACTCCAAACTTCCCAGTCTGCTCTCTTGACCAATAGCCTTTGCGCCGTTGATAGTTGCCATCTTTAATACCTCACTGGGATTTAAAAAATCAGCCTCATGATTAACTCCCTTATTGATCAATAATGCGCAGTTTAATTCACTTAATATATCTAAACGATTATTACTGGCAGAGCTATCAGTTCCAATTGCAATGCAAATATCATGCTCAAGCATGGTCTTTATATCTGCCAAACCACTGCCAAGCTTTAGGTTAGACGATGGATTGTAGATTACACAGACATTATTTTTAGCCAAAATATCCAAGTCGGTATCGTTCAGGTGGACGCAGTGTGCGGCGCTAATATGGGGTCCTAGGATGCCTAACGCATCTAGTCGCTGAATAGGGGTAAGGCCATAACTCTTTAAACTCTCCTCAACTTCAAATTTTGTCTCATGAAGATGAACATGAACCTTTAGATCAAGCTCTTGTGCGTAAGTATTTACTTTTATAAACGACTCATCAGAAACTGAATAAGGTGCATGAGGGGCCATGGACGTTGTAATTAAAACCTCGTCACGATAGAGATCTCGAAATGCTAGTCCTTTTGTTAAATAATCATCGGGGTCTGAGGCATATTTTGTTGGAAACTCCAGCAAGACCAAACCCAAGTTCGCACGCATTCCAATCTGCATAGCCGCTTCAGCGGTCTCTTTTGGAAAAAAATACATGTCATTAAAAGTTGTGACCCCGGATCGAATCATTTCCGCGATCGCGAGCCTTGATCCTTGATAAACAAACTTCTCGTCAACAAATTTTTTCTCCGCCGGCCAGATCCTATCAGTTAGCCAAGTTTGCAATGTAAGGTCGTCTGCAAAACCCTTAAATAAACTCATTGCTGCATGGGTATGCGCATTTATCAGACCTGGCATTAGAAGGTGGTCAGTCAAATAAACTTTGTTTTGGGCTAAATATTTTTCATTAGCAACGGTGTTATCCAAAATCTCAATTATGAGATTACCATCTATGACGATTGAAGAATTCTCAATGACGCCCGAACCAACGCCGGTAAAGATCCATTTTGGTGAAATAATTAGATCTACATTTTTGCTCATTTAAACACTTTGCCCATAAATTCCTCAATAATATCTTGAATTGATATGATTGATTGTGTTGAATCAATAACTTTAAAGCGAGAGGGCTCAGATTTTGCTAGCCTGAGATAAGAGTCTCGAACCCTGTCATGAAAAACTTGGGCTTCCTGCTCAAATTTATCAAGCGTTCTTGTTTTTTTTAAACGCTCAAGACTTACATTAGTTGGTAAATCAAAAAGTATAGTGAGATCTGGACTAAGGCCTCCATGCGTATATTTTTTAAGGGCATTAATAAAATCTATATTAACACCCTTACCCCCCGACTGATAAGCGATCGTTGCGTCTGAAAATCGATCGCACAATACATTTATGCCTTGACTTAAGTTAGGAATAATAACTTTTTCTAAATGCTCCGCCCTTGCAGCAAACATCAGTAAAGTTTCTGTTGTGGGGTGCATATTCTCATTGAGCAATATTTGGCGAAGCCTCTCCCCAAGCTCTGTCCCACCGGGTTCGCGGGTGACAAAATAATCTAACTGATTTTTTTCAAAGTATTGTTTTATGAAGTCAATATGAGTTGATTTGCCAGCGCCATCAATACCTTCGAGCGTAATAAATTTAGCCTTTGTCATTTTCTTTTTTGATACTTTCTCACGGCCCAATTATGTTCTTTAAGTGTTTTTGAGAAATAATGACGGCCATCACCCATCGCCACAAAATAGTATGCGTCTGTAATTGCAGGGTTTAGTGCAGCTTCAATGGAGCTTTGACTTGGAAGGGCAATGGGGGTTGGTGGGAGTCCCCGACGTGTATAAGTATTATGCAAGGTATCCTTTCTTAAGTCCTTGCGTCGCAAATTACCATTAAACTTTTTACCCATACCATAGATTACCGTAGGGTCACTTTGCAGGGGCATACCTTTTTTTAAACGATTCACAAAAACCCCAGCCACCATTGGCGCCTCATCTTTCATAAGCACCTCTTTTTCAATAATAGATGCCATAATTAGCGCATCATACATATCATCATAAGGTAAATCATCGGACCGATTCTCCCAATAAAAAGAAAGTTTTTTCATTAATATATTATGTGCATTTTTTAATATTTCAACATCTGAGGTATTTTTATAGAAGTAATAACTATCTGGAAAAAAAATACCTTCAACATAACTTACCTCTGCATGGATCATTTTAAGAATATTGGAGTCACTGTAATTCTCGATTGTTTTCTTGATGTGGTTATTAGACTTAATCCTCTTGATTAAATCATTATATGTCGCGCCCTCAATCAGCGTGATTGAGAATAAGGATTCCTTTCCGGATGACAGCATATTAAGTAAATCAAGGGGGGTGATATTCTTGTTAAGTTGATAGTGACCTCTTTTAAAACTCTCAGCCTTACCAAAGAGGAAACTTAACAACTTAAATCTAAATGAGTCCTCAAGGACATGCATTTCTACCAACTGATTTGTTATCTGGGAAAGATTACTACCTGATTTAATTTCAAAAGAAGCATTATTTTCGGTCACGTTAAGTGGCAAAAAAATGTATGAGACAAGCCAAACTAAAACAAAGAAAGTAATGACTAAAAATTTACGTTGGATGCAAAAACCTATAAATTTCCTAAAAGGTGATTGAATGCTTGAGTTCTTGAACAAATTTAAAATCTTTCCAATATTTCTGATTAAATGATCTTACAGGAATTACACCATTTACTGAATTGGCTATAAAAAACTCGTCTGCTTTGTTGGCTTTTTTAAGACTTATGCTTTCATGCTCAACTTTGTATCCATTGCTCTGAGCAAAATCCTGTATAACCCATTGAGATACACCGGAAACACCTGCTTCATTCATAGCTGGCATAATGATTTTATTCTCAAAGCGAAAAAAAACATTATGACTGCAACACTCAATAATATTTTTTTTATTATCAAGCATGACGGCATCAAATGCGTCTTTAGAAAGCTGCTCTCTAGACAAAACATTTTCTAATCGATTAAGGTGTTTTATAGATCCAAGATGTAGATTAGAGGATGGAATCATTTGACTTACTTCGACATGAACTCCCCGCGTATAAAATGATTTGTCTATTTTCTTGAATCTTGATTTTAGCAAAATGCAGTTAGGGCTTATGGCTTTGTTAGGTATCTGATAACCTCTATCGGAGAGGCCTCGGGTGATAATAAACTTCCCAACATACAAGCCTTTTTTTTGAAAGAGCTTTTTTATTTGGTTTTGCAATATGGTGCTTGATGGAATATCAATTTTAAGGGCTAGGGCATCATGCGTTAATTTTTCATAATGATAATCCCAAAATATTGGTGTCCCATTATGAACTTTAAATGTACGAAAAATTCCATCCCCAAATGCAAGACCTCTGTCAAAGGGGTTTAAGCCATTTGATTTTTTTCCATTGATTAAAAAATCATTTAACAACGTCTTAGAATTTTTTAAAAACAAGACTACCGTTGGTCCCACCAAAACCAAAATTATTTTTTAAGGCGGCATTTATAGTCATCTCACGAGCGCCATTAGCAACATAATCTAAATCACATTCAGGATCTTGATTAAAAATATTAATTGTTGGGGGGGAGACTTGGTAATGAACTGCTAAGGCAGTAAAAACAGATTCAATGCCGCCTGCTCCACCTAATAAGTGGCCGGTCATCGATTTTGTTGAATTAACAACACATTTATAAGCATGAGCTCCTAAAGTTTCTTTGATGGCGTTTGTTTCGTTTAAGTCTCCAAGAGGAGTGGATGTGCCGTGCGCGTTAATATAATTAATTTCATTAATATTTAAACCAGCATCATTGATGGCATTTAGCATGGACTGTTTTGGACCGGCAATACTCGGTGCTGTAATATGGAAGGCGTCAGCACTCATTCCGTAGCCTACGAGTTCACAGTAGATATTAGCACCTCTTTTTTTTGCATGCTCATATTCCTCTAAAACCATCACCCCCGAACCTTCACCAATTACAAATCCATCTCTATCACGATCCCAAGGCCTTGAGGCTGTCGCTGGATCCTCATTTCGTGAGGACAAAGCTTTGGCTGAAGAAAAACCTGCAACCGACAATTCTGTGACAGCTGCTTCCGAACCCCCTGCTACCATAATGTCTGCATCACCATAACTTATCATCCTTGCCGCGTCTCCTATAGAATGTGTGCCTGTGGTGCATGCGGTTACGATTGATACATTTGGACCTTTCAAGCCAAACATGATGGATAAATTACCCGAGATCATATTGATGATAGTTCCTGGGATGAAAAAGGGCGATACTTTCCTAGCGCCTCCATTGTTAAAAGTATCTTGAGTGCTCTCAATCATACCGAGGCCCCCTATTCCTGACCCAATTGAAACTCCTATTCTATGGGCATTGGTCTCTGATACTTCAAAACCTGAATCTTTAATTGCCTCCATACCCGAGACAAGGCCATACTGAATAAAGCTATCCATTCTTCTAGCATCTTTGGGATTAAGGTAATTTACGGGATCAAAATTCTTGACCTCCCCTGCAATTTGAGATGAAAAGGTGCTGGCGTCAAATTTGGAAATTTTTGAAATGCCGGAGACGCCATTTACGATACTTTCCCAACTATCTTTAACACCAATACCTACGGGCGTAACGAGCCCTAAGCCTGTAACAACGATGCGTCGTTTATTCATGGATATGCCTGACTAAATAGTATTAATCAGGAAATAATTATGATTGGTTCTTGTTGATATAATCGATTGCTTGCTGAACTGTAGTAATTTTTTCTGCTTCATCGTCAGGAATTTCTGTATCAAACTCTTCCTCTAAAGCCATCACCAATTCAACAGTATCAAGAGAATCAGCACCTAAGTCTTCAATAAATGATGATTCGTTTTTTACTGATGCTTCATCTGTCCCTAATTGCTCAGAAACTATTTTCTTAACTCTTTGTTCGATGTCAGACATCTAATTACCCCTTTTAAAATCAAAAATAGGAAGTCGCTATTTTATCAAATGAATCGCAAAAACAAGCAACTTTTTTAAAAATTTTTTTTTATCTTGTATATTTCTTAAAATGTGCTATGCCATCAACATGCCACCATTGACGTGAATTGTCTCTCCCGTAATGTATGCCGCGTCATCAGAAGCGAGAAAACACACAGCATGGGCAATATCCTGAGGCTGCCCTAGTCTTGCCAAAGGAATATGTTGGAGCAAAGAATCCCTTTGTGAGTCGTCAAGCGCACGAGTCATATCGGTATCAATAAATCCTGGTGCAACCGAATTGACAGTGATGCCCCGGCTCCCAACTTCTTGTGCGAGTGATTTCGTAAAACCACTTATACCAGCTTTTGTTGCAGCATAATTTGTTTGACCCGCATTTCCCATGTGCCCAACAACTGATGAGATATTGATGATTCTACCAGAGTGGTTTTTCATCATACCTCTCAAAACAGATTGACTTAATTTATAGACAGATTTCAGATTGGTGTTCATCACTGCATCCCAGTCTTCATCCTTCATTCTCATAAGCAAGGTATCTCTTGTAATACCTGCGTTGTTAACTAGCACATCTACCCCCCCAAATGATTCGTTAATGTTACTCATTAGGGTCTCAACGGAGGTGTTATCATTAACATCCAGAACTCGTGAGTATCCATCTAAACTATTAATTTCAAATGATTTTTTTATTATATTTGCCCCTTTTTCTGACGTAGCTGTACCAATTACCGTGGCCCCACATTTTGCAAGCTCTATCGCTATTGCGGCACCAATACCCCTGCTCGCACCAGTAACGAGGCAGACTTTATTTTTTAAAATTTCTGACATATTTAATCCTTATTAGCTTTACAAAATTAATTTTATTTCATCGATCGCTTGGTTTGAGGAAACTGATACGTGATGTCCCTCTTTAAATATTCTTC
Source organism: Methylophilaceae bacterium (assembly GCA_016778465.1). Taxonomy (GTDB): domain Bacteria; phylum Pseudomonadota; class Gammaproteobacteria; order Burkholderiales; family Methylophilaceae; genus BACL14. The sequence goes on from JADHPM010000008.1 coordinate 12,389, forward strand.
GATTTAAACCCAGCAAAACCTTATTGGGGCCCGACTCAAAAATAGCTTCAACCCCATATTCCATCATTTTTTCTATTGTTTTTGTCCACTGCACAGGATGCGATAACTGCTTTGATAAACTCTCTTTTATCTTACTAATCTCATGATGCGACTGAAAATCAACATTTTGTATGACCGGAATTCTGGGCGAATTAAAAGGGATCGCTTCAAGAAAATCTTGGAACTGGTTGGTTGCAGACCTCATAAGTGAGCAATGAGATGGGACGCTTACAGGAAGTTTTACTGCTCTTTTGGCTCCTGCCTGTTTAAAAACTTCTAGGCTTTTATCAAGAGCGTTATGATGGCCAGCAACAACAATCTGACCAGGCGAATTGAAGTTTACTGGCTCAATTACTTCATTACCTTCATGCTGCTTACAAATTCGAATTACATCTTCGTCAGACAGGCCAAGAATCGCCGCCATTCCACCCTCACCCTCTGGAACAGCATCCTGCATAAGCTCTGAGCGTTTCTTAACGATTACTAAGGCTTGCTGAAAACTTATCACGTCTGCGGCTACTAATGCAGTGATTTCTCCTAGACTATGTCCAGCTAAGAAATGTGGTTGATTTATTCCAGACTCAACCAGAATACTCCATGTCACATAGCCTGCAACAAGCATAATTGGCTGGGTATATATTGTTTGATTAATTAATTCATTATCCTCAACAACTAACGACCATAAATTTTCACCAATAATTTCACTTGCCTCATCAAAGGCTGATCTGGTAATTGAATATTTATCAAAAGCAGTCATCATTCCAATTGATTGAGAACCTTGGCCAGGAAAAGTAATTGCGTATTTTTTCATTCTTAATTAAATCCTAATTAAAGCTGATCCCCAGGTAAAACCTCCCCCAAAGGCTTCCATAAGTACTAACTGGTCTGGGAGTATTTTGCTTGCTTGAATACCCTCATCAAGTGCAAGAGGAATTGATGCTGCTGATGTATTACCGTGCCGATCAATGGTAACAATTACCTTATCCATACTCAAAGATAGTTTTTTTGCAGTTGCCTCAAGAATACGAATATTTGCTTGATGCGGGACCAACCAATCGATATCAGATTTGCGCAAATTATTCGCCTCTAAGGTTTCATCAACGATTTTATCGAGAGTCTTTACAGCAATTTTAAAAACCTGATTACCCACCATTTCAATGGTATCTTTTGATTGATCAATCTTTCGTGGAACATGTAACATATCCTCATACTTACCTTGAGCATGGATATGGGTAGATAAAATCCCTGGTTCATGGGAGTTTGATAACACTACCGCACCTGCACCATCCCCCCATAGTATTGCGTTACCTCGATCTGTGTAGTCAGTGATTGTAGACATTGCGTCTACCCCCACTAAAAGCACAGTCCGAGCTGAGCGTGTTTTAATATATTTATCAGCAATACTCAATCCATAAATAAATCCGCTGCATACAGCCTGAACATCAAATGCTGGACACCCATCAATCTCAAGTTTATTTTGTAGGGTGCAAGCTGTACTGGGAAAAACTTTGTCGGGCGTGGTGGTTGCCACGATGATTAAGTCAATTGTATTTTTATCAATTTTTGCAGCGTTTATAGCCTTTATTGCTGCTTCATATGCCATATCGCTGGTTTTTTGATCTTTATCAATAATATGCCTTTGCTTTATTCCTGTTCTCGTCGTGATCCATTCATCTGACGTGTCCAAAAGCTTCTCAAGGTCATGATTTGTTAATATTTTCTCAGGAAGATAGCTCCCTGTTCCAATTATTTTTGAAAAAGACATTTTTGTATTCTAAGCGATATGCTCAACTTTGAGCTGTTTTTTTATTTTATCGATGATCTTAGCTTCCACCTCATGGATCGCTGTTTCGATTGCGTAACTAAATCCATAAATATCTGTACCTCCATGGCTCTTGACTACAACTCCATTCAACCCAAGAAAGGATGCTCCATTGTATCTTCTCGGGTCTACACGTCTTTTGAAGGCTCTTAAGACGGGTAATGAAATTAATGCCATAAGCTTGGTGAGGAAATTTTTTTTGTATTCCTCAGTTAAAAATCGTCTAAGCATATTAGCAAGCCCCTCTGTTGTTTTAAGGGCGATATTTCCAACAAAACCGTCAGCAACAATTACGTCCGTTGTTCCTTTGAAAATATCGTCACCCTCAACGTTACCATAGAAGTTAAGGTGACTATTTCTTAGAAGCATTGATGCCTGTTTAACTGTTTCATTTCCCTTTATATCCTCACTACCAATATTTAGTAGGCCAATTGTTGGGGTTTTTCTCTTTGAAAGAGCAGTTACTAACATGGCCCCCATAATTGCGAACTGTAATAAATGCTCTGCTGAACAATCCGAATTCGCACCAAGGTCCAATATGCACGTTGTCTTACCCTTCTGATTTGGTAGGTTTGACGCGATAGCTGGCCTATCGATACCTGGCAACATTTTTAGAACAAATCTTGCTGTTGCCATAAGCGCACCCGTATTTCCAGCACTAACACACGCCTTTGCGTTACCTGTTTTAACTAGATTTATAGAAACACGCATTGAGGAATTTTTCTTATTTTTTAGGGCACTTTGAGGCGACTCGTTCATGGCAACAACTTCCGTTGTCGGATGAATGGTGACTCTTTTGTTATCTAATTCCTTAAGCTCCCGCAACTTAGCAGTAATTATACCTTCATCACCAACAAGGATGACAGATAAGTTTGGATGTTTTTGTAGGGAAATTAAAGCGGCAGGAACGGTGACGTCGACTCCGAAATCACCACCCATTGTATCAATTGCAATTGACTGTCGTGCCATAGGATGACTTAATCAGCCTTAGTATCGATAACTTTCTTACCTTTGTAAAATCCAGATGGGCTTACATGATGACGTAAATGTGTCTCGCCAGTTGTTGGTTCAATGGCTAGTGGCGGATTAGATAAATTATCATGTGAACGGCGCATATTTCTTCTAGACGGCGTTTTTTTACTTTTTTGAACAGCCATGAAAACTCCTTAATGCATAAAAAAATTAATCAGCGATTCTATCACAAAATCCACTTTGTATCTAAAAAAAACAAGCTCACGCCATGTATTTCAAACCCAAAAAAAAATAAATTAGCAATATTTTTTTGGTAAATATCACATGATATAATTGCTGAATTTGTCTATTGCCCAATTAAATAAGGGAGCCTAACACTTTGCTTCGAAAGATATTAATAGCTAATCGCGGGGAAATTGCTGTCCGAATTATCAGGGCATGTAAGGAGATGGGGATAACCAGTGTGGCCATCTATACCGATGCCGACCGTTACGCCCTTCATGTTAAAAAGGCGGATGAGTCATACTTTATTGGTAATGACCCCTTGTCAGGCTATCTAAATGCTCATCGAATCGTCAATTTAGCAGTCACTGCCCGATGTGATGGCATTCACCCCGGATACGGTTTTTTGTCTGAAAATCCCCAGCTCGCTGAAATTTGTAAGAGACGCGATGTTAAATTCATTGGGCCAGATCATCAGGTTATAAAAAAAATGGGTGACAAGATACAGGCTCGTCAGGCAATGATTGAGGCAGGGGTGCCAGTAATTCCCGGAAGCGATGGAAATATTAAAGACCTTGATGAGGCAAGGAATATAGCTGGTAAAATCGGTTACCCCGTTATGCTTAAAGCAACAAATGGCGGGGGTGGTCGTGGCATTCGTAGATGTGATAACGAAAAGGAATTAAATTCTAATTACGATCGTGTTATTTCTGAGGCTACAAAAGCTTTTGGCAGTCCTGAGGTATTTATTGAAAAGTGCGTACTCAACCCAAAACATATTGAAGTCCAAGTCATTGCTGACCAGCATGGAAATGCCATTCATCTTTTTGAGCGGGATTGCTCAATTCAACGCAGGAACCAAAAACTTATTGAAATTGCACCCTCCCCTCAACTTAATAATGAGCAGCGAAATTACATTGGTCAACTTGCTGTAAAGGCAGCTAAAGCAGTGAATTATGAAAACGCTGGTACCGTAGAATTTTTATTAGATACTGATAACAATTTTTATTTCATGGAAATGAATACTCGATTGCAAGTTGAACACACGATTACTGAGTCAATTACTGGTATTGATATTGTCCAAAAACAAATCAAAATTGCCAGTGGAGAACCACTCAGATATAAGCAAGAGGATATTACCTATCGAGGCTTCGCGATTGAATTCAGGATTAATGCAGAAGATCCAAAACAAGATTTTCTTCCATCTTTTGGTAAGATTACAAGATACTTTGCGGCGGGTGGCCCAGGAGTCAGAACTGATGCGGCAATCTATACAGGTTATGTTATCCCACCCTACTATGATTCTATGTGCGCTAAATTGACTATATGGGCATTGAATTGGGAGGATGCTGTTCAAAGAGGGTTGAGGGCGCTAGATGATATTGGTGTATTTGGAGTTAAGACAACTATCCCTTACTACCAAGAAATACTAAAACATCGAGATTTTATAAATGCTAAATTTAATACAAGTTTTGTTGAAAATCATCCAGAGCTTACAGACTATGAGGATGAATTACCACCTGATATAATCGCTGCTGCTATTGGTGCCGCGATTGCCGCACATGAAGGAATTTAAGATCAATGAAAAAAATAAATATTACTGAATTAGTTCTGCGTGATGGACATCAATGTCATATTGCCACTCGGCTCAGAACAGAGGATATGTTACCCATATGCCCACAGCTTGATAAATTAGGGTTTTGGTCGCTAGAGGCATGGGGAGGTGCAACATTTGATGCATGTGTAAGATACCTTAAAGAAGACCCTTGGGAGCGACTAAAAAAATTAAGGCAAGCACTTCCTAATAGCCAAATTCAAATGTTACTTCGAGGACAAAATTTACTTGGCTATCGTCATTACTCTGACGATGTTGTTGATCTTTTTGTAAAAAAATCTGTTGAGAATGGTGTAGATGTATTTAGGGTGTTTGATGCAATGAATGACATTAGGAACATTGAGGTTTCTATTAAAGCTGTCAAGAAATATAAAAAACATGCTCAAGGGACAATTAGCTTTACAACCTCGCCAGTGCACAATATTGAGTATTTTGTTGATCTTGCCAAAAAAGTTGAAGGGCTCGGCTCAGACTCTCTTGCTATAAAAGATATGGCTGGCTTGCTTACGCCTCAAGTTACCAAAGACCTGGTTTCCTCCCTCGTTGAGAATATAAGTATTCCGATTCATGTTCACAGTCATGCAACTGCAGGGCTTGCCTCAATAAATCTTATTGCTGCGGTTGAGTCAGGAGCATCGACCGTCGATACATGTAACTCAAGTTTTTCAGAAGGAGCCAGTCACCCAACAACTGAATCTATGGTCGTTGCCCTTGAGGACCTTGGGTATGAAACAGGCATTGATCTCGCCCTTACCAATGAAGTGAGTCAATATTTCAAAGAGGTGAGAAAAAAGTATTGGCAGTTCGAATCTGAATTCACCAACCTTGACCCCCGGGTTTTGATAAACCAGGTGCCTGGCGGAATGATCTCAAATTTATCTAGTCAGCTGAAAGACCAAGGAGCGCTTGACAAAATGGATCAGGTCCTTGAGGAAATTCCAAAAGTTCGAGAGGACCTTGGCTACCCACCACTTGTTACTCCCACCTCACAGATTGTTGGAACTCAAGCTGTTTTGAATGTTATCACTGGGGAGCGCTATAAATCGATCACGAATGAAGTGAAGAATTACTTTCTAGGGCACTATGGTAGAGCCCCAGGAAATTTAAATAAGGAAATTTTATCGAAGGCCATTGGTGATCAAAAACAAATTAGCTGTCGCCCTGCTGACTTATTGAAACCAGAAATCGATAGCTTGAAAGTAAAAGCAGAATCTTTTAGTAGATGTGAGGAAGATGTTCTTACGTATGCCATGTTTCCTGATTTAGGCGAAATATTTCTTCAGGAGAGAAATGCCGGTACCTTGGAGCCTGAGATACTTCTCGACAAAGAAGAAGCCATGAAGCAAGGCGACCATTATGCCCCTTCAGAATTTAACATAACACTCCATGGAGAAACATACCATATTAAACTTACAGGTTCTGGCCATGCCGGAGAGGCCGAAAGACCATTTTATGTTTCAGTTGATGGTATTACCGAGGAAGTTTTGGTTGAGACATTAGATGAGATTCTTATTTCACCCAACGGTCAAACAATCTCTGACAAATCAAAGACATCAAATAGTGCCACAGGAAGACCAAAACCATCCCACGGAGGTTGTCTTACAACTGCAATGCCTGGAACAATCATCGATATTAAAGTGAATGTTGGTGACAAAGTCGCAGCAGGTGATGGCGTAATTGTAATTGAAGCAATGAAAATGGAGAATGAAATTCAAGCGCCTGAGAGTGGAACCGTTGTAGCCATTCACGTTAGTAAAGGTGATAGCGTTTCACCGAATGAAACCCTAATTGAAATTCAATAAAATTTATGCCAAAAATAATCCTGGCCTCCTCGTCCTTATACAGGAAAGAGCTTCTATCAAGAATTGTGAAAGACTTCATAATAATATCCCCAGATATTGATGAGTCAAAAACAGATAAAGAGAATCCATCGATTGCTGCACTGAGACTCGCGAATGAAAAGGCAAAAAAAATTGCCCTAACAAACCCTGAAGCCTTTATTATTGGTGCGGATCAAACAGCGCAATTCAAAAATATTCAAATTAATAAACCAAACAATTTTAATGAGGCTTTTGAACAATTAAAAAAACTTTCTGGGCAAGAGGTTCATTTTTATTCAGCAGTAACACTTATTAATCTATCCAAAAAGATTCATACCGAATGGGTAGAAGATATTATGGTCAAATATAAAAAAATTGATGACGAAACTATAACTAATTATCTTAATTATGATAAACCCTATGGGTGTCTCGGGTGTATTAAATCTGAGAGTCTTGGGATCAGCCTATTGGAAAAGGTATCCAGTGACGACCCAACTGCAATTATTGGACTCCCTTTAATAGCGCTGTCTTCAATGTTGGTAAAAAATAAAATTAAACTCAATGACGCAATTTAACTTAGGTAAACTTTTTTTAATACCATCAGCAATTGACCAAAATAATAAAAAAGAGATTCTGCTAGATTGGCAGGCCAAAAAAATTCGTCATATTAAACAGTTTATTGTTGAAAATGAAAAGGCTGCTCGGTCGATACTGAAAGAAATTAAACTTCATAACCCTATTCAGACACTTAAACTCTTCAAAAATAGTTCGTCAACCACAATCGATGAAATAGAAGAAATGTTATCTAGTATTTTTTGTGGAGAAGATATGGGATTACTCTCAGATTCTGGTATTCCATGCGTTGCTGATCCGGGTTCAAAGATAGTTGAATATGCTCATAAAAATAATATTATAATAGAGCCATTAATCGGTCCCTCATCCGTTATTATGGCGCTCATGAGCTCAGGATTTAATGGGCAAAGATTTTCCTTTCTAGGTTACGCCCCAATAAATAAAGTAGAAAAAGATATTTTTTTTAAAGAGCTCGAAAGTAAAGTGAGACTTTTCAATGAGACCCAAATCTTCATTGAAACGCCCTACAGAAATGAACAATTACTTAAAGATTTAATAGCAGGACTCAATAATCACATAAAATTATGCATCGCTTCTAACCTCACATCAAATGAAGAGAAGATAGTTTCAATGTCTATTGCGGAATGGAAAAAAATTACATTACCCCAGTTAAACAAAAAACCATGTATTTTTTTAGTCAATTAAGGATGCAACGGGTTTATAGGATTTGCGATAAAAATCTTTGATACCATATTTTTTGATCAATTCAAGATGAAGCTTTGTTGGGTAACCCATGTGGCGCCTAAATTCATATTCTGGGTACTGCTCATCTAATTTCAACATATACCTATCCCGTTCAACTTTTGCAATAATTGAGGCCGCTGAAATTTCTTTAATTAATTGATCACCTTTTACAATTGCTTGGATCTGTACATCAGGAATCTCCGGACAATAAATTCCATCAACATAAATTTTATTGGGTCTCATTTTTAAAGCCATGATGGCTTTTTTCATTGCCAGTAAGCTTGCTTGTAAGATATTGATTTGATCAATTTCTCGGCTCGACACCATTGCAAAGGCAAAATCTAACGCGTTTTCTCTAATATCATCATAGATGATCTCGCGCTTGGCTCTGGAGATTTTTTTTGAATCCTTGAGGTTTGGGATCGTGTGATGTGGATGCAAAATTACTGCTGCAGCAAAAACTGGACCAGCTATTGGACCTCGGCCTGCTTCATCTACACCGCAGATTATTGTCATTTAAGGAAAGGTTTAAGTTCTTTATATATTAATCTTGAAGTATCCCTGCGTAACGATCGATGCAGAATAGTGAATTCATTTTTTATTTTTGTCCTATACTCATCGTCTTGAATTATCTCCAATGATTTATCAGCAAGAATTTGTGGAGATAATTTATCTTGTAAAATTTCCGGAACAATATCGTTATTTAATAAGATGTTAGGCAAGCTAATGAACTTTGTCAGCCTTAAGAGTTTATACAATTGAAATTCAATCCAAGTCGCTTTATAAGTAACCACCATAGGTTTTTTAAAAAGTGCAGCCTCTAATGTTGTGGTACCCGAAGCGCAGATTAATATATCTGATGCGTTAATTAGGTCGTGCGAGCGTCCTATAATCAACTTAATATTTTTAATTTGGTAGGTTTTTAATGCTGTTTTAATTTTTTCAGAATTTAGTGTATTGCTTGCTGAAATTAGAAATTCACAATCAATTTTCATGTTAATAAGTTTTGCAGCTTCTAACATCACGTCTAACAAATACCTCACTTCATGTTGTCTACTTCCTGGCATGAGGCCAATTATTTTTCTCTTAGATTGAATCTTTAAAAGCTTACGGCTATTTTTTACATTTGGATTTAAGGGAATTTTTGCCGCCAAAGAATGGCCAACAAAGCTTGCCGAATGATTTATATCTCCATAAATTTCTGGCTCATGTGGAAATACACAAAAAAGATGGTGCATAACTTTTTTTATGTAATGAATACGATTTTTTCTCCATGCCCATACCGAAGGTGAGACGAGATGAAAAACACGAACTCCATTAGCTTTTAGTTTTTTTTCGACGTATAAATTAAAATCTGGTGCATCAATCCCAATAAAAATACTTGGTTTTTCCTCTAATAAGTAAGCAATAAGTTTTTTTCTAGCACTTAAGAGTGTACGAATATTCTTAATAACATCTACTACGCCCATAATTGAAAGTATTGAAAATTCAAAAAAAGAATTTAAACCTTGCCGCTCCATTTTTGGGCCGCCAACCCCAATAAATGAAATATTCTTGTTATACCTTTTGAGGTCCTGCATAAGCTGACTTGCAATCAAATCACCTGAGGCTTCTCCGGCAACAATCGCAATTTTTGACACTACCTGATCAAGCCTCTTTTCGATCGGCTGATAAAGTCTATGTAGAGGTTGACTATATTTTCCTCAATAGCCAGTTTTTTTAGCTCTACTAGCGCTTGTTCAATAGAGTTTTTTTGACGATAGATAATTTTATAGCCTCTTTTTATCGCTGATAATTGTTCTGTGTTAAACCCTCTTCTTTTGAGACCCTCGGAGTTTATTCCAATAGGTGCGGCAAAATTACCATGGGTTATAACAAAAGGTGGCACATCTTTTTGTATGCCAGACCCACCTGCGGTCATCACATGCGATCCAATTTTACAAAATTGATGGACAAGAGTGGCGCCTCCTAGAACAGCGTAGTTGTCTATCTCAGCATGTCCTCCAAGGGTAGTATTGTTTGCCAGAATTACCTGATTACCTATCCTACAATCGTGAGCAATGTGGCAGTAAGCCATAATCCAATTGTCATCACCAATCACAGTTTCGCCATGATCTTGAGCAGTTCCCTTATTTATCGTACAAAATTCTCGTATAAGATTTCTTTTTCCGATATAAAGCTTTGTGTCCTCGCCGTCGTATTTCTTGTCTTGAGGGTCTTCGCCAACCGATGCAGAATGGTAAATTCTCGTTTCTTCATCTATAAAGGTATCACCCGAAATTGTAACGTGGTTTCCTATAACACAACCCGACTCGAGCTTAACCCCTTTCCCAATTACGCTATACGCACCAACATGAACATTCTTTTTAATTATTGCCTCAGGGTGAATAACGGCAGTAGGATGTATCAGGGAACTGTTTTCCATGAAACTACTTCTTGATTTCTTTAAGAATGCACATGATATCCGCTTGCGCCACAACCGTATCTTCAACCAAGGCTTGGCAGGAATATTGCCAGATGCCTTTTAAAACGCGGTTAACATTTGCCTCAAGAATCAGTTGATCTCCTGGTCCAACAGGTTTTTTAAAGCGCGCCCTATCAATACCGGCAAAATAATAAACCGAATCACTCGTTGGTAACTCCTCATTTGTCTTGAAGGATAAAATTGCTGCAGCTTGTGCAAGGGCTTCCACAATTAATACCCCAGGCATGACGGGATGATGAGGGAAGTGGCCTGGAAAAAAAGGCTCATTAATTGTGACATTTTTTAGCGCAATAATTTTTTTTCCTGGCTCAATTGAAATGACTTTATCTACCAATAAAAAGGGATATCTATGTGGGAGATGATTAAGTACCTCACTAATATTCATTTCATTTTGTTTTGTCATCTTTGACCCATTTTTTAAGTTTAGCGGCTATTTTAAGCCAATCTTTGTGCTTTAAGTTGTAAGGAAATACATTTGTATATCGCTCACCGGGTTGCTGTATTGTTTTGCCTATTCCCGTTCCCGCAGAGATGATGGTATTGTCAGCAACTATTATATGACCCTTAAACATTGCCCCTCCGCCAATCATGCAATTCTTGCCGATAATAGTGCTTCCAGCTACCCCTGCACACCCAGCCATAATGGTATTTTTTCCGATGACACAATTATGTCCAATTTGGACCTGGTTATCAATCTTGACCCCGTCTTCAATTACAGTGTCTTCTAGCGCTCCTCTATCAATGGTGGTGTTTGCGCCAATATCCACATTATCACCAATAGTAACCGACCCAGTCTGCGGAATCTTTAACCAATTGCCATCTTTATCTCTAGCGTAACCAAAGCCATCGCAACCAATGACACATCCTGAAAAGAAATTACAGTTACTTCCTATCTTTACGTCATTCTGGATAGTGACATTAGAGCCTATCCTTACATTGGCACCTATCCTTACATTATCACCAATCATTACGTTCGAGTCGATAAAAACATTGTCTCCAATCGTAACATTATCCCCAATCGACACATGAGCCTTTATGGTTGCATTTTTTCCTAGTTTTAAATTTTTTCCTGATACTAGTGATTCATCTATCGCCACTACTTTTTTTGTTTCTTGAAAAAGAGTAGCCACTTTAGCAAAAGCTAAATATGGATCCTCGACATAGATGCACGGACCATCTCTTAAGCTTGCATCTTTTGCTTTCAAAATAACGGTGGCAGCCTTAGTTAAATCTAATTGCTCTTTGTACTTTGAGTCTAAGTAAAAACTAATTGATGTTTCATCCGCCTTAGATAATGAAGCAAATTTATTAACTAAAATTGAATTGTCATTGCACTCACCGTGAATGAGTTTTGCAATCTCGCCAGAACTAATTTCTTTGGCCATAATAAATAATTATTTTTTACCGCCAAGTGCTTTAAGGACATTTTCAGTAATGTTTACCTGATCACTTGCATAAGCCACGCCCGAGTAAAAAATCAAATCAAATTTTTCTTCTTCTGCGATTTTTTGAATTACTTTTGTTACCTCATTTTGTAATTTATTAATTTCTTCCCTTCTTCTTAGGTCAATATCCTCCCGCAGCTCTCTCTCGGCCCTTTGTATATCAATTTTATTTTGCTGCAGTTTTCTTTGTGTCTTCTCTTTATCCTTATCTGACATCGTTAAAGAATTTTTACTGAAATCTTTTTCTTCGTTGTTCAGCGCCTCAATATCTTTTTTTAATTTCTCGGTCCGCGCCTTAAATTCTTTTTCTAATTTCTTGTTACTCGCTGATGCCTGTGGCGCATCTCTCAAAATTTCATCGACCTTCACAAAACCTAATTTTAATTCAGCGTGTGAGAGAGTGATAAAACTAAAGCAAAAAAGCATAATAAGTAGTTTCTTAAGCATAAATATTCTCCAAATAAATTAAAAACTTGATCCCATACCAAATTGGAATGACTCCGTTTGGTCATTGTCACCCTCGTTAAGTGGCCAGGCTATCGATGCGCTCAGGGGGCCAAATGGGGACATCCACAAAACACCAATACCAGCAGAGTATCGCATTTCATCGGTCTCAATAGAGTCTTCAAAGACGCCACCGCCATCTATAAAAGTGCTCAACCTGTATTGATCAGATTTTTTCATGAAAGGGACTGGGAAAAAAGTTTCAGCACCAAAATTAATCATCTTTTCACCACCCTCTGTAACATAGTCACCGTAATTATCATCATAAACTTTTTTACCTACCGAGCCCTCTTTAAAGCCTCTGATAGAGGATTTACCCCCTAACCTAAAGTTTTTGAAGAATGGGTAGGGGTTGTCGCCATAAGAGTCAGCGTAGCCCACACCAGCCTTAATTTTAGTGGCCACTGCTTGGCTTAAGGGGAAGTATTTTTCAGCTTTTGCTGAGACTTTATAGTATTCCAGATCAAGTCCGGGGGTCGTAACATCTAACGAAACGGAAATTTTATGTCCCTGAGTTGCAAAAAAGGGATTGTCAATTGTATTGTCATTCCATGACGTCCAGAAAGTAATAGCATCTGCATTACAAGATGAGCTTGAAGTGACTTCATTACAGTAATCAATGTAACTTTGCGGTGATGTTGATTGCAAAGTAATTTCAGTAAAATCAACATTTGCCCCAAAATTCCACATACGAAACTCATCTAAGGGTATTCCAAAATTCAAACCAGCACCAATATCAGTAGACTTGTAATCACCCGTGTCCAAATCAGAGGTGTCGATATCACGGTAATTCACTGTAAATCCTCTCGACACTCCATCATCTGTCCAATAAGGATCAGTAATGCCAAGCTGATAGACTTTGTTAACCCCGCCTAAACTCACGCTTGTCGATACACGCTGCCCTGTTCCAAAAAAGTTTGCCTGAGAAAGACCGAGGGTCCCGACAATACCCTCACTCGAGCTTACACCTGCGCCAATATTAAATTTTCCAGTATTGGTCTCTTTTAATATTAAATTTAGATCGACTTGATCTGGAGAACCAGGAACTGTGGGGGTCTCAACGGACACACTCTCGAAGTATTGCGTTCTAGTTAATCTTCTCTTGGACAAATCTACCTTTTCTCTCGAGAACCATGATGACTCATACTGTCTCATTTCCCTTCTGACGACCTCATCTTTCGTTGATGTATTACCTACAATATTAATTCTTCGAACGTATATTTTTTTACCTGGATCGACATTAAAATTAAAATCAACCGTTCTATCAATTTTATTTACCGTTGGCAGCGCGTTTACATTCGCAAAAGCGTAACCAAAATTTCCAACGTATGCTGACAAATCATTGACAGACTCGTTGATCAACTTACGACTAAAAATATTACCTTTGCTCGCTTTTACTTTCGTGGAAAGCTCGTCACTCTTTATACCCTCAGGGAATGTTCCAGAAACAGTGATATCGCCAAAGGTATATTTTTTCCCCTCATCTATTGCGATATCAATAAAGACATTTTTTTTATTTTTTGAAATACTGACTATGGAAGATTCAATTTTAAAATCTAAGTACCCTTTATCCATGTAAAAAGATTTTATTTTTTCCAAATCACCCGTTAGGACTTGCTTGGAATATCTATCATCCTTGTTCCACCATGACATATAATTTGTTGTTTTGAGAGTCAACTCATTAAGTAAATCTTCAGTCTTAAATTGAAGGTTTCCCACAACATTGATTTCTTTAATTCTTGATATGCCACCCTCATCAATAGTAAAAATCACGTTTACTCTGTTATTTGTAAGTGGAACCATTTCGTATTTGACGTTAGCATTATATTTTCCAGCAGACAGATACTGCGCTTCAATATCTTTTTCAGCTCGCGCTAAATCCGCTTCATCGATTACAAGACCTGATGCAATGTTCATGCCAGCGAGAGCTTGCGTAAGCGCTTCAGGCTGAAAAAGTTCTGCGCCACTAAAATTTAATTCAAAAAGCAGTGGCTTCTCTCTTACTGAGATAATAATCACAGAACCTTCTTTCTCAACCACCACGTCTTTAAATTGGCCTGTCCTATAAAGCAGGGAAATGGTCTTGGAAAAGTCTACTGAATTAATATCGTCATTTATTTCAAAAGGGATGCTATTGAAAACTAAACCTACATCAATTCTTTGCAAACCCTCGACTCGAATGTCGGAAATTTTTTGCTCTGCCAGCGCAGAGGTGGAGAATAACAGAAAGCCTATTAGAGCTAGAATGAATTTTTTCATTTAATTTCTAATGTATAAACTGTCTTAATTATATATGTTTTTTGAAAATCTTCAAACTAATAATTGATTACAAGTTATTGAGAAATAATAACTTTTTTTAAATTTTATAATGCTCTTGAAGGTAAAAACGTGTTTGCTTGCCCACAAATTCGCTAAATGAAAAAATATCATCAATTGATAAAAGGTTTTCATTTTTTAATTTACTAAGCATCTCGTTTACAATCACAAAAATTTGATTGAATTTTATTTTTTTATCTAAAAATGCTTCAACTGCTATCTCATTAGCAATATTTAGCACGATACTGTGCGATAACGTCTTTCCCAGCACATCATAAGCCAACTTGAGACATGGAAATTTTTGAAAATCAGGCTTTGAAAAAGAAAGGTTCTCAATTGTTGTGAGATCAATTCCCCGCAAACCAGAGGTTATTCTTTCTGGGTATCCAAGGGCATAAGAAATGGGAATTTTCATATCAGAAAAACCTAATTGGCATAATATGCTGCCATCGACAAACTCAACCATCGAGTGAATAATGCTTTGAGGATGCACCACGACGTCTATCTTCGCCTTGGGTAAATCAAATAAATAAAAAGCCTCAATAACTTCCAAGGCTTTGTTCATCATCGTTGCTGAGTCAATTGTTATCTTATCCCCCATTTTCCAATTAGGATGATTAAGTGCTTGCTCAACAGTGGCTGAATCAATTTTTTCGAGAGACTCATTTAAAAAGGGCCCTCCCGATGCCGTTAGAATTACTTTTTTTACTTGAGATTCAATATTTACTTCATTATTTAACACCTGATAAATAGCATTATGCTCACTATCAATTGGAATTATTCTTGAATTATTTTCAGAAACCTGAGATAAAATTAAAGGCCCAGCCATCACCATAGATTCTTTATTGGCAAGTAAAATTTCTTTACCTGCCTTGGATGCATCATATGTCGATTTAAGACCAGCTGAATTAGCTATGGCAGCTACAACATGCGTTACATCTGCATGTTGAACAATAAAGCTAAGCGCGCCCTCTTCAAATAAGACTTCTGTGTCAACTTTATGCTTAAGGTGCTCTGCAAGTTTTTTAGCGTCTTGATGGGTTGAAACAACAGCAAAATTTGGTGAAAACTCTAGGCATTGTAATTTCATCAGCTCGATATTTTTATGGCATGATAAAGCAAAAATTTTAAAATTCGTTCGATTATGCCGCACAACCTCTAAAACGTTTTGGCCTATACTCCCTGTGGAACCTAAAATGGAAAGCGTTTTCATAACCTATAAATCAAAAAAACATTAATAGAAAAAATAATGGGTATAGATGCGCAAAGGCCATCTATTCGATCCATAACCCCACCATGACCTGGAATTATATTGCCACTATCTTTAAGATTTGCATGCCTTTTAAGAAAAGACTCCAACAAGTCCCCTAAAATACTAAAAAGGGTAATAACAAACGCGTAAAAAATTGCTACTCCAGAATCTAAGTCAAAAATCTCAGAAAAAACGAAAGCAAAAAGAGTTGTAGAAAAAATGGCTCCGACTGCACCCTCAATTGTTTTTCCTGGACTAATAAGTGGAGCTAATTTGTTTCTACCAAATTTTTTTCCAACAAAAAATGCTGTTGAATCTGCAATCCAAACTATAAATAAAGAAAATAAAAGTAATTCTTGATGGTGCTCATGTAAGTAAATTGTTGAGTAAAAAATATTAAAGATAAGGAATACACCTAACAAATATTTTTTTAAATTTGAAAAAAATAATTTATCAAGAATTAAAAGAGGCACAAACAAAACCCAATAACACAAAGAAATGTATGCCACTAGCATAGGGTCTGGAAAATTTAACAAGGTCACAATCATTAGCAAGATTGTTGATAGTAAAAAAATAATAGACATTTTTTTAAAGAGCATATTTTGAAGTTCAAATATGCCAAAAAAACAAACTATAATTACAAATATCTGAAAATAAATATTATTGGAGTTAAAAAAACTGATAGAGAATAATAAAAATAGAAAAAGGGCTGAGATTATTCTGGTTGAAGTCATTTAATTATTCAGCTTTCCAAATCTTCTATTTCTCGATTGATAAAAATACAAAGCATTAATAAAAATACATTTTTTAAAATCTGGCCAAAATGAGTTCTCAAAAAACAGCTCTGCATAGGCGAGTTGCCAAATAAGGAAATTACTTAGCCTTCTTTCACCTCCCGTCCTAATCAATAAATCGACATCAGGTAAATTTTTTGTATCTAAATTATTTTGGATATCTTTTTCCGTAATTTTTAGAATTTTCTTTTTTTTAAGCACCCTATTAACGGACTGGGTTATTTCGGTTCTTCCACCGTAATTAAGGGCAATATTTAGTGTTAAACCATTATTTTGGGATGTTTTATCAATTAAATTACTAATCTTAATTTGCAAACTCTTTGGAAAAAAACTTATATCGCCCAAAATATTTAGCTTTATATTGTTATCTAAAATTTTATTTGATTCATTTGTTATTGTCTTATCAAACAAAGATGTCAAATCTTTAATTTCACTCTTAGGCCTACCAGAATTCTCTGTACTAAATGCGTACAAGGTTAAGCATTTAATATTAAATTCGTGCGCGTATTGAATGATTTTTTGAACCGAACTAAGCCCTTTTGCATGGCCTATTGATCTGGGTAAATGTCTTTTTTGTGCCCACCTACCATTACCATCCATAATAACTGCAATGTGTTTAGGCATCCGTGCAGGTTTTAGTAAAAATTTTTTAATTAAGTAAATCAAATCGCTAGTTAAATAGCTAAGAGATCTTTTTCTTTTGACTCAATAATCTTGTCAATCTCGCTTATATATTGATCAGTAACTTTTTGCACATCATCTTGTGCTCGTCTCTCATCATCCTCGCTAATTTCTTTATCCTTAATAAGTTTTTTTAGAGCATCATTTGCATCACGTCTAGCATTTCTTATTGCCACCTTAGAATTTTCGCCTTCAGATTTTACAACTTTTATTAAATCCCTCCTTCTCTCCTCAGTAAGGGGTGGAAGTGGGATCCTGATAATGTCACCTGTAGTGGCAGGATTTAACCCAAGATCTCCCTCTCTTATTGCTTTTTCAATGACAGAAATCATATTTTTTTCATAAGGCTGCACGTTAATAGTTACTGAGTCCCCCACCGTGACATTTGCCACCTGATTAATAGCTGTTTGAGATCCATAATAATCGACAGTCAAATGATCTAAGATACCCGTATGCGCACGACCTGTTCTAATTTTAGAAAGGTCATTCTTTAATTTTTCGATATTCTTTTGCATTTTAGTTTTTGCAATACTTTTGACTTCATCCATGCTTTTTTTCCTTAATTTAACATTTCACAAGAGTGCCTTCTGGTATATCAAGAAGTATATTGTTTAGTGCATTTTTTTTAAAAATATTAAAGACAGCAATAGGTAACTTTTGATCACGACATAAAGTAAATGCAGTTGAATCCATAACTTTTAGATTTTCTCTAATCACCTGATCAAATGAGACAGTTTTATACAATTTAGCTTTTTTATCTTTCATGGGATCTGCAGAAAATATACCGTCAACTTTTGTTGCTTTTATCATAATGTCTGCACCAATTTCCATTGCTCTAAGTGCCGCAGCTGTATCAGTAGTAAAAAAAGGGTTACCAGTCCCGGCTGCGAAGATAACTATTTTCTTATCATTTAAATATTGAATAGCTTTACCACGAATGTAGGGCTCGACTACCTGATCAATGTTAATGGCAGACTGTACGCGACTTACTAAATCCACATGTTTCATTGCATCTTGTAACGCAAGAGCATTCATGACGGTAGCCAACATCCCCATGTAGTCTGCTGTTGCTCGATCCATACCGGCAGCTCCAAGAGCAACTCCTCTGAAAATATTTCCACCACCAATGACTACCGCTATCTCGATATCTAATTGTTGCGCCTGTTTTATCTCCTCAACAATCTTTCCGACTGTGTCGGGATTTACACCAAAATTATCATCACCCATCAAGGCTTCACCTGAGAGTTTTAATAGAATTCTTTTAAATTTTGATTGCATGATTCAAGAAATATTTAAAAATTGATAGGTGTATTTTATATTGTTTTGAGTAAAAAAAAAGGATTGATAAAACAATCCTTTTTGGAAAAACTAAAATTGTAATTTTATACCTTCGATGCCGCCGCAACTTCCGCTGCAAAGTCCTCTTGTTTTTTTTCTATTCCTTCCCCAACCTGATACATAGTGAAAGAGTGCAATGTCGCATTATGCTGTTTAAGTAAATCCTGGATAGAAACCTTATCATCTTTAACAAATGCCTGATTTAGTAAAGTAACCTCTTTCAGAAACTTTTTTACCGTTCCATCAGCAATTTTATCTATCATCGCCTCAGGCTTACCAGCTTCTTTTGCTTTTTCAATGGCCACCCTACGTTCGGCATCAATAAGACCTTGATCAACACCTGATTGATCAATGGCCCTAGGTTTCGCAGCAGCAATATGCATAGCAATATCCTTTCCAAGGTCATCAGAACCCCCTTCAAGATCAAGAATCACACCAATCTTCGAACCATGAATATAGCTGTGAAGTGAACCTTTAGCACTGATATTAGTAAATCTTCGTGGCGTGATATTCTCACCAATTTTACCAATAAGACCCGTACGAAGCTCTTCAATAGCTTTTCCATTTAATTCTTTTAAAACTAACTCTGAGACCGTTTGAGGCGATTGATCGCACACCACCTCGGCGAGTTGATTAACAAACTTTTGAAACTCTTCATTCTTCGCACAAAAATCAGTTTCAGAATTTACTTCAATTAAGGATCCTGTTTTTCCATCTTTGGCAATGTATGCTGCAACTGCACCCTCGGCAGCAACTCGAGTTGAGGCTTTTGATGCCTTATTTCCAAAACGTACTCTTAAAATCTCTTCTGCTCTTGTAAAATCGCCATTTGCTTCTGTAAGCGCCTTCTTGCAATCCATCATAGGGGCGTCAGTTTGCGCCCTCAACTTCATAACTAAACTTGCTGTAATTTCAGCCATTACTCAAAAACTCCTATAAATAATTATTCCTCAGATTCTACTTCGTCATCCACATTAGTTTCAGTTTCTGCAACCATCTTTGCAACATCTTGGATTGCTTTGTTTTTACCTTCAAGAATGGTGTCAGCCATACCTCTGGCATATAACCGAATTGCACGACTTGAGTCATCATTACCGGGGATGACATAAGCGATATTGTCCGTTGAGTTATTTGTGTCAACAACACCAATAATCGGAATACCAAGCTTTGTAGCTTCAACAACTGCACCACTTTCAAAACCAACATCAACAACAAATATTGCGTCAGGCAAAGCAGTCATTTCACGAATACCTCCAATGGAGCGCTCAAGTTTCTCATAATCGCGTCGAAGGTTAAGTGCCTCTTTCTTAGTGATTTTATCAAGTCCATCACCTTCAAGAACAGCCTGCATTTCGTTCATTCGTTTGATTGACTGCTTAACGGTTTTAAAATTTGTCAACATTCCACCTAACCAACGATAATTAACATAGGAGCATCCAGCTCGAACAGCTTCTTCTTTTATAATTTCTCGGGCTTGTCTTTTAGTGCCAACAAAGAGAATTCTTCCTTTATTAGCTGCTAATGTTTTTGCATACTTGAGTGCCTCCTCAAACATAGGTAAAGTTTTCTCAAGATTTACAATATGAATTTTATTACGATCACCAAAAATGAATGGGGCCATTTTTGGATTCCAGTAGCGAGTTTGATGTCCAAAATGAACGCCCGCTTCTAACATTTGTCTCATGGTTACAAACATATATATCTCCTTGCAAGGGTTAATCACTTCATTAAATCTAATAATACTGTTGCCAGCACCCTTAACTAGATTTAATGCTAAATTTATTCGAAAATCGAAAACGCGCTATGATAACATATTTCTTTTGTTTTATGCCTTTAAATCCACATGAGTATCACAATCAAAAATACTGAAGACATCACGAAAATGCGCATAGCAGGAAAATTAGCGTCAGAGGTTTTAGACTATATAACTGAATTTGTGAAGCCTGGAATTTCTACCGATGAGATTGATAAGCTTTGCCATGAATTTATGGTTAAAGAACAGGGCACTATTCCCGCTCCTTTAAACTATGCGCCCCCTGGGCATAGCCCCTATCCCAAGTCTGTTTGTACATCAATTAATAATCAAATTTGTCATGGAATTCCTAGTCCAAAAATACTTAAAAAAGGGGATATTGTAAATATTGACGTTACTGTAATTAAGGATGGTTATCATGGCGATACGAGTCGTATGTTTTATGCTGGTGAACCCTCCATTCAAGCCAAGCGTTTATGCGATATTACATACGAATGTATGTGGCTTGGAATTTATCAAGTAAAGCCAGGTAACACTCTTGGAGATATTGGTTATGCAATTCAAACACACGCAGAGTCTAATGGTTACAGCGTTGTAAGAGAGTTTTGTGGACATGGTATTGGTAAGGTATTTCATGAGGAACCCCAGGTTCTTCATTATGGCAACAAAGGTTTTGGCGAGGAACTTGTTGAAGGGATGATTTTTACTATTGAGCCCATGATAAATGCAGGAAAAAAGGATATCAAGATGCTACCTGACGGTTGGACTGTCGTAACAAAAGATAGAAGTCTCTCGGCTCAATGGGAACATACTATTTTAGTGACAAAGAAGAGTTTTGAAGTATTGACAGTGTCCAAAGGTACTCCATTGGAACCACACCTTTTTAAATCATGATCAAAAATCTTAAAAAAAAATATGATCTTAAAGTCGCCAAACTAAAGAAAGGTTTTTTAAAAAACCATAACAATAAATTTTTTCTAAAAACACATGCTCACCTAGTTGATACACTACTGCGTGAATTATGGTGTCATGTAGGGTTGGATCATGAAGTTTCGCTAATTGGCGTCGGTGGATATGGGCGAGAAGAACTCTATCCATTTTCAGATGTGGATATATTAGTGCTTCATAAGGACAATATGCAAAAGACTGCGATTGAAAAAGTTACAAAATTTATTACGCTTTGCTGGGATTTGGGTCTTAAAATTGGGCACAGTACAAGAGATTTGAACCAGACCATAGATGAATTTGAGAAAGATATAAGAACAGCAACAAATCTACTTGAGACAAGATTGATTATTGGCTCGAGCATACTCTATGAAAATTTAAGAGAAGCAATTTTTAAGCAAATTAATGTTTCAAGTTTTTATGAAAAAAAATTAAACGAACAATCCATAAGACATAAAAAATATAGAAGTTCAGCTTACCAACTTGAGCCGAATGTTAAGGAAAGTCCAGGAGGGCTACGAGATTTGCATAATGTCTTATGGATTGCAGCAAGTCAAAAAAAGGGTAGTAATTTTAAAGATTTATTAGAAAATAAAGTCATTAATGAAGATGAATATAACAAGGTAACTTTTCATCTAACTCGAGTAACAAAACGACGTATCTTACTCCATTTTTTAGCCAACTCAGTCGAAGATAGACTAATTTTTGACCTTCAAAATAAACTCGCATCACACTTGGGATACAACAATAATAGCCGTTTAAGAGCAAGTGAGTTGGTAATGAAAAGTTATTATAAATCAGTAAATTATATTATTTTATTCAATGAAATTATTATAAAAAGACTAAATCCAAAAACAACCTCAAAAGTTTATTTAGATCATCCCCTTCCATTTTTTATCAGCGGCGACATAATTGAAATTGAAAAAGAATACAAAGGTGAATTTGTCGACCATCTCTTTGATCCTTTTTTACTTTTTCAGACTCATCAAAATATTAGTGGATTTGGACCTAACCTCCTTGGATTACTTGATAGCACCTCAAGAAAAATTAATCAAAATATTCGAGCAAATGACAAACTCCAAAAAAAGTTTTTACAAATTTTCACGGCAAAAAATAAAGTAAATCGTGCGCTAAGATTGTTAAATAAAACAAATATTTTAGGAAAATTTATTCCTGCATTTGGTAAGGTCGTTGCTCAAATGCAACATGATCTTTTTCATATTTATACCGTTGACGAGCACACCTTAAATGTGATCGAAAATATTCGTCGCTACAGCAAGGAAAAGCTCAAGCATGAGTTTCCTGATTGTCATGATATCTTTAAATCTTTTACCAAGCCTTACCTCCTTTATTTCGCCGCACTTTTTCATGATATAGGTAAAGGTCGGGGTGGCGACCACTCTCTGATTGGAGAAAAAATTGCCATAAAATTTTGTCGTATGATGAACTTTGATAAAGAGGAGTCAAATTTAATAACATGGCTTGTTAGATCACACCTGACAATGTCTCAAGTTGCTCAAAAAAAAGATATTTCCAATCCGCAAACCATAAAAGAATTTGCGTATTTTGTAAAAACAAAAATAAGGCTGCAAGCACTCTATTTGCTTACCGGTGCCGATATTCGGGGAACAAGTCCTGCGGTATGGAATCAATGGAAAGCTACCCTTCTTAAAGATTTATTTAATCAAACCAGTAATTATCTTGATGATCAATTAAAAGATATTCATGAAATTATTACAATTAGAAAAAATAACGTCTTATCAAGGTTAGGAAATACTTATTCAATCTCCTCTAGTGAGGTTGAGCTTTTGTGGAATTCATTAGGGGCAGATTATTTTTATCGTTTTAATGAGAACGATATTCTTTGGCATAGTCGAGTCTTGTTGAAAAAGTTTCACTCAAAAGAAACCATCGTTAGCACAAGGCATGCCCCTGACGGAAATGGTATTGAGGTATTAATTTTTAGAAAAGATAGTGAAAATATTTTTATTAAAGCATCACAATACTTTGCTAATAACAACTTTGACGTAATGGAGGCGAAAATTTATACGACCCATGACGGGTATGCATTGGATGTGTTTAATGTCTTAGTTGATGGGAATAACATAAGTTTCAAACATCTATTTAACTTTATAGAAAAAAGCTTAACGGAAACCTTAAATTCTGAATTTAAACCAATTACGATTTCTGATAATCAGTCGCGACAAGCAAAATTTCATAAAATTGAATCTAGTATTGTTTTCAAAAAATTAAATAAGGAATATGAGTTTACTGTTTCAACTGCTGCGAGAGAGGGTTTGCTTTTTCAGTTATCTAATGCCATTAATAATTTAGATTTATCTATCACGCACGCTAAGATTAATACCTTAGGGCATCGTGTAGAGAATTCTTTTATTTTAAAATCAAAAAAAGGACCCTTATCACTCAAAATAATTAATCAATTGTCAAACAATATCCAAAGGGATTTAGGGATAAGCATTGCAACTTAGCATGGTAAAAGGCCAGCCAAAGGCTCTAGTCTCTCTATTTTTTACTGAAATGTGGGAGCGATTTAGTTACTACGGTATGCGGGCGCTTTTGGTTTTATACCTTGTCCAATCAGAAAATTTTACTGAATTTGAGGCATTAAAAGTATATGCAATTTATACAGGGTTAGTTTACGTTACTCCCATCTTTGGCGGTTATTTTGCTGATCGTTTTTTAGGCTATAACAAAGCGATTATTATTGGCGGCTTTATAATGATCTTAGGCCATTTTCTGATGGCATTTCCAAATTTTCTTTATGTTGCAATGGGGCTTTTAATAATTGGGAACGGGTTTTTCAAACCCAATATCAGTACTCTTCTTGGAAATTTTTACTCAAAGACAGACCCCAAGAGAGATGCAGGGTTTAGCTTTTTTTATGTAGGGATTAATTTGGGTGCATTTATGTCCCCATTGATTATTGGTTACGTTGGGGAGACTATTGACTGGCATCTGGGTTTTAGCCTTGCTGCAGCTGGAATGTGTTTAGGTTTAATTCAATATCTATATCATCAAAACAAAATTATTCAAGCAGATAAATCGAATCAAACTAAGAAGCTTAAATCAAGAGATTGGTTTGAAATAGCCTTTATATCGCTTGCGTCTATACCATTCGTTTACATTTGCATAGAGATAAATTATTTTTTTAAACAATATTGGGCTGAAATACTATTAGGGCTTATTTTTCTATTAATTATCAAATTATCATATAACAAAAATAATCAAAAACTTTCAAGTGAAGAACTCAAAAGAATTATTTATATAACTACTCTGTCTATTTTTGTGATTTTTTTCTGGATGGGGTTTGAGCAAGCAGGTGGCTCATTAACAATATTTGCAAACAATAATGTTGACAGGCGTGTGGGGGAGTATCTTATCCCTGTTACCTTTTTTCAGTCTATTAATCCTCTAATAATAATTTTTTTAGGTCCTGTTATTGCTAATTTTTGGCTCAAAGTTGACAGTGCTCCAAATCACTTATCCACACCTCAAAAAATGAGCCTAGGGCTTCTTTTCCTTGGTCTCGGATTTTTAATTCTTGTGCTGATTAAAGATCAATCAAATATTTCATTTACCTGGTTAATTTTGGTCTATTTTTTGCACACGGTTGGGGAGCTCTGTCTTTCTCCTATAGGATTATCAATGGTTAGTAAAGTATCTCCAAAAAAAATTGCTTCGCTTCTTATGGGGCTTTGGTTTCTGTCAGCTGCAGCCGCAAATTATTTTGCTGGCAGATTGCCTGAAATGGTAAAGCAATTTGAAGGCGATTTATTTTTATTCCTAACTTTTTCATCAATAATAAGTGCCATCATATTATTTTTAATTGCACCTTTTCTAGAAAAACTAATCAATAAAAAATGAAATTCAATTTTACAGATGAGGAAATTTCAAGAATTGTTGAAATGGCTTGGGAAGATCGTACTCCGCTTGATGCCATAGAGCGCTTATTTGGCATCAATGAAACAGCCTTAAAAAAACTCATGCAAGAAAAATTAACAGCTCGCAGCTATAGCTTATGGAGAAAACGAATGCGAAACAGTCGTCTTAGACATGAGTCTTTGAGGCCAAGCGGAATCACTCGTGCTTACGCAAGCAACCAGTATAAACAAAAATCTTAAAAATCGATTGATATCCCTTTCCATTCTTTAACACCCTCCTCGTGAATTGAAGAGCCTAAAGTATCTACTGCGACAGTAACGGGCATATTTTCAATATCAAATTCATACATTGCTTCCATACCCAGCTCTGGAAACGCTACAACTTTCGATTTTTTAATTGCCTGGGACACCAGATAAGCTGATCCACCAACTGCAATTAAATAAATTGATTTATTTTTTTTAATCAATGCTTGCGTTTCAGGGCCACGCTCCGCTTTACCAATCATTCCCATGACTTTATAGTCTTCCAGCATCATTTTGGTGTATTTATCCATTCTGTTTGCTGTTGTTGGTCCTGCTGGACCCACAACCTCATTACCAACTGGCTCAACTGGCCCAACGTAATAAATAAATTTATTCTCAAGATCTAATCCATTGGGAAGCGATGTTTTAGATTCCAATATATGCTTCAATTTTTTATGCGCAGCGTCCCTTGCAGTTAGAATTTTTCCAGAGAGAAGAATGGTTTCACCTAGTTTCCAATCTTGCATCGATGTTTTATCTAGAAGACTCAAATTAACTCTTCTAAAACTCTCGTTGGGTTGCCATGCTTTTTTTGGCCATAATTCTAAGTCTGGAACTTTTAGGTTTGCCGGTCCTGTTCCATCAAGTGAAAAATGTATGTGTCGATTTGCTGCGCAGTTTGGAATAATTGCAATGGGTAAAGATGCTGCATGCGTAGGATAATCAAGAATTTTCACATCCAAAACAGTCGTTAAACCGCCCAAACCTTGTGCTCCAATGCCTAATTGATTTATCTGTCGATAAAGTTTTAGTCTTAATTCCTCCAAATAATTTTTAGGTCCATGCGTAATGATTTCTTGGATATTTATTGGTTCTAATAGAGATTCTTTTGCTAATAACATAGCCTTATCGGCAGTTCCTCCTATCCCGATTCCCAATACACCGGGTGGACACCAACCAGCCCCCATTTTTGGTATGATCTCCAAAACATACTCCTCGATACTTTCAGAGGGGTTTAGCATTCTCAGCGTAGCCTTATTTTCAGAACCGCCGCCTTTTGCAGCAATGCTAACCTCCAGGCCATCTTCCTTAACCAAGCTAAAATGAGTAATTGCAGGAGTATTATCATTGGTATTAGTTCTTTGCCCAGCTGGATCTCGAACAATTGAGGAGCGCAGAGGGTTAGCTGAATCTTTGTAAGCCTGTCTCACACCCTCATTCACCATTTCTTCAATGGATTGATCCGTTTTCCATCTAACATTCATCCCTTGACGAAGAAAAACTGTAACGATCCCAGTATCTTGACAAAGAGGTCGATGGCCATAGGCAGACATCCTTGAGCTAGTTAAAATTTGCAGAATTGCATCTTTTGCAGGTTGAGATTTTTCTTTTTCATAGGCTGACTGCATCGCCAATATAAAATCTTCAGAATGATAATAAGATATATATTGCAACGCAGACCTAATTGACTCAATGAAATCCTCTTTTTTGATGGTGGTCATTATCTGATATCTGATTTAGCGACAGAAATTGCCTCTTCAATTTGCCTTCTTAAAATTTTACCATTTTTTGTTTTTGGAAAAGTTTCTGCAATATAAACAATTTTGGGGGCTTTGTACGATGCTAAATTTTCTCTTCCATATAATACTAATTGATTAGGGGTAATCTTACTTTCCTGTCTCAATATTACATATAAAACTACAAGTATTTTATCTTTTCCAATCTTTTCACCAATAGCTGCGCAATCAAGAACCTCTTGGTGATTTTTATATATACGTTCAATTTCATAAGGAGATACACGATAACCAAAACTTTTAATGATGTCGTCTTTCCGACCTAAAAACCATAAGTACCCATCTTTGTCATATCTTGCATAATCCCCAGTGAAAAACCATCCATCATGCCGGTATTTTTGTGTTTCATCGCCTAAGTTCCAATACCTTAAAAAAAGTCCTGGGTCATCTTCAGGAACACATATCATGCCCTCCTCCCCAGGCTCCACTGGCCTTAGGTTCTCTGGATCAAGAAGTTGTATATCGTGACCTGGTTGAGGGAAACCTGCCGAACCAGGCCTGATAGGCATATTTGCATTCTGAGATATATAGTATGAGAATTCTGACATTCCAACAGCCTCATAAATATCTAATCCAAAGCGTTTATGCCACTGCTCAAAGACCTCATCTGAAAGATGTTCTCCTGCGCTCATGCAATGCCTTAACGTCTTAACATCATTTCTTCCAGCATTAGATTTTTGTAAGATTTGCCGATAAATTGTAGGGACTCCTATAAAAATTGTTGCTTTGTGTTTTTTGATAAGATTAATCCATCCTTGCGCTTCATTTTTTCCTTCATGGACAATCACTGTTTTACCCATATACAACGGATCCATGAGACCAGAACCCAATACGTAAGTCCAGTTAAATTTACCAGTATGCAAAATTCGATCAGAAGAGTTTGAAAAATTAAACCAAAATTCTGCTGCCGGCTTTCTCCCAAGCAAAGCTCTATGAGCATGCAAAACACCTTTTGGAAATCCAGTGGTGCCAGAAGTGTAAACGAGATATGCGGGATCATTTGCAAGAGTATTCACGCTATCAGTAAAGGTGGTAATTTTTTCTAGCTCGGGACCTAAATGTCTTACCTTAATTTTATTTTTGTACTTCTTTTTTTTAAATTCACCCGAAATGAAAACGGTGTGCAAAAATTCAAGCTCTCCGAGCATAGGAATTAAATTTTCCCATGTTTTTATATCAGTCACTAAAACTTCCGCCCCTGAGTCTCTCGCTAAATAAATAATTTCTTTTGCAGTGAGTAATGTAGATGTGGGCACAGAGATATAGCCAGCTTTCATTGCTCCTAAAAAACATATAGGGTAATCAAGGCAATTAGGCAGACGGACAAGGACTCGGGACTGTTTTGTAATTCCTTGAGCTTTCAATAGCTCTGCAAATTGACTTGATTTGATAGATAGGTCTTTGTAAGTAATACTGGATGTTCCTAATTCCTCATCCTCGACAATCATTGCAATTTGATCATGCCTTCCGTCTTGGCTTATGGCGTCAGTGCATGCCTTACCGATATTAAATTTCTTCGGGATGTCCCAGACCCATGTTGAATTTTTGTTTATTTTTTGTGACAGCACTATTCCATGTCTCCATAGGGCCAGTTTTGTCTTATGACTTGCAAGGGCAGTTGATTAAGAACATCAAGCGTAAAATCCATATCATCTTCTTTCAACGCACGAAGTGCATAAGCTCTAAGCAATGTTTGGAGCGCTTTACCAAACATCGGTGGATCTAACATCTCTCCATCAAATTTTATAGCGCCCCCGAGGAGAGCATCTGCCGCAATTGCCGCTTTCAAAATTCGAATTTTCAAACTTATATCTGTAGGTGAGGGAGTGTAGGCGACCTTACATAAATGAATATGACCTGGATGTATAACTTGTTTTCCTGTTAATCCCAGCTCTCGCTCCCTGACAGCATGTTTATAAACAATTCTTGCTTCATCATCACCATGCAAATCGAGCCATCTCCTTACGTCATGCGGCTCCAAGAAATTACTCGGCATTGCACCTTGACCGATAAGCGTCTCAACGCCCCCTATTACCCCCTTTCCAGAAATTCTCGCCTCGAACATAAGTTGATTTAGAAAAAAGTTGAGCTCATCTAGCCAGCCAATGGGAGTAATATTAATTCCCATCGCTTTTGAAAAATCATGGATACCAAAAACAACATGCCTAACCGTTGGAAAAGCCATTAAGTCTGGAGATATTTTTAATGATTTCGGATGCTCAATGATTGGCTGTATGGTAATGCTTTGATTTAATCTATCCAATTCATTAGACAAGTCCCTGATTTCAGCTGACCCATAAACCTCACCAGCTTTTGATAACATTACAACATCTATGCATTCTGGTAATTTTTTAATGAGCTTCATGTCCTTCATGTACTCTTCTGTTCTGAAAGAGTTAACACGAATTGCAATTGTGATATCAGGTCTTGCATCACGAAGAGCAGGTAATTCATTCTCTAATAATTTTCGACTTAAATCCTTTTGCCGGCAACCATCCTCTAAGTCAAAAACTAAAGTATGCGCTTCTGTGGTGTGAGCATGTTTTTTCATGCGTTTACTAGCAGCATCTAGTTCCTCATATATACCCATGGAGGGTGAGTATTTAATAGGTGGATAATAAAGTTGAATTCCTGGCCATATTCCACCCAAAACTTCATAATTTAATTTTTTAATGTTTGATTTTGGATCCTGTTTTGTAGTTTTAGATTGCACCACCTAGCTCCCTATTATTCTTAATTAAACCAATCAAATAATTAAATTTTGTATTTGATTCAAATTGGTGAATCATCTGCCATAGCTCATCATCCTCAAGCTCAAGCATCTCAAGAAAAAGAGTTTTATTCTTATGACTCAATTCGGGTAAATTTTTTTTACAAAATTTATCAAAAATCAGATCAAGCTCCAGTTTCCCTCTGCGGCTGCGATAAGTTATTAAATCCTCGAGGTTCACTTTTCCCCACCCTTAATTTCAAATATTTTTTTTAAAGATTTCATATGCGGTTTTTTATCTTTTATTTGAAGTTGCTTTATAGTTGCAATGGCTTTCGATGGACTCAGTCCCTTGGGACAAACGTCTGCACAATTCATTATGTTATGGCAGCGATACAATCGATCTGGGTCATCCAAATTTTCAAGTCGCTCCGCTTTGGCCTGGTCTCTAGAATCCGCTAAGAATCGATAAGCTTGTAATAACCCAGCTGGCCCAACAAACTTATCAGGCTTCCACCAAAAAGACGGGCAAGCAGTTGTGCATGCGCCACATAAAATACATTCGTACAGGCCATCTAATTTTTTTCTATCTTCTGGTGTTTGCAGTCTTTCTTTCTCTGGTAATGGATCATGATTTATCAAATAAGGCTTAATAGAGTGGTAATGGTCAAAAAATTGATCCATATCTACCACTAAGTCCCTTATAACAGGAAGTCCAGGGACAGGTCTAATCTTTATGGGCTGTTTTAATTCATCAATCTTAGTAATGCATGCAAGACCATTCTTTCCATTTATATTCATTGCGTCTGATCCGCAAACCCCCTCACGGCATGACATCCGCATTGATAGGGAATCATCCTCGGCTTTTACCTTTATTAAAAGGTCAAGCAACATAATGTCAGTAGGGCTTCTTTCAACCCTATACTCTTGCATGTATGGTTTTATGTCTTGCTCAGGATTAAAGCGGTATATCAAAATCTTCATAGACTAATAGACCCTCTCTTTCAATGGAAAACTCGCAACAGTTAATGGCTTAAGATTCACTGGACGGTAACTTATATTCCGTTCGCTAGGATTGTAGAGGGAGTGCTTCAACCATGATTCGTCATCTCTATTTGGAAAATCTGCTCTTGCATGGGCTCCACGACTCTCTTTACGGGTCATTGCAGCTGTGATGGTAGCAACTGCCACATGAACAAGATTTTGTAATTCAAGTGCCTCAACTCTTGCTGTATTAAATATTTTTGAATTATCTTGAATTGATAAACTATCCGCTCTTTTTTCAATAGTCAGGATTTTTTTATACCCCGCCTCAAGAAGCTCAGGAAAGCGAAAGACGCCACAATGTTCTTGCATAGCATTTCTCAGTTCATTACCCAGCGCTCTTGCAGTCTCTCCATTCTGATTTGATTCAAGCTTTTCTAGTCTCTGTAAAGTTTCCTGCCCAACGTTGTCAGGTAATTTTTTAATTTTATTTTTGGAAGTTTTTTCTAAAATGTTAAGTCCTGCTGCTCGCCCAAAAACGATTAAGTCGAGTAGGGAATTTGATCCAAGTCGATTAGCGCCATGCACTGAGACACATGCACATTCGCCTACAGCATAGAGTCCTGTAATAACATTGTTTTTAATGGAGTCTCGCACCTGACCATTAAGATTGGTTGGTATGCCACCCATCATGTAATGAACTGTTGGAACAACGGGTATAGGATCAATAACAGGGTCTACATTGGCAAATTTAATTGAAGTTTCTCGAATACCAGGCAACTTCTCGTTAATGAGTGCCTCGCCTAAGTGAGAAAGAGTGAGATAAACGCCGTCTTTGTTAGGGCCAATACCCCTTCCCTCTTTAACCTCGGTGGCAATGGCTCTAGAAACAACATCTCGGCTAGCCAGATCTTTAGCCTTTGGGGCATATTTTTCCATAAAACGCTCGCCATTTGAGTTAATAAGATAGCCACCTTCCCCACGAACACCCTCAGTGATGAGTACACCAGCATTTAAAATGCCTGTTGGATGGAACTGCCAAAACTCCATGTCCTCCAGCGGAATATTAGCCCTTGCAGCCATTCCTAATCCATCACCTGTATTAATATATGCGTTTGTACTTGCTTGAAAAATTCTACCAGCCCCACCGGTTGCCAAAACAGTATTTTTGGCATGGAAGATTGCTACATCCCCAGTCTTTAATTCGAGCGCAATAACACCCAACACATCGCCATCTATATCCCTAATGAGATCCAAGCAAATCCACTCAATAAAAAATTGTGTCTTTAATTCAACGTTCTTTTGATACAACGTATGTAACATCGCATGACCTGTTCTGTCGGCCACTGCGCATGTTCTAGATATTGATGCCTCTCCAAAGTTTTTTGTCATTCCGCCAAATGGTCTTTGGTAGATTCGGCCATCATCATTTCTGTCAAAAGGCATACCGATATGCTCAAGTTCATATATAGCATCTGCTGCATGTTTGCACATATATTCAATTGCATCTTGATCACCCAAATAATCAGAACCTTTTATTGTGTCAAACATATGCCACAACCATTTGTCCTCTGAGACATTTGCCAATGCTGCTGCAATTCCACCTTGAGCGGCTACGGTATGTGATCGAGTTGGAAAGACTTTTGACATCACAGCCACGTTTTGTCCTGCTTGAGAAAGTTGCATAGCCGTTCTTAATCCTGCACCACCACCACCAACGATTAGCGAATCAAATTCAAAACGTTTAAACATATTCTCGCCCCATCAAGCAGTATGACAAATAAATGATTTGAATTATTGCAAGCATTAAGAGTGCGCAATTAATGAGGCCTCGAAAAAAAACAGGCTTGATATAATCATCAGTTACGTGCTGAACACCAATCCATGCATGAATAATCATTAGCAAGAAAAATGCAGTCGTATTGATTCGCATCCAAAGGGGTGACATTAAATGATTCCAAGTAGAATAATTAAAAGGTTCTGTGGTCAAATAAAAACCAATTATTGCAAAATAAAAAATCATAAAAAAGGCTGTGAAGCGCTGATAAAGCCATTGCGTCATACCTCCAAATGGATTTTTTAATGTAACTCTTTTCATAGATAGAAGACTAAAAAGGTAATAAAAAAACTTATCAATAAAACCGTTTTACTGGTAAATCTTGCAACAATTAGATCATTACCCACTTGCATATCCAATAATATGTGCCTGATGCCTGCAATAAGATGATGGCAAATGCCCCACACTAAAATTACTAACAGTATTTTAATGGGCAATGATGAAGCAATCGTCATAAGGAAATTAAAATGAGCTTGTGATTCGAGTGAGTAGCAAAAGGCGTAAGTAACTAGAGGCATTAATAAATAAATAATCACCCCACTCATCCGATGTAAAATTGATACCACCGCAGGCAATGGGAAACGCATAGTCAGTATATTCAGATTCTTAGTCTGCCTCTTAATCATACTTTACGCAGCCTCTTTCACAGCATTTGCCACCCAATCAATTAATCTTGGGTCAAAAGGTTTTGGGATGAAGTAATCGCGTCCAAATGATAATTTAGTTAAATGGTAAGCGTCTAAGACTTCTTGAGGCACAGGCTCTTTTGCTAAATTAGCTAGTGCATTTGCTGCAGCAATTAACATATCATCGGTGATTGACTTTGCTTTTGCGTCTAACGCCCCTCGAAATAAAAAAGGAAATCCAAGGACATTATTTACTTGGTTGGGAAAATCAGACCGCCCTGTTGCCATTAAAATATCTGACCGAATCTTATGCGCATCACAGGGTAAAATTTCAGGATCAGGGTTTGCTAAAGCAAAAATGATTGGGCTCGCTGACATACTTTCGAGATGGTTTTTTTGAATAAGATTGGCGCCCGAAACACCAATAAAAACATCTGAATTTTTCATGGCATCATCTAAAGTAACACATGTAGTATCTACAGCAAGATCTTGATTGTATTTATTTAAATCTTTTCTATTTTTAGATAAAACTCCCTTTCTATCAACTAAGATAATGTTATTTGCCCCCATTTTTTTTAATAGGCGTGCACAAGAGCAGCCAGCTGCGCCTGCCCCCAAAAAAACAATTTTTGCACTAGTAATTGATTTTTTTTGAATTTCGAGGGCATTAAGCAAACCAGCAGCAACGATCACTGCCGTTCCGTGTTGATCATCATGAAAAACTGGTATGTCTAATCTTCGCTTAAGCTCCTCTTCAATATAAAAACAATGTGGCGCAGCAATGTCCTCTAAATTAATACCTCCAAATGTTGGCGAAATATTTACAACCGTTTGAATAAATTGATCTGGATCATCACAGTTAATTTCAATGTCGTATACATCAATATCCGCAAACTTTTTAAAAAGAACACCCTTACCTTCCATTACCGGCTTGCCGGCCAATGCACCCACATTGCCTAAACCAAGAACTGCCGTTCCATCCGTAATGACAGCAACTAAATTGCCCTTATTGGTGTAGCGATACGCATTACTAGGATCTTTCGCAATCTCTTTTACTGGTGCTGCGACTCCGGGCGTGTATGCAAGCGCAAGATCCTCTGCGGATTCGCAAATTTTTGATGACTCCACTCTAAGCTTTCCTGGCACAGGAAGCTCATGATAATCCAAGGCTATTTTATCGTTATTGGTCACTTTTTTTCCTAATCTAATTCGGCTCTATAATAGTGATTATCGGTAATGCATAAGCCCAGGCGCCATTCAATTGGCTGATCATCATAGGTGAACGATACTCGCTCAACGCTAAGTAGAGGCGACTGCTCCTTAACACCCAGTAAAGATGCCGCCTCATAATTGGCTGACACTGCTTTAATCTTTTCATCAGCATGCAGCATACGGATACCAAAATCGGTTTCATACATACGATACATAGAACCTTTTTTCTCAACAACACGCTCTACTGTCAACCCTCTAAAGGATGCTGCTGGAATTTTAATAACATCAAGAATTAAAGGCTTATCATTAAAGGTTAGGACTCGCTTTAATGAGATAACGGTAGCTGCTGAGTTGATATTTAAAGTTTTCGCCAATTGATTACTAGCCTTCTCCTTCGAAAAAGATACGAGTTGATTGTCAAGCTTCTCCTTAATCCCCATGCTCGAGGTCAGTCTTAAAAAACGCAGCTGTACGTTTTCTTCATTATGGGTAGCAACAAAGGTGCCTTTACCTTGCCTACGAATTAAAATGCTTTCGGCAGTTAACTCATCAATTGCTTTCCGGACTGTTCCTTGACTGACGTCATAAATATGGGCCAGCTCAATCTCGCTTGGTATCACCTGACCAGGAGTCCACTCACCGCGGACAAGGCTCTCAGTGATTCTTTTTTTTACTTGTGCATATAAGGGTTTCATATACATTTTCCATTTAAAATATTCTTATATATCTTATATAAGAGTTACAAATTAATCAACTACTTTTTTTAAAAAATTAATATTGCTAATAAAATACATAAATTATTGTTTTTAAACATAATTTTATATTTTTATTATGTTTTGACTTTTTAAGTCTTATATAAGAGTTAAAAATTTTATTGACATATATTTAACAAATGCCTAGAATCTCAGTTAACTTAAATTTCATAAATTTATTATGTCAAACTACTTTCGACCACGACGCTCAATGCTTTATGTTCCAGGGTGCAATAGGCGTTATCTGGAAAAGGCTAAAACGCTTCGTGTGGATTCGGTAATCCTTGACCTTGGCGACCCTATTCTTATTGACGCCAAAGACGAGTCGAGGAATAATGTTGTCGATTTTCTTGAGCAGAACGCCTATGGGAAGAGAGAGGTGGTGGTTCGTGTGAATGACTTCGATTCACCGTGGGGGACGAATGACATCAAGGCGGTAGCAAAGTTAAATGCCGACGCTATTCTTTTTCCAAATATTGAATCCAGGGATGATGTCTTGATTGCCATTGATACGCTAGATAAAGCAGGAGGTAAAGACACACCTGTGATGGTTATGATCGAAAGTCCTAAGGCCGTCCTGCATGCCGAGGAAATTGCAAGCGCCTCAGAGCGTATTGCCTGTATGATCTTAGCAACTTCCGATCTCATTTCGCAATTGCATGCCAGGACCACTCAAAGTCGAATCGCCGTATTGCATAGCCTTTCTGTAGTCATTTTAGCCGCAAGAGCCTATGGATTAGGTGTGGTGGATGGCATCCATAGCAACCTCAAGGATACTGACGCATTTGAGTATGCCTGCCGTATTGGCAGGGATATGGGTTTTGATGGAAAATCACTGGTCCATCCAGATCAATTACCCTATGCCAATGATGCTTACACACCAAAATTCAGTGAGGTTAGAAATGCGCGAGAAATCATAACTGCTCTTGCGAAAGCAAATGCGTCAGGTCGCGGCACGGTGGTTGTAAACGATCGCCTGGTCGAGCATCATCATGTGAATGCTGCTAAACGACTGCTGGATCTTTTTGAAATGATTGAGGAACTTGATCATGACTAACCCAAATGGCAATTTTTTAGAGGACTTCAGTTTTGGTCAAAAAATCGATCATGCTTTACCCAGAACCATCACCGAGGGTGACTCCTCCCTTTACCTTGGGCTGACAGGCGATCGCTTTCCCCTCTTTTGTGCAGAAACCTTTGCAAAAGGTTTAGGGTATCCCTCCGCACCCGTAAACGATTATCTTTTATTTCATACCGCCTTTGGCCGCACGGTCCATGACATATCATTAAATGCGGTTGCAAATTTGGGTTATGCAGAGGTTAATTTTCATTATCCCGTTTGGGCAGGAGATACCATAATCAGTCAATCTGAAGTCATAGGGATTAAAGAAAACTCCAATAAATCTACAGGCATTGTTTATGTTTATTCCGCCAGCTTCAATCAAAATAATGAAAAGGTGTTGAGTTGGAAACGTTGGGTAATGGTTCCAAAAAGGGATAAAGGTGCCAAAATTAGCCAAGCTGTGCCCAAAAATATTGCTAAAGAAGTTGTGATTGATCAAATGCATATTCCAAATTTTTTAAAAACAAAAGCTTTCAACTTCAAGGCCACAGGGTCGTCTCAAACCTGGGAAGATTATCTCGTCGGGGATGAAATTAACCACACGAGAGGTTTGACTGTTGACGAGTCTACGCACACGCTTGCAACACATCTATACCAAAATGATGCGAAGCTTCACTTTAATGCGCATCAAATGAAAGATACACCCTTTAAAAAAAGACTCGTTTATGGCGGGCACATAATCTCTATATGTCGTGCGATAAGTTTTGATGGCTTAGAAAATAGTATATTTACGACCGCCATACACGCTGGTACCCACTGCAATCCAACCTTTGCTGGTGACACAATTTATGCAAAAACAATTGTGGTGGCTAAAGAAAAATTTGCTGATAGGAATGATATCGGTGTACTTAAACTTAAGATGATAGGTCTAAAAAATAAACAACCGGACACATTACACTCAATTTTTCAAAATGGAATTGAAAACAAGATCTATGATCCAAACGTGGTTCTGGATCTTGATTACAGTGTTGTCCTCCCAACAGGAAGATAAAATGAAATTAATACATCCCAATGACGCACTTTTCCAGGGTGAAAAACCCTTCCCAGCAATACCTTGTTGCGAACATTTTGCTGGAAGTGAAAAACTAATCACTAAAGCCCTTAGCTTACAGGACGAATATGGTCCTATCTTTGATATTACCTGTGACTGTGAGGATGGTGCTGCTGCTGGCCAAGAAAAAGATCATGCAGAAATGATCGTACGCGTGTTAGGTTCAGAGGCAAATAGACACAAAATGGCTGGCGTTAGAATTCATGACTATTCCCATCCGTCATGGAAACAGGATGTTGAAATTATTCTTAGTGGAATTGGAAGCATTGTGTCATACCTCACTATCCCAAAATCAACGCAATTAAATCAGGTTAGTGAAATGGTAAGTTTCATCAAAAAAGCTGCCGAGAATCATGGTCTTAATCGAGAGATACCTATTCATGTTCTCATTGAAACGCATGGTGCATTGAGAGATGTTCATGAAATTGCTACCCTCGATTGGGTTCAAGTGCTTGACTTTGGTTTAATGGATTTCGTCAGTGGTCACCATGGGGCTATTCCTGCCAGTGCGATGCGAAGTCCCAACCAATTTGAGCATAAATTACTCGCGAGAGCTAAAGCCGAAGTTGTAGCAGCAGCGATTGGTAATGGAATTGTTCCCGCACATAACGTTACCCTAGACTTGAAAAATTATGAGGTGACTTTTAACGATGCAAAGCGCGCAAAAAGTGAGTTTGGTTTTTTAAGGATGTGGAGCATCTATCCCACACAAATAAAAGCCATAGTTGATGCAATGAAGCCTGACTTTAGCGAAGTTGCGGACGGCTCACAAATCCTTATCGAAGCGCAAAAAGCTAATTGGGGGCCAATACAATACAACGGCGAACTTCATGACCGGGCGACCTATCGCTATTTTTGGGAAATTTTACAAGTGGCTAAGTTATCAGGTATGAAATTACCCGTTGATGTTAATCAAGCTTTTTTTAATTAAAAATGAATAATAATATGATGACTCCAGGCCTTCTTTTTAGAGAGGCTATCAAGCAAGAACAACCTCTGCAGGTCATTGGCGCAATCAATGCCTACCATGCAAAATTGGCCGAGCGTTCAGGTTATAAGGCAATTTATCTCTCTGGTGGTGGTGTTGCTGCTGGCTCTTTAGGTTTACCTGACCTGGGTATCACCACCCTAGAAGACGTCTTGATTGATATCAACCGAATCACGGGTGCCTCATCATTGCCTTTACTTGTTGATATTGATACAGGCTTTGGTGGCGCCTTTAACATCGCTCGTACTATTCGTTCAGTAGAGAAAGCGGGTGCTGCTGCAGTGCACATTGAGGATCAGGTCCAAGCAAAACGCTGTGGACATCGTCCGAATAAGGCAATTGTATCAAAGGATGAAATGGTAGACCGAGTCAAGTGCGCAGTGGATGCAAAATACGATGCCAACTTTGTGGTCATGGCCCGTACCGACGCTCTTGCGGTCGAGGGACTACAATCTGCGATTGATCGTGCATGCGCTTGTGTAGAGGCTGGGGCGGATATGATCTTTCCTGAAGCAATTGATAGCCTGGAAACCTACCAAAAATTTACCGACGCTCTAGATGTGCCAATCCTTGCAAATATTACAGAATTCGGGACCACCCCCCTCTTTACGACTGAGGAATTGAAATCTGTTGGAATTGCTATTGCGCTTTATCCATTGAGCGCATTTCGCGCCATGAATAAAGCTGCTTTAGAGGTGTATCAGATAATCAAGAGAAATGGATCACAAAGGGAGTTGATTGATTTAATGCAGACACGTGAGGAGCTATACGATTTCCTCGATTACCATGACTACGAAAAAAAACTAGACCAGCTCTTAAAAAAAGAAAAGAAATGATCAGGAGTTAGAGTATGAAAGCTGAACCAAAAAAAATTAAAAAAGGGGTTGCCCTCGCTGGTGTGAATGCTGGCACCTCATCGATTTGTACTGTCGGCCATACTGGAAATGACCTCCATTACCGTGGCTATGACATTATCGAGCTTGCCGAAAAATGCAGCTTCGAGGAAGTTGCTTTTCTCTTAATTCATGGGGCGCTTCCAAACCAAATGGAATTAGATGCCTATAGACAAAAATTAAAAAAATTACGCGGCATTCCAGACGCATTAAAAAATGTGCTGGAGCAAATTCCCAAAAATGCACACCCCATGGATGTGATGCGAACAGGCTGTTCAATGCTAGGCACCCTTGAACCTGAGCACTTAAATCGTGATATCGAGGCAACAAAACATCTAGCTGACCGGATGATTTCCTGCTTTGGCTCGATATTATTGTATTGGTACAAATTCTCCCACGAGAAAAAAACTATTGACTTAAATACAGACGAGGATTCTATTGCGGGGCATTTCTTACATTTACTGCATGAAAAACCCCCCTCAGAGATTCATGAGAGGGCCATGAATACCTCACTAGTTCTCTATGCCGAACATGAGTTTAATGCTTCAACATTCGCCGCCCGTGTTGTTGCCGGTACCCTTTCTGATCTATATTCTGCCATTACGGGAGCAATAGGCGCGCTGAGGGGGCCCAAACATGGTGGAGCCAATGAGGTTGCGATGGAAATAATCGGACGCTACCAAAACGCCGACGACGCAGAAGTTGACATCCGGCAACGTATGGCAAAAAAAGAAATCATCATCGGCTTTGGTCATCCTGTCTACACGATCTCAGATCCTAGAAATGAGTGCATAAAAAGAATCTCTAAAGAATTATCGATTGATGCGGGAAATATGGGTCTTTTTGATATTTCTGAACGAATTGAGAACGTTATGTGGGATGAGAAAAAAATGTTCCCAAATCTCGATTGGTACAGCGCGTCCTCATATCATCTCATGGGAATTCCAACCTCCATGTTTACTCCAATCTTTGTCATATCGCGAACGACAGGTTGGGCTGCACATGTTATTGAGCAAAGAGTTGATAACAGAATCATTCGCCCTAATGCAGAATATAATGGGCCTAGTAATCGCCCCATCCCCCCTATAAATGAACGCTAAAATTAGATAGGAATTATTATGTCTACCCCTACCTTTCAAGCAAATCAAAACCCCGACCAAGTATTGGTTGATATTGCGGACTACGTCTTTAAATTCAAAATTAAAAGTGCAACGGCATTTGATACCGCACGTAATTGTCTTATTGATACCCTCGGGTGTGGACTTGAGGCGCTAAGTTATCCTGCTTGCACAAAACTATTAGGGCCTGTAGTTCCTGGCTCAACTGTCCCCAACGGTGTCCGAGTTCCAGGAACAGAATTTGAACTTGATCCCATAAACGCAGCCTTTAATATAGGTACAATGATCCGTTGGCTCGACTTTAATGACACATGGCTCGCAGCTGAGTGGGGCCACCCATCTGACAATTTAGGTGGAATTTTAGCGGTTGCTGATTGGTTATCCCGCACCAGATTAGCTAAGGGTGAATCCCCCCTGGTCATGAAAGATGTTCTTGAGGCAATGATTAAGGCACATGAAATTCAAGGTGTGATCGCCCTAGAAAATAGCTTCAATCGTGTTGGCCTTGATCACGTTGTGTTAGTAAAGATCGCCTCCACTGCCGTTGTTGCAAAATTACTTGGTGCCACAAAACCACAAATCATAGATGCTCTCTCGAATGCCTGGATTGACGGACAGAGCTTGAGAACCTACCGTCATGCTCCCAACACTGGCTCTAGAAAATCCTGGGCTGCTGGGGATGCGACCAGTCGAGCAGTAAGACTAGCCCTTATGACCATGCAGGGTGAGATGGGTTATCCAACCGCGTTAACGGCTAAAACTTGGGGATTTTATGACGTCTTGTTTGATGGGAAAAGTTTCAGCTTTCAGCGTGATTTCGGTAGTTACGTGATGGAAAATGTGTTATTCAAAATTTCATTTCCAGCCGAGTTTCATGCTCAAACCGCAGTGGAATGTGCGCTAACTTTACATGGCATGGAAAGGGAAAAACTCGATAGCGTTGAAAAAATTCATCAAATTAAACGCATTCTAATCTCGACACATGAATCTGCCATTCGCATCATTGACAAGACAGGACCTCTTCATAACCCAGCAGACCGCGATCATTGCATACAATATATGGTTGCTGTTGGCCTACTGAAGGGAAATCTCACTGCTCAAGACTACGAAGACGAAATGGCTCAAGACCCACGAATTGATCTCTTGAGAGAAAAAATGGTATGCGAGGAATATCCGTCATATACAAAAGATTACCTTGATCCTGAGAAGCGTTCGATTGCAAATGCAATACAAGTATTCTACGCAGATGGATCAATGTCTGAAAAAGTTGCTGTTGAATACCCCATCGGTCATAAACGACGGCGCAAAGAAGGTATCCCAAAACTTGTCGATAAATTTAAAACAAATTTAGCAAGGCAGTTTGATAGAGAGAAGGCTGCGAAAATACTTGACATCA
Organism: Methylophilaceae bacterium; assembly: GCA_016778465.1. Taxonomy (GTDB): domain Bacteria; phylum Pseudomonadota; class Gammaproteobacteria; order Burkholderiales; family Methylophilaceae; genus BACL14. The sequence continues at coordinate 54,118 of JADHPM010000008.1, forward strand.
GCCTCGATCAAAACACCCTTGAGGCAACGCCGGTCCATGATTATGTTGATTTGTACTGGAAGGGTTAATTACCAAGCTTGTCTTTAATAAGTCCCAACTCGTCCATGGGATCACTAAAACTTTCAAAAACTTCGAGGCCAGAACGATTGTACCAATAGCGACTATTGGATACATCACCCTCAATCTTATGCACAACCGCATGAATCCAGGCTGCGTAGCTGTCATCTAGATCTTGAACGATGTGATGCGCCTCATCCCATTGATTCTTTAATAGGTGGTTTATGGCCTTTATGCAGAGATCCTTATTCATTAAAGACTCTTAAATGCTTTATCAATGGTGAGCTTCGCCGTCTCCACAAAATGGTCTTTTGCATCCTCCCTATCAACAAAACTTTCCCCTCTAATTAGGATGATGCGGGCACGAAATAATTTGCCAGTGAGGCTATCAGTTAATTTTGATTCAGCAATCAAGCCTGGAACCTTGGTGTTTTTATCCAAAACAATCTTACCAAGATTCCAGAGGGCTTTAACAGGCAGTAAATCAATAATTGCCATACCCTCACCCGAAATAGTGACCCCCGAGAAGGCAATCTCAAGGGTGGCCACATTAGGGCCGGGGGCACTGACAATTTTTCTTGAGTTGCCTATTCTGCCTAAAAGCGTACTTCTTATTTCACGCCTCATTTGATCAAGGACATCCTGGGTCACGGTGTCATCTGGTGTCTGATTAATGATAATCTCTTTGATATAGACTGACTGGTAGGCTAAGAAATTGAAATTTGGGTTGTAATAAGAGTATTGTTTAAAATTATTTTCGTTTGAGGTAAGTTGCAGGCAGCCGTGGTCCTTAAATAAGAGGGAGTCATTGAGCCCATCATCTTTTGTGCTTTCACAGCCCCAACCGAGGTGGGCAAACGCTAACAGCAAAATCAAAGCACAATTTTTTATCACCTTAAATCCTAGACTATTATAACTTTTCATGCTCGATTCTATACTCACAATTAACTTCATGATTTTCTAATAAACCATTGATTTTTAAGGAACTAACTTTACAAAATTTACATTGGTAATCATTACGATTTGGATCAATTTTCTCTTGCGGATAATCAATAAAAAACTTATATTTCACCATAATTATGGTTCTCCTGAGTTCGCATGCACCCAATCCAAATAATCAGGCTCCCCATCAATTATAGGCACAAATATTATCTCCGGTAAACTGTAGTCGTGCTCTTGTTTAATAAAATTCATAAGTGATTTCTTTAAGGAGCTTTGGGTTTTGATGACTAACTGAAACTCCTCTTCGTGAGCTAGTTTCTCCTCCCAAGCGTATATCGACTCAACGAGTTTGATTTGGACACACGCTCCAAGCTTATTTTGAATGATTCTTGTGGCCAATGTTTTTGCCTGTTTGTGCGTTTTGACAGTTGTATGACATAAAATGTAGTAATTGTTGACCATAGGGGCTATTATAACTATAGTTAATTAATTATTAATTTTTGCTATTTTATATGTTTGATAAACATCTGAGTGAAGCCAACAAAACATATTTTGAGCATTTCAAATTTGCCTTTTTTGCTGGATTGCTTTTACTTTATGCCGGTCTCACCTCAATAATCCACGCAGTAATTCCTAGCTTATTCCCCTTTAACAGCCTTAAGATTGTAAAAAAACTAATTGAAAGATCTAGCCCATGATAATTAACGACCAGTTCCTAAGAAAACTGCTTACACTAATCACGTTAATTTCACTTATCGGTTGCGCTGCACTCATCCCTGATCCGTTGCCCAGAGATCCTGCCGTTCCGAAAGAATCGGTAAGTGAAGCCGATGTCGTTGGTGTTAAAGATGTCCGTTATGATATTTTTAGTTCCCATGGCATAAATGACCTCGTGTCTCATATCCGAGAACTGAGAAAGGGATACAATCAAAGTAAAGAAGATGTCGCTTACCTCTCCATCTCGGGTGGCGGTGATAATGGTGCATTCACAGCAGGTCTGTTAAATGGCTGGTCGCAGACAGGAAACCGTCCGCAATTTAGATTAGTGACGGGCATTAGTACTGGCGCCCTGATAGCGCCCTTTGCCTACCTCGGTAAGGATTACGACCCTACACTAAAAAAACTTTACACATCAATGAAACCATCAGACATATATCGACCAAGGGGTCGACTGGAGGGGTTATTTGCTGACAGCATGGCAGACTCAGAGCCTCTCTATAAATTGATTTCGGAATACGTCGATGAGGAATTTCTCAAGAAAGTTGCCTTTGAGTACGAGACAAATAGGCGCTTCTTGTTGATTGGAACCACAAACTTGGACGCCAAAAAACCGATGATATGGAATATGGGAAGAATCGCTGCGCTTGGTACCCCCGAAGCCCTAACTTTATTTCGCAAGGTTATGTTGGCATCAGCATCGATACCTGGTCTTTTTCCTCCCGTCATGATTGATGTGGAAGTCAATGGAAAAAAATACCAAGAGATGCATGTGGATGGTGGTGCCAATACGCAAGCATTCCTATATCCACCCGTTTTAACAGAAAAATTAGCAGAAGATAGAACTATAAAATTAAGAGATGACGTTAAACGTGATGCATACATTATTCGAAACGCAGATCTCACCCCTCAAGGAGAAGAAGTTAGACGTCGCACCTTGCCTATCATCTTAAACACGATTACACAGCTTATCCATACCCAGGGCGTTGGCGACCTCTACAAGATGTATCTTCTAACGCAAAATGACAAGGTTGGCTTTAACCTTGCGTTCATTGAGGATGATTTTAATTTCCCTCACCCTGAAGAATTTGATAATGCTTACATGCAAGCGCTATACGATTATGGCGAAAAAAAGGGCGCGGCAGGCTACAAATGGTATAAAGATCCATTTCATCTTGCTATCGAGGAGTAATCACCTCTTTTTACCCAAGAGGCTCACAGTTCTGCCGATCATAACAGCAAGGAATAATACGCCGACCATCGCTTCTGTCACAGACCAAAGCTTCGCTGTAAGGCTATTTGGCAAAATATCCCCATAACCGAGAGTCGTCAATGTCACAAAACTGTAGTAGATAAAATCTAGCTGGGTATAGTCATCCGGATGATTTGATATGCTCATGTAGGCGTTTGGCGCATTAATTAAGAAGGCATTTGCATCAAGAGCATTTAATATAGAGAAGAGGTAGGCAAAGAAAATGCCGATTAGAAGGTAACAATTCAGTGCCGCGCTCAGAATATTTATGTCAACGATTTTCGTTTTTTTAATTACCTGGATTAGTTCCTTGATCGCCAAAAGTACAATGACAATCTTTGCTGTGAAAACAAAATAAGATGCTGCGGTGCTAAAAAATAGGTACTGAATCACAATGCCTAAAAATAATAGGGACGTGATTTTTATTGTGAAGGAACTTGCTTTATGAAGGAGGCTGCTGAACAAAAGAATAAGCAAAAAGAAGTATTCAAAGTAACGCCTTGGAATATCAAAAAATTCCTGCATGGGGCCTGCTACAAAAAGAAGGAAGGCAAAACCGAATAACAAGTATATATTGCAATACTGCATCGCGTGTCGTGTTATTTTTTTCATAAAAAAATTATAGCAAATTGTTTAAACAGCAAGAAACACGTGTTATCTTAAGGTTTTTCTATAAATCTTTTCTGCATGAAGTTTTTTATTGCTCTACTCTCCATGATTCTGATTCCTGCTTGCGCGATGGTTGGACCAGATTATGAGGGTGCTCCGGAAGTAGACCTTCCTGAATCATGGAATCACAAGCTCGGCGAACAGTTTGTTGCGGGTGAAATTAACCTTGCATCTTGGTGGGCCAATCTTGATGATGCAACTCTTGATGAGTTAATCAAAGAGGCGTCAAAAGACAATCTTGATATAAGGATTGCCCTCTCAAGGGTTGAGGAGGCGCGAGCGAATTATGGCATTGTAGATTCCTTGAGATTTCCCGAGATAGATGCTGAAGGTGGAGTTACGCGAGCCAAAACGAGTGAGTCCGCCAGCTACAATCCGGCCATCACAGATACGTATTCCACGATTGGGCTTGATTTGGGTTGGGAAATTGATGTTTTTGGCTTTGTTAGAAGGTCTATTGAGGCTGCCGATGCAGAGATTGACGCATCAATTGAACACTATCGAGATGTCATGGTCGTGCTGTATGCAGAAATTGCTAAGACCTACATCACCGCAAGAACCGATCAAGCGCGACTGATATTTGCTGAACAAAATGTACAAAATCAAAAAGAAACGTTAGGTATCGTTGAGGCAAGATACAGCGCAGAGCTGGTGTCTGAAATTGATGTTTTTCAATCCAGGCAGAACTTGGCGGCATCAGAGGCAGCTATCCCTTTACTAAAGGCAGCTCGGGAGCGATCCATTAATCGACTGGCAGTCTTGCTTGGTAAAAGACCGGGATATTTAGAGGGCATGCTTGCTGATCCGCAACCGATCCCAGAGCCTCCAGAGCAAATTACCCTTGCACTCCCTACGGAAATTTTACGACAACGGCCAGATATAAGAAAGGCAGAACGTGAGTTGGCAGCACAAACGGCAAGAATTGGTATTTCTGTGGCAGAGATGTATCCTCGCTTTAGCCTTGGAGGCACAATAGGGGTTAGCAAGGCGTCAGATAACTCGGGAAGCACCGAATATTACTCCTTTGGCCCTACTTTCACTTGGGAATTATTCAACGCGGGTCGCAATAAAGCGGAGGTTAAAGTGCAGGATGAACGCCTAGAACAAGCAAGGGCCTCCTATGAAAATACAGTCCTTCAAGCGTTAGAGGAAGTAGAAAATGCGCTTATCGCCTATAATGAAGAAAAAATTCGTGTTTTTAAAATTAAGGAGTCGGTTGATGCTTCGAGAAATGTCAATGAGATCACACAATCACGTTACAGCGCAGGCCTTATTGACTTCCAAGAGGTTTTAGATGCCCAGCGTGTCATGTTTGATCAAGAAGATGATTTTGCCCGCAGCCAAGGAGATATAGTAAAATTTTTAGTTGACATATACGAGGCTATGGGTGGTGGCTGGGATGAATCGCAATTAGGAGCTCGTGATGAAAATAGAACTGAATAAAGGAATAGTTCAAATGAAGTTAATAGGTTTATTTTTAGTTTGCACAATAATGGTAACGTCGTGTGGTAAAAAAGAGGAGGCCTCGGAGGAGATTGTGCCGTCAGTTGCATGGCAAGAAATTAAAGCTTCAGGGGTAAGCCAAACGCGTAAATTGGCAGGAGAATTAATTCCAGAACTCGGTGGGCCATTAAGTTTTGGTGTTGACGGGCAAGTCACAAAGATTTATGTCAGCCTTGGAGATAAAGTTAAAAAGGGTCAGGTTTTGGCTAAGCTCAATGCTAGCGACTATCAGAATAATTTTAATTCCGCTCAATCTGACTTAAGAAATAAAGAATCCCTTTACCAACGAATGGTCCAGGCACGTGAAAGCCGTGCTGTCTCGCAACAAGAGGTTGCGGATGCAAAAAATGATTATGATATGGCCCTGGCTAATCTTGCCATCGTTAAAAAAAGCCTTATGGACACTCAACTGCGTGCACCATATGACGGTATCATCACCACGGTGGACGTTGATGAGGCACAACAAATTCAAGTCGGTCGACGATGCTTTGAAATTGACAGTGGAACAGGGCTTGAAATTGACGTCTCAGTGCCAGAAACAATGATTGAAAAACTAATTAAGAATAAAAGTTACGAGGTTAGTTTCCCCGCATTTCGTGGGTTAAGGATGGAAGCAATACTAACTGAGATTGGCACGCAAGCAAGGAAAGCTAACGCCTTCCCGGTAACCCTTAAACTAAAAAAACAATCAGAGCAACTGCGCTCAGGAATGTCTGCGGAGGTCTATTTTACCTTTGAAGAAAAAGATGCCGAAGGTATATTAATTCCTAACTCTGCACTTGGTGTCGGTATTGGTGAGGAGAGCTACATCTATGTTTACGACAATGACTCCTCAACCATAAAAAAGATCATCGTAAAGCCGTTTAACATTACCAACAATGATGTCTATATCAAGGCACCATTAGATGATGGTGACATTGTAATTACCGCTGGAGTTTCCTATCTCAGTGATGGACAAAAGGTCAAATTATTAGAACAAAAAGTGGATATTTTTAATTAATGAATATAACCGAAATAGCCTACAGATACCAAAGGTTACTCTTCTTTATAATTGCTGTCTTTACTGTTTACGGGGGGTACAGTTACTTTACCCTGCCCGCGCAAGAGGATCCCTCGATAATTATTCGCGAGGCCGTTGTATCAACCAAATACCCAGGTATGTCTCCAGAGCGTGTTGAATTATTGATCACCAAAAAACTCGAGGAAAATATTAGAAAAATTCCAGAAATCAAAGAGATTACCTCAGTATCCTCAACAGGCTCCTCAACTATCCACGTTAAAATTCAAGACAAATATTTTGACATCAAAAGTATATGGCAAAACTTACGGAACAAGGTTGATGACGTTCAAAAAGATTTGCCCGACGGCACGCAACCCTCAATCGTAAATGATGAATTCGGTGACGTAGCAGTGATTACCCTGGCGCTCACATCGGATGGTTTTGCCATGAAAGAAATGTATGACATGTCAAAGCATATCCGTGACCATCTTTATACCATCAAAGGTACCAAAAAAATTGACGTGTTAGGGGTGCAACGAGAGCGAATCTACCTTGAGGTAAATACAGCTAAACTTGAAAAATTGGGTATCGACCCGAGAGAGATGATGCTGACACTGCAGAAACAAAATATCATTCATCCGGGCGGCGAGATAGACGCTGGAGAGAGATCTTTTGTCGTAGAGCCAACGGGAAATTATGAATCAGTCGAAGATATTGGTGATACTCTGATTAAGATTCCTCCATCTCGTGGTCTCAAAGAGTCGGTCATTCCGCTCAAGGATATTGTAACTATAACCCGTGACTATATTGACCCCCCTTATCAGACCTCCTACTTTAACGGGCAACCTGCCGTCGTTTTCGCTATTTCGATGCTCGATGGATTCAACGTCTTAGAGTATGCGCCAAGGGCGTTACAAGAAATAGAAGAGGTAAAGTCATCCATGCCAATTGGTTATAACCTTGATGTTGCGACTTACCAGGCAGACGTTGTTAAAAGCACTATTGATGGTGTTTCCCTTAATGTTGCACAAACCCTGATCATTGTACTAGCCACCGTTATTATGTTCCTGGGTTTTAGAACAGGTTCAATTGTTGGCGCGTTAGTTCCCATTGTTATGATTGTATCCCTCGCCCTAATGAATATTTTTGATATCAAGTTAGAGAGAATGAGCCTTGCCTCCCTCATCATCTCCCTGGGCTTGCTGGTTGATAACGGTATCGTTGTGGCAGAGGATATCATGAGTCGAATGGAAAAAAAGGTAGAGCGACTCGAGGCGATTAAGCAGTGTGGTAGGGAGTTAACCGTTCCGCTCCTCACCTCCTCGCTAACCACTATTTTATTTTTCATGCCACTGATGATGGCTGAGCATGTCGCAGGAGAATACACACGCTCCTTATCTCTAGTTATCACCATTGCCCTATTAAGTTCATGGGTCATCGCAATGACATTCACCCCCATGCTGTGTTTTTACTTTATTAAGGTTGATGTAAGTAAGCCAAAAACCAATAAACCAAACTTGATGGATAAAATCAATAAGGCCTATGAGATTTTCCTCAAAGGAATCCTAAATATCAAATATATCTTTTTGTTAAGTATGCTCGCCCTTTTTATTTTCTCACTCTACTCAGCAAAAGATTTACCGAAACGTTTTTTTCCAGACTCTGATAGGCCACAGATTCTCGTTTACACACAGCTACCTGCGGGAACCTCGACACGTAACATGGATGCATCGATGCGCGAAGTTTTCAAAGAGCTCAATAACAAGAGCCAATTTGAACATATTGAATCATATTCAGCCTATGTGGGCTTTGGTGGACCACGCTTCGTTCTCTCCCTCACCCCTGAAGACCCAGCTGACAATAATGGTTTTATCATTGTCAACATTGATGATATCGACAACCAAGCGATCACTATGCAGCAACTCGATCAGGTGCTGACCACGAAATTTCCAGATATGTTCTTTCGCGTAAAAAGAATGTTCCTTGGATCCAGTGACGCGTCTGAATATGAGATTCAGGTCATTGGTCCAGATGCTGATGTTATTTATAAAAAATCTCAAGAGGTCTTACAAGCATTGCGTTCGATGCCAGGAAATACTGAATTAAGGACTGACTGGCAGAACAGGATCATGAAAATTTCTGTTCAAGTCGATCAGCAGCGCGCGAGGCGAGCAGAGGTATCTTCCGACGATATTGCCGCCTCCCTATCGGCATACTTCACTGGCTCCTTGATCACACAATATCGAGAAAAAGATAACATTATTCCGATTATTTTTAGAGCAGAGGGTGACGATAGATTTAACATTGATCGACTCAGAACAATCAGCATTTACTCATCCAAGCGGGGTGAAAATGTCCCCCTTATGCAAATTGCTGATTTTGCAGCAGTGAACCAATACTCGCAGATCGCAAGACAGGATATGTTCAGAACTGTGACCATTTCAGGTACAAACACAAATATGACCGCCCAGGACTTTAAGGATGTATTCGATCCACAAATATCTGAGCTAGTCCAAGATTTGCCGTTAAACCACTCGATTGAATGGGCGGGTGTCGTTAAGGACTCCGCGGCATCTCAGTCAGCCTTACAGGCAAATGTTCCAATCGCCATCGGTCTAATTATTGTGCTTCTGGTAGGTCAATTTAACTCCTTTAGAAGGCCGCTTATCATCATATTAACCATCCCTCTGTCCTTTATTGGCGCAGTTTGGGGACTCTTTATATCTGGCTCCGAACTTGGCTTTATGGTATCACTTGGACTCTATAGCCTCGCTGGCATTATAATTAATAATGGCATTGTCCTAATCGACAGGATAGATATTGAGAGAAACTCAGGTAAAGAGACATACGAGGCAATTATTAGCGCCTGTGTTGCCCGCTTACGACCAATCTCAATGTCAACCATCACAACAATCTTGGGACTACTGACGCTAATCATTCCGCATGATCCCCTATTTTATGGGCTATCAAATGCGATTGCCTATGGTCTTGCAGTTGGGACAGTGTTAACACTTGCCGTCGTGCCGGCCCTTTACGCTATTTTCTTTAGAGCGAAAAAGCCTACTTAGGAATCTCAATGACGCAAGAAGTCTTCTCTATTAATAGTAAACAACGGATCTTTTTACTTTTTCTAATTTTTGTCCTAGCAGATCTTGTCGTAATTAACCTTTTTGATGAGTATGCAAGAGAATATTTTTATCTGGAATCATTTACCGATTCGATTTTTATGGCGTTGATCTTGCAAATTTTATTAAAATTTACCATTCAAATTGAACATAAAATTGGTAATTTCTTCAGCAGCAAAACAGGCTCTGTTAATCTAATAGGAAGAATTCTAGTTACTTGGGCCCTCCTCTTTGGCTCCAAGATTATTATGATGTTGGTTATTGATATAGTCCTAGGCGACGGAATTCAATACTTTGGGCCTTATCATGGTTTGGGGATCTTCATACTTATCATAATTGCAATGATTGTTACCGAGATTATCTTAAAGAAAATTTTCTTTTTTTTATCAGATTAAAGTTATATAAACTGTTAATTATTTTTTATAAAAGTATCTCTCTCTAATAAATTATAATCATAAGGCTTGCATAGATATTTCTCAAAGACCTGTTTAAGCAATGTCGAATCTTCTAAATCATACCAGGAATGAATTTTAACGGTTCCAGGCTGCCCCGGTCTGCAATGGCCTCCTCCTGTAGGGCGATCACCTTTGACATAAATATACCCAGCATCATATTTTTTTCCATTAATATTAATTGATTCATTTTTCTTATATGTAAGAAAAAAATTCCATGAGTAATCCTTAAAATAAGGGTGCCTTCTCTCAGTTTCAATGTTTCTTGTTTTGTAACCCGGCTTAAAATCGCTAATTTCGATGTGATGAGCAAAGATACTCATCATTCCAGCTGGTTCATTTTTCCTGCGTACATCATGAATTTCGAATCCATATTGCGTAGCAGCTTCTGTTTTAAATTTTATATCGTCCCAGAAATTAAAACTTTTGTTTCCTTGAAGATCAACACTAACTATTTCACTT
>JADHPM010000009.1 GCA_016778465.1 Methylophilaceae bacterium
CCAAACTTAGCCGTTAATACGGTTGAAATTGCAGCCGTTAATGTGGTTTTACCATGATCAACGTGTCCGATGGTGCCGACATTTACGTGCGGTTTGGTACGCTCAAATTTACCTTTAGCCATAATGTTCTTCCTTAATTAAACTTTCAAATATTAACCAAATCTTCTGGTGCCCATGGCGGGAATCGGACCCGCGACCTCTCCCTTACCAAGGGAGTGCTCTACCACTGAGCCACATGGGCGAATCCAACGTCTCCAAATTTGGAGCGGGCGACGAGGATCGAACTCGCGACATTTAGTTTGGAAAACTAATGCTCTACCAACTGAGCTACACCCGCACACCCTGTTTTAAAGCCCTCTCTACGCAGTAAAGCTTATGGTGGAGGGAGTAGGATTCGAACCTACGTACTCAGAGAGAACGGATTTACAGTCCGTCGCCTTTAACCACTCGGCCATCCCTCCCAACCGAACCTGAAATTATGTGTTGTTTTATGGAATTTGTCAAATAAATTAATGAGTTAATGTATAAAAATTGGTGCCGGATGTCGGATTCGAACTGACGACCTACCGATTACAAGTCGGTTGCTCTACCAACTGAGCTAATCCGGCAATTTTGAAAAGTCAACACTATATCAATTTTTGTTATTTCAGACTAGTTATTTTACTAATTTTAAATAAGGTTTTTTTTCATTGTTTTGACTTAAGTTTTTAGGTTTGTTTTTTTTTGATTCTGAATCATTACTAACTTCGAAAAAAATCCCTTCACCAGTTTCTTTCGCAAAAATACCTTTGACAAAATTGGTAGGGATATAGATATGCTCTGATACATCATTGAATCTTGAGATAAATGAGACAGCATCATCATCTAACAATAGTTTAGAAACAGCCTCTGTTGAAATATTTAAGGTAATTTCATAATCTGAAAGATAGGCTTTGGGAACAAGTACATTTTTATTGATGATAGCGGTAATGTATGGGGTGAACCCTGCATCAATACACCAATCGTAAATTGCACGGATTAAGTACGGTTTTTTGGGCATGCTTTACCCACGCATTGCCTTTTCAGCTGGCGACATTGCTTCATCAAATAATGGTCGTTTAAAAATTTTATCAGCATACTTATGTAATGGTGCGCAGCTGTTGGGTAATTTAATTTCATAGTGATCTAGACGCCATAACAAAGGCGCCATCGCTACATCAAGCATTGAGTATTCCTCATGCAATAAATATGCCTGTTTCGCAATGATAGGGGTGACTTGAATCAATGTCTCGGTAACTATTTTTCTAGCAACATCTTTTTTGGTTTTATCGCTATCCTCTAAATCTTTCATGTGAATAAATAATTGATTTTCAAAGTCTTTTAGAAATAACCTTGCGCGTGCACGCATAACTGGATCAGGTGGCATTAACTGGGGGTGGGGAAATCTCTCATCAATATATTCATTGATAATATTTGCATCAGTCAGCACCAGGTCTCTCTCTACCAAAACAGGGGCATCAGAATAGGGGCTGAGAATAGATAGATCCTCTGGTTTATTTGCTTGGTCGACATCAATGACTTCAAAATCCATACCTTTTTCAAAAAGGACAATTCTGCATCGATGGCTAAATGGATCAACTGAGTTTGAATACAATTTCATCATAATTATTTAATATTTTTCCAATATTCCCTTTTTAAAAATACGGTTAAAACTAGAAGCACTAAAAGAAAAGCGATCACATAATACCCTAATTTTTTTCTTTTTTCTTGATGGGGCTCACTTAAATAAACCATGAAGTTTGTAATATCCCCCACAAACTGATCGTATTCTTTAACTGAAAGTGTTCCAGCCTTTATTAATGTTAGCTCTCCAGAGTCCATATCATAACTATTTTCACCTTGAAGTTGCCACAAAATATGCGGCATGGCTGAGTTAGGATAAACCTTGTTATTCCAACCTAAATCCCGCGTTTTATCTCGATAATAGCCTCGTAAATAACTGTAGATCCAATCAGCCCCTCTTGAACGCGCTGTAACTGATAAATTTGGAGGGGCGTGTCCAAACCAAGCCTCTGCATCTTTGTTAGCCATCGCAATGGTCATATTCTCTCCAACCTTATTAGCTGTAAAAAGAAGATTATTTTTTATTACTTCTTCAGATAAACCAATATCCAAAAGCTGGTTATAGCGCATATAACTTGCACTATGACAATTCAAACAATAATTAATAAAGTTTCTTGCTCCTCTTTGCAAAGAATCCTTATCACTGAGATCAACAGGTGCTCGATCTAGCTTTACAACATCTGCCGAAAACGTATGCGCTGAAAACAGGATTAACAAAAAAGCTATAAAATTTTTCATCGCATCGTCACCCTTTTAGGAACAGGTTTAGTTTGATCTTTTTTGCTATAAAAGGGCATAAGAAGAAAAAATGCAAAGTATAAAATGGTAAAAATCCTTGCCACAATAGTTGCCACATCTGTTCCGCCTATCAAAGGAATTACAGAACTAAATTGACCCCAAATATTTGATGGAACAGTCCCAAGGTAACCCAACACAAAAAAACTAACGACAAAGATTGCAATCCATTTCTTAAATAAGGGACCCTTATATCTAACTGACCTAACCTTACTTCGATCAAGCCATGGAACAAAGAAAAGAATAATTACAGAAAGACCCATGGCAGCAACTCCTGGAAACTGACTATTTAGGATAGGTGGTACTGCTCTAAGAATAGAATAAAAGGGCGTAAAATACCAAACGGGAGCGATATGCGATGGTGTAACCAAAGGGTCAGCGGGTATAAAATTATTTGCTTCTAGAAAATATCCATTCATTTCTGGTGCAAAAAATATAATTGCTGCAAAAATAATTAAAAAGACCGTCAAGCCCATTAAATCTTTAACTGTATAGTATGGATGAAAAGGAATGCCGTCGAGAGGTATGCCTGTTTTCTTATCCTTAGTCTTTTTAATTTCAATACCGTCTGGGTTATTTGATCCAACCTCGTGAAGTGCGACTAAGTGAAGAAAAACAAGGCCAGCTAGGGCAAGAGGAAGAGCAATTACATGAAAAGCAAAAAAACGATTTAAAGTTGCATCTGATATTAAATAATCTCCACGCACCCACTCAGCTAAATCAGGGCCAATAAAAGGAATTGTTGCAAACAAATTCACAATTACTTGCGCGCCCCAATAAGACATCTGCCCCCAAGGTAAGAGATAGCCAAAAAAAGCTTCGGCCATAAGCAAAAGGAAAATTAATACACCGAAAAGCCATAATAATTCTCGGGGATTTTTATAGGAGCCATAAATTAACGCTCTAAACATATGCAGATAAATAACTACAAAAAACAATGAAGCTCCCGTTGAATGCATATATCGAATCAGCCAACCAAATGACACATCCCTCATAATATACTCAACTGACTCAAAAGCTTGCGAGGCATCAGGTTTATAGTGCATGGTAAGAAAGATTCCGGTTAAAATTTGCATAACAAAAACAAAGAGTGCTAATGCGCCAAAAAAATACCAAAAATTGAAATTTTTTGGGGCGTAATATTGCGTTAAGTGATTCTTGATAAATGACGAGAGGGGGAATCTTTCATCAACCCAAGAAACAAAACCAGTTTTACTATTTTTTGTATCAATTGCCATTAAACATTTTCCTCTGGATCTTCACCAATTAATATAACTTTCTCATCTATGTAGGTGTGTGGGGGGATAACAAGATTAGTCGGCGCAGGAGAACCTTTATACACTCGTCCTGCAAGATCAAATTTTGATCCATGACAGGGACAGAAGAATCCCCCTTCCCATTTAGAACCCATATCGCCTTTTGGTGTGAGCTTGGGTGAGGGCGAGCAACCTAAATGAGTACATAATCCAACCATGACAAGAATGTTTGGTTTAATTGATCGTGTTTTATTTTGGCAATATTTTGGCTGCTGCGATGATACCTCTAAATCAGGATCAGCTAACTCATCTTGTCTATCCAGTGTTTCGAGCATCTCATCAGATCGATTCAGTATCCAAACTGGTTGCCCGCGCCATTCCGTAGTTTTCATTTCCCCAGTCTTAATTTTGGAAACATCCAATTCAACTGCAGCGCCAGCTGCTTTAGCTTTTTCACTTGGGGCCATACTCGCCATGAAGGGAAATCCAAGCGCTGAAATACCTGCTACACCGGTTAAAGAAGTTGCTGTTAATAAAAACTTTCTCTTATTCTGATCAACTTTTTTATATGTTTTTGTCATAGTTTTTTCCAATTTACGAGATATGAGGCCTGATTTATCTTGAGGCGCACATTATACAAAATTAAAGACAAAACTTATAGGCGTTCATTCATTTAATTTTTGGCTTTTGCAAAAAAAATACCAATCTCATATAAAAAATATACTGGCACAGCCAGCATGATTTGGGAAATTACATCCGGTGGGGTGAATATCGCTCCAAATAAAAATGCAAACAATAAAAAATAAGCTCGATATTTTTTTAAATCACTTATTTTTATCCAATTAAACCTGACTAAGTTTGAGACAATAAGAGGCACTTGAAAAGCCAAACCAAACGCAAAAAAAAGAGATATTATTAATTCTAAGTAATAAGAGATGTCAATCATTAAAGTGACATTTTCTGGAGTCATTTTTATAAAAAATTCAAAAATTAGAGGAAATACAAGGAAATAGACGAAAATACTTGCAAAAACAAACAAAAAATACGCTAAACAAAGCGTCCATGCTAAAAATTTTTTTTCAGGTAAGTATAAGCCAGGTGCAATAAAGGACCAAAATTGATAAAAGATAAATGGAAATGAGATAATTAAGCTACAAAATAAGGTAATCTTAAAGGGCACAAAAAAAGTTGATGTTAATTTTGTGCTAACAATAGAGCCTTCATAAACCATAAATTTTTCAAGCAATGGATCCGCAAAAATAGAATAGAGGTCATTTGAAAATGGCATCAAAATAAGGATAATAAAAACAAAGAAGATTATTGATTTTATGAAAGTTGCTTTTAATTCAACTAGGTGTTCGAATAAAAGTTTAGAGTTCATTTTTTTTGATTGAGCGTTTTTTTAGCTCTCTCTCAATCTTTTTGAGCTCTTGGAAGTTTTCTTCACGTTCAAGTTCTGATTTTATTTCTTGGGTAAAATTTTTTATTTTTTGAGCCATCTTACCAGCCCCTCTAGAGAGCAAAGGGAGGTTTTTCGGTGATACAAAAACTATCATAACCACCAGAACAACAATTAGCTCAGCAAAAGAAATATCAAACATGAATTACTTTTTTTTATTTTTTGAACGGTTTTTTTTGGATTCTGACTGCATGCCTTCTTTAAAATTTTTCACTGCAGAGCCTAAGTCACTACCAATACTTTTTAACTTTCCCGCACCAAATATTACTAAAACCACTAAAAGTATGATGATTAATTCAGTTGTCCCAAACATAAATATTCTCCATTAAATTTTGGCAAGTTTTTCACTTCCCCCATAGACATGAAAGTGAATATGGAAGACTTCTTGCCCTCCCTCTGCTCCCGAATTTATCATGGTTCGAAATCCAACCAAGCCTTGCTCTTGAGCAATTTTTGAAGCCAGAAGTAACATTTTACCAAGCATAGACTGATTTTCTTTATCGCATGTTAGCAAACTCTCAATGTGTGACTTAGGAATGATGAGAATATGGACTTTATCAATCGGATTTATATCCCTAAAAGCTAAAAATTCATCATCTTCATAAACTTTAGTGGAGGGAATTTCCTTGTTAACGATTTTACAAAAAATACATGCCATTATTTTTGTGCCCGACTATTTTTTTCCTCAATACCCGATACACCCTCTCTCTTTTTTAATTCATCAACAATATCACTGACATTTAAATTTTTTAAAGACATTAACACAAGGCAATGAAACCATAAATCAGCAAGTTCCTGGGTGAGTTCCTCGTTAGATTCATAACTTGCAGCCAAAATTGTTTCCATAGATTCTTCATTAATTTTTTTTAAAATACTTTGCAAGCCCTTTTGTTGAAGTTGCGCAGTATAGGAAAAATTTGGATCATCATTTTTTTTTGACTTTATGACATTTAACAGATCTTCTAAAAATTGTTCAGCCATTTTTTACCCCATATATATTTTTTGGATCTACAATAATTTCTCCATCAACCCGCATATCGCCCTTATCGTCAATGCTATTAAAAAAACATGATTTTCTTCCTGTGTGGCAAGCAATACCTCCCACTTGAACAACCTGAATTAGCAAAACATCTAAATCACAATCTAAATGCATCGATTTAATTTTTTGAAAGTGTCCAGACTCCTCTCCCTTCATCCACTCCCGTTGTCTTGATCTTGACCAAAGCACTGTAGTCTTGTTTTTTAATGATGCTCTCAAAGTCTTTTCATTCATCCAGGCAAACATTAATACATCTTTTGATTCAAATTCTTGAATAATTACAGGTAATAAACCCTCATTATTCCAATTAATTTTTTTAATCCAATCAGTCATAAACGCACTTCCACATCATTTTTTTTCATATAATCTTTTGCGTCTCTTATCGAAAACTCACCAAAATGAAATATGCTTGCCGCCAAGACTGCATCTGCTTTCCCAAACTTAACTCCATCGACCAAATGACTCAAATTACCAACACCTCCCGATGCAATGATTGGTACCTCTACGGAATCTGATATTAACTGCGTTAATTCGAGGTCAAAACCTGATTTAGTTCCATCACGATCCATGCTCGTTATCAGCAACTCGCCTGCCCCATAATCTACCATTTTTTTTGTCCACTCTATTGCATCTATACCTGTTTTATTTCTACCTCCATGTGTGAATATTTCCCAATGGTCATCAACTTTCTTAGCATCAATCGCAACAACAATACATTGCGATCCGAACCTATTCGAAGCTTCACGAACCAATTCAGGATTTAGAATAGCTGATGTATTGATGCTTACCTTATCTGCTCCAGCGTTTAAAAGTCGCCTAATATCATTGACTGATCTCACGCCACCACCTACTGTTAGTGGAATAAAAATCTGTTTTGCAACCGATTCAATAATATCTAAAATTAAATCTCGGTCATCAGAGCTTGCGGTAATATCAAGAAAAGTTAATTCATCTGCACCTTGTTCGTTGTAGTTTTTTGCAATCTCAACAGGATCGCCTGCATCCTGCAAATCAACAAAATTTACTCCCTTGACCACTCGCCCATTTGTTACATCCAAACATGGAATAATTCTTTTTGATAAAGTCATAGGGGCTTTGCAAGCTTATCAGCTAATTGTTGAGCTTCCTCAAAATTAAGTGTGCCTTCATAAATAGCTCTTCCCGTTATCACACCTCGGATACCAATATTTGACACCTCACATAAAGCTTCAATGTCTTTTAAGTTAGTCACCCCTCCGCTTGCAACAACAGGAACCGAGACAGCTTCTGTTAATTTTACTGTTGCCTCTATATTGACTCCTGACAACATGCCGTCACGACCAATATCCGTATAAATAATTGACTCGACACCATACTCTTCAAATTTTTGTGCTAAATCAATAACATTGTGTCCAGTTAATTTGGCCCATCCATTAATAGCAACATCCCCATCTTTTGCATCAAGGCCCACCATAATTTGACCCGGGAAGGCATAACAGGCTTCATGCAAAAACCCTGGCTGCGTGATAGCTGCTGTTCCAATGATGACAGAATCCAAGCCACTTTCTAAAAACTTCTCGATAGTATCAAGGCTTCTAATTCCACCGCCGAGTTGAATAGGAATTTTTTGCCCTATCTCTGAAATAATTTCTTTAATTGCATTCAAATTCATCGGCTTTCCAGAAAAGGCTCCATCCAAGTCGACTAAATGTAATCTTCGTGCGCCTAAATCAAACCATTTTTTTGCGGTTTCTGCTGGATGTTCAGAGAAAATTGTTGATTGATCCATTAATCCTTGTTTCAATCGAACACATTTGCCTTCTTTTAAATCAATAGCTGGAATTATTAACATAATTTAACAAACCCAAGACGAAAAATTTTTAAGTAATTGCAAACCTGCTGATCCACTTTTCTCAGGATGGAATTGGCATGCAAAAAGATTATCTTTAGCAATTGCTGAGGTGAATGTTTGTCCGTATTCTGTTTGCCCTTGAACGATTCCAGATTCTTCCTCTTTAACATAATAGCTATGGACAAAATAAAACCTCTCTTCCGAGGAAATATTCCTCCATAAGGGATGATTGTTTTTGTGAGAAACAGAATTCCAACCCATATGTGGAATCTTGATTTTTTCTTTACCTGAAATAAATCGTCGAACACTGCCTTTTAAGATTTGAAGGCCCGTAATATCCCCCTCATCACTCTTATCAAATAGCATTTGCAGACCTATGCATATCCCCAAAAAGGGTTTCTTAGCGGCAGCGTTAATTATTGCATCCTTGAGTCCACGTTCTTCAATCTCACGAATGCAATCAGGCATTGCGCCTTGACCAGGAAATACAATCCTGTCTGCACTATTTATCACATTTGGATCAGATGTTACAACTGAAGTTATAGATGGAACGATATATTTAAAGGCATTATGGACTGATTTTAGGTTCCCCATTCCATAATCAATAATAGCAATCATAATTTTTTTTACAAAGATCCTTTTGTCGAAGGTGTTCCATTAACTCGCTCATCTATCTCAACCGCAACCCGTAAAGCCCTTCCAAAAGCTTTAAAAATTGTTTCCGCTTGATGATGAGAATTTTCCCCTTTTATATTATCAATATGCAAAGTAACGTTCGCATGATTAACGAATCCTTGAAAAAACTCATGAATTAAATCAACGTCAAACTCACCTACTCTCGCCCTTGTAAATTGCGCATCAAAAACTAACCCTGGCCTACCAGAAATATCAATCACCACCCTGGATAACGCCTCATCCAGCGGAACATAGGCGTGCGCATATCTTCTAATGCCAATCCTATCACCCATTGCTTTTGCAAAAGCTTGGCCTAAAGTGATTCCAATGTCCTCAACTGTGTGGTGGGCATCAATGTGTAAGTCACCTTTTGCCTCAATTGTCAGGTCAAAAAGACCGTGTCGTGAAATTTGATCTAACATATGATCTAAAAAGCCTATTCCGGAATTTAATATAGATTTACCAGAACCGTCGATATTTATTTCAACAGAAATATTTGTTTCCAGAGTTTTTCTTGATACTTTTGCGATCCGCTTCATTTTTGACTTTACATAAAAAACCTCATTTTATCCTATCAGGACTAAATTGAATATGCTCTTTTTTTAGATGATTTGTTTTAAAACTTTAGCCAGAGTTTGCATTTGAATCTTTGTGCCAATTGTTATTCTTATAAAATTTTCAATTCTATTGGATTTAATGAAATATCTTACTAGAATGCCATGAGATCTTAATTGCTCAAAAATATGCTTTGCATGCCAAGTAGCATGACAGGTGAAGACGAAATTTGCTCCTGAGGGCAAAACATTAAAATTCATATTCCTAAGCTCTTGCTCCAAAAAACTTCTTGCGTCAATAATTTTTTTTGTAGTTTTTTTAAAATAATTTTCATCCTGAATTGCAGCAATGGCTGCAGCTTGTGCTAGACGATCAAGCGGATAGGAATTAAAGCTATTTTTTACCCTGCTAATTGCTTCAATTAACTCAGGTTGAGCAAATGCACAGCCTACTCTCAATCCTGCAAGGGACCGCGATTTGGAAAAGGATTGTGTGACAATTAAGTTATCAAATTCCTCTATTAAACATAGTGCAGAATCCGTTCCAAAATCAACATAGGCTTCATCCACAACAACAATTGTATTTTGATTTTTATGCAAAAAGTCGCTTATACAATTTAGATTCATTGGGATCCCAGTCGGGGCATTGGGATTTGGAAAAATTACTCCCCCATGCTCAAGGTTATATTTTTCAAGATTTATCTCAAAATTTTCCTCTAAAGGAATGAGCTTGTAATCAATCGAGAATAACTTGCAATAAACAGGGTAGAAACTGTAGGTTATATCGGGAAACAAGAGTTTTTTGCCTTGGAAAAAGGCTTGAAAAATAAAAGCCAGAACCTCATCAGATCCATTTCCAACAAATACAGATTGCTTTGATAAATGATAGTATTGAGCAAGAGTTTTCTTCAGATCTTCACTTTCAGGATCTGGGTAAAGTCTAAGCTCAGCATTAATATTTTCTTTTATGGCATCAATTACTTTTGGGCTTGGCCCAAATGGGTTTTCATTGGTATTTAATTTAAGTTGAGGCCGATTTATAGGTTGCTCGCCGGGAGTATATGGAGTTAACTCAGAGATCGTCTCATGCCAGAATCTATTCATCTTTTATTCTATATTTTGCAGAGAGTGCATGAGCTTCCAGCCCCTCACCCATTGCCAACTCCGCAGCAATATAACCAAGCACACTTGCCGACTCTTGTGACAAATTAATCAAACTTGAGCGTTTTTGAAAATCATACACACCCAGCGGCGATGAAAATCTTGCTGTTCCTGATGTAGGTAAGACATGATTTGGTCCAGCACAGTAATCACCTACGGCCTCACATGTGTCTCTACCCATAAATATTGCACCAGCATGAGTTATCTTTTTTAACAATTCCTCAGGTTCATCAACAGATAGCTCTAAATGTTCAGGCGCAATCATATTGGAAATTTCAGCCGCCTCATCTAAATTCTGTGAATGAATAAAAATACCGCGATTTTGGAGCGAGGATCTTATAATTTTTTCGCGGCTCATTTTCGTTATGAGCTTATCAATGCTGTTATTCACCAATTGAATATAATTTTTATCAGGGCAGATTAAGATAGATTGAGCCAATTCATCATGTTCTGCTTGTGAGAACAAGTCCATTGCGATCCAATCGGGATTTGTTTTTCCATCACATATAATTAATATTTCAGATGGTCCCGCAATCATGTCAATTCCAACAGCGCCAAACACTCTCCTCTTAGCTTCAGCGACATAGGCATTCCCAGGACCAACAATCTTATCAACTTTCGGGATTGTTTCCGTTCCGTAGGCGAGTGAAGCAATGGCCTGCGCTCCTCCTATTGCGAAAATTCTATTTACTCCTGAGACTTTTGCAGCTGCCAATACTAATTGGTTACGCTCACCGTTCGGAGTTGGGACCACCATGATTAACTCTTTAACGCCAGCAACTTTGGCAGGTATTGCATTCATAATTACTGATGAGGGGTATGCTGCTTTACCACCAGGAACATAGAGTCCAACCCTGTCCATCGGTGTCACTTTTTGGCCAAATAAAGAACCTTTGTTGTCTTTGTAATTCCATGAAGTTGTTATTTGTCTCTCATGATAATCAAGAACCCGACGTGCCGCTTTTTCTAAAGCATCTTTTTGAGCATCAGTTATTTTATTAATTGAGTCATCTATTTCAGCTTGGGATATTTCTAATTCACTTACTTTATTAACATCCAAGCCATCAAATTTTTTAGTGAATTGAAGTAGAGATTGATCACCAGACTTTCTAATATCGCTAATAATTTTACTAACAGAAACTATAATTTCATCGTTTGAATCTGAATCAACAATCAAAAGTGACTTTAGTTGCTGCTTAAAACCGTTCTCTAAAGTTGTTAATGTTTTAATTTTCACTACTGACAAGCTCCTGAAATTTCACTAACAAAGGCTTAATTTGTTTTATATTCATTTTTAACGCAGCCTTATTAACAATTAAACGCGAGGTTATATTAGAAATTAATTCCATTGATTTTAAATTATTGGCTTTTATTGTTTTTCCAGAACTCACCAAATCCACAATCACATCAGCCATACCGACAATTGGTGCCAATTCCATTGAGCCGTATAACTTTATTAAATCTATCTGCATACCTTTTAATGAAAAAAAATTTCTAGCGGTATTTGGATATTTAGTAGCTACTTTTAACCTTGGTTTATCTTTGATAACCCTCTCATAATCAAAATCATTACTCGCTGCAACCATCATTTTGCATTGAGCAATATTTAAATCAACAGGGTAATAGAGGCCGGTTCCTGAATATTCGTCCAAAACATCTTTACCAGCAATGCCAATATCAGCACCGCCCCATTCAACATAGGTTGGAACATCTGAGGCTCTAACAATGATAAGCCTGACATCTTTTTTATTAGTTTCAAAAACTAACTTTCTTGATGTTGAGGGATCCTCAGTGCAGATGATCCCTGCCCTTTCTAAGATAGGCATAGACTCCTCAAAAATTCTCCCTTTAGATAATGCAATAGTTATCATGCTGACACCCTCTCAATTTTAGCGCCAATTTTATTAAATTTTTCCTCAAGAGCTTCATAGCCCCTATCCAAATGGTATATTCGATCAATTGTCGTCTTGCCCTCAGCAATTAATCCAGCAAGAACTAAAGATGCTGAAGCCCGCAAGTCAGTTGCCATGACATTCGCTCCCTCTAACTTTTTCACACCACGGATGATCGCCGTATTATGCTTAATATCAATATCTGCACCCATTCTGATAAGCTCCTGAACGTGCATAAATCGATTTTCAAAGATAGTTTCTGTCATCTCACTAACGCCATCCGAAACACAATTCATTGCCATAAACTGAGCTTGCATATCCGTTGGAAAAGCAGGATAAGGGGCTGTAATTATATTAACAGCCTTCAATCTTCTTTGGCCTTTAGCGCAAATTTCATTACCTTTTACTTTTATATCTACACCCGCTTCTGTTAATTTTCTCATCACAGCATCTAATTTGCCTGGGTCAACACCCTGGCAAGTTATTTCACCACCCGTGATAGCTGCAGCAACCAAAAAAGTACCCGCCTCAATCCGATCAAACATGATTTGATGATGGGTTTCGCTTAATTCTTTTACACCTCTAACAACAATTCGGTTTGAACCTAAACCATCTATTTTGGCGCCCATTTTAACTAAGCACTCACCCAAGTCAACTACCTCAGGCTCTCGAGCGGCATTTTCAAGAGTAGTCACACCCTCTGCAAGGGTTGCTGCCATCATTAAATTTTCTGTTCCTGTAACGCTGACTTGGTCCATAAAAATAGTTGCAGCTTGTAAACGTTTATTGGGTAAATGATCAGATTTTGCGTCTATGTATCCATGGGAAATATTAATCTTAGCTCCCATAGCTTCAAAGCCTTTGATATGGATATCTACTGGTCTTGATCCGATAGCACACCCTCCAGGAAGCGAGACCCTCGCCTGCCCAAATCTTGCCAGCAATGGCCCTAAAACAAGTATCGAAGCTCGCATAGTTTTGACTAGCTCATAGGGGGCATCAAACTGATTTAATTTATTTGCTTGAACGACAAAATTATTACCCTCGGATTTTACATTGACACCTAAAACATTTAGCAGTTTTTTTGTAGTGAAAATATCTTGGAGCATTGGAACATTTGTAAGCTCAACTTTTTCAGGGGTTAAAATAGTTGAAATTAAAATAGGGAGGGCAGCATTTTTAGAGCCAGAAATTTGCACTTCTCCACCGATCTCCCTCTGACCATGAATAACCAGTTTGTCCAATCTAGATATCCGAAAAAACTTTAGCTAAATCTCCTGACTCATACATTTCTCTCATGATATCCGAGCCGCCAATAAATTCTCCTTTGATATAGAGTTGAGGGATGGTGGGCCAATTAGAGAAAACTTTTATTCCCTCGCGAATTTCTTGGTCCTGCAAGACATCAACTGTATGGAAATTTGCACCAGAAGCATCTAGAATTTGGCAGGCTAAACTTGAAAAGCCACATTGAGGAAATTTTGGGTTTCCTTTCATAAATAATAGTACTGGGTGATTATTGATTAATTCTTTTATTCTTAAGTCGACAGACATGATTTACTCCATTTTTTGTAATTTACCCCAATTAAAGGGGGTCATTGTTTTTATTGATAATGCATGAATCTCATGTTGCATCATCTTTCCTAATGCGTCATATACCAGCTGGTGTTGTTTAATAATTGATAAATCTTCGAAGAGTTTGCTCACAATTAAAGCTTCAAAGTGTGTACCATCATCCCCTTTAACATCAATAAATTCACAATCCAAATTTTGATTAATAATATCTTTAATAGTGTCTGGAGATAGCATATTAATTCCGAAGTTTATAGCCTGATTTTAACATTCGAATAGCAATTACGGATAATACAATAAAGAAAATGGTAACTATGGATAAACTAATCCATGGAGAAATATCTGATTGGCCAAAAAATCCAAATCGAAAACCATCGATCATATAAAAAAATGGATTCAATTTAGAAATCGATTGCCATATCTCCGGGAGTGAGTGTATTGAATAGAAAACACCTGAAAGAAAAGAGAGCGGCATTATTACAAAGTTACCAAAAGCAGCCATTTGATCAAAACGATCCGACCATATACCCGCAATAATTCCAAATGCTCCCAGTAATCCACCTCCCAGGATAGCAAAGCTTATTACAAAAAATGGATGATTTATAGGCAGATCAACATAAAACAATGCAACGATATATATAACAAATCCAACAAAAATTCCTCTTAAGATAGAAGCAACCAGAAATGCGACAAAAAATTGAATATAACTCAAGGGGGTAAGCAAGAGAAATACTATATTGCCCATCACTTTTGATTGCACAAGACTTGATGAGCTATTTGAAAAGGCATTTTGGAGCAATGACATCATAATTAAGCCTGGTATCAAAAACGATGTATAAGCTACACCCTCATAAACTTGAACTCTTTCACCAAGAACATGAGAAAAAATCATTAAATATAATACCGCGGTAATCACTGGGGAGGCTACAGTTTGGAAGACAACTCTCCAAAAACGCAGCACCTCCTTTTTTAGTAAAGTCCACATTCCGATCCATTGACTTCGAGTATTCACCATTTACTTTTATTTACCTGTTAATTTTAAGAAAACATTTTCTAAATCAATATCAACAGCTTGCAAATCAAGAATATCTATCTTGGCTTTACCTAATGATTCGGTGATTTTTGCAATGTCAGTTATTTTTTTTAGCTGAAAGATATAGTCTTGTCCAATAGCTTCATGCTGTATGCGTTTGATATCTGCTGGTAATGTTTTGTTTGACTTTAAATCCAATCTTAGCTTTAAATTTTTGGATGCGAATTTTTTAAGTAAATTTTTAGTCGTATCAGCTGCGACAATTTTTCCAGATCGCATCATCGCAACAGAATTGCATAAAGCCTCAGCTTCTTCTAGATAATGCGTTGTTAGAACTATGGTATGTCCTTCTTTATTTAATTCTTTAATGAACGACCATAGTCGCTGACGAAGTTCAACATCCACGCCTGCTGTAGGCTCATCTAAAACAATTACAGGTGGGCGATGAACTAAAGCCTGTGCAATTAATGCTCGTCTTTTCATGCCACCAGAAAGTTTTCTCATATTGGTATGCGCTTTTTCTCTTAAATCAAGACGATCAATTACCTCATCAATCCAACTATCATTCTCTTTACCTTTACCAAAATATCCTGCTTGAAATCTCAACATTTCACGAACATTGAAAAAGGGATCAAATACAAGCTCTTGAGGAACGATTCCAACTGAATGTCTTGCTTCTTGATAGCTGGCTTGAACATCGTATCCCATCACGGATATAGAACCAGAGGTGGGTTTTACAAGTCCTGCCAGCATATTAATCATTGTTGATTTGCCAGCTCCATTAGGACCTAATAGTCCAAAAAATTCGCCTTCAGGAATATTCAAAGAAATACCATCAACGGCTTGCAAGCTTGCATAGGTTTTTTTTACATTTTTAAAAATGATTGCTGATTTCACAGGGCACTAAAAAAGATTAATTTTTCTGAGTGAGATATTGTTCTACACCGTAAAGTTTTGCTAAAACTTTGAGGTTATCTGGAATATTTATTAGGGTGCAGCTTGAATTATTTTTTTTGGCCTCACGTTGAAATTCAAAAATGACACTAATAAGTGAGGTATCTATTTCTTCAACACTCTTAAAATCTATGCTTATTGGTGATGCCCAAGTTTGATTTTTTATTTTTTCAAGCAAAGGGGATACATTATGGTAAGTTAATTTACCTGATAAATATAGAATTTCGTCGCTAGAATTTGCCAAAACTAACCTTCATCATTAGATTTATTTTTGGCAGCTAGTACCTTAATCAAGCCATCCATCCCGTTAGATTTAATCTCACTGGCGAATTGACCCCGGTAATTCGTTACCAAACTTACTCCTTCGATAATAATATCAATCACACTCCAGCCCTGTGGCCCGCCCCTTGTGAGGACATAATCGACCTTGACAGGCTGAGCAGCGGATTGGATTATTTCAGATTTAACCGTAACAATCTTATCTTCCGGTTTCATTCGCATTGGCAAAAACTCAATCTTTTGATCTTGATACTTTCCAAGGGCTACAGCATAAGTTCTTAACAATAAATTTTTAAACTCTTCTTTAAATTGTAGTTTTTGCTCTTCACTTGAAGTTCTCCAATGTTTTCCAATAACTAAACGGGAGATCTTATCAAAATCAAAATTTGGTAAGATTTTTTCTTCTGCCAGTTTGTATATTTTACTTTTGTTACCAGCTTGAATATCTTTGTCGCTTTTAATTGCAGTAATGACATCATCTGCTGTTTTCCTCACCAACTCGTCGGGAGCTAGCTCTGCTAGCAGCGGAAACGAAAAAAAAGTTAAGAAAACTAAAAGAAATTTCATTTTATCAAGCATAACCCTAGTCCTCCTCAGACGCTTTACTATATAGGAATTGACTAATTAGCTTCTCAAGAACCACAGCGTCTTGCGTATAGGTTATTAAATCGCCCTCAACAAGATTATTTTCATCTCCCCCAGCTTCCAGTCCAATATATTGTTCTCCTAATAAACCTGAAGTATAAATATTTGCAAAGGTATCCTTGGGAAAGACGTAGCGTTTATCAATATCCAGTTCCACTATAGCATGGTAAGCTTCCGTATTAAAAACGATAGATTTTACCCGCCCAACTACAACCCCCGCACCTTTGATGGGTGCTCTCGGTTTTAGGCCCCCAATATTTTCAAAGTGCGCAAGAACCGTGTAGGTTTCTCGAATATCATTCGACGTTAGATTGCCAACTTTTGTTGCCAAAGCGAAAAATGCTGCTATGCCTAAAGCAACAAGTATTCCAACCCAAATATCAATTTTTGCTCTTTCCATTTGTTACCTTTCAGTTTATTAAACAAACATGAACGAAGTCAAAATAAAATCTAAGCCTAGCACTGCTAGTGATGAAATGACAACTGTTCTCGTTGTTGCACGACTGACCCCTTCCGCGGTTGGGGGTGCGTCAAAACCTTCAAATAATGCGATAATTGTACATGCAAAACCAAACACAACACTTTTAATTGCACCATCAACAATATCATTACTAAAGTCTACGTTGGCTTGCATTTGTGACCAAAACGCCCCTTCATCTACTCCAATAACAAGGACCGCGATAAAGTAACCTCCTAAAATTCCAACCATCGAGAAAATGGTAGCTAAAATCGGCATACTTATCATTCCAGCCCAAAATCGTGGAGCGATTATCCTGGCTACTGGGCTAACCGCCATCATTTCCATAGCTGAAAGTTGTTCAGTAGCTTTCATAAGACCAATTTCAGCCGTAATTGCTGTTCCTGCACGCCCAGCAAATAATAATGCTGTAACGACAGGTCCTAGTTCGCGCACCAATGCCAATGCAACTAAGACACCTATAGCTTCGGAGGATCCATATTTTTCAAGGGTGTAATATCCTTGCAAACCCAATACCATCCCAACAAAAAATGCTGAAACAACAATAATGACTAGGGACAGTACCCCTGTGAAATAAACTTCCCTAATTGTTAAGTGAATTCTTTTAAAACTATCTGCAGAATAAATTAAGGTTAAGAAAAAAAGACGTGTTCCAGCACCCAATCGATAAAGACGTGATCTAACCGCGAATCCAATATTACCAAAAAAATTTATCAATTTATTCATAATCTTAAATCAGTTCTATAGTTAGGTGCATCAGCATGAAATGGAACAGGGCCATCTTTTTCTGAGTGGATAAACTGCTTAACAAAAGGCAGTTTCGAGGCCATCAATTGCTTAGGAGAACCCTCTGCAGCAATCGTTCCGTCAGCAAGAAAATAAATATAGTCCGCAAAAGAAAATGTTTCCGCAACATCATGCGTGACAATAATTGAGGTTGCGCCTAGGGCGTCATTTAAAGACCGAATGAGATCGCATATAACCGCCATGGAAATGGGGTCGAGCCCCGCAAAAGGCTCATCATACATAATAATATCAGGGTCAAGCGCAACTGCTCGTGCGAGGGCTACTCTTCGCGCCATACCTCCTGATAGCTCTGCAGGCATTTTGTCTTGTGCGCCCCTCAATCCTACTGCGTTCAATTTAAGCAATACCAAGTCCCGAATAATATTTTCAGGCAGATCCGTATGTTCTCGCATAGGAAAGGCTACATTTTCATAAACAGAAAGGTCTGTAAAGAGTGCACCATGCTGAAAGAGCATACCCATTTTTCTTCTCAGGTGATACAAACCGTTTCTATCTTGTTCATGAACGACGTCTCCATCAACGACGACTTTTCCAGAATTTGGCTGTAACTGTCCGCCAATCAGCCTTAGTATAGTTGTTTTCCCGCAGCCACTTCCCCCCATAATAGCCGAAACTTTTCCACGACTAAACTGCATATTAATATCTTTATGTAAAAGTGTTTTGCCATACGCAAAGCTTACATTTTCGATGGAGATCAGATTGTCTGTCATAAGATTATCTTAAACTAAATTTTATTCAAATAGTGATGGTACGCAATTTACAATTCACCATAAGAGTGTAAACCGGAAAGAAACAGATTTACCCCTAAAAAGCAAAAAGTTGTGATAACCAAGCCTATCACTGACCACCAAGCTAACAAGGATCCTCTTAATCCCTTGATTAGTCTTAAATGAAGCCATGCAGCATAATTAAGCCAAACTATTAGTGCCCAGGTCTCTTTTGGATCCCAAGACCAATAACCACCCCACGCTTCCGCAGCCCATATCGCGCCAAGTATAGTTGCAATGGTAAAAAATATAAATCCAATTGCAATTGCTTGGTAAGTCATATTATCAAGTATATGTTTTGCTGGCAATAAATCAACCATATATCCTTTATCCTTAATTAAATATGCGATAGAAATCATCGCTGCCATTGCAAACGCACCGTAGCCTATAAAATTCGCAGGAACATGTATTTTCATCCAATACGATTGAAGCGCCGGGACTAGAGGCTGAATTTCATCAGCACCTTTGGAAAAGGTATACCAAAGAAGAAAAGCGACTGCGGCATTGATTACAATTAAAACAAAGCCACCCATTTTCATAGTGTTTAGTTTTTGTTCATAGTAAAGATACATGAGTGCTGTAATTAAACAAAAGAGGACGAATACTTCGTATAGGTTACTAACAGGAATATGTCCGACATCGACCCCAATGAGGTAAGATTCAAACCATCGAACCATTAACCCCACCATCCCCATAATTGTTGCAATCCAAGTAAAATTAGACGCTAATTTTCCATAAAATGTTTGCTGGTTAAATAAATAAAACCAATAGGTAAATAACGCCAAAGGAAAGAAAGCGCTCATCCACATGATTGATGACTGGCTTGAGAGAAAATATTTTAGAATAAAATTTGTTTCAGCGTTGGCCAAATTTCCCTGATATAAATAAACACCAAGTAAACTTATGGAAAAAACTGAAAGAAAATATTTCTTAAAAACTTGCCAAAATTTTCCTAACCATGAAAAGCCAAGGATAGAGCCAACCAGAATTACCATTTCATAATAATCCATGTAGGAATGAAAAGAGTATAAAGCGTAGGCGCCAGTCAAAAGGAGAAAGAAAAAAAATAAAAGGTCAGTATTTAACTTACGCATCATGTTTATACCTTGTTGTTAAGCTTTTCAAGTAAATCTTCAAAAATTGTTTTAAAGTCCAAATGTTCCCTATTAGTAGACATTGCAAGAGTTGCTTTGTTGCTATTATTTTTTTTAAAGATCCAAAGTCGGATTTCTTGGATGTAAATCATACAGAAAATTCCAAGGACTAAAAATAATGAGCCTAAGTAAACCCAAAACTGGCCAGGCGCTTTTGTTAATTGCAAACCGCTAGCCTGGATATGCTCAAAATCCACCAACTCTAAATAAAAATCATGGCCATAAAAAAACCTATCACTAAGAGTGTTTAGGGCGTCTTGGATAAATTTCTGAAGATCGTCGATTTCATAAAGGTCATCATCAGGGTTATCTTGTTTATATAGCTCAACAAGGTTATTCGCAATTAGAAAGATAATTTTAATATAAGTATTTGCAATTTCAGTTTGTTTTTCTGCTGGTATATTTTGTTCGATACTCTGTGCAACAGCAGAATAGCCACCTGAAATGAACATTTGTATAACCTTTTCTAAGCTCAACTTAAATGCTTGCGGATCATTTGTGGAATTCTCTGATGTATCTTTAATAATCCTATCAATTGCTTCATTGGTCTTAACCGATGAAAATAATAAGTTCTTAAAAATCATAAAACCTTGCAAACTATTATTTGCGTCTGCAGGTATTTTTAA
Source organism: Methylophilaceae bacterium (assembly GCA_016778465.1). Lineage (GTDB taxonomy): Bacteria > Pseudomonadota > Gammaproteobacteria > Burkholderiales > Methylophilaceae > BACL14. The sequence continues at coordinate 20,580 of JADHPM010000009.1, forward strand.
GTAACGAAAATCTTCTTGTTGTGAAACTCTCATTCCACTCATGAAATATTGTGCTCCATTGACTCTCATCGGAAATTGAAAATTTTGATATTCAACTGCTTGCCCTGATTCGTTTCTAACCTTATATGTAAAATTTGGTCCAACATTTTTTGAAACTTTTTCCCCATTCATCTCAATATCTAAAATATTAAATAGCCGAAAATCCTCAAATTCAAATAAAAGCTTTTTGCCACTGTGAGTGATGGGATTAATTTTAAAAACTTCAGATTTCATTTCTTCAGATGATGATTTCATTTGCAGGTCCCATAGGTTAATCTTTAGTTTAGACCCACCATCTTGGAAATCTGATTGGTATAAAGTGATGCCCTTATAAGTTAGAGGCTTATTAACGCTAATGATTTTTCTTACTGTCTCTCCAGTTTCTTTATCTTTGATGAGCAAGTCACTCTCAAATGATTTAGGCTGACCTGAGGAGTAGTGCTTTATTTCAAAATCTTTAAGTGCAACTGTGAAAGGGAGGTCTTGGACTAGATAACCATCTTTTCTTGGCAGAAAGGCAACACTTTGGATTTCACCCTCTTTGAGTAACATATTTGCACGGTATGAAAAATTGGTGCTCTCAAGCCAACTGGTTTTTGGAATCTTGGATAATGGCAAATCCTCTGTTTCAATTGACTTAACCCCAAAATGCTCTTGCGCCTTGAATACCAAATTACCATCCATCAAGCCGCCAATACTAATAATAATGATTGAGATATGTGTAAAAAAATATCCCATTTTTTGAAATTGGCCTTTTTTCGCAGAGAGGAGAACTGCAGAATCTTTGTTTGTTAATTTAACCTTAAAACCATTATCAATTAACACTTGTTGGCAATTATCTAAAGCGTTTTTAGGCATATTAATTTGCGAGGAATACTTCATGTTTCTCAAAGATTCCTCTTTAATTTTTACATTAAACTCCTGAATATCCCTCATAACTTGAGGGGCATTTCGATAGATGCAAAGCGATGTTGAGGCAATTAAAAATATTAAGATAATAATGAACCAGGAGGCTTGGTAAACATTGTAAAGACCTAAAACTTCAAAAAAATCAAACCAAAATTGGCCAAATTTTATGATATAGCTCTCGTAAGACTCATTTTGTTTTAGCACCGTACCAATAATTGAGGCAAGAGCTACAAAACTTAACATAGATATTGCAAACCGCATTGAGCTGAGCAATTGTGAGAATGTCATTAATTTTTGTGCGTCTTGATTCACAGTTTGTCTGAATTGGAGGTTAAAAAAATGGGACACTCAATTTGAAGTAGAGTTTCTTATTAAGAGTTATCTTAAGCCCTGTATATAATCAGCAACTGCAGACATTTCTTTTTCTGTAAGTTTTTGCGCAATTGTTCTCATCATCATTGCATTGTCATTCATTCTCTTTTCAAGACGAAAAGCATTAAGTTGCGAAACTGTATAATCGGCATGCTGACTGTTAAGTCTTGGATAAAGGTCTGGTATGCCATGACCCGCAGGTCCGTGGCAGCTTGCACAAGCGGGAATATTTTTGGAAGCTACCCCTGCTCTATAAATTTTTTCACCCAAAGAATTTTTTCCATTACTGGAGGCCGTTAATAATTTTTGTTTTTGTTGCTCGAAATAAAATCCAAGATTAACCATATCTTCCTCACTTAAGCTTGCCACCATTCCTTTCATCACTGCATTTTCTCTTTCACCATTTTTAAATTGCATGAGCTGCTTCGTAATATAACCAGCATGTTGAGCAGATAAGTTTGGGTTGGCCGGTATTGAACTATTGCCATCAATACCATGACAGGCTATACAGAGATTATTAACTATCTTTTTAGCTTGTTCTAAATCAATTGACGAATCATCATTTGCATAAACATGTGAGTTTATGTACATAAGTGTGACGAAGTAGAGTATTTTTAGTATTTTCATAATGAAAGCTTTTTTTAAGACGTCATTCTAACCAAAATAGTTTCAACGTGATAGCATTAATCAATATAAAATTCGGAAAAATCATGCCTTTCCTACAAAATGCTAAATTTTTTATCTCAGCAAATCATTTCAATGAATTACCGGATGATGATGGTATCGAAATTGCATTTGCCGGTCGTTCTAATGCAGGAAAATCAAGTGCAATTAATACGCTTAGCAATCAGACTAGACTGGCTTACGTCAGTAAGCAACCGGGCAGAACACAATTAATTAATTTTTTTGAAATTACGTCAGGAAAGTTTCTGGTTGATCTCCCGGGTTATGGCTATGCAAAAGTTCCTGGCGCCATGAAAGACCACTGGCAGAAAACCTTACCTCGTTATTTACAAGAGAGGCATTCTTTGATTGGGCTGGTAATCGTTATGGATATTAGGAACCCATTAACTGATCTAGATATTCAAATGCTCGATTGGTTTGCGCCTTTACAAAAACCAATACATATTTTACTGACCAAATGTGACAAGTTGTCTCGCGATAAACAAAATAGAACCTTATTGCAAATTAAAAAAAAATTAAAAGAAGACTGGGCTGATTTATACCAAACCTCATGCAGTGCGCAAATATTTTCAAGCCTGAAGCGTATCGGAATTGACGAAGCTGATAATGTTATCCAAAATTGGTTAGCGCTTTATCGATAAAATATCCCAAACGTCATGCCCCAAACCTAACCCTCTTTTTTCATATTTAGTATCAGGACGATAGCTTGGTTTTGTAAAAAATTTATCCTTTTGCAGCTCGAGTCCATCAAATTTATTAATGGCATCTATAATCCAGCTAGCGTAATCCTCCCAATCAGTTGCAATGTGAAGATAACCATTTCTTTTTAGTGCCGGGTATATTTTTCTTAAAAAACTATCTTGAATCAATCTTCTTTTATGATGCCTTTTTTTGTGCCAAGGATCAGGGAAGAATATATGGATTGCATCGAGTAATTCAGTCGCAATCATTGAGTCAAAAACTTCAACCGCATCGTGATGAATAATTTTTAAATTTGTTAATTCATTCCTTTGAATTAAGTTTAAAAGATTTCCAACTCCTGGGGTATGCACCTCAAGCCCAATAAAATTGACGTCTTGTTGCTTTAGGGCGATTTCTGCTGTCGTTGCCCCCATTCCAAAACCAATTTCAATTATTTTTCGAGCATCTTTATTGGGAAATTGTTTATCCCAATTAATGAGTTTGCTTCCAAAGGGAATTACCCAGTTTTTTGATAATAATTTTATTGCATTAGCTTGATGCTTAGTCAATCGACCCTGTCTCAATACAAAACTTCGAATAGGTCTCAATTCATTTTTTTTGAGCATAAAATCTCCCTAGAACTCTACAGGGTGTGAGATCTGTCATTTTTACTGAATCCTTCAAGCTGAAGATTAATGTCCTTTGAGAAAGCCAGGACCTTAATAATATCTCCCATTTCAGCCGGCGAAATTAAAATATTTAATTCAGACACCTTTTTTCTGTATACGACATCGTCCTCAGGATCAAATGCATTTAAAAGCTCAAGAATATTTGCATTTATTAAATAATTTGCCTGCGACACAAAGCCCTCAATCTGAAAATTTTTATCCATGAGACGTTTCAACAATGAGAAATTGACGTGACATGATATATCTTGCTGACCAATGTTAAGAAAAGGGTCAAAATGAGATTGATGTTTGCTATAACACATCATAGTTCCCGATGACCGATCTGGATGAAATAACTCTTGCTCATGGAAACCATAATCAATAATAAAAATTGCGCCTTGTGCGAGTGTTTTTCTTATTTGTTCAACCCATAATTCATAACCTTCAGAATATTCAAAAGTATAATCATTCGGTAATTTATCAATTGGCAAATTATTGAATTGATAATTCTCTTCAATACTCTTTTCAACCCAAACAAAGTGGTCATTTTTAATATCAACATACTTTTCAAAGACTTTTTTATCTTTTTTTAAATAAACTCCAACCGGTAATGCATCAAAAAATTCGTTCATGAATATTACACCCCTAAAACATGAGGGCAATTCTTCCAACCAAATAATTTTAGAATAGTCTTTGGGAGATAACTTTTTTTTGAGTTGAGTTTTTGCAACATGAATTAATGAGGCACTGCTTTCAAAAATGTAATAATGCTCAAAATCAATTTTTCTTGAATCAAAACATTTAAGAATTGATGTACAAAAATTACCGTTCCCAGCACCGAGCTCTAAAATATTTTTACCCGACAATTCAAAAATTTTTTCAAAATCATTTACAAAAACTTCAGCAAACATGGATGAAATATTTGGTGATGTTGTATAGTCACCATCCTGAGAAAAAATATTGCTTTTTGCCTGATAATAGCCAAATTCTGGGTGGTACAACGCTAATTGCATAAACCTTGAAAAGGAAATAGGGCCTTCTAACTTTATTTCTGAGTGAATTATCTGTTTTAATTTATCAGAGGATTTTTTTTCTTCCTCTGAGAGTGTTAAGTTTTTTTTCATTTGGGTAGATTATAATCACAATAAAACAAATAAAAAAATTATGGCTAATAATTTCAAAACAGCAATCATTACTGGAGGTGCAAGAAGAATTGGTGCGGCAATCTGTCGGCGCCTCCATCAAAATAATATTAATTTATTAGTACACTATAATTCTTCTAAAGATGACGCCAAAAAGTTAGAAGCAGAGTTAAGCGCTAAAAGAAAAAATTCCATCACTATTATTTCTGCCGATCTAATTAAACGTAACGAATGTGAGAAACTCATAAAAACGTGCAACGAAATTTATGGTCGAATTGATATTCTAATTAATAATGCATCTACATATTACCCTACGAAAATTGGCGATATAAGTGAAACTCATTGGGATGATTTATTAGGTGTCAACCTTAAGGCTGCCCTTTTTTTATCGCAATCTGCAGCTCCATTTCTTAAAAAGACCAAGGGTTCTATCATTAACATTACTGATGCAAATATCGATAACCCAAAAAAAGATTACTCTGTCTACTCTTTAGCAAAAGCAGGTTTAATCAATTTAACTAAATCGCTTGCTAAAGACTTAGCTCCTTATATCAGAGTAAATAGTATTGCACCAGGACCAATTATATGGCCAGATTCAAATCAAAGTTTTGATGAAGCATATAAAAAGACAGTGATCGATCAAACGCTGCTTAAAAGAACTGGAGAGCCTGATGATATTGCGAAAGCAATAGAATATATTTTAGCTGCAGAATATATTACTGGTCATAATTTAAAGGTTGACGGGGGAAGGTCGGTATGATTATTTCCGAAATGACAGCTGCTAGGCCAACAGGTAACTTTATAAAACTTCAAAAAAAATTAATTAGCCAAACGGGAAAAGCTATTGATTACTTCAACATGATTAAAGATGGTGACAGGGTTATGGTTTGTGTAAGTGGTGGGAAAGACTCTTTTACCCTTTTATCTATATTAATTACGCTGCAGAAAAGAGCCCCAATAAATTTTGAAATCATAGCTATGAATCTTGATTAACGGCAGCCTGGTTTTCCGGAGCAAACGTTACCAAATTTTTTTAAAAAATATCAAATCCCCTTTCACATAGTCACAGAAGATACCTATTCAATCGTTAAAGATAAAATTCCAATCGGAAAAACAACGTGCCCTCTATGTTCCAGGTTGCGTCGTGGGATAATTTATAAGACAGCGAAAGATTTGAAAATCACTAAAATTGCGCTTGGTCATCACAAAAACGATATTGTGGAAACTTTTTTTATGAATATGTTTCATGGCTCTAAATTAAAGGCAATGCCACCCAAACTTTTATCTGATGATAAACAAAATATTGTTATAAGGCCGCTTGCTTTTTGTGAAGAAAAAGATATTCAAAAATTCTCAAATGCGATGAATTTCCCTATTATTCCATGTAATTTATGTGGCTCTCAAGAGAATTTAGAGCGTCAAAACATAAAAAAAATGTTAAATAATTGGGAAAGAAAAAATCCGGGCCGTATTTCAAATATTTTTAAATCTCTCACCAACGCAGAACCTTCACACCTTGCGGATAATAATCTACTTAATTTCAAAGACTTAAAAACAGATAATTCTTCTGAGCTAGACGCTGTTCTAAAAAAAATTATCGCAATAGAAAAAATTTAATATTTTTTTATTACTTGAATAGTTTTCTCTTTGTCCTTATCATGCGTTATTTTTATAGCTAAAAATTCATGACAACTCTTCTTATCGTTGAATCGCCATCAAAAGCAAAAACTATTGGTAAATACTTAGGCAAAGATTTTGAGGTACTTGCATCATACGGGCATGTCAGAGATCTGCTTCCAAAAACAGGGGCAATAGATACTAATAGCTTTGAAATGACTTATGCACCAATTGAAAGAAATAAAAAATATGTTGATGAGATTTTCAAGGCCGTAAAAAAAGCAGATGCCATATACTTAGCCACTGATCCTGATAGAGAAGGTGAAGCAATATCCTGGCATCTTTCCGAAATGCTTAAGGAAAAAAAATTAGTTGGGTCTAAGCCAGTAAAACGTGTAATTTTTGAAGAGATTACCAAGTCAGCTATCACTGAGGCAATCAAAAATCCTCGGGATTTATCAATGAATTTAGTTAATGCCCAGCAGGCCAGAAGGGCATTAGATTATCTAGTGGGTTTTAATTTATCTCCGTTGTTATGGAAAAAAATAAGGCGTGGTTTATCCGCGGGTCGTGTCCAGAGTCCTGCACTCAGGCTCATCATTGAAAGAGAAAATGAGATAGAGAAATTTATTCAAAAAGAATATTGGAGCATCCACCTGGACGCGTTAAAGGAAAAAGCAGGTTTTTCCTCAAAACTTTTTACACTTAATAACGAAAAAGTGGAGCAATTCACTGTTACCTCTCAAACGCAACAAGAAAAAATAGTTGGTGAATTATTGCTAAAAAGCTCTGGGAAGGCAACTGTTTCAAGGGTAGAAAAAAAACAAAGGATAAGAAAACCGTCTGCACCTTTCACGACCTCAACAATGCAACAAGAAGCTGTTAGAAAATTAGGTTTTACAACAAATCGAACCATGCGTGTTGCGCAACAATTATATGAGGGAATTGAAACAAAGGAGGGGGCGATTGGGCTTATTAGTTATATGCGAACAGACTCCATGAACTTATCCAACGAATCTATTGCGCAAATTCGATCATATCTCAAGAATCATTATGACTCTGAATATTTACCTTTAAAAGCTATCGGATACAAAACAAAAGCAAAGAATGCTCAGGAGGCTCACGAAGCTATTCGCCCCACCAATGTCGAAAATTCACCAGAAAAACTTAAAGCTTATTTGTCTGATGAGCAATTTAGACTTTATGACATGATTTGGAAGCGAACGTTATCATGCCAAATGTCAGCAGCAATTTTTGATGCCGTCAGCGTAGACATCCAAATAGGAAAAGGTGAGACAATTTTTAGAGCGTCAGGACAAACGCTAAAATTTGCTGGGTTCATGTCTGTCTATCTGGAAAGTGAAGATGATCCAAAAAACAATGATGACGAAGATAATAAGCTCCCTGCCCTTGAGGTTGGAGATATTTTAACGGTCAAGAGAATTTATGGAGATCAACATTTCACAGAACCGCCACCAAGATATACTGAGGCAAGTTTAGTTAAAATCTTGGAAGAATATGGTATTGGTCGACCATCTACCTATGCAAGTATTATCTCAACCTTACAAGATAGAGAATATGCGCTGCTTGAGAAAAAACGATTCACGCCATCCGATGTTGGAAAGGTCGTTAACAAATTCCTAACACAACATTTTGACCACTATGTTGATTATGATTTCACGGCAAGCCTAGAGGAGCAACTTGATAATATCGCAAGATCCGAAGCGAATTGGACTGAAGTGCTAAAGAATTTTTGGGTTGATTTTGATAAACAAATTAAAGAAAAAGAAAATATCGATCGCTCGGAAATTACTCAAGAGGCCATTAATGAAAACTGTCCAAAATGTGAACAGCCATTATTTATAAAGCTCGGACGTAGAGGTAATTTCATTGCATGTTCTGGATATCCCAAATGTGACTTTACAAGGAATGTGAACGGTGAGTTACCCCAAGAGCCGAAAGTAATTTTTGTTGATCATGAGACCAAACAGAATGTATTGCTCATGATGGGCCCTTATGGTCCCTATCTGCAAATTGGGGAGTTAAATAAAGAGGAAAAGAAAAAGCCCAAAAGAGTCAGTATCCCCCCCGAGATTCCAATGGCAGATGTTAATGAGGAAATTGCAAAGAAACTTTTATCTCTACCTCTTGACTTGGGATTACACCCAGACACAAATAAAAAGATAGTTGCCAATATCGGTCGTTTTGGGCCCTATGTAAATCACGATGGTAAATTTAAATCTATACCAAAATCTGAAAATATCTTTGAACTTACTCATACTAGAGCTGTGGAATTAATAAATGAGGCAATTGCAAAAAATGCGCCACTAAAAGTGCTTGGTGAAGATGAAGAAAAAAATCTGTCGGTGGAGATATTTAACGGGAGATATGGCCCATATGTTCAAAGGGGATCAACAAAAGCTCCAATTGCAAAAAATATAGATATTGATGAAATCACATTAGAATTAGCATTAGAAATGATCAAAAATAAAGAAAGTAAGACAAAAACCGGAAAGAAAAAATCTCCTAAAAGTAAAAAGGCAGCCTAACTACCTTCTAGACATTTGACTCTGTCGAATATAGTTTTTTTCCATCCACTTTTTAACCCTTTTTGCATCAGCAAAACGGGTGAGTTTACCGTAAGAATTTAAAAAAACCATAATTACCGGCTCATTATTAACTATAGCCTGCATAATCAGACATCGTCCAGATTCCCTTATAAATCCTGTTTTAGATAAACCTATATCCCATATACCTTTTCTAACTAATCGATTTGTATTTACAAAACCAATTTTGTAATTTCTCTTGCCATAATTGATTTCACCTTGTGGTTCAGTTGTCATCTTTCTTATCAAAGGATATTGATAGGCGGCTTGGGCCATTTTTACTAAATCAATAGCTGTAGAGGTATTCCCTTTATGAAGCCCAGTGGGATCTCTAAAATTAGTAGAAAACATTCCAAGCTTTTTTGCTTTAACGTTCATTGCATCAACCAAACCTTGTCTACCCGTTGGATAAGAACGACTTAAAGCTGAGGCGGCACGATTATCAGAAGCCATCAAAGCAAACTCAAGTAATTCATATCTAGTCAACTTTGAGCCAATCGGTATTCGAGAACCTGTGCGTTTGATGCGATCAATGTCTGCTTTTGTAACTTTAATTTCTTGGTCTAAATTCACACCTGAATCAAGAATTACCATGGCAGTCATGAGCTTAGTTAATGATGCGATGGAACTTATAGAACCAGCACTTTTTTCATAAATTATCTCGCCTGTTTTCTGATTTACCACAATCGCTTTAGCGGAACGGACATCAGGCAGGTTGCTATTTTTTGCGTAAGAAAGTGAATTAAATAAAAATACAAAAGAAATTATCAATAAAATTGTAGAGAAGTGTTTATTGATCAATGCTAATCCTTATTCATTTGTTCAGTATGATCATATACAATTGGGATTAAATTGTCATTAAAAAGTAAAGGTATTTCAATGAATTATGAAGAAAACTTACTGTTTACAAAAGAACATGTATGGATAAAAAAATTACATGGTAATTTTTTTAAATTAGGAATTACTAATTTTGCTCAGGATCTTTTGGGGGATATTGTATTTGTTGAGATACATTTAAATAGAGAGGTTGCAGGTGGTGAGAGCCTTGGCTCAATTGAGTCAGTAAAAACAGCATCTGAAATAATCTGTCCAAATTTATGCAAGGTTCAATCGGTTAATGAGGAAATTCTCAAGACTCCTGAATTGATAAATGATGCGCCCTATGAAACTTGGATATGTGAGGTGGAGTTCATTACGGAAATAAAGTCTGAGAATTTTCTTACCCATAAAATGTATCAAGAGTCTATAAAGTAATTAATTCAGACTCATCTATAGCATTGAGACGAAAGCCACAATCACGATAAAATTTGAAGCGGTCACGTGCCAGATTTTTATCTTCCTCTTCAGATGAAACAAGTTCGTATAATTTTAAATAACGACTAAAATCATTAGTTAATTTTAAAGAACAGTTTACCAAAACATCGTCCATCTTGTCGGTCTGGAAAGTAGTTAAAAAAACTCTGTCAAATTCTGAAAAATTTTCTTCAGAATTAACTATGAAAGAATCCTTACTTGCCCATAAATCATTGCTTAAATTTGATGAAAATTTATCATCTTCACAGAAAATTAAAATAGAGTGTCTTCTCTTGAAAAGTGATCGTGTTAGTCTTAATGTAAGGGATCTTTTGTCCTGTACATTCAAAATGAACTGAATATTCGTCAAGAATTATTTTTTTGCTTGATCAATTAAAAATTGACTTAGTAAAGGAACAGGTCTTCCAGTACCACCTTTCTCTTTTCCAGATACCCATGCAGTACCTGCAATATCCAAATGAGCCCAACTATATTTCTTTGCAAAACGAGATAGGAAGCAGGCTGCAGTTATACTTCCGGCGGCACGACCACCAATGTTGGCCATATCTGCAAAATTACTATTTAATTGAGATTGATATTCATCCCATAAAGGCATTGGCCATGCCTCATCAAGCGCCCTAACACCAGCATCCTTTAATTCACCAGATAACTCATGATCATTACTAAATAAACCGGTGGCATGATGTCCCAAGGCAATTACACAGGCACCTGTAAGGGTTGCGACATCAATGACGACCTCTGGTTTATATCTTTCGGCATATGTTAGAGCGTCACATAGTATTAATCGACCTTCAGCATCTGTATTTAGTATCTCTATTGTTTGACCTGACATACTTTTGACAATATCTCCAGGCTTGACAGCATTTCCATCAGGTAAATTTTCACAAGAGGGAATCAGAAAAATAATATTTAATGGTAAGTTAAGTTCACCAATTGTTTTCATTGTTCCAAGAACGGTGGCAGCACCACACATATCATATTTCATTTCATCCATATCAGGCGAAGGTTTAATTGATATGCCCCCTGCATCAAATGTAATCCCCTTGCCAACAAGAATGATAGGTTTTTTATTTTTTGGGCCCCTTAAGCTTTCAACAACAATGAACTTTGGCGCCTCCCTGCTTCCCTTTGCTACTGACAAAAATGAACCCATTTTTAATTTTTCAATCTGCTTTTGATCATAAACTTTTGCTTTCATGCCAAAAGTATTAGCAATCTTTTTAGCTGTTGATGCTAGGTAAGATGGAGTGCAAATGTTGGGTGGTAAATTTCCAAGGTCCTTAGTTAAATTAGCACCCTCAGCAATAGCAACTCCATGCTTAATCCCCAAAGCAAGATCTTTATGAAATTCTCCATTAAAAAAAATCGTATTAATGAAAGTTTTTGCTGCCCTTTTTTTATCAGACTTTTGGCTATTAATTACATAAAGGGAATCAATAATTGCTCGACTAAAATATTCACCAATTTGATGGGGGCTTTTAGTTTTACATAAAAATTGATCAAAACAAATTGAATGGCTTTTTATATTTAACTGCTTAATTAAGTCACTGACAGACTTAAATGACTTAAACATTTGTTTGTTTGAAATTGCATCAAGATCACCTAAATTAACTAAAATGATTCTCGCAAAAAATTGATTTCCAGTAATGCAGCTAACCTTGCCTACTTCATTTGGTAAATCACCTAATGCTAAAAATTTTCTCACAAGGACTAATGTATCTTTATCGAAGAGCTCAGGTCTAATTATTTCGTTGTGTTGATTTAAAGCAATTGTTGAAACATCAGTTTTTTTCGAACCGATTTGTCCTTTTTTAATATCAAATTTCATTTAATGTCCCTATTTATTTGTTACTATAATCATCAAAATGTTATACAAATCAACCCTGATAAAAGAATTATTCTATACTTCGATATCCACGATTTTAGTGCTATCAGGTGTTGTCGTTGCTCAAAGAGCAGTCTACATCTTTCGTTTGGCGTCTAAAGGTATTATACCAAACGATACGATTGAAACTGTTTTAGTTTTCAATCTTTTGAAGCACATGCCTCTGCTATTAAGTCTTACTATTTTTATAACTATCCTAATGACTTTAAGTCGTTGGTATCGAGATAGTGAAATGATTACATGGCTTACATCAGGCTTAAGCATAAAAAAATTATTTTTACCTATTCTTAATTTTTGTTTACCAGTCGTCATATTAATCGGGGTTCTTTCTTTGTATGTGAGTCCGTGGGCAATTCAAAAAGCTGAAGAGTATAAGAGCGGATTAAAAACCAGGGATGAAATCTCTGCATTGACTCCAGGCTCGTTCAAGGAATCGAAATCTGATAATCGTGTTTTTTATATTGAAGGGTTAGATGAAATCGGAAAATCAGTGAAAAACATTTTTGTTCAGTCTGTTGAAAAAAATAAAATCGGGGTAGTTGTCTCCAATGAAGGTGAAAGAATTGAAGAGAAAAGTGGTGAAGAATATATTGTTCTTAAACAAGGTAAACGCTATGAATCTATTAAGGAAACCAACGAATTTTCTACCACTACCTTTGATGAATATGGATTATTAATTGAGAAAGAAACCCCAAATCTTTTAAGTATTAGCTCTTTGGATAACTATGAGGCGCTACCAACAATTGATCTAATTAAAATTGCTTTCTCAAGGCAAGATTTAAGAAATAAATATGTTGCTGAAATTATGTTTAGAGCTTCTCAACCTGTGTCTGCAATCATATTATTATTTATTGCTATTTTATTAAGTTATGTGAATCCCAGAGCGGGTCGATCAATGAATATTATAACTGCGCTATTAATATTTATTATTTACCACAACTTGATGGGGGTTTTTCAAAGCTTAGTTGGAACTGGTAAAATTTCACTTTGGTTTGGATTCTGGCCTCTCCACCTTTTTTTTATTATTACAGTCTCCTTTTTAGTGAAACGGCGTTTAAATAACTTGCCACTTGTACCCTCTTTCTCTTTTATTAAAAAATGATTGATAAATATCTAAATAAAGAATTTTTAATTAACATAAGCATGATCTTGTTGGGGCTTATTGCCCTATTTGCATTCTTTGATTTTATGCAAGAAATAAATGATCTTGGAAAAGGCAGCTATGGATTATTTCAAGCCTTAATATATATCGCGCTCACAATACCCGGAAGAATTTATGAAATTATTCCCCTCGCTGTTCTTTTGGGATCAATGTTAGCTGTAGGCCAATTATCAAATTCATCGGAACTAACTATAATTCGTTCCTCAGGGTATTCCATCAAAAAAATTGCAAAAACACTTATATTGGTTGGCATTTTTTTTGCATTACTGAGCATTTTCATTGGTGAATTTATCACTCCAACTAGCGAAAAAGCCGCACAGCAACTAAAAATCAATTCTAAAGCGTCAGTTGTGTCTCAAGAGTTTCGCTCAGGTTTTTGGATCAAGGATGGCGATAACTTTGTCAATATTGAGAATGTTTTACCTGATGCGTCACTTGAGGGAATCAACATTTATGAATTTGACACGAACTTTAATTTAAGAACAATTTCAAAAGCAAAAAAAGGACAATTCGTTGATGGACTATGGAAGCTCGAGGCTATTACTCAAAAAATAATTAAAGAAAAAACAATTGAAACCGTTACGATAGAGAAAGGAAGCTGGAAATCCTTAATGCGTCCTGAAATGATCAATGCACTAATTATCTCTCCAGAAAAAATGTCTACGATTAATCTATTAAAATTTATTAATTACTTGAAAAAAAATAACCAAAAGTCTACAAAATATGAAGTCGCTCTATGGGAAAAAATCATCCATCCTATAATGCCTATTATTATGATTATTTTTGCAGTTCCGTTTGGTTTTTTTCAAGAACGGTCAGGTGGTAAATTTTTCAAAATGTTCATTGGTATTATTGCTGGTATTGCCTATCAAATATTTAACACAATGATCAGGCATCTAAGTTTACTCTATGATTGGCAGCCTTTTTTAAGTGCACTTATACCCACCACAATTTTCTTTTTAATTGGTATTTATATGATTATTCGCTTTGAACATAGATAATTTTTGAACCTAGAATTTTGTCATGAAATGGTCTGTCTCTAAATATGATAGGTATATAACCAATTGCAAAGAAAAATAATCCAGCTGATGCCAAAAGGTATCTCAAAACAAAAAAATGAATATTTTTAGTCCCTACTAAAAGCTGTAACCTCCAAGCTTTCATGCCTATTGTTTGCCCGCCTCGAACCCAAGAAAAAATATAATAAAAGCCTGATATGATCCAATAACTTAATTGGTATAAGATTGTTTTATATTCATAATTATCCTCAATGACAAAAAGTAAAAGGGGAGAAATTGTCAACCAAATGCCCAACTGAATGATAATGTCATAGAAAAAAGACATTAGATATTTAAAAGGAGTTGGTTGCATTAAAAGATTAAGAGAAGATATGCAAAGTATAAGCTTCCTGAAAGCAAGACATGCCAAACTTTTAAAGCACCAAAATGAATTATCGTTCTGATCCAGATAACCGATAAGATGGTAATGATAAATAAAAGAGAAATCTCATTTTTTGGCTCCCAAGGCGTAAGAATTATGCCTAAAGCAGGCAACAGAGTTCCCTGAAAAACCATCGCCCCTGTTATATTACCGAATGCTAGAGTATCTTTTTTTCTTCTAATCCATAATATGCTGTTTACTTTCTCAGGTAATTCAGTGGCTACGGGTACGACCATAATTGACAAAACAAGAACTGAAATACCAACGTATGAGGCCACAATCTCAATTTGACCTACAAACCCTTTCGCACCAATTATCAGCAAAGCTAGCCCAATAAATAGTTGTAATAAAATAGTGAAAGAATTGACAGGCAAGCCAATCCGATTAAGCAACATTGGATGCTCTGCATCGGTGCCATGACCAGCTTCTACAAGTTTTTTTGATGCTCGAATTGTTCTGTATAAATAAAAAATGTAAATACCCACCATCATGATACCGATTAAATTTCTAACGAAGATATTTGAATGTGGGATATAAAGAGCAATACCTGCAAAAATAAAAGCTACAAGAAAAAAATCTAAATCACGCTTGATGCCAGTTTGCTCAACGACAAAATGGCCTTTGAATCCTCTTTTAAATAATGAAAAAAGTCCAATCAAACCCAATGCAATTGTTCCTAACATGAGTGGTGCTCCTAAAATTGAACCTACCCCAATATCATGGCTAGTTTCAATTGATCCAGAAGGAAAAAGTAATGCAATAATTGGCACCGAAGTCTCTGGAAGAGCAGTGCCAACTGCTGCAAAAATAGAGCCTGTAACACCCTCTGATATTTTTAATTTTTGCCCAAAATGCTCCAAGGCATTTGTAAAAACTTCTGCGGCTATCAAAATGATGAGCAACATAATGCATAAATTTAGAAAAACCATTAGACTTCCTAGATGAATATTGAAAAATTATAAGCTATTTTAATGAAATCACCATTGTCCCTTACACTTGATAAAACAGGATTTGTTAAAAATACTAGACATCTAAAGTCTCCAAATTTTAGCCTCAGACAACCTAATGTTCAAATTGAATTAATTGTTATTCATGCAATTAGTATGCCGCCTGATCAATTTGGTGGTAGTGATATTGAAAAGCTATTTACAAACAAACTTAACTTTAATGATCACCCATTCTATAAAACAATAGAAAATCTTAAAGTCTCAGCACATTTTTTAATTAAGAGAACTGGGGAATTAATTCAGTTTGTGAGTTGTCTCAACAAAGCCTGGCATGCAGGTGCATCTCATTGGAGAGAAAAAACGGATTGTAATGAATTTTCTATTGGAATTGAGCTAGAAGGATCAGACAAAACTGACTTTACTGAGTTACAATATGAGCACTTAAATGAGTTAATAAAGCTCCTATGCCAACATTATCCCATCAAAGATATTTTAGGGCATAGTGATATTGCTCCAGATAGAAAAACTGATCCAGGCCCAAACTTTAATTGGAATAAGATAAAAAAAAATCGATGAAAAAATTACAAGTAATCTGTCTAATTCTGATCGCTTTTCTAGTAAGCTGTGGTGATAAAGATCCTGTAACAGAAAAACCTAAAAGAAAGATTTTCGTCTCCACAACAGAATCGAAAATGATGGTGTTTGAAGATAGAGAATCAGCGCAAGGAACTATTGAGGGGCTCATAGACCCTACAGTCGCCGCTGAAATCTCAGGAAAAGTTATTAAGTTACATGCTCGCTCAGGATCTTCAGTTTCAAAGGGTGACTTGCTGGCAGAAATTGATAACCGGGATTACCTTTACCAGAAAAATTTAGCTGAAGCTGAAATTCGTAAACTAAACGTCAGGCTAAAAAATCAAGAAAAAGTCTATGAAAGAAATAAGAAACTGGTTGATAAGAACTTTATTTCGCCTAATGCATTAGATAATATTCTTACTGATAAATCAGAAACCGAAGAGGAATTAGAGATAGCAAAATCCAGACTTGATATTGCCAACTCTAATCTCTCAAAAACTAAAATTTATTCACCCATTACAGGTAAGGTTGAAAAACAAATTGCCTCTATTGGCGATTATCTTAAAATTGGAGATGGCGTTTTTCAAATTATTAGTAATAAAAAAGTGCGGGTGCATATACCATTCCCTGAAACACTGGCACAAAAAATTAAACCTGGCCTACCAATCCTCCTTACAAGCCCCGTGTCAAACCAACCTTATGAATCAGTAATTTCTGAACTTAAACCCATGCTTAGCGAAGATAGCAGAACAATTGATGTGATCGCAGATATAGCTAACAGTCCAATTTGGCAGCCTGGGGCTACCGTAAAGGGAACCATCGTATTTACTTCAAAACAGAATGTTGCAGTTCCCGAACAGAGCATAGTCCAAAGACCGGCCGGAAATACTGTCTATGTAATAGAAAATAATATTGCCAAGGCTAGAGAAGTAACAACGGGTATATCTCAGGATGGTTTTGTTGAAATTCTAGCTGGTGTAGTTACGGGTGAGATTGTTGCGGTTGATGGAGCTTCTTTCTTGACAAATGATATTGAAATCAATATCAATAATAATTAAATGACCCTGCCAGAAATTTCCATCAGAAGACACGTACTAGCCTGGATGATATCAGGCATTTTTATTCTCTTCGGTATCATAAGCTTTCAAAAGATAGGGATTGACAGATTCCCAATGGTTGAATTTCCAATTCTTTCAATCACTACGACCTTAGAGGGTGCCAACCCTGAAATTATTGATGCAAGTATTACAAATATTATTGAGGCATCTGTTAACTCGACAACCGGCATTGAGTCAATTAAGTCACAATCCTCGCCCGGTGTTTCAGTTGTTACAATTACTTTTAGTCTTGATAAAGATATTGAGGTAGCTTTTAACGAAGTTCAGTCCAAAGTTGGTCAAACATTAAGGAGATTACCTGATGAAATAACCCCTCCAGTTGTCCGAAAAGTTGAGACTAATGCTAGTCCAATTATGTGGCTTGGATTCACCGGTGATCGGACAATACAGCAACTAAACGTCTACGCAAATAATATTTTAAAGAAACAATTGGAAACAATTGATGGCGTTGGTGAAGTGAGACTGGGTGGGCGTCGAGATCGAACCATCAGGATTAATCTTTTACCGGACCAATTAGCTGCACTAAATATTACAGCAAATGATTTAATTGATGCTTTTAAGAAAGAGCATATTCAATTACCCGGAGGTTTTCTTGTTAAAGATCAATCCGAAAAGATGTTTAAACTAGATCTTGAGTTCCACAAAGTCAGTGACATAGAAGAATTAATTGTCGCTTATCGCAATGGGGGACCAATTAGATTAAAAAATATTGCTGAAATTGAAGATGGCTTAGAGGATTATCGTGAAACAGCAAGATTTAATGGTAATCCAAGTGTAGGACTTGGAATTATAAAAGTTGCCAACGCAAATACTGTAGCCATTATCAATAAAGTCAAAGAAAAATTGGAAAATAATATTAAACCCAACCTCCCACCTGGGATGGGAGTCTATATCTCTACTGACGATTCTGTATTTATTAAGTCAATGGTAAAAACACTACAAAACCATATTTTAGAGGGTACATTATTAGCAGCTCTCATTGTTCTACTTTTTCTTAAGTCCATTCGATCAACTTTTATTATTGCAGTTGCTATACCAATTTCTCTCCTTGGTGCTATCGCAATCATGTATTTCTTTGGCTACACGTTCAACAGCATGACTTTATTAGCACTTATTCTTTTGATAGGGGTGGTTGTCGATGACGCAATAGTAGTCCTTGAAAATATTTTTAGACACCATGAAAAATATGACACAAATCCATTTGATGCAGCAATCAATGGGAGTAAGGAAGTTGTTTTTGCCGTTCTTGCTTCAACTCTTGCCCTCGTGTGTATTTTTGCACCTGTAATTTATATGGATGGGATAATAGGTCGTTTTTTTGAATCCTTTGCTGTGGTAGTAACTTCTGGAGTTTTAGTTTCCATGCTCGTATCACTTACTCTAACACCGATGTTATGTTCAAAATTTTTAGTCAAAAATAACTATAGGGTAGGTTGGGAACAAAAAAAAATTACCCAAAACCCTTTAGCAACTAAAATTGAAAAAATTTTTAATTCGATGGAAAAAAATTATTTAGCTCTACTAAAAAAAGCATTGAATAATCGATGGAAAGTTTTATTTCTAAGCTTCTTGATTGTTTTGTCTAGTGGTTATTTTTTTGCCAATGTAAAGAAAGAATTTGTTCCAGAGGTTGATGAGAGTCGTTTCACGGTCCGATTTAAAACCCCACTGGGTTCAAACATCGATTACACCTATAACAAATTATTAGAAATTGAAAAAATAATTCAAACTGAACAAGAAAATATTGCCAGCGTCTTTTCATCTATTGGATTAGGCAGCCAAGGGCAGGTTAATAAAGGCTATATTAGTATACGATTGATTGATAAAGAAAAAAGAAATGTTTCGCAGCAGGAAATTATGAAGAGACTAAAAGAAAGATTTGAACAGCTCACTGGAGTGCAAGCCTTTCCAGCCGGAGTCTCAATTGCCCGAGGTCAACGTTCAGAAAAATTAAGATTTTCGGTTATCGGGCCAGGTATTGAACAGGTTGCGGGCTACAGTGAACAACTTAAAGCAGAGTTATCTAAAAATGATGGGTTAGGAAAAATTGATCTGGACTTAGAGCTTAACCTACCTCAACTTATTTTGGATATTGATCGTGAGAAGGCTTCAAGTTTAGGAATCTCTTCGCTGGATATTGGTAATGCAGTTTCTGTATTAAGTAATGGGCTTGATATTGCAAAATTTAACGACGAACCTGGTGACGGACAGCGATATGAAATTCGCCTTAAAGCTAAAGATGGTGAATTTAAGAGCGCGAATGATTTAAAAAAAATATATCTAAGAAGCAAAACTGGAGAGCTTGTAAGATTAGATAATATTGCATCCTTTAAACAAGCTCTTGGGCCTGCCGTAATTGGGCGTGATAGTCTGCAATATGCTGCTAATTTTTACTCTAACCCCTCCATCCCCCTGGGTGATGCTATTGAGTTTGTCAATAAATCTGCAGAAAAAATTCTACCAAGTGACTACAGCATCCAACTCGATGGGCAAGCAAAAGAATTTGCTAAGACATTAAACAACATTTTATTTGTCTTCTCCTTAGCAACCATTTTATTGTATATGGTTCTTTCAAGTCTATTTAACTCTTTTTTTCAACCCATTATCGTTATGCTGGCCCAACCATTAGCCATCATTGGGGGAATAATTTTATTATGGCTCACTGGCAATACTTTAAATATTTACTCAATGATTGGTATGGTTTTGTTAATTGGTCTGGTTGCAAAAAACTCAATACTTTTAGTTGATTACACAAATCAATTGCGGCAAAAGGGTTTAAAAATTGACCAAGCTCTCACAGAGGCATGTCCGGTAAGACTTAGGCCTGTCTTGATGACTTCATTAACATTAATTTTGGCACTCATGCCAGCAGCACTTGGGGTTGGGCCTGGATCTGAGGAAAATGGGCCAATGGCGGTCGCAATTATAGGGGGAATGATCTCATCTACCCTGCTGACATTAATTGTTATCCCTGCCGCGTATTCACTATCCATGGGATTCTTAGATAGAAAGAAAGCTTTAAGTTAATTTATTAACTATCAATGATCCAATCAAATCTCCCTCAACATTTACCGTTGTCCTGAAGGTATCGAGCAATCGATCCATAGGCAGGAGAATTGCCAGGGCTTCGAGGGGCAGACCTAAAACTTGAAGCACCATTGCCATGGTGACCATTCCTGCACTTGGTATGCCAGGAGCTCCAATGGATGCCACCATTGCAACGAAAAAGAGAATCATCTGCTGTGAAACAGTCAAATCTAGACCAACTAGATTTGCAATAAATAGAGCAGCTGCAGCTTCATAGAGTGCTGTTCCATCCATATTAATGGTAGCACCCAGTGGCAATACAAAATTAGATACTGTTTTTTTAACTTTAAAGTCTTTGTTTGCAACATTCAATGTCATTGCCAATGTCGCTGAGCTAGAGCTTGTCGCAAAGGCTGTTATGAGAGCAGGACGGCCTTTTGTCCATAATTCTTTAAGATTAATTCGGGTAAAAAAGTAATTTATTAAAGGCAAGATAATTAGCCCATGTATTAAGATGATACCAATTACGGTGCCAATAAAAATTCCCATTTTGTTAAATAACTCGAGAGATTGGCTTTCAACAAGTTTTAAAAGCAGTGCAAAAATACCAATAGGCGCCACAATCATAATCCACTCAACAATCTTAAGCATAACCTCGTAAAAACTCTCAAACAGCTCTCTACCCATAGCCATTTTTTTACTAGCGCCATTAAAGGCTATGCCAATAAAAATAGCAAAGATAATAATTGGAAGGATATTTCCTGAGGCTAGGGACGCAAAGGGGTTAACGAATAAGCTCAATATAAATTGAGTAAAAAAATCTCCAAAGGACATAGTTTGCGAGACAATATCATTTTCTAGTTCCCAAAGATCGAGGTTTATACCGACACCAGGTTTTACAAAATTCATAACGAAAAGTGCCAAGATAACCGCTATAGCCATAGTTAAGAAGTAATAAGATAGGGTTAATTTCCATATACGATCTGCTTTTTTTGCATTACCTAAATTAGAGATACCAACAACGATTGAGAAAAAAACTAATGGCACTAAAATCATTTTTAATGCCTTAATAAAAAGTTGCCCAAGTAATTCAATCAATGCCATGAATGGCCCATAGAAACTTGAGTCAGGAAAATTTTTAATTAAGATCCCAAGCAAAAGTCCTAAAAGGGCAGCAAAAAGAATATTTCGGTTGGTATTTTTCATTAGTTAAATGCGCTCCATAATTGCACCAAAAAAACCATCAGTGCCATGCTGATGAGGAAAGAGTTTTAGGTAATTAGATTTTTTAGTATCAACTTTAATATTCTCTAAAATTTCAAAATAAGGAATCACCTTAAAGTCACTCCTTTTTTGCAGAAAACTCTCAACAATTTCCTCATTTTCATCATTAAGAATACTACAGGTTGCATACAATAAGTAGCCGCCTTTTTTACATAAGTTTGATGCGGCATCAAGAATTTTTTTTTGTTTTTTAACTATCTCATGTAGATCAGATTCGCCATAGCGCCATTTCAAATCTGGATTTCTTCTTAACGTGCCAAACCCTGTACATGGCGCATCCACAAACACTCGGTCAAATTTTCCATAAAGACGTTTTATTTTAATATCATTCTCGTTGTTGATTCGTTGTGGAAAAATATTCGATGCTCCTGATTTTTTCAATCTTCTCTTTAAATTTTCTAATCTTTTATCAGATATATCAAACGCATATAGTCTTCCTGTATTTTTCATTAAATCAGCTAATGCCAATGTTTTTCCTCCTGCCCCAGCACAAAAATCAGCAACCATTTGACCTCGTTTAACATTTAGAAGGAGCGATAGAATTTGACTGCCTTCATCTTGAACTTCAATAGTACCGTCAAGAAATAAATGATGATTATTTACTTGCGTACCTCTTGGGAGAACAATGCCAATTGGTGATAAATTAGTTTTTTTAATTTTTTCATGGATCATCGGGAACGACTCCTTGAGATCAAAAACTATATCGTCAATCTTTGTTTTTTTTAAACCATTAACTCTTAAATTTAAATCGGCTGGCTTTAACAAGCTTTTTGCAAGTTCAATAAGAAATGATTCTTCATAGGAAATAGATAATTTTTTCCAAAGCCAATTCGGTACACTTAATTTTATAGGCCAACTCTCACAAACATAATTGCTACTTTTTTTAATTTTTAACCATGATAGGGTCTCATCATCTAAAAAATGCGTGAGACTATTAATACTTTTTCCCTGGACGTATAGCAAAAAGATGAGTATTTTATTTTTTAAATTATTATCACCGCAGATATTTTCTAAGTAGCTTTTGTGGCGAATGACTCCGTAATAAATTTCTGCAATAAGGGATCTGTCTCGATGGCCAAGTTTATAATTTTTTTTAAAATAAGCACTTAAAAAAAGATCTGCCGGACCAGTATTTTTTTCGAAATCAAGGAGGATTTTTAATAAAGAATCAAGAATGAAATTATTCATAATTAAAATAGGTTTGTTTCTTTTATCTCTAAGTCAAGCATCAAACCTAACTTTGTGGTTACCTTAATTTTTACAGGAATTCGGTAGGGACTTTTTGAAATCCATACATAATGTTTGGTTTTTTCGTCCTCATTAACCATTCCCTCAAAAATTTCAGAATCGATTAACTTATCTGCGATTGGCAAGGTTGTCTCTTTGATCAATTGGTATTGATAGGGGCGCATTTTTTTGCCCTCTACAACATTAAATCGATAATTTTTTTGATTTTTTTTTTCGAAATTAAATTGGAACATGAATGTTACAAGATCTTGATAGTTTTTACCTAGGCTGTAGCGCTTTATCTCACCCTTGTATGAAACGTCAATCTTTTTAATGTCGTATAAAAAATTTGTTTGAATATTTTTATTGGGATTTTTTTTATTTTTATGCTCAAAATAAACAGGTTTAAATCCTTGTTTAGAAAAAAATCCATCACTTGAAATTTGCCGATCACCAAAAAGTTTTAATATGCCTACTGTTTCTGATTTTGCTATTAAAGAATATAAATTTTCCTTATGATTAAATTCAACTCTTATTGACCCCCCTTCTTGATCTAGTTGCTTGATTTCATATTCAATAAAAAAAGTATTCGGAAATTGTTTGCTTACAGCAACTTGTGGGGTTAAGAGGATTGAAATTAAACAAAGTTTAGTGATAATTAACTTGTGGATCACCGTTTTTCCTATAGGTTACCATGCCAAGCTCAACGCTGTCTTGATCCATTTCTTTTAATATCTTTATAACCTCATCTTTATCATCCTGTTTTACAATAATTATCATGCCAATACCACAATTAAATGTCTTAAACATTTCCTCGTGACTAAGATTTCCTGCGGATTGAAGCCATTGAAAGATTTTGGGTATCTGCCATGAAGATAAATTTATTTGAACAGCCAAATCTTTTGGAATTACTCTTGGAACATTTTCAGTAATGCCTCCACCGGTTATGTGTGCAAGAGCATTTACTTGAATGCTTTTTAAAAGATGGAGTATTGGTTTGACATAAATCTTGGTTGGCTCCAAAAGTAAATCAGCAAATTTGTTACCGTTCAAACTTTCATCTAAGTTTATTTTAGTTTCTTTGATTAAGTGTCTAATCAAGGAGTATCCATTTGAATGAGGTCCCGATGAAGGTAATCCAATTATTACGTCATCTTTTTTTACCTTTGATCCATCAATGATATTTTGTTTATCAACAATGCCTACACAAAATCCTGCAAGATCATATTCACCCTCGTTATACATACCGGGCATCTCTGCGGTCTCCCCGCCCACTAAAGCACAACCAGCAATTTGGCAACCGTCTGCAATACCTTTAATAACATCACTCGCCTGTCTGACGCTTAACTTGCCGCAGGCAAAATAATCTAAGAAAAATAAAGGTTCGGCGCCTTGCACTAGGATGTCATTTACACACATAGCCACTAAATCTTGCCCAATGGTTTCATGTCGATTTGTCTCAAATGCAAGTTTTAATTTTGTTCCAACACCATCCGTTCCGGAAACTATGACAGGGTTTTTATATTCTTGGGATATTTCAAACATTGATCCAAAACCACCTAAACCTGCAAGAACGCCATTCCGCATTGTCTTCTTCGCAAAAGGCTTAATCCTCTCAACCAACTCATCCCCAGCCAAAATATCAACTCCTGCATCTTTATATGAAATAGTTTTCTTTGAATCTAGCTTGTTTGCCAATTGAAGTATCCTCTGAAATTTATAAGACTTTACGTATAATTATGATTTTAACTGATTTTGCAACCTTAAGATATTTCATTTAGTGCCTTTTATGGAACAACTACTTCTTAATATTCATGTAGATAGAGATAAAACAATAGATAATTTCATCGTAGGAAAAAACGATGAGTGTATTGATGCCATTAAAAATTTTATAAGCTCTAATGACCATCTATTTATATTTATTTGGGGCAACAAAGGTAGTGGGAAAAGTCACCTTGCCTCTGCAGTAAAAAATCATGGGATAAAAGTGATAGAAGATATTGAAACTTTCACCGAAACTGAGCAGATTAATGTTTTTAACTTATACAATGATCAAAAAGAGAAAAAACAAAAACTATTAATCACTGGTGCTAATCCACCCAACTATATGGGATTAAGGAAAGACCTTGCAAGTAGGCTTAGTTGGGGTCTTGTATATGAAATAAAAAATTTAACAGATAATGAAAAAGTCTTAGCTATTGAAGCTTATGCTGCAGAAAAAAATATCAAGCTCTCTGGCCAAGTAATTAATTATTGTATGCAGCATTTAAGACGCGATCTACATAATCTTATAGCCACTCTTGACGCGCTCGATGAATGGTCATTAAAAAATAAACGTCCTATAACAGTGCCTTTACTTAAAGAGTTGTTAAATCTTGGCAAGTAATCAGCTGCAATCGGTGTGAGATGAAATCCATCTCAAAAGACATGCAGTATCATTCTTATTACATACTTCGAAAATCTCTTGTTCAGGATAGTCTTGCATTAATGGCT
The DNA here is from genome assembly GCA_016778465.1 of Methylophilaceae bacterium. Classification (GTDB taxonomy): domain Bacteria; phylum Pseudomonadota; class Gammaproteobacteria; order Burkholderiales; family Methylophilaceae; genus BACL14. The sequence goes on from JADHPM010000009.1 coordinate 45,771, forward strand.
CCTTATTAAGTGGTCAAACGCACCTAAAGCTGCTTTTGATCCTTCTCCCATAGCAATAATAATTTGCTTGTATGGTGTGGTTGTAACATCTCCAGCGGCAAAAACGCCTGGAAGTGAAGTCTCCCCTTTTTGATTAATTTCAATTTCACCATAAGGGCTAAGGTTGAGCGTTCCCTTTAACCAATCTGTGTTTGGAATTAATCCAATTTGAATAAATATACCCTCTACGTTGATCTTTTTTTCATCCAGTGAATCTCTATCAACACAAATAAAACCTTGCACCTTGTCAGAGCCAAAAATAGACTTGGTCTCTGTATTCAAGATTACCTCAATATTTTTTAAGGAATTTAGTTTATCAATGAGGATCTGATCAGCCTTAAGAGACGGTGCAAACTCAACAAGTGTTACGTGCTTAACTATTCCTGCCAAATCTATTGCAGCCTCTACGCCGGAGTTTCCTCCCCCAATTACTGCAACATTTTTGCCTTTAAAGAGTGGTCCGTCACAATGCGGGCAATACGCCACACCTTTTCCACGGAATTCACTTTCACCAGGAATTCCTAATTCACGCCATCTTGCTCCGGTTGCAAGAATGACTGACTTACTCTCGAGCTTTGCACCGCTCTCGAGTTTTAATTCGTAGAATGGGCCTCCATTTTTAAATAGCTTATTTACCCTTTGTAAATTAATAATATCAACCTCATAATCCTTGACATGCTCTTCCAAGGCGGAAACTAACTTTGGTCCCTCTGTAGCTTTTACGGAAATAAAATTCTCTATTCCAAGCGTATCCATAACCTGACCACCAAACCTTTCAGCCACGAGCGCTGTTCTTATTCCCTTTCTCGCAGAATATACTGCTGCAGATGCCCCAGCTGGACCACCTCCAACAATAAGAACATCGTACGGCGCTTTTTTTGATATGCCCTCAATAATTCGGTCCTTAGCGGATGAATCAATTTTGGAAATGATTTCTTCAAGATCCATTCTTCCTTGACCAAATTTTTCTCCGTTTAGAAATATTGTCGGTACCGACATAATTTTTTTATTTTCAACTTCTTGTTGAAATAATGCGCCGTCAATCATGACATGAGAAATATTTTCATTAATCAGAGAAATTAAATTTAACGCCTGAACAATGTCAGGGCAATTATGACAGCTCAATGAAATGAAAGTCTCAAAATGAAAGTCACCGTTAATATTTTTTATTTGATCTATTAACTCTTGTGAAATCTTTAGTGGATGCCCTCCCATTTGTAAAAGAGATAAAATAAGAGATGTGAATTCATGGCCCATTGGAATACCAGCAAAAAATATCCTATGACGATTATTTGGAATTCCAACAGAAAATGAGGGCGTTCTCAATTCTTTATCTTGTTGTTCAACTAAAGATATTAATTTAGATGTTTTTTGGATCTCCTCTAAGAGAGAGTACATCTCATCTGACTTTTGAGATGAATCTCTGTAAGCAACTAGCTCGACAGGATTTTTTATCATCTCCAAATATTGAGCTAATTGATTCTTAATATTCTGATCTAAAGCCATTTAAATATCCTTTAAGAAAATGGGTCAAAGGGTATTGACCCATAAATTGATTAAATTTTACCAACGAGATCTAAAGAGGGAGCAAGCGTTTCTTCACCTGGCTTCCAAGATGCTGGGCAAACTTCACCTGGGTTAGCAGCGATATGTTGAGCCGCCTGAATTTTTCTTACTAAATCTGCAGCTGAACGACCAATACCAAGATCATTTACTTCAACTGTTTTAATGACACCCTCAGGGTCAATGACAAAGGTACCTCTTAATGCAAGACCTTCCTCTTCAATCATAACGTTAAAATTTCTTGAGATAGCGCCTGTTGGATCACCAATCATAGGGTATTTGATTTTTTTAATTGTCTCAGAGCTGTCATGCCATGCTTTGTGCGTAAAGTGTGTATCAGTGGAGACTGAGAAAACTTCAACACCCATTTTTTGCAGCTCATCATAATGATCTGCTAGGTCACCTAACTCTGTTGGACATACAAAGGTAAAGTCTGCTGGATAAAAAACGACTGCTGACCATTTTCCTTTAAGGTCTGCTTCTGTAACTTCTACAAATTTACCGTCATGAAAAGCTTGCGCTTTAAACGGCTGAATAACTGTATTAATTAGCTTTGACATCATAATTCCTTTTAAATAAATTAAAGAAACATGATTATAGAGAGAAATATATGATATGTATAATTAATTAAATAAAATATATTGATAAATATTATTTATCAGTTTAAAAGAATTTCTGCTTCTCTTTTTAACTCTTTTAATCGAAAATCTACTCTTGATTTTTCATAAAAGTTACCATCACTTGATTTTGTTGCAAGATCCATTTGGATGATCGCCTCTTGAATATTATATCTATAATAAAAAGCATTTGAGAGGCTCTCATGTTCCAGTAACCTTAATCCTAATGCAGAATAACCCTTTGCTAATAATTCATGAATTATGGCTAAATTCGAATACAACTCAGAGTATTTTTTGAGAAATTCAATTGCCTGTTTTGATTGATTTAAAGCAATCATTAAGTTGGCAGCTCCGGTAATTAAGGACACATTATTTGGGTATTTTTTTAAACCCTCCTCGTAGGCAATGTATGCCTCCTGAAATCTATTATTGTTAGTTAAAATATTTGCTTTTAATTGATAAACCATAGAATGATCAACATGCTCAATTAAATTGAATGTCTGCATTGCTTGATCGGCCTTATTATTTCTGAGGTAAGCGTAAGCTAAGCCATAATAGCTTGCAATTTCATTTAGAGAATTCTTATCTTGTATCTCTCTCTCAAAGTGACCAATAATTGTTTGTTTGTCACCAAGAAAAGCTTTTAATTTTGCTTTTATTAAATGAAATTCGATGTTGCTTGACTTCTGGATAAACTCAAAATCTTTCAAACGATCTTGAATGTCACTGATTCTCTCACCAGTAATAGGGTGTGTTCTTAGAAAACTTGGAGCTGCACCTGTACTAAATTCATTAAACTTTTCAATAGTTTGAAAAAAATCAATGAATCCCTTTGGATCATAGCCTGATTTACTGAGTATCTCCATTCCTACCCTATCCGCTTCTTTTTCGTTTTCTCTTGTAAAGTCAAGAGTATTTTGGACCTGCGCTGCACTGGAGGCAGCTAATGCACCAGAAGCAACTTGTGGACTAGATCTTGCAGCCAAAATTGCAATTGCTAAACCAATGTATGATTTAAACGAATTCCTTGCTTGCGAATCAAATAGCCTCAAGAGGTGTTTTTGCGTGATATGCGCAATCTCATGACTTAAAACACTTAATAGTTCCGATTCACTATTTGCTGCGAGGATAAGGCCAGTATGAATGCCAATAATTCCTCCAAGCATTGCAAATGCATTGATAGAGCTATCATTGACTATAAAAAATTTTAAAGCGAGTTTTTCATCTGTTCCTTTTAAAGAAAGCTCTCTGCCCACTTTATTTATGTAATCATTTATTTCAACATCAGTTATCACGCTATCAGATTGATTAACCCTTCCGAGTATCTGGAAAACAATTTTCTTCTCATCATTTGCGTTTAGCAAATTATCAAATTGAGACCCTAATTCTGGCAAATCTATTGCAAAAACGGATACAGAAACAAAAAGGGTACTTAAAAAAAGTTTTTTCATTGTAAGATTATATTTAAACAAGCAAAATTGTTCATGAAAAAAATACTGACACATATTGATAAAAAAGGTAATGCTAAAATTGTAAATGTCTCTAAAAAAGGAGATACGCATAGACAAGCAAATGCTTTCGGCATAATCAAAGTAAATTCGAGTGTCATTTCTTTAATTAAATCTGACGCAAATAAAAAAGGAGATGTACTAACAGTTGCTAAGCTTGCTGGAATTATGGCAGCAAAAAAAACTTCCAACCTGATTCCACTATGCCATCCATTAATTCTCAATAATATTGACTTAACCTTCAAGATCAGAGATAACGAAAATCTAATCGAGGTCACATCCTCTGTGGAGTGTATTGGAAAAACTGGGGTTGAAATGGAAGCATTAACAGCAGTATCTATAGCACTACTTACTATTTATGACATGTGCAAAGCAGTGGATAAATCAATGGTAATTCAAGATATATATCTATTGAAAAAAACGGGGGGGAAGGAAGATTTTATAAAATCATAAAAAATAATTTAAAGATTTATTTTAATTTTTTAATAAATCTTTATAAATGGCTAGCGTATTTTTTTGCATGTTTTCTAAGCTAAATAATTTAGTAGGTCTCACCTCCGGTTGTTGTTTTATAAATTCTATTGTCTTTTTCATGAGCGCACTTTTTGTACGCATAGATATCAGCCCTTCAGGGAAAACTAATTTTAGTTGCTCACCAACTCCGCCGTGACTATAGCCAATCACAGGGACGCCTAATTTAATTGATTCAATAACTGTCCGTCCGAAGGCCTCTGGTAATGAAGATAATGAAAAAGTGATATGAGAAATTTTCATAATTTCATATATGTCTGCTTGATAACCAAGAAAAGTAATATTATTTGAAAGGTCTTTTGAATCTATATATTTTTTTATTTCCAATAAATAATTTTTAGATTTTGCTTCGCCAACAATCAAACCATGAATGTCAAATTTTTTTACTTTTAATTGGTGAATTAGATCAATAAAATCCTCTAAACCCTTATGTCTTGAAATTCTCGCAGGAAGCGTTAAAAGTTTTTTTTCTTTTAAACTAGGATATTTTTTTTCCCAATTTTTAATCCACTCGGAAAATTTTTTACCATTATTTAAGATAATTTTATCTGGCACACCTCGGTGATTAACTGTAATTTTTCTTTTCTCAATATGGTAATTCGCAAGAATAAATCTCTTTAATGCATGAGATACTATTAGGACAGCATCTCCTTTTGTCATAATTGAGCTATATAAAGAAACTGAGTTATAACCATGGATTGTAGTAACAAATTTAGGTCGTTCTTTTTTTTTCATCAACTTCAATGAAAATAGGGTAATCCAAGCAGGCAATCTTGATCTGACGTGGACAATATCAATTTTATATTTTTTATAGATACTCAATAATTTAAAAATATTAAATATTACTAATGGAGATTTTTTTCCAATTGGAAGAGTTATATGATGACTTCCTCCTTTTTGTAGATTAGTTACTAGCCTTCCTCCACCTGAAATAACATAGGAGTTATGGCCTTCCCTAGCTAAGTAATCTGCAATTTCCAAAGTACCTCTCTCAACTCCTCCTGATTCAAGATTTGGAAGAATCTGAAGAATATTTAAATTTCTATTTTTCATTTGATTTCAAAAAATTTTATTAAAAGCCTGGAACATCTGTCAGCTTCACTAGTAATTAAGTGATTAAACTTAAGATTTTTATGTTTTTTATTAAAGAAATTAATCGTTTTATTTTTGAACAACTGATTAGTAATTAATCTTATTTTTTTGGTCTTAATGTCTAAATTTATACAATTTACAACGGCGCCAACAGAAATTGATTCATATATCATTGATAAAGAATCTTCAGTAACCCAAATATTTTGAGCCCGCTTCATTTTATTTAAAATTTCTTTTGGTTGCGATATATCAGGCTCAACTATTGCAATTGGTTTGGCTAATTTCGATTTTAGTTCTGGTATAAAATTTTTGGGTGTTCTTCGTGAGCTCATTATTGTGAAATTTATTTTTTCATTCTCTGACAATATTTGCATAATATTTTTAATGATTTTTTCAGTATTCCATTCAAAGTGTCTTGAGATTCCTCCCAGCAAAATAAGCCCCTCATTTTTCTGTTTATTTTTGTAAAATTTTAAATCATTGATGGGACCAAATGTTTCAATTACATTGGCCAAATTTTTTTTTAAATCATGTGTGGGGATCAAACATAAATCAAAGAAATCAATGGGGAGAGATGGTCTCATTATCAAAACTGTTTGTCCCCCATATTTCTTTTTATCCAAAATAAGCTGAAGGTGTGTTTGGTGACCTGCGCCTATTAAGAAATCTGGTCTTGGTAACGATTTTTTTTTATCCAGCCAAGAAAACAAGAAAAAAAATATTTTTTTATAAAAATTGTAGGGCTTGATTCGGTAAATCTTTACTTCAATTAATTTGGCCAATGCATTTACAAGAGATTCACACTGTTTTTCATGCCCCATTTTTCCATCCAGATAAAGCCAAATATGAATTTTTATTTTAGCAGGTGACATAATCAACTAGAGAAGTAGCCGTATGGGGAGCCATAGTAATTCCATAACGATGATGTCCTGTATTTAAAAATAAATTATCAAAAAAATCATCTACTTTAACTATTGGTTTATTTTTTTCTGTTCCAGGTCGAAAACCAAACCAATGTTTCTCAATTTTTAATCCTTTTAACTCATGAATCATAGATATCGCACGAGAATTAAGAAAATTGATGCTTTCTTCTACATTTTCCTTTGAAAACCCCACATTTTCCAATGTGCTTCCTACAACAATAGAGTTATCTTTTCTCTGTAAAATGTAGGTACCGTCTCTAAAAATAATATGCTTTAACTTAATATCTGATTTTTCGTATTGGATTACTTGTCCGCGAACGGGGTAAACAAATTTAGATAATTTTTCATTAATCTGCGATGACCAAGCCCCTGAAGCAATAATAAATTTATCCCCGTAAACCTTACCAAAGTCTTTTACATCACATGCAATAACTTTATTATAATTTTGCTCGAAATTAATCACCTCAGAATTTTCTAATATATCAACACCAATTTTTTTTAAATATATTTTCAAAGCCCTCATAAGTTTTGGTGGATTTACTTGAAAAATGTCTTTGATTAGAAGGGTCTTATGATTATTAAAAGAGCTTTTCTCAGCTTCAATAAAATTATTTTTACACCAATTTACAATCTCATCATTGTTAAATGGGGGGAGTATTTGAATACCTGAGTTAATCAGTTCAATATCAATATTCGTATTATCAAAAAGGATTTTTTCTAATTCTATATAATATTTAGATGAGTTTTTGCATAGACCGTAAACAAATGATTCGTAATTCCAAGGCATGAGTGGAAATAAAACTCCACCCGCAGCCTTTGAAGCCTCATTGCCAATAGATGACTTTTCAACAACCAAAACTTCTACTGATTTTTTAACCAATTCAATTGCAGTTAAGCAACCTATGATGCCTCCACCAATTATCACTACCTTCTGATTCATTTAGCCCCTAGAGATGCAAATTTATGAAATCTTGATATATTTGCTTGAGTTCCAAGAACAACTAGAATATCACCAACTCCAAGTACTATATCTGGTCGTGGATCAATATTCTCCAACATATTAGGTCTTCTTAAGTATTGAATCTCTATACCAAAATCAACAATTTGTAGGTCTGAAATTTGATGCCCCAATATAAAAGAATTATCTATTATTTCTTCAGAGTGTAACTCTAGCTGCTGATTGGAATTAATATCATCATCTATATCAGTTGAGCCCTTAAAAAATCCTCGAAACATCTTGTATCTCTCTTCTCTAAATTCTCTTATTCTTCGAATAATTCTTTTTAAGGGGACTCCCAAAATCAATAGCGTTTGAGAGGCAAGCATTAAACTTCCCTCCAACACTTCAGGTATTACTTCAGAGGCCCCATCATTTTGTAATTGAACAATAGAAGAATCATCTGCAGTCCTCACAATTACAGGGAGATCTGGATAGTCATCTCTTATTACATGGAGTACTTTTGATGATGCTCTGTCGTCAGCATAAGTGATGACTACAGCCTTTGCTTTCTCAATGCCAGCTGCCCTCAAAACAACCCTTCTGCTTGCGTCGCCATACATAACAAGTTCACCTGCACTTGCAGCATCATTCACTCTATTTAAATCCATATCAATTGCAATGAAAGAAGTTGATTCTTCTTTTAAAAATCTTGCTAAATATTGCCCGCTTCTCCCAAACCCACAAAGAATGACATGGTCACTTAAAGACTTTCCAGTTTCTTCAATATTTGCAACAGCCTTTTGACTATTTCTTAAATAACTTCTAGATAAAAATCTAGCAATTTTTCCATTTAGTGGAATCAAAAAGGGTGAAAGTAACATTGATAAAAGGCAAGTAGATAATATAATTTGAAATAAGTCGCCGGTTAAAATGCCTTGATCATTTCCAAGAGATAATACAACAAAACTAAATTCTCCTGCCTGTCCTAGAATAATTCCTACTCTTAAACCAACACCCCATTCATAGCCATACAATCTAGTTAGCCCACTAATTAAAAATACTTTAAAAAAAGTGTAAAGAATAAAAATTAAAATGATGATGAATAGGTAATCCACAAAGACAGATATGTTCAGCATCATTCCTATACTTATAAAAAACAACCCTAATAATATGTCTCTAAAAGAGGCAATATCTGACTCAACCTGATAACGATATCTTGTTTCAGAAATTAACATGCCAGCAATAAATGCACCAAGAGCGTATGACAGACCTGTTAAATTTGTTAAATAAGAAAATATTAAGGTAATCATAAGAACGTTTAGCACAAATAATTCCCGTGATTTTTGTTTAGCAACGATTCCAAACCAAAAATTTAGTATTGGCTTTCCAAGCCAAAATAAAATAGTAAAAAGAATTAAAACCTTGAAGATGATGAGTCCAGAGATTGTGTATAAATCATAAGAGTCAGAACCAATTGCAGGTATTAAAATAAGAATTGGGATGACTGCTAAATCTTGAAAAAGTAAAATACCCGTAGATAATTTTCCATGGCGGCTATTGAGATCAATACGCTCGACCAAAATTTTCAAAACAATTGCGGTTGATGACAAAGAAAATGCTGAGCCAATTATAAATGCGGGCCCCATACCTAACTTAAATAAATTGGCAATTGCAACTGTAGTTAAAATAGTTGTAATAACTTGAATGGCCCCTAAACCAAAAATAATTTTTCGCATCGAATTAAGTTTTGGTAGACTAAATTCCAAACCGATCGTAAACATTAGGAAAACTATTCCAAATTCCACAAAATGTTTTACTGAATTGGCGTCTGGCAGAGCCCCCAAAGAAAAGGGGCCAAGTAATAGGCCTACAAAAAAGTATGCAATCGTAGATGAAATTCCAAGAAATCTAAAAAAGGCAACAGCTGCAACTGAGCTTATAAGAAGGATAAGAATTAATTCTATGGATTGAAACATGATTACTTTATTTTAATATAATTGCTTTATTCTACTATCATTCCCTTTTATACTTATTAAAAACTAAAAAAACCATGAAGAAAAATTCTCAACAAATTATAGATTTTGCAAAAAATATATTATCAATTGAAGCTGAAGAAATAATTAATGCGAAAGAAAATATTGATGAAAAATTTGTTGATCTAGTAAAACTAATTTTTTCATGCAAAGGTAGGGTGATTCTCAGTGGAATGGGAAAATCGGGTCATATAGCAAGGAAAATTGCATCCACATTTTCCAGTACAGGTACTGCTGCTTTCTTTATGCATCCTGGGGAAGCCAGTCATGGAGATCTGGGTATGATTCTCAAAGAAGATGTGGTCATTTTCTTTTCCAATTCTGGCAAAAGTGACGAACTATTGGCGATTATTCCAAATATAAAAAGAATTGGAGCGATGATTGTATCCATTACAAATAATGATCAATCTTTTCTTGCCGAACAAAGTAATATTCACATAAATCTTAATGTGCAAAAAGAAGCTTGCCCACTTGGGTTAGCGCCCACTGCTAGTTCTACAGTTGCGCTTGCCTTTGGGGATGCCTTGGCATTGAGCGTTCTTGATTTAAAAGAATTTACTTCTGACGACTTTATTAGATCGCATCCTGGAGGTAGCCTGGGAAAAAATATACTATCAAAAGTCATGGATATTATGCTTACAGGTCAAGATGTTCCGTCAATCTTGTCCTCCGATACCATTGAAAAAGCAATTCACGAAATTTCTGATAAATTACTTGGATTTACTGCGGTAGTAAATAGTGAAAATCAAGTAGTTGGTATTTTTACAGACGGCGATCTTAGGCGAG
>JADHPM010000010.1 GCA_016778465.1 Methylophilaceae bacterium
ATTTAACCTCTGCTTTTAATAAGCAAAATGTCACCAGTTTTGTTAAACAATTTTCATTAACGACCAAAGAGGAGCTGGATTATGCTTTAAGGCAAGCAAGGAAAGTTTTTTACGCCGCGGCCATTGTAAGAGATATAAATAATCAATCAAATATTCATGAGATTTTTGATTGCTTTAGTGGACTTGCAGAAATTTTTTTGAGATACACGCATGATTTTCACTACCAAGCATTAATAAAAAAATTTGGTGAACCAAAGAATGAAAAGGGGATAACGCAAAAGTTAATCATAATTGGTATGGGCAAACTGGGCGGCCAAGAGTTAAATCCCTCGTCAGATATTGATATTATTTTCACTTACGAAGACTCCGGACAAACCGCTGGAAAAGAGCCTATCTCAAATCAAGATTTTTTTACTCTTTTAGCGAAAGAGATCATTGGTAGTTTTTCTGATTACTCTGCCGAGGGTATTTTATTTAGAGTTGATATCAGATTACGACCATTTGGCTCTGATGGGTTACTCGTTTTTCCATTGGAGAGTCTTGAATCGTATTTCGAGACGCATGGCTTGGATTGGGAGCGTTATGCTTGGCTGAAAGCCAGAGTTATCATAGGGCCTGACGAGGAGGTGAATAAAATTATCGCACCCTTCGTCTACCGCCAATACCTTGACTTTAATGTTTTTGAGTCACTACGCCAGCTAAAATCAAAAATTAATACCGATATGGTTAAGAAAATAAATGAAGGGGATATAAAAATTGGCCCAGGCGGCATTAGGACTGCCGAGTTTATTGTGCAGTCGCAGCAAATAGTGTGGGGTGGAAAAAAATCTCATTTAAGATCTAAAAATTTTTTACAAGCGCTCGGTGATCTAGAAAAGGAAAATATCCTAACAAACCATACAAGTGAAATAAAAGAGGCTTATTGTTTCTTGCGAAACTTGGAGCATCGCTTACAGTATTTTGATGACAAGCAGACACACAAATTACCGGAGGATCAGGACGAAAGGAAGCTTGTTGCCCAGTCTATGCAATTCACGAGCTGGCAACAATTTAAGCAAAGGTTAGATAACCATCAGTCCATACTGGAGAATCTTTTTAATAGCTTGCTCAAAGATGAATCTCGAGTTAACGAACGCTCTTCCAATTGTTCTAGTATATGGATGACTGAAACTGAAACGTTTGAAGTGCAATCGGAATTGGGTAAATTACAGTTTAAAAATCCAGAGGAGGTTGCAAGTTTCTTATCTAACTTCAAGCAAGCAGCCGTCTATCGCGGATTAACACCCATCTCTCGGGCAAGATTTGATCATTTAGCCCCTTATGTCATTAATGATGCAGCCGCCGTAAACGAACCTGATCGAACACTGGTCAGTTTTTTTAATTTCTTAGCTAGGATTGCGAAACGTTCTAGCTACCTGTCATTACTTCGAGAGAACCCAAAGGTGCTTAAATTAATGATTCAGGTAACCAGTTTTGATCCTCACATTGTTGAAAAGGTCGCTGAGAATCCTGTCATCATTGATGACTTATTAAATACCTCTGACTTTCTAAAAAAAGTTAATTTAGTTAATGAATTTAATTATTTACAGGAATCATTGAACAAGGATAATGCAAATATAGAAGACAAAATTGATCTCATAAGGCAATTTAAAAATTCAATTATCTTTAAACTGGCTGTCCAGGAAATTATGGGTATTTACCCAGTGGAAAATATTTCTGATATGTTATCAGAGCTTGCAGATCTCCTAGTGGATATCTTACTCAGGCTTGTTTGGGAGCAGCTTTACCCAAAACAATCGTATCCACCACTTGCTGTTATAGCCTACGGCAAGTTAGGTGGCAAAGAAATGAGTTACCTTTCCGATTTAGATTTAGTCTTTTTGTACGAAGAAAGTAAAAAATATTCATCTGAACAGTATTTAAAGCTTATACAGCGTTTCAATAGTTGGACCACCTCTTTTACAGGTTCTGGCAGCCTTTATGATATTGATTTAAGATTGCGCCCTGATGGGGGTAGCGGCCTTCTAGTCACGAGTTGGGATGCATTTGAGGAGTATCAAACGGAGAGGGCGCTGCTTTGGGAGCAGCAAGCAATTTGCAAAGCGAGGTTTGCCTCAGGCCATACTAAATTACTAAAGAAATTCAATACGCTAAGAAAAGAGATACTCTGCAAAAAGCGAAAACCCAATGACGTGAAGACAGAGATCAAGAAAATGCGAGAAAGGATATATAGCAACAAAAACCCCCAAACTGAAATTTTTGATTTGAAGCACAGCCATGGTGGCATGGTTGAAATAGAGTTTTTAACGCAATACTTCATCTTGACCAAAAGCCTTGAGGCCCCAGAGTTGACAGAAAATATTGGCAATATAGCCCTGATTAATGTCATTGCAGGCTTAAACTACATCCCTAAAAGAGATGCGAAGATACTGATTGATGCGTATCGAATATACAGGAGACTGCAGCATAAACAGGGCCTCGCTCCCGAGACACCGGGCAAAGTTAGTTATGACGAGGTTTCGGATATTCCTAGTAAGGTTCATGAGGTATGGAAAAAATTTACAAACTAGTTAGTGACCTTTCTTGCAACGACCTTCAGTTTGTATCATGTGATCTTGGTTAGCAAAATAACCAAGTTTGAGGAATTTGCTTTCCAGTGATTCTTTGTTTATCCTAAGCCGCCATTCATAACTATAATCATCATCTGTCTCAACACGAGAACAGCTGAGAATGTCATCCATTTTTTTGCAAGACAGCATGGTTTCACCAATGAAGAGTTCATCACTCTCGCTCTGATAGCGATAGCTTTCAGTTAAAAATCCCATATCAGATTTTAAAAAATCTTTATAAATACCCTGAGCATTGAGAACCTTTTCCTGGCAAGAGTATACGATCTCATTTGCGCTAACTTTACACAAGTAAAAGAGACAAAGGGCTCCAAAAAAAAGACGCATCAAGCCTTGATTGGAATAACATGAAAATTGGGCTTAACCTGCTCATGAAGGTTATTTAGAAACTCTAGCGTGTCGTCAGGGAAGTCAATTTTTTCAAAATAGGTATGCAATATCGTGTTGATTGGATTTGTCTGACTCGAATTAACGAAATCATCATCCACTGATGTTACTTTATCCTCGTCATCCGTTTGAAAATTATTTTGCTGTGACCATATTTCATTGGATGCACTTTTCAGATCGTAACCAATAAAGGTGGTTTGATCCTCCAATGCATAAGCAGACGCACGACCAATAGCCTGGGCGTTATATTTATCAATTAAATAATTCACAAAATAGGTTTCAAGTTCATTATTAATACCATTCCCATTATTCACTTCAGAAAACATTCCGGTAAACAAAAAATATAAATTATCATTTTCGCTGAATGTTATAACCTTATTAACAGCTTTATGTTGCAGCACTATACGATTGAAGTGTTTTGGAAATTGTTGCTTAAGTAATTCCAATTGATTTGTCATAGAACACCTTTTAAAAAAATTAATATTTAACGTATCAGATGATACCTAAAATAAGGAATATTGCTGCCAAAAGTCATGAGGCTATAAAGGCTTATATGAGTATGCAAAGCACTTACTTATCAAAGATCTCAAAGATTAATAACTTGTTGGAACTATACGTTAAAAAAAAATTCAAAGTAATACCATCATTTGGCACATTTATTGCTTTTTCAATTGGTGGGATTATTAAAGGAATAAATCATGGAATTACAATCTGATACATTTACTTGGCTACTGTTCGTCATTCTTGTGCTCTTGATCAGATGGGAGTTAATTAGGCTTGATCAGCGCCTAGAGGCAAGAATTGTGAGGCTGGAGCAATTAGAAAATAAGTACGAAAACCGTTAAAATTTTCGAATAACCTCACATTGCCCAACAAAATGGTAGGGATTATCCCAGCCCCTGATAATTTCTAACTCGCCGCTATAGCGATCCAGTGCTATGGAGAGTCCTATTTTATCGGGTGTTTCCATTTCAATCATACTTACTGTTTTATCTGTGACATCCAGATAATGATTACCATGTACCTTATGTGTAAGGGCATTACCATCAATCTGAATTCTTTCCATAACTTTTTTATCATTTGCCGCTTTGTCAACTCCAGTGCATATAAGGTCGGCACTAACCAACTCAGCAAAGCTCAAGTGGGAAAAGAATAAAAGTAAGAATAGGGTTTTCTTCATTTTTGCACCATAACGGTTCATTAGTAATTTAAGTGAGTACTGCAACAACTTAAACAGCATTATAATTTATATTGTTTAGTCACCCAGAAAAACTTATAGTTGCATAATTAATTTATGCTCAATCGTTTTGTTAACCAGGCATTAAAATATGATCCAAGAAATACGAGACTATTTTTGCAATTATTTTTTAGCCACTGTCTATCTCATAGCAGCGTTACCTCACCCTAGTGATTTCTACTTAATATTTAAAGTAATCATTTTTATTTCAATCCCATGGTTGATTTACGCCAGAAATGACAAGCTTAATACGACCCTTATTGCCTTCTTAGTGATTTTTTGGGTGGTAGATAACCCCCTTTATGTTTTTAAACTATCGGAATACGGATGGGTAATTTACAATATCTTGGCAGCAACTTTTTTTCTTCTCGTACCTTCATTCAAAAAATTATAGGTATCTTTGATGTTTTATCTGAGGTGTGAGTTAATCCAACTCTCAATCAAATCAAGTAATCCAGAGACTTTCGCGATAGTGAACGCAATTATAAAAAATCCTAGGATAAGACCCAGTATGATTAATACATCAATAAGTTGCATGGCAAATTACCACTCAAAAATCTTATTATAACTTGACATAAATATATCCTCCATCATACTCGAAACTAATAGCTTACTAATTCTTTGTAATCTAGCTGAAATAAATTAACTTTAAGGTTTAAATGAAAAAGAAAATTGGACAGGTGTCACTCATCTTAGCATTTATAACAGTTGTATGGCTTGTGCTGGGAATGTTCAATATTGTTCCACTCTTAATAGAAATTTCTCAAGAGACCAGTGTTAGAGCACACGCTTCTTTGGCAGTTGTTTTTTTATTAATTGGCTCATGGGCATTTTGGAACGAAGACTAACAAAAAAGAAAGGATCTCATTATGATTAAAACTTCAGATATTTGTATTTTAGTTTCAGTAGCTGTTGCTTTTGTAACCACGGCTTATCTATGGTTTCAAGGTGCGGACACAAAACAAGAAGCACTATTTACCGCAACTTGGATTCCCTCAATATTAACTTTTGCTATTTACTTTAAATTAATAGCAAGGAAGGCGTAATATGGACGACCAGTTGCTTTTCTTTGTTGGCTTATTTTGTTTTGTTCTTGCTATTGTCGGTGCCGTAATGACTGCGCTTGAATTTAAGAGCATTAAGCTAAAAGACAAGGAATAAGACTTACATTAATCGACTAACAATCCGAACTATTGTTTGGGCTTGATTAGCTGACATAAATTTTTGGTAAGCTTACCCATTTGAGAACTAGGGTTAGGGGTTCGCCATTCCTCTGTTCCCGTCTGAGCTATCACTATCCCATTTAAGTTGGGACGATCATATAAACTCTTACTGTAAGTTCGTATTCTTGAGTTTTCGCAATCTAATTCTTGATTAAATTTAATCGATCCACCACCCCTTATTTCACCATCACCGTTTATATAAAGCGAGAATCTATAATAGCTGTCTACAATGACATGATTCTCAAAATCGTCCATGAACATCTTGCCATCTTCGAAGACATCAATCCAAGCCAACGCGAAAGAAGGGGAGAGCAAGAGAGCAGGTATCGTTTTTTTTAGCGCTTGCTTAAAAGTCATTATCTTTTTGAAGCCTCAATTGCTTGTTCAACGTCCTGAATGATGTCGTCAATGTGTTCGATTCCAACAGATATTCTAATCAAATCATCACTCACGCCTGCCAAGACTCTTTGTTCTGGTGTTAATTGTCTATGTAGGGTTGATGCCGGATGACAGGCGAGGGACTTGGCGTCACCCATGCTGAGGACTCTCAAAATCATTTGCAATGCATCAATAAATTTTGCTCCCGCATCGCGTCCGCCTTTAATCCCAAAGCTTATGATCCCTGAAGCCTGGCCTCTGGTAATTTTTTTGCAGACGTCATGATATTTATCATTTGGGAGGGCAGCATAATTTACCCATTCCACCCGGTCATGTTTTTCTAAGTAATTTGCAAGCGCAAGTGCATTCTCGCAATGTCTTTGCATCCTTACACCTAGTGATTCAAGTCCAAGCATCGTTATGTATGCATTATTTGGGGATAGGCAGGCTCCTGTCTCTCTTAGCGGTACCACACGACAGCAAGCAATAAAGGCAGCAGGGCCAAATTTTTCGGTATAAACGACCCCATGATAGGATGGATCTGGCTCGTTCAGCATGGGAAATTTCTTAGGATCTTTTTTCCAATCAAATTTGCCAGAATCAACAATAATTCCTCCGATTGTAGCTCCATGGCCATCGATGTATTTTGTTAGCGAGTGAATTACAATGGTTGCGCCGAAATCAATGGGCCTGCACAAATAGGGGGTTGCAACGGTGTTATCCACAATCAGCGGGATGCCATGCTTATTGGCTATAGCTGCAAACCTCTCAAGGTCAATAATATTGCCTAGGGGGTTACCAATTGATTCACAGTAGAGCGCTTTGGTCTTTTCATCGATTGCAGCTTCAATACCTTCATAATCAGCTCCATCAACCATTCTCACGGTAATGCCTTGCTTTGGAAAGCTATGGGTAAAACAATTATAGGTTCCACCATAAAGTTGATTGGTACTTACAATGTTGTCACCGGCTCGAGTAATAGTTTGAATTGCGTATGTAATTGCAGCCATGCCCGAGGCTACTGATAATGCAGCAATTCCTCCTTCCATCTCAGCAACTCTCTTTTCTAAAACATCGTTCGTTGGATTTCCGATTCTGGAGTAAATATTACCCTCGACCTTAAGGTCAAATAAGTCGGCACCATGTTGCGTGTTATCAATAGTAAATCCGGAAGTTTGATAGATAGGCGTGGAAGCAGCTTTTTGATCGTTTTTTTCGGATTGGTAACCATGATGAAGTGCTATTGATTCTAATTTCATATAAATAAATCCCTTAATTATTTAAAGTCTACTACTCCGTCATTAATTCTTGTGTATTTGAAAATTACATATTCTAGTAAGTAATTAGCATTATGAAATTTGTATGACCTGTTAGGAAATTTATCTATCGCACGTAGGACATAGTTTGCCTCTATAGCCGGCTTAGATTTTTTACCTACGTATTTTGGTGTACAAGTAGTCAAATTCTTTTTTTTCATATACGCAAGTGTTCTGGAGATTCTTTGGCTCACAATTTCACATCTAGCAGTCCAACTAAAGTTTATATACCCCGTATGTGCGAAAAAGTTTGGGATACCACTGAACATCATTCCTCTATACCAACTTGTATTGTTAATCGATATTTTATTGTCATCGACAAAAATATCTATGCCACCTAAAAGTTGCGCATTGAGGCCGGTAGCCATTATGGTAAGGTCACATTCAATCACTTTTCCATTCTTAAGCTTGATGCCATTTTCTTCCCAACTACTTACCTCTTGATGCTCCACCGAGACCTTATTTGTTTTTAGCGCAATAAAGTAATCGTGGTCAAGACTGCAAGCAGGTCGCTGATCCCAATAATCGTAGGAGGGGACATTGGTTTCATTGTAGTAAGGATATCTTGAAATAACTTTCTTTTTATAGGAAGCTTTAAAAAGTCTACTATGAAAATAGTCTATTAAAGTTTCAAAGGTTTTATGAAGTCGCGTGGAGGTTTCTTTTCCATTGACATTGACAATCCAAGCAGGACTTCGCTGAATTAGCGTTACTTTTTTGGCCTCTTTAACAACCGCAGGTGTCATAGTGACTGCAGTGCATCCGCTACCAATAATAGCCACATTTTTATCTTTACACTCTGTGTTGCCCCAATCTTGAGTGTGCACAATTTCCCCTTTATACTTGTCCTGGCCTTTAAACTGAGGAAAATTTGGGTATTTGTAATCTCGCGATCCGGTGCAGCAAATTATATATTTACTAATAAAGTCTTTTTGATTGGTTTTTGTAATCCACTGATTGTTATTCCAAGCGAAGGATGTCACTTTCGTATCAAAGAGAATATTTTTTCGAATATTAAACTTAACTGCAGTATCGTTTAAATATTTTTTAATATCCTTGCCTTGCCCAATTATAGGGCCATCCCAAGGATTAAAACTAAAGCCGTAGGTATACATGTCAGTGTCTGATCTAACACCAGGAAATTTCATTTGATCCCATGTGCCGCCAAGGTCACTTCGAGCTTCAATTATTTTGTAGGTTAAGTTAGGGAAATCTTTTTGCAGAAAATAGGCTGTAGTTAATCCAGCAATGCCTGAACCGACTATGATTACCTCAAAATTATCCATCCTTTTTCATACTCAAACTACAACAGTTGATTTATGTGATTGGTCTGGACTACAACCAAGTTTAAAAGATTAAATACACCTTTACTTTTATTAATAAAATCTAATCAATTTATACTACCACATTAAAGATTTTTAGGTTAATGGAAAAGTTGGAGCTTCACTATATATCCTATGGGGTGGAGAGGGTATAAAGTGCTTTATCTAGCAAAATGATAGGTGTATATTTTAGATATGAAACACCTCCTCACATTACTCTTCTTTATCTCAACATCCGTTATGGCAGGTGACTCCAAATCAGTATTTTATGAACCTGGCGAATCAAATGCTTACCAAGGAAGACTATTCTATGATGCCAATAAAGAAGATTATCCAATAGATAAGATGATGGAACGCTGTAAAGCCTTTACAGGAGTAGACACCGCACAAACAAAATGTAAAAAACAAAATCAATCATCATTGGTAATATGCGAATACAAATGCAGCCTACATTGGTCAACCAAAAAATAAGTTTGCTTACTTTTGATATGAATTTTAATTGGGTTTAATTAAGAATTGGTGGAGGTAAGCGGGATCGAACCGCTGACCCCTTGCATGCCATGCAAGTGCTCTCCCAGCTGAGCTATACCCCCATATTTGTTTTAATCACGTACATTTGAATCAGATGGAAATTTTGTAAACTCTATCGTTGGTTGCGCTTTCCAGCCAGTCTTAACATGTTCAGCAACGACATTTGTAAAAATACCACCTCTCACATAGAATTTTGCAGTTAACCTCATAAATCTGGGCTGAGTTGCCTTTACGAGATCATCTAAAATTTGGTTTGTAACCGCTTCATGAAAACAACCCTCATCCCTAAAAGACCACATATAAAGTTTTAAACTTTTTAGTTCCACACAGCGTTCATCAGGGATATAATCAAGGTACAAGGTAGCAAAATCTGGTTGTCCAGTTTTAGGGCACAAACATGTAAATTCTGGAATTTGCATGTGTATATGAAAATCCCTTTCTTTATTAGGATTTTCAAATGTCTCTAGAGTTTTAGTTGGTTGCGCTGTTGGTTTTCCACCTAAAGATTGGCTACTCATAATTACTGTTTATAAAAAAAGAAATCATTATACTGTGTTGAAGACATACTTCCTAAAAAAATTCATTGAGTAACCATTGAAATTAAGACAAATAAAACTTGCTGGCTTCAAAACTTTTGTTGATCCAACAAATATCAGATTAGACGGACAACTGGCAGGAATTGTTGGTCCAAATGGTTGTGGAAAATCAAACATTATGGAGTCTGTTAAGTGGGTCTTAGGTTCATCCTCGGCAAAGGAAATGAGGGGCGAATCTATGGAATCAGTCATCTTTAGTGGAACTGACACCAGACAGGCTATTGGTCGAGCAAGCGTTGAACTATTGTTTGATAACTCATTAGGCACTGCACCTGATGAATGGGCTCAATATGCAGAAATCTCTGTTAAACGGGTTATTGAAAAAGAGAAGGGCTCAACTTATTTTATCAACAACACTACGGTGAGACGTAAAGATGTTGCGGACTTGTTTCTTGGAACTGGGTTAGGCTCACATGGTTATGCAATCATAGGGCAGAATACTATTTCACAAATTGTGGAAGCAAAACCAGAAGAATTAAAAAATTACCTTGAAGAAGCCGCAGGTGTTAGTAAGTACAAAGAGAGACGCAAGGAAACTGAGTACCGCCTTAGAGATACTAGAGATAATCTCTCAAGAGTCGAAGACCTGCAAAAAGAAATAAACCAACAAATCGTAAAACTAGAATCACAAGCGCAAGCGGCAAAAAAACACAATGATTTACAAATTAAACTCAGATTCGTCGCCGCTCAAATTGCAGTACTAAAAAAACTTGCTGCTAATGAATTTTGGCAAAAAGCTAAGACACTGGTTGAAAAAAATCAAGCTGAAATTGATAAGCAAACCTCAGAATTAAGATCTGTTGAGTTAGAGGTTGAGAAAACAAAACTTTTACACGTACAAAAGAATGATGCCGTAAACGAATATCAAGCAAAATTCTATGAGGCAAATGCCATTGTAACTAATAGTGAAAATAAACTGAATAATATAAAAGAAAAAATTCAAAGCTTATTAAAATTGAAAGAGGGCAGCGAATTAAAACTCAAAGAATTCGATTCGCTAAAAGAGGAATATGAGCTGAAGTTAATAGAATCCAATAAGATCTTAACTAGCGAAAAAGAAAAGCTTACTGAGGAATTGTCTTTATTAGAAAATATCAAAAATACTTTCAGTGAAATTGAAAATACATTCAATGAAGATAATGATAACTATAATAAGGCACACCACAATTGGCTTGAGCTGAAAGAACAACTGAATGTTGAATCAGCCACAATTAACTTGAATCAAAAAATTATTGATGATTTATCGGGGAGGTCAAAGACATTAATTGATGAGTTAGACCAGATAAATTCAAAAATGATTAGCGTTGAAAAACCTGATGGACTTATTAAGCTAGAGGCGGAGATCGATACTCTAAAAGAAACAATTAGAAATAATAAATTTAATCTTGAAAGACTTGAAAAAGAGGTTACACAAAACAGGGACAGGTCTTTTGAATCAAAACAAAGAATTGCAGAAATCCAATTTAGAATTAATGCACTGAGGCAGTCCATAAACAAAGAGTTTGAGCCTGAAGCAACGAATGAATGGTTGAAGCAAATTGGCTCAGCAGACCAAGAAAATATATTTAAACAAGTAAAAATAAAAAAAGGATGGGAAAAAGCCCTGTCAATATTTCTTGGTAATAAAATACAGGCTTTTTACACTAGTGAAAGATTATCGAATTATCCAAGACCTCCTCATAGTTTGACTTTAATTAGTAACTCCACTACGCTTCAGCCAGAAAAAGACTCACAAATAAATCATGCAATAAACCTAATAGAGGAAGCAAGTGAAAAAATTATGCCCGCATTAAAAGAATGGCTTACTGGGGTGTATTTTTCTGAAAATAATGACGAGTTAAAACTAAGAGAAAATCTTAAAACAGGTGAAGTATTAATCAATAAAATAGGTGATATCTTTGGTTCAATCTATCAGATTTTTGCAGAAGATGATTTTGATGGCGAAAACCAACTTGCGAGAATTGCTGAGTTAAAGCAACTAGAAAGAGAACTGCCAACGAATGTTAAAAATAATGAAAAAAATGAGGCCCTTTTAAAAGAATCTCAAGAAAAATTAGAAGGTGAAAAAAAAGCTTTAAATGATCTCGATTTACGACTTAAAGATTTAGAGCAAAATTTTAATCAAGATAATATTGAATTTAATAAAAAATTAAGCGTTAAAGAGTTAAATGAAAAAAGAAAGTTGACGATTGAAAATGACCTCAAAAATTTGAATACAGAAATTGAATTGAATAATGCATCTTTGAAACAAAAAAAATTAACGATTGATAAATTAAGATCAAATCTTATCACGGCTGAGCAAACAAAAAATCAAGCTGAAAACACAAAAAAAATATCAGAACAAGTTTTTAAAGATGAAAGTAATAAACTCATTAATAAAGAAAATTTAGTTCAACAAATTAGATTTAATATAGAAATTAATAGGAACAAAATTATTGATCTAGAGGACAAAACTGAAAGACTCATTTCAGATAGGAATAATCTTATTAGCGAGCTTGATAGCGCGAAAGATGACTCGAGCACAAATGATTTAACAGTTATACAAGACGAATTAAAAATTAATATTGAGAAAAAAGAGATTGCAGAAAATAAGCTTCTTGAAATTCGAGAAGAGGTCGCTAAAGTAGATAACAAACTTAGAGAAATCGAAGGAAAGCGGCTTGAGATTCACCACACATTAAATCCATTGCAAGAATCTTTACAGCAGTCAAAACTCGATGAGAGAGAAGCAAAAGTTCTGTTTGAGCAAAGATGTGATGAAGTTAATAAATTAAACCAATCAGAAGATGAATTACAAAATTCGCTCGAAGAAAATAAACCACTATCGGACTATGAGGAAAGTTTTCAAAATATCACCCAAAAAATTGAAAGAATGGGTCCTGTAAATCTAGCCGCTATCAGTGAGTTAGAGGTAATCAAAGAAAGACAAGCATATATACAAAATCAAGTTAATGACCTTGCTGAGGCTTCAAAGACTTTAGAGGATGCGATACATAAAATTGATGTTGAGACTCGAGAAAAATTGAAGAAAACTTTTGATGAAGTAAATGAAAATTTTACAGACTTCTTTAAGGTTTTATTTAATGGCGGCAGGGCAATGCTAGAATTATTAGGAAATGAAATTCTAGATACCGGCATTCAGGTTGTGGCTCAGCCTCCTGGTAAAAAAAATACAACAATTCATCTACTTTCGGGTGGTGAAAAAGCATTAACTGCAATAGCACTGGTGTTTGCATTATTTAAATTGAATCCTGCTCCTTTCTGCCTAATGGATGAAGTAGATGCTCCCTTAGATGACTCTAATACTGAACGCTTTTCAGAGCTTGTTAAAAAAATGTCGATAAATACTCAATTTCTGTTTGTTTCGCATAACAAGATAACCATGGAAATAGCGCAACAATTAATTGGGGTGACAATGCAAGAGGCTGGAGTCTCTCGTATCGTTGAGGTGGATTTACAACAGATTGATAAAATGGAATTAACTAATTAGTCCTTATGAATGATGTTCAACTTGCACTGTTAATAATGGGTTTAGTAATCATTATCCTGATGATTATTCATAACTGGATCCAAATTCAAAAAAATAAAAAAAGAAAAGAAAAGTTTAATCAAAACTCTTCTGCACCAAAGATTAATGAAGAAAATGATCCCTTATTTCAGACTGCTGAATTTTCAGTAGGGGAAAATAATCTTAATAAAAAAAATCTCGAAGGTTTAGAGGGGTCAGAAAAAATCATTGCCTCCAATCTACCTGAGGGAATCTATCAGGATATCGAGGCAGTCGCATCAATAACTTCAAAGCAAATTTTTGAGGGTCGGGATTTATTGAATATACAATCTCTTCAGACGCGCAGAGGGGTTAGACTTTATGTGCGAAAGGATGATGACATTTGGTCAACTGACGATGCAATTGATAGCTCTATTAGGTTTAATCAGATATTGATTGTTCAATTACTTGCGTCGAGAAAAGGAGAGTTGTCCGATCAAGAAATTAGCTCCTTACACCTGTACGTCAACGAGTTAAAAGCAAAAATAAATGGTGTTCTATTTTGGATTGCAAACGAACAAATTAAGGATGAGTCAAAAAAAATAAATGAATTGAGACTTCAAGTTGATCGGGCACTGATCATGAAAGTAATACCTAAATCAGACGCCTCATTTCATTCAGGCGCTTTAATAGATTTTTTTAATAACAATAACATAAGAAAAAATAAAAGAAATATTCATGAATTATATTATGGTGATGATTCCATTACATCATGCATACTTCTTAATCTAACAGGAAAAGCCTTAGAAATTAACCACGAGAGCTTTGTGCAGGGAATCGTTTTTAAAATGGATATCCCTAATACAAAAAATATTACGCAATCATTTAATGAAATGATGATAATTATTCGGGAATGTTGCAATAAATTGAATGGAGTTTTGGTTGATACGAGCTCAAAAGCGATGAACGACGACTATATCAGCAGGGTGTATGTGTCACTAAAAAAAATAGAGCAGCAAATGTTAGCTAAAAAAATTGTTCCAGGCAGTGAACTGGCGAGGAAAATATTCTCATAAATGGTTAGTTTTGATATTGCAAAAGCTAAAGTGGAAACACTCACTAAAGCTATCAATGATCACAATTATTATTATTACGTCCTTGATGATCCAAAAATATCTGATTTTGATTACGACAGTCTCTTTCAAGAACTATTAACGTTAGAGGCCGAGTTTCCTGAACTAAAAGCAATAGACTCACCTACACAAAGAGTTGGTGGTAAACCAAACTCATCATTCAAGCAAGTAACTCATAAAACACCTATGTTATCCCTTGGTAATGCATTTTATGAGGGGGATCTAGAGGCATTCAATAAAAGAGTTTGCGGCGAACTAGACGTTAAACAAGTTGAATACTTAGCTGAGCCGAAATTTGATGGGTTAGCAGTAACAATTCGCTATGAAGAGGGGCACCTTGTTTTGGCCGCAACAAGAGGGGATGGTTCTGTGGGTGAAGATGTCACGCATAATATTAAAACCATCAATTCCATACCACTAAAAATTGATAATTCCCTATCTACCGGTGCAATTGAGGTAAGGGGTGAGGTCTTCATGCAAAAGAATGATTTTTTTACTCTTAATAAAAAACAAAGTGAAATGAATGAAAAAACCTTTGCTAATCCCCGAAATGCCGCAGCAGGAACCTTGAGGCAACTTGATCCTGCCATTGCCGCATCTAGGCCGTTAAGGTTTTTTGCATATAGCATCACGTTTGAAAATAATAAAAGCATTAAATCTCAAGATGAAATGTATACGTTGCTAAAAGATCTCAGACTTCCAACTACCTCTCACGCAAAAAAAATCTTAGGGGTTGAGGGGATGATGAATTTTTATAATGAAATTAACGCATTAAGACCGTCGCTGCCCTTTGATATTGATGGCGTTGTCTACAAAGTAAATGAAATTAAATATCAAGACGACCTTGGTTTTGTTTCAAGAGCCCCAAGGTGGGCGATTGCACATAAATTTCCAGCTGAAGAGGCGGAATCAGAAATTATTAATATAGAGGTACAGGTTGGTAGAACTGGCTCAATTACACCGGTTGCAAGACTAAAACCCGTTCAAGTAGGGGGAGCAATAGTCACTAACGCAACCTTGCACAATGAAGATGAGTTAAAAAGAAAAGATATTCATATTGGTGACTACGTAACCGTAAGAAGAGCTGGAGATGTTGTGCCTGAGGTGGTAAAAGTTATAAAAGAAAAAAGACCTAAGGATGTTAGAAGCTATGAAATGCCAGAGAACTGCCCATCTTGCTCCCACAAGCTTGCAAAAGAGGAGGGTGAGGCAGTCTTAAGGTGCACAAATGGAGTTTTATGCCCCGCACAAAAAAAACAAGGCTTAATGCATTTTGTTTCGCGTAAAGCTATGGATATTGATGGATTAGGGGAAAAAATTATTGATCAGTTATTGGATGAAAAACTAATACAGGGATTTTCAGATATCTATAAACTTAAAAAAGATCAATTAGTCAAATTGGAACGTTTTGCTGAAAAATCAGCTGATAATTTAATCGCCTCAATATCAAAATCAAAAAGAACCACACTACCAAGATTAATTTATGCTTTGGGTATTCGCAATGTGGGTGAGGCAACCGCACTTGAACTAGCACTTCACTTCGGTGATTTTGAAAAGTTAAAATCAGCATCGGTGGAGTCTTTTATTGAGGTAAGGGATATAGGTCCCACAGTTGCAATTTCCATTTACAATTACTTCAAGCAAGAGAGCAATATCAATGAGCTAAGAAAACTTTTAGAATGCGATATTAATTGGCCATCTATAGAAGCAAATGTAAAAAACAAAGAACTTGAAGGATTAATCTTTGTCTTGACAGGCGGTTTGCCTACCTTAAAGAGAGATGAAGCTAAACAGTTAATTCTAAGTTCGGGCGGTAAAGTTTCTGGTAGTGTATCCAAGCGAACCAATTATTTAGTTGCTGGAGAGGATGCTGGAAGCAAGCTTGAAGCAGCAAAATCTCTCGATATTAAGATACTTAGTGAATCAGATTTGCTTAACATGTTAAAAAAGGATCAGAATTGAAACTAGAAAATACATTAATTATTATTTTTACCTCATTGATTAGTATAAATTTATTTGCTTATAATGTAAATAATGATTGTGAAAACAAGCTGAATACAGGTATGCCTGCTGAAGCAATAGAGGCCGCGGAAAAAATTACAAACAAGTACGATAAAAACTTTTGCCAAGCAAAAGCTTACTATCGCTTAAATAAACCATTAGACGCCGCTAATTCTTTTGAAGCTAGTGAAAAATTCTCAGAACAGCCAATCGATCAGATGTTTTCTATGCTTTATAAGGGAATCAGTCAACGAGATGCTGGATTGCTCGACGTTTCAATCCAAAGCTTTATAAAAGGTCTAGAAACTGCCAAACTTGGCAATAGTAAGTATATGCAGATGGAACAAAGATTCTTAAATCAACTCGGTAATAGTTATTTAATATTAAAAGATGGGGATAAATCATTGGAAAGTTATTCTAGTGCTCTTGCAATTTCATCCAATGATGACGAAAGGGCATCTAATTTCAAGGGAGTCTCACAAGCATACGCCCTGACTAATGATTACGATAGAGCGATTGAGTTTGGGATAAAAGGATCTAATACTTATCAAAGGATTGGTGATTTAGGATCCTATGCTGAACTTGAAATCGAAATATCAAGATACTACACAAATCTTGGAAATACAGAGATGGCAATAAAAAACCTTAATTCTTTGAATAATTTCGCTATCAGGAATGGTGGTAGGTACTATGAAGCCAAATGTGCCATTGAATTATCTAAGGTTTACCAGATCATCGGTAATGATGAGGAGGCAAACATACAACTTAAAAAGGGTAAAGCTATTGCTAGGGATATTGGTGCTAAAGATCTTATCTGAACCATAAAGACTTAATGTATATTTAATTTAACATAATATACATTATACGAAGTATTTGAATGAATTAATGGGTGTTAATGTCAACCCCTGCCGTAATAAATGATATGAAATACCTATATAATTGTTATATGAAAGAGTTTATATTCGCCTTTGTTTTAAGCCTAATGCTCAACACAACCGCATATTCAGAGCCAAAAAAGATTGCCATACTCTACGATGAAGTTTTTCTAACACATTTTACGGGTGAGAATCACCCAGAAAATGCAGAGAGATTAAAAGCAGTCGTCTCAGATTTAAGAAAGAACAATGAACTAGTCCCCCATTTGCTATGGCCCCCTATCAAAGATATAGATAAGCCAATCTTAGAATTGGTTCATGATACAAATTATATTGCGCTTGTTGAAAAAGAAGTAGCAGCTATCCAGGATGGAGAAATTACTTACCTGAGCACAGGTGATACTGTTATATCAAAAAATTCTTTATCTGTTGCAAAAAAGGCAGTAGCAGCAGCAATTAACGGCATTGATGGAATTATGAATGACAAATATGAATCTGCTTTTGTACTGTCGAGACCACCTGGGCATCATGCAACGACCTCTAGGGGCATGGGCTTTTGTATCTTCAATCAAGCTGCAATCGCTGCCAGATACGTTCAAGATAAATATAGTTTAAAGAACATACTCATAGTTGACTTTGATGTCCATCATGGCAATGGCACACAAGATATATTCTATGATGATGCAAGTGTTTTTTACTTTAGCGTACATCAGCACCCGCTATATCCACAAACTGGACGACCAGAGGAGATAGGTTTTGGGAATGGATTAGGATATACCCTGAATGTCGATATGCAAAAAGGTGCCGGGGATAACGAGTTTCAGAAGGTCTTTGCAGAAAAGTTGGTACCGATAATGGATAAATTTAAACCTGAATTTATCATTATATCTGCTGGTTTTGATTCCCACAGCGGAGATTTACTGGGGGGCTTAGAATACACTGATAAAGGGTACAAACAAGTAGCAAACTTACTAAAAAAAATCGCCCAAAAATATGCTTCTGGACGTCAAATTTATATTTTAGAGGGGGGGTATGTACCTGAAAATATTTCAAGTTCTACCCAAGCTATCCTCTCTGTGCTTAAAAAATAAATTTTGGTCAACATAGTAATCAACTTAATAAATGTATACTTTTAAAAAATAATTCAACGGAAATATATGGATATGAATCAACTCGAGGCAATAGTAACCACCCTATCCTCATGGGTTTGGGGTGGACCTATGTTAGTTCTTTTATTTGGTACACATATTTATTTAACAATTCGTCTTGGAGGGCTGCAATTTAAAACTCTTCCACTTGCATTTAAAATTATATTTACGAAATCTGATGACAGTGATGGGGATATTTCACATTTTTCTACCCTCATGACAGCACTTGCTGCCACGGTAGGTATTGGGAATATAGTTGGTGTTGCTACAGCTATTACATTGGGAGGCCCCGGAGCAATATTTTGGATGTGGTTAACCGGATTGCTGGGGATGGCAACAAAGTATTCAGAGGCGCTATTAGCAGTAAAATATCGCGAAAAAGGTCCCAATGGCATGCAAGGCGGACCAATGTATTACCTTGCAAAGGGAGCAAACCTTCCAAAATTAGGCGCTATCTTTGCTTTTTGTACCTTTATTGCTGCATTTGGCGCTGGGAATATGGTGCAAGCAAATTCAACAGCATCTATTTTCTTAAATATATTTGATATTCCTCTAGAGGTCACGGGTGTAGTTCTTGCCCTTTTAACCGGACTGGTCATTATTGGCGGAATTAAATCGATAGGAAAATTCACCTCATTATTTGTGCCAGTCATGATTCTCCTCTACTTTTTTGTCATTATTACAGCGCTTATAATGAATTTTGAAAGGGTGCCTGACGCCTTTGTTTTAATCTTTAATCATGCATTTTCAAGCCACGCTGCCACTGGTGGTTTTGTTGGGGCCACCTTGGCTGCAGCAATTCGGTTTGGTGTGGCACGCGGTCTGTTTTCCAATGAAGCAGGCTTAGGCTCGGCACCGATTGTTGCAGCAGCAGCGAAGACCAATGATCCTGTCAAGCAAGCCTTGGTTAGTATGACTGGGACATTTATTGATACAGTAGTCATTTGCACACTGACAGCCGTTACGATTTTATCTACTGATATCTGGACACAGGGAATTAGCTCTGCCGACTTAACCGCGCAAAGTGTGCAATCTATACTAGGTAACACAGGCTCAATTATCATTGCTTTATGCACTGCCCTATTTGCATTCTCAACATTGATTGGATGGAGCTTTTACGGCGAAAAAGCTTTTGAGTACCTATTTGGTAGTAATTCAGTAAAATCTTATCGTGTTGTTTTCACACTGATTGTCTACATTGGTGCCACAATGAGCTTAGGTTTTGTATGGAATTTTGCTGATCTAATGAATGGGCTAATGGCAATTCCCAATTTAATTGGTGTTTTTCTTTTAAGTAAAATAATAAAATCTGAAACAGATCGATACTTTAAAAAATATTAACTTTTACTTTTACTCAGTATCGTCGCAAACAAAGAAATCAGAGCTAAAATTGCAAGGTAATATCCAACAAAAGTAAATCCAAAATTTTCAGCTAGCCAAAGTGCAATAAATGGGGCAAATGATGCACCAAGAATTCCCGCCATATTAAATGATAAAGACGCGCCAGTGTACCTAACATTTGTTGGGAACAAATTTGAGAGAATTGTACCAAGGGGGCCATAAGTAAAGCCCATCAACAACATACCAATAGACAAGCTTAGGAGAACACCATAATCACCAATTTCAACAATACGAGATAGAAATATTCCAAATAATATAATAAACACAGATGCCAGCATCATGATAAGCTTCGGACTAAATCGGTCTGCGTATAACGCAGAAACTGGAATCATCAGAGCAAAAAAGAAAATTGAATAGAGTTGTAAGATTAAAAAATCTTCCTCCGTGATATTTAAGTGCTGTATCGACCAGCCAGCTAAAAAAACAGTCATCAGGTAAAAAAGACCGAAAGTTGCGACAGCAATAAAGGTTCCTAAAATAAGAGCTTTTTTATGCGATTGTAAGATAAGTTTAATAGGCACGGATTGCTCTAAATTACCTTTTTTACCCGCCTCAATAAATTCTGGCGTTTCAGTAATTTTTAGTCGTATATAAAGCCCTAGTGCAATTAAAATAGAACTAGCTACAAAGGGAATACGCCACCCATAGTCTAAAAAATTCTCTTGGGATAATGTTTCAGTAAGGTATAAAAAAATTCCTCCCGACATTAGCAGGCCAATTGGAGCGCCTAATTGAGGAAACATTCCATACCAAGCTTTTTTGTCACTTGGTGCGTTTTCTACAGCAAGTAAAACAGCGCCACCCCACTCCCCGCCTAAACCAAAGCCTTGGCCGAAACGACAAAGTAGCAGCAGTAATGGTGCAACTATTCCGATTGCCTCATAGCTTGGCAAAAGGCCTATAAAAATAGTAGATAACCCCATTGTTAGCAAGGATGCTACTAAAGTAGCTTTTCTTCCCACTTTGTCACCAAAGTGGCCAAAAAATGCAGATCCAAGTGGGCGAGCAAAAAATGCGACTGAAAAAGTTGCCAGTGATTGCAGCATTTGTGTCGTTGGATCAGACTCTGGGAAAAAAAGATGCGGAAATACTAATATGGCTGCATTAGCATATATATAAAAATCAAAAAACTCAATTGTGGTACCAGCTAAACTTGCAAAGAGAACTCTTGACTTAGAATTACCTCTTATTATCAATGAGATAAAGCCATAACTTCAACTAAACAATCATGTGATGTTGGTGAATTTCCCATGTCTCCAAAAGCGCTTGAACTCACAGAGTTAACGACACCATTGTTGTGTTGCCTCCAGTATCCTAATGTGGTTACAACAATACCCTTATTCACATCTGTTGTAACACGAGCAATAGCCTCAAAAGATCCCCTGTCATTAAACACCTTAACCTTATCACCTTCATTCACACCTCTGTCCATGGCGTCAGCCTGGCTCATTAAGACAAATTGTTCACCTTGAGCTTTTAACTTCTGCTCCATATTAGCGTAACTTGAGTTGATAAAACCATGACTTTTTGGTGCCAAAATATTAAGAGGATATTTTTTAGCAAGGCCAGGGTTCGCTTCAGCGGTCTCCTTCGAAGGTACATAATCCGGTAGCTCAGGAATATCTTCTCCAGGCTGAAAATCATCATACATTTGTCTAAATGGGCCGGCGACAAAGTTTTTTGCTCCAATCAATCTAAATTCACACTTACCAGAAGGGGTTGGAAAGTTACCTTCCTTATGTGGCGCCCTATTGTCCTTCGTCCCGACATTGAGTCGAGCATATCCATGTTTTTTTAGATAATTTAAGTCAATTCCTTCGCAAGCAGGTGAGTCCCAGTCGATATATTGCTCTAAACACTCTGTGTCATTCCATTGAAAATTATCTTCTTCAAAGCCTAAACGTTTCGCTAATTGTCTAAAGATTTCGTTATTGGGCAGGCATTCTCCTGGTGATTCAACACATTTCGCATTGTAAGTTAAGTACAAGTGCCCCCATGACAATATAATATCCTCCTGCTCAGCGCCCATAGACGCCGGAAGAAGAATATCCGCAAAGGCGGCTGTATCAGATATAAAATGCTCAGCAGAAACCAAAAACAAATCTTCGCGTTTTAATCCCTCTAAAATTTTTTCTGATTCAGTTGATTGCGTCACAGGATTAGTGTTCCAACACATCATTGATTTAATTTGAACATTG
The DNA here is from genome assembly GCA_016778465.1 of Methylophilaceae bacterium. Lineage (GTDB taxonomy): Bacteria > Pseudomonadota > Gammaproteobacteria > Burkholderiales > Methylophilaceae > BACL14. The sequence goes on from JADHPM010000010.1 coordinate 21,861, forward strand.
AGTTTTTGTTCACCAGTAAGCACCTTACCTAACTGAAGATTGTTGACTACTTGGGTGCCTTTAGGAATTAAGTCTGGACGGCAAATGACATCGAATTTATATGGATGCTCCCAAACAGGAAATTGAAGAATCCCCCCTCCAACATGGCGCCATGCACCAGTTAATGCAGGAAGTGCTGTTACCGCTCGAATAGCTTGACTACCCCCCCAACTTTTCTCAAGCGCGACCCCAATACGAATAGCAGAGGGTTGCGTGGTTGCATATTCTCTTGCTAAGTTTCGAATATCATCAGCAGAAATACCTGTTATTTTCTCAGCCCACTCCGGCGTTCTTTGCTTAGCAAGCTCAGCTAATTCAGGATAACCGACAGTATAATTATCGACATAATCTTGATCCACCAAGCCTTCTTCGATAATGACATTCATCATGGCCATTGCTAAAGCTCCATCTGTGCCAGGTTTGGGACAAACGTGCCAATCAGCCTCTTTTGCGGTTTTGGATGCGTAGGCGTCTATAACGACGACCTTCGAGCCATTTTTTTGTGCCTCTTTTATGATGTGCCAATGATGAAGGTTTGTGCTTACTGAATTACAAGCCCATACAATAATAAATTTAGAATGGATGAAGCTCTCGGGATCAACCCCAGCAGTCGGCCCAATGGTTAAAAGCCAAGCAGTGCATGAACCCTCACCGCAAAATGTTCTTTCAGTAACGGTAGCTCCTAGACGAGCAAAAAAAGCATCTCCGCCGTTTAGTCCATGAACAAGCCCCTGGTTACCTAAATAGCTATTTGGCATAATGGCTTGGGGACCATACTCGTCAATAATTTGGGTCCACTTTGTTGTTATCGTAGATAACGCCTCGTCCCAAGTAATTCTTTCAAACTGTTTTGAACCTTTAGGCCCCACTCGCTTCATTGGGTAAAGCAATCGATCTGGATGGTAGTGCCTTTTTTCATAATCTTTTAATTTGACACAGAGTCCTCCCCGCGTCATTGGGTGATCTGGGTTGCCTTTAACACTCACCAATTTATCATTTTGAACCTCATAAACCATTGAGCATGTATCTGGACAGTCGTGAGGGCATCCACCATGAAAAAATTTTGTCAAATTACTTGATTGGTCATCCATCCTCGATATCTCCTTTCTATGAAAATATTACCTTAACCTTGACATTAGAAACTCAATATGTCAATTTTGCAAAGTTATTAATTTATCTTAATAATATTTTTTTGTAATTACAACGGGAGGAATTTCAATGAAAAATGCATTTGGTGTTGCACTAGGTATCATGGCTCTGATTTGGGCCTATCTTGCGCTAACGGTTTTATCTGGCTACGTGCTTGTTTGGGCAGGTTTTATTGCCTGGGGGGCATATCATACCATTCAAGGAAAAGATGTTTTGTTGCCAACAATTACAGGAACTATTTTTGGAGCTGTAATGGCAACCATTGCACTGGTAATTGCTGCGCTATTAAGTGGATATATTGACAATTTTGCTGCAACTATTGCAATCGCAGTTGGTATCACTGTTTATATTCTTACTGCTGTTAAGGCCTTTGGCAATGTGCCAGCCAACGTATTTGGTTATGCAGCAACCGTGGCAATGGTGCGTGAAGAAGTTTTCAACAGCGTTGCCACTGCATCTGTAGGTGATGTTGTTGCAATAAATCTTACACATCCACTTATCACCGCTGGACTTTCATTTATCGCGGGGGCCATATTCGCCCACCTGACGGTAAAACTTGCAGCAAAATTAGGTTAAATGTTCTGAAAAGACCACCTTCGGGTGGTTTTTTTTATTGGTTAAAGAATCCTAAATTAACAACCCTATCATTTATCATAGTGATCTCAACAAACTTATAAGTTTTTCCTGGAGAATATTCCACAAGATTGTTGTAATACCACATCTCTACTTTGTCTTTCTGCTTTTTATCTTCAACACGTACTTTTGAACCAACCACCCCCTGTGCACCTTTTGGCTTAATTGCAATTTCTTTGCTGTCCGGTTCACCTATATATTTAATAACACGAGCTTTTGGCTTGCCACTAAACACACTAATAAATTCATTTTCGGTGAACGTACGTTTTTTTGCTTCGCCGGCATAGCTGTTTGCAAATAACAAAAAACTTAATAAAATTGTAAAACATAATTTCAATGAGTTAAGCATAAATTGATCCAGTATTAATTAATCTTTAATTTTAAACCATCATAGCCCGCGAAGATACTATCTGGTAATTTGTTTTCGAGGGACTCGTATTCTAAATCATGGGTCATATGAATAAAAAATGTCTTCTTTGCACCTAACCTCTCTGACACGCTAACACTTTGCTCATAACCGAAATGAGTGCTGTGTGGTTTAATCCTCAAACAATCTAGAAGTAGAACGTCTAAGCCCTGAAGAAGTTCCATTGAACTTGATGGGATTTCAGATACATCAGTAATGTAAGCTAAATTTCCTATACGGTAACCTAAAATTTCTCCACGCCCATGCATTACAGGAATCGGCGTTATATGATGACCAAATAACTCAAATACTTCACTCACTACAATAGGCTTGAGCACAGGAATTTCCCAAAAATCTTTTGGCTCAACCATCGCATATTTAAATTTTTCTATGAGCTGATTTATTACAAATTGATTGCCATAAATGGGAATTTGTTTTTTATGAATCTGGCAAAAAGCCCTAAGATCGTCAATACCGTGGCAATGATCTGCATGATGATGGGTAAACAAAACTGCATCAACTGATGTTAATGATTCCCTTAAAGCCTGCTCTCGTAAATCGGGGCTTGTATCAATTAAAATATTTTTACCATTTTCTAGGGTAATAACACTGGAGCAACGTGTTCTTTTGTTTTTTTTATTACTAGAGAGACAAGTATTGCACTTACAACCCACAACAGGTGTACCTGCACTTGAACCTGATCCAAGAATAGTTAGTTGCATTGACACTTTTTAAATAACTCAAAAAAGTTTTTTGAGGTTTGCTCCCCTACTTTCTCAATAGGTAACTCATGTAACTCTGCAATTTTTTTAGCAACATAAACAACATTGGCAGGTTCATTTAATTTGCCTCGGTTTGGCACTGGAGCAAGGTAAGGTGAGTCCGTTTCAATCAAAATTCGGTCCAAAGGTATTTTTTTTGCGGTCTGCCTTAACTCTTCAGCATTTTTAAAAGTAACAATACCTGAAAAAGAAATATAAAACCCTAAATCTAGTGCTTGTTTTGCCATCTCATAAGACTCAGTAAAACAGTGCATAACGCCTCCAACATTGTTTGCTCCCTCGTCTTTCATAATAGCAATTGTGTCTTTTTGAGCTTGCCTAGTATGAATGACGAGAGGAAGTGACGTCTCAACAGCAGCACGAATATGCGTTCGAAATCTATCTCTTTGCCATGTTAGGTCACCATCTAATCGAAAGTAATCTAAACCAGTTTCACCAATAGCGACAACATTAGGGTTCTGAGAAAGCTCAACTAATTCACTAATTGTGGGCTCTTGAATATTTTCATAATCAGGATGTACCCCGACAGAGGCATATATATGACGATTGTTTTCCGCAACAGCAAGCACTGATGGGAAGCTATCTAACTCGACACTAATGCATAGTGCATTAGTGATTTTATTTTCCTGCATATTACTTAAAACATGCTCTAGATTTTTTTCAAGCTCAGGAAAATTTATATGGCAGTGGGAATCAATAAACATAATTTAGCTAAATATTTTTTTGTACTCCAATAAAATTAGGTCAAGGTTCAAATCTTTATTAACTGATTTTGTCGAATAAAGCTTAATCTCGTTAATCCTTTTTTGGAATAATAACAGGTTCTCTAAAGAGGATTTTTTCGCCAACTCGCCGACCACCTCATGATGTTGTGGAAAATAACAATGTTGACTCGTCAGTTTGTTTAAAAAAATTTCGTAAGTCCATTTCTGGATCACATCTACAAACCATTTCAAACCATAGTCTAACCATTTAGTCGTTGTCTTTGATAACTGTACAGAGTTTCCTTTTTTTAATTCCTCAATAATTTCTAGAGCAATTGCATAACGGTCTTTTTCTTCCGACAACGCTTGAACAGAATTGTTTAAAAATTCTAGTTGCCCATGATCAATCTTAATTTCATTATTTTTAATATATAAATCCATCTGCTCTTTAGAGGGATTTGGAAGTGAAACCAATTGACAGCGACTGCGAATCGTTGGGAGAGCATTACTTAAGTTAGCGATTGCCAGGAAAATGTAGCAATTGTTAGGTGGTTCCTCAAGGATTTTCAAGAGTGCATTTGCACTAGCCTTGCTCAAGTTTTCAGCATTCATTACAGCTGCAATCTTATAGCTGTCCTGATAGTGTGAGGATAATTCAAAAAAATCTTTTAATTCCCTGATTTTATCAACACTAATATTTAAATTATCTTCTGACTCATCTACAAGAAAAAAATCAGGGTGCGATGTGTTTTTAAACCAGTTGCATGATTCACAATCTTGACAAGGGAGTTGATCGTCTAAAACCTGATGGCAAAGTAAAGTTTGGCAAATATTGCGTACTAGGTTATTTCGGCCAACGCTATCACTCCCAAAAAAAATTTGAGCGTGTGATAAATTTGTTTTGTTTCTTAAAAAAGCCAACTGAACATTTTTATGCCAGGGATAAATATCCATTACGCTTATTTAATCCTTACTAAATGGATGATGCAGTAAAATTGTTTCATCCCTTTCAGGGCCCGTTGAAATAATATGCAAAGGTACGCCACATAATTCTTCAAGTCTCAGCAAATACTTTTGAGCATTTATGGGCAATTTATCCCAGTCATTGACGCCAAAAGTGTTTTCTTGCCAACCTGGCATTTCTTCAAAAATAGGCTCACAATTAGCCACTTGGTCTGCACCAAGGGGTAAGAGGTCATGATGCTCACCATGGATATGATAACCAATACAAATTTTTAAAAGGTCAATCCCGTCTAAAACATCTAGCTTTGTTATGCAAAGAGCGGATAATCCATTAATCATTGCCGATCTTCTTAGCGCAGCAGCATCAAACCATCCACACCTTCTTTTTCTTTGTGTGACGGTGCCAAACTCTCGTCCTTTGGTAGACATTTGGTTACCAGGGCTTGATTTATCGTCAATATTCAACTCACTGGGAAATGGTCCGCCGCCCACACGCGTCGTGTAAGCTTTCGTAATGCCTAAAATATAGTGCAACATGTCAGGTCCCACCCCTGAGCCTGAAGAGGCTTGACCGGCAACACAATTAGATGATGTTACATACGGGTACGTTCCGTGATCAATGTCGAGTAAAGACCCTTGCGCGCCCTCAAACAATACGCTCTTCCCCAAAGAGTTTAATTGATAAATACGTGCTGAAATATCTTTAATTAATGGCTGTATAAATTCAGCTTGTACCTCAATAGATTGCCATAAATCGTCAAACTTTACAGGTTGAGTATCTAGAAACGTTGTTAAAACGTGATTGTGGTATTCTAAAAGTTCAGTGATTTTTGGCTTCAAGCTTTTTAGATTTAAGAGCTCATAGACCCGAACAGATCGACGAGCGACTTTATCTTCGTATGCTGGGCCAATACCTTTTCCCGTTGTACCTATTTTTTGCTCTGCATTTCTTTTAGCCTCACGTGCTTGATCAAGCTTTACATGAAAATCTAAAATTAAGGGGCAACCAGGACTAATTAATAAACGATTTTTTACCTCAATTTTGTCTTTTTCAAGTGTTGTAATCTCGTGCATGAGATGTTGAATATCAAGAACCACACCGTTACCAATAAAGCATTCTACGTTATCCCTTACAATGCCAGAGGGAATGAGGTTAAGCTTGTATTCTTTTTGTGCTTCTTTCTGCCCAATGACCAAGGTATGACCTGCATTGTGACCGCCTTGAAAGCGAACAACAGCGCTCGCATGATCGGTTAGCCAATCTACGATCTTGCCCTTACCTTCGTCTCCCCATTGGGTTCCAATCACTACTACGTTTTTTGCCATAATTCTTTCTAAAGGTTATTTATAAGGTATCTTAAGTCCAATGAGAAGCCCGTCGCAGGACGTTGCTGCCCTAATGCACCATTGAGGTTATCATAACGACCGCCCTGCGCAATTACAGATTTAAACTGTGGAGAATAGGCTGAAAAAATAAGCCCCGTGTGATATTGATAACCCCTAATATCTGAGAGATCGAGACTCACTTGTGCACCAGACTCCTCAATCAGCTCAATTAGCTGCTTTAAAATCTCGATACTTTTTGTCATAGTGCTAAACGAGTTGGCGAAACTTTTTACTGAATCAAATATATCTGCTCCGCCATACAGATCTAGGAGTTGAATTATTTCATCAATAGCTTCTTTATCATTGTCATGCTCTAAAATACTTTGCACTGATTGCTTGTCTTTTAACATGACAGCTTTAGCAAATGCCGATTCATTAGGTGCTGTGATTGTCAAATTATTTTTTAACGCACTGTAAATACCAAGATGGTTCAAATCGATAACTATTTCTTTTATTTTCAACAATTTAAGTGATTTTATTAATGTTAAAACTACTTCTTTGTCGGCATCAATACCAGAATTTCCATAGTACTCTATACCAATCTGATAGAGCTCCCGTGATTGATCTTGCTGTGCTTTTGTTCTTATAACAGGACCAGCATAACAAAATTTATTAGTAGTTTGATTATCCGCCAGATAAGCATCTATCCTTGCAGCTTGCGTGGTTAGATCAGAGGTAACCCCCATCATTCTGCCAGATAACTGATCCACGACCTTGAAAGTATCAAGATCTAGATCTTTGCCGTGTGCATTCAATGAGTCTTCGTACTCTAATAAGGAAGGCATAACAAATTGGTAACCTGCCTCATCATATAGATCTAATAGCTGCCTACGGCATATTTCTAGTTTTTTTGCTTGGCTTGGAAGAAGGTCTTGTAGGTTTTCAGGAAGTTTCCACTGTGTCATTGTAATTATCTAACAATCAAAAATAGTATTATGCCTAAAATAATAGATAAAAACCCAAAAAAACGAATTTGACCATTTTTGTACTTCGTCAAATTAAGAAAAGTTTCACGCCAAATCTTAGGAAAGAGCATTGGCATAATACCCTCAATAACAAGCATTAAAGCCAATGCTAATAATAGGATTTTCTCCAACTATTTTTTATTTGGACTCTTTAAGTATTTAAAGAAATCAGAGTTGGCATCAAGCACCATTATGTCATCCTTGTTGCTAAAACTCTTTTTGTAAGCCTCTAAGCTTCGATAAAAGTCATAGAACTCTTTGTTTTTAGAGAAGGTGTCTGCATATATTCTTGCAGCTTTAGCATCGCCCTCACCTTTAATTTTTTGGGCCTCTTTATAGGCTTCTGTAATAATGATATCTTTTTCTTTATCAGCTTCCGCTCTAATCTTCTCAGACTCAGCAAAACCCTCAGAACGCAACTCATTAGCGACTGATTTACGCTCTGCCTCCATCCTTTGATAGACAGACTCACTAACCTCTTTGGGTAGTTCAACCCTGCGAAGTCTCACATCAATAATCTGTATGCCAATCTTCTCAGACTCTCTATCCGCACGAGTTTTAATAATATCCATGATTTCAGATCGCTCTCCAGAAACTACTTCTTGGATGGTTCGTTTACCAAACTCAGCACGCAGTCCGTCGTTTACTGTCTGCGTAAGTCTTCTCTCTGCTTGCCTTTCATCACCGTTCACCGAAACATAATATTTTGCTGGGTCAATAATTCGCCATTTAATATACGAATCGACTAAAACGTTTTTCTTTTCGCTCGTAATAAAGCGATCAGGTGAGGGAGAATCATAAGTTAAAATTCTTTTATCGTAGTACCTAACGTTATCAACGATTGGAGCTTTCAGATAAAATCCAGGATCTTGTTTAACGGCAACAATTTCACCTAACCTAAAAACCAATGCAGCCTCTCTTTGATCAACCGTAAAGGTTGAGAGGGCAAAAGCGATCAGTAAAACAATCAACCCAATTAAGTATTTAGACAAACTTCTCATTATCTTGGCTCCCTATCTCTAAAACGTAACGCATCTCTTGCACGATCCGCAATGGAATTAATAGCGTCGCTTGTTTTTGAACTTGTTATATTCATCTGTTGATTATTATTCATCGCATCCTCACTCTGATTGTTTCTAGTCGCACCAGACTGCTGGATAATCTTATCAAGCGGAAGGTAAAGCAGACTGTTAGATTCTTTCTGATCAACAATGATTTTTGTAATAGAAGACATTATATTTTCCTGAGCTTCTAAAAAAAGTCTTTGTTTCGTAACATTTGGTGCGCGATTATATTCCGTCATGATTTGCTCAAATCGACTAGAATTACCCAATGCCTCGTTTTCAACAGAGACTCTGTAACCATTAGCCTGTGCGATTAATCTTGAAGCGGAACCTCTAGCCTTAGGCACAACATCATTAGCGTATGCTTGCCCTTCATTTTTTTGCCTTTCTTGATCCTGTTTAGCTTTAACGGCATCATCAAAGGCTGCTTGAACCTGCTCAGGTGGTTGCGCATTTTGCATCGTCACACTGGTTATATTGATACCTGTCTGATATCGATCCAAAATATCTTGCATTAGCGCACGTGTTTTGACCGCAATTTCCTCACGACCCTCATACAAAACGAAGTCCATCTCGCTCTTACCAACAATCTCTCTTATTGATGTTTCCGCTGCACCCCTGACTGAATTCTCAGCTGAGCGATTATAAAAAAGAAAGTCTTGCACGGATTTTAGGTTGTATTGTACAGCGAATTGAAGATCAATAATATTTTCATCGCCAGTAAGCATTAGGGATTCACGTAATTCTTGAGAAGTGGCTCCAGCTCCAGAAGAGCGGTAACCCAACTCAATTGTTCTTACCTGCTCAAGGTTTACTACTTCGACTGTCTCGATAGGATAAGGTATATGCCATCTAGGGCCAGGCATGGTAACTGCAGTATTTTTACCGAAGGTGAAAACCACTCCCCGAGAACCCTGATCAACAATGTAAAAACCCGTAGCAAGCCAAATTAAAATAATAATAAGGATAATTGGCCCAATAGGTAAGCTGTCACCGCTCAATTGAGGACCTGATTTATTTGGCGTTTGACCATTATCACCTCCCCTGCCAGACCTTTGTCCTCCAATCACTCGATTCATTTTATTCTTCAAATCTTTGAATAACTCATCAAGATCAGGGGGTCCGTCTTGATTAGCTGCCATTATCTTTCTTGAAAAGTTGGTAAAGTATTTAAACATATTGTCCGTTTCGCTCGTTTATTAATTTTTGATTATATTCGACCAGTGCTTGCTTCAAAAATTCAATGCCGTCGCCTGTTTTTGCCGATAATTGAATCCTCGTAATGTTACCATAATCATCTCTATCGAAGTCAGGATTAAGTTTTATTTTATCAATTTGATTGATTATTACGATTTGGGGAAGTTTATCTGCATTAATCTCTTTTAAAATTTTATTGACCTGCTCTATTTGATCGTTCCTGTTCGGGTTTGACACATCGACAACATGGATAAGCAGATCTGCACCGGTGGCCTCTTCAAGCGTTGACTTAAAAGCCTCGACTAATGTAGTTGGTAAATCTTTAATGAAACCCACAGTATCTGACACAACAAGACTGTGATGCGGCTCAATAAATAGCTTTCGTGACGTTGTTTCAAGCGTTGCAAAGAGCTTATTCTCCGCCAAGATATTTTCGTGAGTAAGGTGGTTAAATAATGATGATTTGCCCGCGTTAGTGTAGCCTACAATTGATACACTTAATGTGTTTGAACGACGTCTTGCTCTTCTTTGCATATTTCTTTGTTTTTTTAACTTTTCTAGCTTCTCTTTAAGTTGTTTAATTCGAGCTCTTAACATTCTTCGATCAAGTTCAATTTGCTTTTCTCCGGGACCCCCCCTCACACCAATGCCTCCTTTTTGCCTTTCTAAATGGCTCCAACCTTTGGTCAGTCTAGTGGCTAGATGATCCAGATGAGCGAGCTCGACCTGCAATTTACCTTCATAGCTCTTCGCTCTTAATGAAAATATATAGAGAATCAGTGCGGTTCGATCGTAGACCCTGAGACCTGTTGCCTTTTCAATATTTCTTTCTTGAGATGGAGATAGATCATGGTTAAACACTATTGTTGAGGCCTCTAGCGTCTCTTTTAATAACTTTATTTCTTCAATCTTCCCAGAACCAACAAAATATTTAGCGTCGGGGTGCTTTCTTTTGCTAATAATTTTTTCTGCAACTTCAAAGCCTGCACTATTAATTAGGAGAGATAATTCAATCGTGTTGTCTTCATGGTAAATATCTCCAAAATCAATATTTACTAATATAGCCTTTTCACCTACTTGCGGACGGTCAAACATTAACTAGTAGTATTGGCATCAATTTGAAATTTTTGGGTAGGAACAATTGTAGAGATGGCGTGCTTATAGATTAATTGAGGGGTACTTCCGCTCAGCACGACAACATATTGATCAAAAGAATCAATAGAGCCTTGAAGTTTGATTCCATTTAACAGGTAGATCGATACAGGTATTTTTTCTTCGCTTAAACGACTGAGAAATATATCCTGTAAATCTGTTTTTTTTATCATTTAGTTAATGTATTTAAGAATTCGTTGTTTGGTCTCTTCACGACCTATAATTGACATTATACTTGCAATGCTTGGGGTATGGTCACTACCAGTTAAAATAACCCGTAAGGGCATTGCAATTAATGGAAACTTTAATTGGTTGGCCGCAACAAATTTTTTTATTAAGCTATTGATTTCGTCGTCTTCCCATTTTACCTCGTCCAAGAGGCTGTTCAGCCCCTTAACTAAATTTAATCTATCAGCGTCAAGATACTTTTGGATAAGCTCAGGCATTATGTGTGGCTGCTCAACGATAAACAAGATTTGATTGGACAGTTCCACTAAATTATTTACTCGTTCTTTGTAGAGGGCTATTCCCTTAATTAATTTTTGTTTAGATAGCTCATCGATATCGTTAAATTTAAAGAAATCTATCATTAAATTAAAAATGCTCTCATCATCCATCTCTCTTATATATTGGTTGTTTAGCCAATTTAATTTTTCATCGTTAAACTGTGCTGGTGATGATGTTATATTGCCCAAATCAAACCACTGAGAAAACTGAACCATAGAGAAAATTTCATCGTCCCCATGACTCCATCCAAGACGAGCTAAGTAATTTTTAATTGCCTGTGGGAGGTAGCCTTTTTTTTGATATTCAAGGACGCTGACTGAACCATGACGTTTAGAGAGCTTTTGACCGTCTGAGCCGAGAATCATTGAAAGATGGGCATAATTTGGCACTGGAGCATTTAGTGCTTTAAATAAATTTATTTGCCTAGGAGTATTATTGACGTGATCATCACCACGAATGACATCCGTAATATTCATATCCCAATCATCTACTACCACACAAAAATTATATGTAGGAGTCCCATCTGAGCGCGAAATAATAAAATCGTCTAATTCCTCATTATTAAAAGTAATATCACCTTTTACTCTATCATTCCATGATACATGGCCATTGCTTGGATTTCTAAATCGAATCACTGGGTGAATGTCGAGTGGTTTTTCTGGGAGCTTTTTGCCGGGTTCAGGTCGCCATCGTCCATCATACTTTGGCTTTAAACCCTCTTTCATTTGTGACTCTCTCAAAGCATCAAGTTCCTCTTTTGAGGAGTAACAAGGGTAAGCTTGATTATTTTCGAGTAATGATTGTATGACTGCCTTATAGCGATCCATTCTATCTGTCTGATAATGGATAGGTCCATCATGGTGAAGGCCAAGCCAATTCATGCCATTTATGATGACTTCGATTGCTTCTGGAGTCGAACGATCAAGATCTGTATCTTCAATCCGAAGAATAAACTTACCTTTTTGATTTCTTGCGTATGCCCATGCAAATAGGGCTGTTCTGGCTCCGCCTATATGTAAATCGCCTGTGGGGCTTGGCGCGAATCGAGTGATAACTGTCATTTAGTCTCTTTCAAATAATTGGACCTGCATATAAATCATAATTCTTTGTATACTTAATTTTAACATCAAGCATATCGCCAACCTCTAAGCCCTCCGGGTTTTCTAAATATATTACGCCATCTATTTCCGGAGCGTTTGCAGCAGACCTTGCTTCGGCAAAGTCGTTATTTACCGCATCCACAATTACAGTTTGGGTAGTGTTAATTTTGCTGGCTAATTTTTTTCTGCTTACCTTTTGCTGGGCTTGCATAAACAAATTATAACGTTGATCTTTTAAATCGTCCGATATTTGATCTTGCATTAATTTTGCTGAAGCACCCTCAACATTTGAGTATTTGAAACATCCAACATGATCCAGCTCTGCTGACCCTATAAAATTTATGAGCTCTTGAAAGTCATCGTCCGATTCACCCGGGAAGCCAACAATAAATGTACTACGTATTGTAATATCCGGGCATATCTCTCGCCACCTTTGAATCCTCTCAAGATTGTTCTCAGCGTTTGCGGGACGCCTCATCAGTTTAAGAATTTTTGGACTTGCATGCTGAAAAGGGACATCAATATATGGAAGAATGGATCCATTGGCCATTAAGTTAATCACATTATCCACATGAGGATACGGATATATATAGTGAAATCTCACCCAAACACCTAACTCACCCAAATGTTTGGCAAGGTTATAAAGATCACTTTTGACGGGTCTGCCATTCCAAAATCCGGTTCGATATTTAATATCAACGCCATAAGCACTTGTGTCTTGAGAAATAATTATCAGTTCTGTGACACCATTTTTTACCAATATTTCTGCTTCGTTTAAGATATCACCTATATCACGGCTTTTAAGCATGCCCCGCATAGTTGGAATGATACAAAAACTACAAGTGTGATTACAGCCCTCAGAAATTTTTATGTAAGCATAATGTTTCGGGGTTAAACGCATACCCTGCGGTGGTATTAGGTCAATATGCGGATCATGAGGCTTAGGCACGTGCTGATGCACAGCATCCATAACCTCATCAAAAGCTTCAGATCCAGTGATTGCTAAAAGCTTTGGGAACCGTTTTTGAATAATGTCTTTTTTTTCCCCAAGGCATCCCGTAACAATAACGTTACCATTGTTTTTAACAGCCTCGCCGATGGCGTCAAGTGATTCCTCCACAGCTGAATCTATAAATCCACATGTATTCACGATAACCAGGTCAGAATGCGAATAGTTAGAGGCAATTTCATAGCCCTCGGCCTTTACTCTCGTCAAAATTTTTTCAGTATCTGAGCCGGCTTTTGGGCAACCAAGCGATATAAAACCAACTTTTGGTGCTTTGAGATTAGTTAATGACATTTAATGAAGAAAGCTATGAATGACATAGATGATTAACACACCGATACTTATTAAAATAATTTGCATCAGTGAATCCCTAATCTCAGTTTTTTTGTGAAGATCAGGAATTAAATCAGATACAGCGACATAGAGCATAGTAGATGCGGCAAAAGCCAAAATGATCGGGATGAGTGAGCTCATGTAATCCAAAACGTAATAGGCCAAGATTGCACCCAAAATTGTCGTGACACTGGCAATTACATTGAACGATAGAGCTTTAAATTTACTAAATCCTGAATTAACTAATATTGATATATTGCTTACTTCTTGAGGAATTTCATGAGCGATAATGGCTAAGGCCGTGACAAATCCCAGATTGATATTTACCAAAAAAGCACTTGCGATGAGCACACCATCAACAAAATTATGGAATAAGTCGCCAATTAAAACAAAGCTACCTTTATTGCTCATCTCAAAATGTGAATCTGAGGAATGTGCCTCACAGTGAACCCCGTGACAATGTCGCCATATTAATAGCTTTTCTAAAACAAATAATATCAAAATTCCAATTAGAACCACGGAGGTTACTTGGTGTACGTCACTGGTTAACTCAAATGCATGAGGAATAATTTCTAAAAAAGCTGCGCCAAGCAGCGTACCTACCGCGAGGCTGACCATATGGTTTAGAAGTTGAGCATTGGCATATTTCAGGAAAATAAGTGCGAATAGAAAGCTTACTGCACCACCAAAAATACAAGTTAGTATTATCCAGAAAAGGGTCATAAGTTTAAAAATTTAAAAAAGGCAATTATATAGCAGAAGTAATGTTGCTAAAAATTTTCTTCCTGTATCCAGATAAGGGAGACCATCCTACCCATGTCACGCCCTCTTCTATAAGAATAAAAATTGTCGATATCATCATAGGTGCAGTAGTTTTGAGTAATAGAGTTGCCATAAATTTTTTTAATTTTCAGCTTTTCTAGTTTTATTTGTGATGCAAGTGACAATGAAAGTTTGTACTTATTTTCATATTTTTGAAAAGCTGAAAGTGTGTTTTTATCCATTTCCAAAAATTGCTCATACACCTCAGCGCCTACCTCGAAGTTTGCTTGGCTTATACAAGGACCAAGCCATGCCGTAATTTGCGAATTCGTCTTTATTGTCTTTATAGTTTTCTCAATAACACCTGCGCAAAGACCTCTCCATCCAGCGTGAATCGCGGCTACAAAAGAACCCGATTCGTTTGTTAATAATATTGGTAAACAATCTGCCGTTCTTACGGCACAGATAGTATTTTTTGCATAAGAGAAAGCAGCGTCTGCGGGGGCTTGTTTAGATGGGAGTTCTATTACCGTTTTGCCATGAACCTGTTTTAAGAAATCAAAATTTAAATCTATTTTATTAATATACTTAATGACATTTTTAGAATGTCTTGTTGTTTGTATGGCTTTAATATTCGGAGGGACCTCCCAATCTGGAAAAATAGCCTCAATCGTCATCTACTTCAATATCCTCATCACCAATAATAATTGGTGAATCATCGTAATACTCATAATCGATATCATATCTGTCATTTAAGTCATTAGTTTCTTGTCGAATTACCTGTAGTAAATTCTTCATGTCTTCAGGTAATGGAATTTCCCAAAACATATTTTTGTGTGTGACTGGATGGACTAATCCAAGCTTCGTGGCATGTAATGCTTGACGTTTAAAGTTTAAGGTGCTGTTTTTTAAATTTTCAGAGAACTCTTTCGAAGGAATGATTTTTTTAAACCCATAAATAGGGTCTCCAACTATGGGGGAGTCATTGTGTTGCATATGAACCCTTATTTGATGAGTGCGTCCTGTTTCAAGGTTACATTTAATATAGGTATGAAAAGCAAATCTCTCTAGAACCTCATAATGCGTTACCGAAGGTTTGCCATTAATCTTATTTACAGCCATTTTTTTCCGATTTTTTGGATGCCTGCCAATAGGCTCTTTGATAGTCCTATTTTGCCATATCTGGCCCCAGACGATAGCGCGGTATTCTCGGTGAACTGTTTTATTCTGGAGTTGCTTTATTAAATTATTTTGAGAAATTTCATTCTTAGCAATAACTAAAAGCCCTGAGGTATCTTTATCCAACCGATGCACAATACCGGCTCTTGGCAATGTTTTGTTATTTGGAAAATAATTTAAAATGGCATTTAACATCGTGCCAGACCAATTGCCCGCAGCAGGGTGCACAACCATACCTACAGGTTTGCTAATCACGGCAATATCATCGTCAGAAAAAACGATTTGGAGCTCGATATCCTCGGGCTCAAAAGAAGTAAGTGCTAAATCAGGTTGTATAGAAATTTCTATGCGTTCCCCACCATATAATTTTTTTTTAGATAGCAAAACTTGGCCATCTACCTTGACGTGACCGTCACTTATCCATTGCTGAATCTTTGACCTAGAGAACTCAGTAAGAAGTTCGTGAACAATTGTGTCCAATCGCTTTCCTGATAAATTTTCTGGAACAACTATCTCTCTTTTATCATTTGTCATGATGTATAATTTTCTTATGCAGAAATTGTCACTTGTAAAATTTTCAATAATCATATCACTATCAATCTTTTTAGCATCATGTGCAATATTTGGTGACCCAGTTGAAGAAGATGAAACAAGAGGAAAAACAGATCTTGAGGTCTTGCAATTAGGTGAAACAATTCAACGCAATAGGGATTGGCCAAGAGTTATAA
Source organism: Methylophilaceae bacterium (assembly GCA_016778465.1). Taxonomy (GTDB): domain Bacteria; phylum Pseudomonadota; class Gammaproteobacteria; order Burkholderiales; family Methylophilaceae; genus BACL14. The sequence goes on from JADHPM010000010.1 coordinate 37,916, forward strand.
AAATTTATGAGGCTGCAGAGAGACGTTTTCCCAACTCTAGGTATGCACCCCAATTTAAGTTAAATCTTGCCTTTGCTTACAAAGAGTATTATCAAGATGAAAACGCTTTAGCGATGTTGGATAAATTTATCAGGAGTTATCCAAACCACCCTGCGATGGACTACGCATATTATCTTAAAGGCGTTGTGCTCTTTGTTGATCGAGGAATTCTAAAAGAGATTACCTTTCAGGATATCAGTGATAGAGACATATCTCAGCTTGAGGATAGTTTTAGGGCATTTAAAACGATGACACAATTATTCCCAAATAGTGAATATTTTGATGACGCTAAAAATAGAATGACTTACCTCATGAATAAAATTGCTGAAAGAGAGCTTCATGTTGCAAGGTATTACATGCGAAGAGAGGCATTTATAGCTGCAGTTAATAGGTGCAAGTATGTTTTGGACAACTTTCCCTATACCGTCCATCAAGAGGAGGCATTGGTAATTCAGATTAGCGCCTACAAGAATTTAGGTGTTGAGGATCTGGCTGCTAGTACCAAGAAGGTTCTGGAGCTTAATTTTCCAAACTCAAGATTTGTCGCAAAAAAAATAACCTCAAGAGATGATGAAAAAAAATGGTGGGAGTTTTGGGATCTTTAAAGTTTAGGCGATTTTGCCCTTGCTTTTGATTTTAATCTCTCTCTTGTTTTATTAATGATTCGTCTTTTAGTGACCAAACCTGTTTTAACTGGTTTTTTTTCACTTTCAACGTATGGATTTTTACCCTCCTTAAAATTAATGATAAGCGGAGTACCAATTAACTCAAAAGTTTTTATGAAGGATGTTTCAAGGAACTTAATATAGTCTTTTTTAATGCCACTCAAATGATTGCCATGAATAATGATGGTTGGTGGATTTGAGCCGCCCTGATGTGCAAATTTTAACTTAGGTCTAATACCTTTATTGATCGGTGGTAAATGGTTAATTTGAATATCTTCTAAAAACTTATTTAGGACGGGTGTTTTAAATTTCGTACATGAGGCTTTATAAGCATTTATTGCTGAGCTTAGTAAACTATTTAGCCCTAATTTATTCAACGCAGAGATATTTACTTTTTCAATGTTTGTTAAGAAAGCTAATCTTTTATCAAGATTAATTTTTAATTGATCTTTTTCATATGGTGATAATTTATCCCATTTGTTTAGCGCTATGACAAGGGGTTTTTGAGCATCGATAATATAGCCTAGGATCTGCAAATCTTGTTGGCCTATACCCTCTGTTGCATTAACCACTAAGATACATACATTAGAAGCATCAATTGACTTAATCGCTTTTAAAATTGAAAACTTTTCAATTACGTCAGTTACTCTACCCTTCTTTCTAATGCCTGCAGTATCAGTGATAAGAAAGTTTTTTTCTTTATAGGTAAATGTAGTTGAAATTGAGTCACGAGTAGTTCCCGGTTGATCCATGGCTATAAATCTATCTTCACCAATAAAACTGTTGACAAGAGTTGATTTTCCCACATTTGGTTTACCTAAAATTGCTAAGCTTATGTGAGTCTCATTTCGAATGCCATCATCATAATTACTATCATCAAGAGTCGCCATTAACTCTCTTAATAAGGGGATACCTTCATTGTGGCTAGCAGATATACATAGATAATCATTAAAACCAAGTCTTGAAAAATCACTAAAAATGATCTCCGCATTCATGCCCTCTGATTTATTGATAAGCAGAAATATTTTCTTATTTTTTTTCCTAAGGAAGTGTGCAATTTGCTCATCAATTGGGTGACAACCTATGCGTGCATCGACAACAAAAAAGATACAGTCACTTTCATCAATTGCTATTTGCGTTTGTTCTGACATCTTGTAGGCAATAGCATCCTTATTCTTTGGCTCAAAACCTCCAGTATCAATTAACCATATTACTTTATCTTGAATATTTAGCTTCGTGTAATGCCTGTCTCTGGTTAGACCAGGAATATCTGCGACCAAAGCTTTTCTGGATTTTGACAAAATATTAAAAATACTTGATTTGCCCACATTTGGCCTGCCAATAATTGCAACTGATATCATAGCTAGTCCCAAAAGATTAAGTCATCGATGAATGACTTTTCATTTTGTGATGCTGACTCTTGTTCAATTTTTGTATCCTTTTCTAACTCACTGTTTGTTTCATTATTTAAGTTTGAAGCGCTGGAGGCTGGGCTTAAATTGGTAATTTTTATCCTGGTTAAATTAGAGGACTTATCAATCACTAAAATATCTTCCTCGATTGAGATGTAGTTGAATATTGATTTTTCTGCAACTTTGAGCCTTGATGAAGTTTTGCCAGTTTCAATATCAACGAAATGAAGGTAACCTGCATAATCCCCAAGCATAATCTTATCCTGAAAAAATTTACCTAACTTAACATCTCGGTTGAGAAAATCTGCATTCCTCCAAAGAATCTCACTCGTATCTTTAGATACCGCATAAATTGAACCAGAGTCATGCGTGATGATTATATAGTTTTGAAAACCTGAGATGCCATAAAAGCTCGATAAATTTCTGTCCCATATTATATTCCCAGTCTTTTTATCCAATGACGCAACATTCCCTTTCGAAGAAGCAATATATATAAAAGGTTCATCAATCACTGGGGAACTTGTTGTGTCGTTTGCTCTTTCAATATCACTTGTTCCCTTGGGTTGACTGTAGGTTGCCTCCCACATCAGAGCCCCTGTATTAAAATTTAATGCAACGATTTTGCCAGAAGGAAGTCCAGAATAAATGGTTTCCTCTGAATAAACCATTCCTCCCCAAGATTTTACCAATAAGGGTGGTGATGGTGATTGATAACTCCAATTCAACGATCCATTGCCAGCATTGTAGGAGCTAAATTTATTGCTAATTGTTTTAACTAGGACTGAATCTCCATGATGCAGTGGTTTCGTCAAGATCTGACCTACAAAACTCTTCCATTGTGTTAACCCATCAATACTTAAAGACCACAAAAAACCATTGCCGGTTACAAAATATAACCTATTTTCATTACAAATAATGCCAGCAGACACTTCATCATCCAGAGCTCTGCTCCAGAGAATTTCACCATTTGTTGCGTCTATTGCATATACACTTTTTTCGTTATTTGAAACATAAATTACCCCATCGCAGTATGCAGGCTCCAAATTCCTTAAAAATTCACCGCCAATGTTTTGCTGCCAGAGCTGTTTTGAGCTAGCTTCAGGTACATTCTCGGCAAGCCGTGTTGGATTTTTTGGGATATCCTCATCTGTCCAAGAGTCCTCTATTTGGCTTTTTAGCTCTTTAACAGGGCCAAATATGCATGAAGAGAGGAGAAGGAAGAGGAAGGGTAATAAGTATTTAGCTACCGATTGCATCAATTTTGGTTTTGATTACTTTTGCAAGATCATTTTTATTATTGTAAAAATTAAACGCTATCTCATAAAACTCTAAAGCCTTTTTGTTGTCATTTTTTGCATAATAAATATCACCTAAAACATAATTTTTTAATCCTTTAAAACCTTCTGTTTCAATTTCATTGATTGCACTCTCCGCAAGATCAAGTTGGTTTTGAAGAAGATGTAATTTCGCCTTGGAGTATAGCGCGAGCGATTTGATCGAGTTCTCTGAGGAATTTAGAATCGCCCAATCAAACTCTAACAAGGCCTCGTCAGATTTGTTGTTCCCGGATAAAATTTGCGCATATAAGAGGCTGGCTCTTCCAGAGTAAGGTGTATCAACGTAATTTTCCTTTAATTCTTTAACATATGCACTTATATCGGAATTTTTGTATTCGACTTGGATTTTTTGGTAAATTTCAGATGCTAAAAACTTATTTTTTTTCTGATTAGAAACGTAAAAACTCGTTGCAATGTAGATAGAGATAAATACTACGACAACTAGAAAGATATTTTTTTTATTTTTTTCCCAAAAATTTATCGCCTTCTCATTTAAAGCATTATCATCATTTATATCAACTGCCATATTTCACCTTTCGTTGTATATTTCCAGGAATTGAAGCCAGAAGTTCTTTTGTGTAAGTAGAGTTTGGTTTTTTAAAAATTATATCAGTTTTTCCCTGCTCCATAACCTTTCCGTTTTGCATCACAAAGACATTATCAGCTATATGTCTTACAACTCTTAGGTCATGCGTAATAAAAAGGTAGGTTAAATTAAACTCTCTTTGTAATGATTTTAGCAATTCAAGAATCTGGGCTTGCACGGAAACATCTAGGGCTGACACAGGTTCATCACAAATAACTAATTTAGGCTCCAATATTAGTGCTCTTGCAATGCCTATTCTCTGTCTTTGACCACCGGAAAATTGATGTGGGTATTTAGCAAGGTCTTCAATACGTAAACCTACCTTCTCTATAATGGTATTAATCTTTTTTCTACGATCCATTTCCTGAAATTGGTTTATTAAAAGAGGTTCCGCCAGTATTTGATAGATTCGCATTCTCGGATTGAGTGATGCGTATGGATCCTGAAAAATCATTTGAATTTTTTTGCGTACTTTTTTAAGTCTATCCGCATTAATATTCGTAACATCCTCTCCATCAAAAACGATTGATCCTGAATCAATACTAATTAACTTAATTAGAGCCTTTGCTAGCGTTGATTTTCCGCTGCCTGACTCTCCAACAACCGCCAATGTCTTACCTTGCTCGATATCGATTGATACATCATCAAGTGCCCTAATTGTTGAACTCTCACGTTTAAAAAAACCTCGTGTTTGTGTATACGCCTTTGTCAAATTTTTGGCATTTAAAATATGTTTCATGATGCCATCATCATTTTATTAAGCTTTGCATAATCGATAGGCTTAAGTTTTCGCTTACCTTCGATGTCAGGAACACAATTTAACAGGGCTTTTGTGTATGGGTGCTCAGGTTTTGATAAGATTTTTTTCACAGGCCCTTTTTCAACAATCTTACCTTTAAACATTACAATTACATTATCTGCAATATCATGAACGACGCCAAAGTCATGAGTTATAAATAGCATCGTCATGTTATTTTTGGTTTTTAAGTTATCAAGTAGCTTTAATATTTGGGCTTGCACAGTTACATCTAATGCCGTGGTTGGCTCATCTGCGATTAAAAGATTAGGTTTGCAAGACATTGCCATGGCTATCATCACACGTTGTCTTTGGCCGCCAGAGAGCTCGTCTGGATAACTTAAAACACGGTCAGAGTCAATGCTTACCATTTTAAGTAATTCAACTGCGTATTCTTCTATTTTTTTCTTTGTCCATGACGAATGGACAGATATAGCCTCTTGGATCTGATAACCAATTGTTAATACTGGATTAAGTGATGTCATAGGCTCCTGAAAAATCATTGCAACCTCTTTGCCACGATTTTGTCTCATTTGATCATCAGAATATAACTGCAAATTATCGCCATTAAAATGAATTTCTCCCTCACAGCTGAGCTGTGGAGAGAGCAGTTTGATGATGGATAAGGCGGTAAGACTTTTACCACTCCCCGACTCTCCCACGATACAGGTTGTTTTTCCTTTTTCTAGATCAAAGGAGATATTATCAACTAACTTTAAACTAGAATTGTTATTAGGAAAAATTGATAAATTATTGATATTTAATAGACTTTTTTTCAACTTAAAAACTTTTTAACGTTATGAATTAATTCTGAAACATCAGAACTTGTTTGGGCACCATTTTCGCGGATAAGTTTAATTTGAATGATTCCATTTTTCACTTCCTCTTCACCAATAATCAAACATATTTTTGCATCACTTTTGTCAGCTTTCTTGAACTGAGACTTAAAACTTGTACCCTCAAGGTTTACTGACACAGAAAATGCCTCATCCCTTAATTTTTCCGCCACCTCCAAGGCAAATGCTTGAGCACCAACGCCATTGTTGACTATGTATACTTCAGGGGAGAATGTTGTTAATTGTGTATTTTCTTCCAACAATAAAACAATTCTCTCAATACCGATCGCAAAGCCACATGCATAGGTGGAGTTGCCCCCCAAACTTTCAACTAGATAGTCATAGCGACCTCCTCCCGCTATCGTTCCCTGGCTTCCTAGATCATTGGTAGTCCACTCAAAAACGGTTCTATTGTAATAATCTAAGCCCCTCACAAGTCTATGATTCACTGAAAAATTTACATTATTTTGTAAGAGGAGTTTTTGTAACTCATTAAAATGATCTTTTGCATCCTGAGATAAGAAATCTGATAAATTAGGTGCGTTATTCAATAGGGCCTGCATGTCTTTATTTTTACTATCAAGAATTCGCATGGGGTTGTCTTTATATCGACGTCTCGCATCTTCATCTAATTGATCGAAATTTTTTTCAAAATATTCTATAAGTTTTACGCGGTAGGCTTTTCTATCTTCAATATCGCCAATAGAATTTATGACGAGTGAAATTTTTTTTAATTTGAGTTTTTTCCATAACCTATCTAAAAAGGTAATTTGTTCGGCATCCGCTGCTGGCGATGGTATCCCAAAAGTCTCAACCCCTAATTGATGAAATTGTCTTTGTCGTCCCTTTTGCACATTTTCATGACGGAACATTGCTCCTCGATAAAATAACTTAGCAGAACCGTTATAAGTTAGATTGTTCTGAATAACCGCTCTTACACAACCTGCTGTCCCTTCGGGTCTCAGAGTTAACCGATCATTGTTTAAGTGGTCCTCCCAACTATACATCTCCTTCTCAACAATATCGGTAAAGGAGCCAACGCTATCGACGAAAAGTTCTGTGGGCTCAACAATTGGAAGGCCAATCTCATGGTAGCCATACTGATCAAGTAAATCTAAGGCTGCATCCTCAAAAAAACGAAAAAGTTTTTGCTTCTCTGGAAGGACGTCATAAAAACCTTTAACCGATTGAAATTTTTTAGTCATTTATTTTTTTATATTTTCTGTCGACGTAATTATTAATGATCGTAATGAATTCATTTGCGATATTATCACCTTTCAAGGTAACCGTTTTTACTCCATCCTCATAAACAGGTGCTACAGGCACCTCGCCTGTACCCGGAAGGCTGATACCCAGGTTCGCCATTTTCGATTCCCCTGGACCATTGACGACACACCCCATGACGGCAACATTCATTTCCTCAACCCCAATGTACTTACCTTTCCATGTGCCCATAGAATTTCTGAGGTAGCTTTGTATATCCCCGGCAAGTTGTTGAAAAAAAGTCGAGGTTGTGCGGCCACATCCAGGGCACGCTGTGACCAAGGGTGAGAAAGACCGTAAGCCCATTGTTTGCAGTAACTCTTGAGCTACCAAAACCTCTTGCGTTCTGCTCCCACCAGGTTCAGGGGTTAAGCTTACACGAATCGTATCACCGATACCTTGTTGCAAAAGATAACCCATTGAGGCTGCAGAAGCGACAATACCTTTCGTTCCCATTCCAGCCTCAGTCAATCCTAAATGCAGAGGATAGTTGCATTTTTTGGCTAGCATTTCATAGATGGTTATTAAATCCTGAACATCACTCACTTTACATGACACAATAATCTTATTTTTTTTTAAACCTAATTTTTCAGCATACTCAGCGCTTTCTATCACAGAACGAACGAGTGCATCTTTTATGACGTCATTAGCCGATTTTGGGTTAACCCGACCTGCATTTTCATCCATCATCAATTTGAGAAGCTCTTGATCAAGACTGCCCCAGTTGACGCCAATACGAATAGGCTTATCAAAATTGATTGCGATTTTAATCATCGTCGAAAACTGATCATCACGCTTACTACCCCTACCTACATTACCGGGATTAATTCGGTACTTATCAAGCGCTAAAGCACACCCTTTATATTTCTCTAGTAATTTATGGCCATTAAAATGAAAATCGCCAACCAAAGGAACGTTGCAGCCCTTGTCGCGCAAGGTTTTTTTAATTGACTCGACTTTGGCTGCAGCATCTTCGTTATTTACCGTAATTCTGACCACTTCAGATCCCGCTTGCCATAAATCGATAATTTGACTTACGGTTTTATCTTTATCAGCAGTGTCGGTATTGGTCATACTTTGCACAACAATAGGTGCCCCTCCTCCCACATAAACATCCCCTACTTTGACCTGAATTGTGTTTCGCTTAATCATGCGCAGCTTTTAACTTAAGTGTTCTTTTGGTCTTGTCATTTACTTGGCCGGCCAATTGACCGCATGCAGCGTCAATATCATCACCGCGTGTTTTACGAACGGTGGTAATGATATTAGCGTCCATGAGAACTTGTTTAAATTGTTTAATTTCCTTATTAGCTGAACATAGATAGCCACTGTTTGGAAATGGATTAAAGGGAATTAAATTAAACTTACATGGGACCTGTTGCGCGATTTTGATTAATTCTTTAGCTTGATCAAGGGAATCGTTAACTCCTGACAACATAACATACTCAAAAGTAATAAAGTCTCTTGGCGCCTTTTCAATGTAACGATTACAGGCCGAAATTAATGCTTTAATTGGATATTTTTTATTAATTGGGACCAGCACATTTCGTAATAAATCATTGGGTGCATGCAAAGAGACAGCGAGGGATACGGGACAATCTTCACGCAAATCATCAATTGCAGGCACTAAACCACTTGTTGAGACAGTCACTCGGCGTCTACTCAATCCAAACATATGATCATCTAGCATCATCTCCAGCGCATGCACTAAATTTTTATAATTTGTTAAGGGCTCACCCATACCCATCATGACAACGTTAGTAATAGGCTTTTCATTATAATTTTGGTTATCTGATAACAGTTTATGGTTTGCTAACCATAATTGGCCAATGATTTCACCTGAGCTTAAATTACGGTTAAAGCCTTGTCGCCCAGTTGCACAGAAAGTGCACTCCAAAGTACACCCAACCTGTGATGAAATGCATAACGTTCCTCTTTTGTCCTCTGGTATAAAAACCATTTCGATACTATTTGAAGCACCGACATCAAGCAACCATTTTCGCGTCCCATCATCGGACAGATGGTCCACTTTTATTTCAGGAGTAACAACTGCTGCTTGACTTAATAACGTCTGTCTAAAATCTTTTGCAATGTCAGACATCTCATCAAAATGGCTCACATAATCTTTATAAATCCAACGTAACAATTGATTGGCACGATAGCTTTTGTGGCCAAATTTACAAGCAAATTCAGCCATTTCATGACGGTTAAACTCTAATAAGTTTTGCAAAAAAATTAACCAAAGAAATAATCAATCTCAATTTTAGCATTTTCAAGAGAATCTGAGCCATGAACCGCATTCGCATCGATACTGTCTGCAAAATCAGCACGTATCGATCCGGCATCCGCCTCTTTTGGATTTGTTGCTCCCATGAGGTGCCTGTTTAGAGCTACCGCATTTTCACCTTCTAGAACCTGAATCATGACACGCCCCGAAGTCATAAAGCTGACAAGGTCATTAAAAAAAGGGCGTTCCTTATGCACCGCATAAAAACCCTCCGCCTCCTCTTTAGTTAATTCAATCATTTGTGCTTGAATAATTGCTAATCCCGCTTTTTCAAAACGTGAATAAATCTCGCCAATCACATTTTTTTTAACTGCATCTGGTTTGATGATGGATAATGTTTGCTCAATTGCCATAGGTTATCTCCAAAATAATTTTAATAACTAAAAAGAGCGTTAAAATAACACTTTTAACCAATAAAATAAATGACCTCCGTGACTAATTTTTTAACGATAGCCTTCTACCACTTTATTGAGATGGAAAGCTATCAGGATTTTCAAAAACCAATCTTAGACTTTTGTTGTGACAATGATATTAAAGGTACGATCTTGTTGGCAACTGAAGGTATAAATGGCACCATTTCAGGCAATCAAGTTAGCATAATAGCGTTTCTGGATTTCATTAAAAATAACAATGTGTTTAGCGATAAATTTAAAAAACTTGAGCATAAAGAGTCGTGGGCGTCAACAAACCCTTTTTATCGCATGAAGGTACGATTAAAAAAAGAGATTGTCGCGCTTGGCATTGAGGATGTCAGCCCGACTAAAAAAGTGGGTCAGTATGTTAAGCCTGAGGACTGGAATAATCTCATCAAAGACCCTAATGTCCTTGTAATTGATACGAGAAATGATTACGAGGTCGATATTGGATCCTTTAAAAATGCGCTAAACCCTAAAACAAAAACTTTTCGTGAATTTCCTAAATTTGTTAAAAATCAATTAAATCCAGCCAAGCAAAAAAAAGTTGCGATGTTCTGTACCGGAGGTATACGTTGCGAGAAAGCTACTTCCTTGATGCTTGAGAGAGGATTTCAAGAGGTTTATCATTTGCAAGGGGGAATATTAAAATACCTTGAAAAGGTCCCTGAAAAAGAAAGCCTTTGGCAAGGTGAATGTTTTGTCTTTGATCAGCGTGTTGCGGTAAAGCATAATCTTATTGAGGGTGACTATGATCAGTGCTTTGCCTGCAGGCACCCTCTTTCTCCTGATGAGATGAAATCACACCATTATAAGGCTGGCATCTCATGCCCCTACTGCTACAATCACTTATCCAGTGAGAAATTAACCAGTGTTAAAGAGCGGCAAAAACAGATTGAACTCGCTAGAGCTCGAGGTGATATTCATATAGGTAAGGTCATCAAAAAGGAGGTTTTAGGTGAATCAGATGAGCGTTAAAAAAATTACACAGGATGAGATGAAGGTGCTTGATATCGTTCTATGGCCGACTTGGTCAAAGGAGCCTTCAACCTTTCCTTGGAGCTATTCTGAAAAAGAAACGGCTTATATTATTGAGGGTGATGTTACTGTAACCGCTGATGATGGGAAATCGATAACTTTTGGTGCGGGAGATTTAGTCGCATTTAACGCAGGTTTGTCATGCTCATGGCATGTAAAGAGCCCCCTTAAAAAACATTATAAATTTGGATAAACCATGAAAAAAATTCGTTGGGGTATTGTTGGCGCTGCCAGGATTGTTGATCGCATGTTACCCACCATTGCAAACTCGGTAAATGGAGAACTGATTGCCATAGGTAGCCGAAGGCCGGGTGCTGCAAAAGCATGCCTCATCAAAAATGCGCCTGAGCTAGAGGATCAAGCGCAAACCTTTGATGGCTTTGACCCTGTCATTAATCATGAACGCGTGGATGCGATTTATATTCCATTAGCCAACCAAGAGCACACGCAAGTTGCCTTAAAAGCAATTCGTGCAAAAAAACATGTATTAATAGAAAAACCCATCGCCATGAAAATAACGGAAGTAGAAACCCTATTTCAAGAGGCTGAGCGACACTCGGTGAAACTCATGGAGGGTTTTATGTATGTTTTTCACCCTCAATTTGACAGAATCAAGAACATTATCCAATCAAATATTTTAGGAGAAGTAAACTACGCACACTCTATGTTCTCGTTTCCAATTCAACCAGCTCGGTTCTATAGAATAAACCGAGCTATTAAAGATGGTGGTGGAGCGCTATGGGATATTGGCCCTTATGCCATTCACACATTACGGCAATGCTTTAAAGAAAATCCCGTAAGGGTTTATGCGCAATCCAAATTAAATGAGCATGGTGCTGACATTTCAACCACAGGCATCCTTGATTTTGGACATTCTAAACGGGCGACGTTTGATATCAGCTTTGAATGCACCCGTCGTTCAGAGTTTGAGGTATTTGGTCCTAATGGGCGCGCAAAATGCCCAACCGTATGGCAACCTGAAAATATGACAGCCAAAATACTCTTCTCGACCGAAAAATCAGGCGCTCAAGAGGAGATTGTCCCTCAAGCCAACCACTTTGAACTCGAATTTAAACATTTTAATGAAGCTATACTCAAAAACTTGAATCCCAAAGTAAATGCTGAGGATTCGTTGGTAAATGTTAGAACGCTTGTTGCGTTGCAAAAAAGCATCGAATCCAGTGAATGGATAAATTTATAGATGAAAAGGCTGTGGATTTTCGATTTCGACGGGACGTTAGTGGATTCAGAAGTTGCGATAAGGCGGTGTTATTCTCAAATTACTGAAGAACTTATTCCAGAAAGACTTGATTATGTAAAAGATATTCTCATTGGACCTACATTAGAGGAGACAACTAACCTAATCCTTACGGAGAAAAATTCACATCTCAAAGAAAAGTTTATGGAGCGTTTTCGGGCCGCATATGATGAAAACATTGTCCTTCAAACACCAATTTTCTCTGGTGTGGATGAGGTCATTAGACATTTAAAGGAAGCCGGAGATCATCTAGCCATCTTAACGAATAAACGATCTTACCCCACACATAAACTCATAAAGCATTATCGGTGGGATAATCTTTTTGACTGGGTTGCCTGCATGGATGATTTTCCTCAAGCTAAAAATAAAACAGATCTCTTAAATTTACAAAATATCCAACGAAGTGAATTTAAAGAGGTATATCTTGTTGGAGACACCACTCAGGATGGCTTGACCGCCAATAATCATCATATAAATTTTATAAAAGTAAATTATGGTTATGGGCACAAGCAAGACTGGTCAAAAATTAAAATTTTTGAGGCTATTGATAACTTCAAAGCGCTACTAAATCTATAAGATTTACTCACGGCTATCTCACTCATATAACTCAAGAAGTTCGTTTTGAAATTAAGGGATAGAAAT
>JADHPM010000011.1 GCA_016778465.1 Methylophilaceae bacterium
AATCAACACTTAAATATCGAAACCTAATGTATAATTCGAACGCATCGGAAGGGTGGATGAGTGGTTTAAGTCGCACGCCTGGAAAGCGTGTTTAGGGTGAACTCCCTAACGCGGGTTCGAATCCCGCCCCTTCCGCCAATTATTGAGTAATCAGTTATGTTTTAATATAAGCTCAAGAATTGAAAAATCATCGTTTAGCGGCCCGGCAACCTTTTGCATATGATTGATTTCGGCATAAATATCTGCTGATTGTAATTTATTGTCATCACAGAATTTTTTCTCAACCAAGTCTGAGAAGTTTTCGAGCGTCATCTCGTGATCATTTTTGTCTGTAATTTCATAAACTCCATCACTGAAAACGTATAGTTTGTTCCTCGAAGCAAGGTAAACTTGTTGTTCTTTATACGCAGCCTCCTCAAAGCAGCCGATGGCAATTCCCTTGGTTTCCAATTTATGTAAAAGTGGGTTATCTTTATCTGATTCTTTCTTAAGTAGGATGGCATGCGGGTGCCCAGCTGAGGCATATTTTAACGACTTTGTGCTTTTTGAATAAACGCCATACCACATGGTGAAGTATTTAAGATTTTGAGCCTCCATTGGGAAAGCTTTGTTTAATCCATTCAGCACAGAAGCAGGGCTTTTAAAATCTGTATTAGCTAATGATTCTGATCGGAGAGAATTAATTGCTGAAATGCATAGCATTGCAGCACCCACGCCGTGCCCACAGACATCAATCAGAAAAATTGCCATATGATCATCGTCAAGCCAATGGTGTCCGAATGCATCCCCACCGAGTTCTGAGCATGGTATATGTTGCCAGGATGATTTTATTGTATCCTGATCAAGTTTTTGGGGTAGAAGACTTTGGATATATGATGCTGCCTCATTAATCTCATCAGACAAGGCTCTTTGGCTCTCAATTAAGGCCTTTTTTTGCCTAAACAACTCGACATGCGATGCGATTCTAGAGAGAGCGATAGGTGGGCTGACAGGCTTTGTGATGTAATCAACCGCACCCATTTTTAGGCCTTTCTCCTCATCCTCGCTTTCATTTTTAGCCGTTAGAAAAATAACAGGAATATCCGATGTAACTGAGGATTTCTTTAGCGCATCACAGACCTGGTATCCATCCATCTCAGGCATCATAATATCCAATAATATTAAGTCTGGGAGAGGCGAGGCTACAGCAATCTCAAGACCTTTTTTACCATTAGTTGCAGCCTTGACTTTATAAGCATTACTTAAGATACCGCTCATTAAGGTGATATTTGACGGTGTATCATCAATTATAAGAATAATGGGTTTGTCTTGCGCTGAATTTACCATGTGATATTTTTCTTTATCGTTGTTGCTGCAGTGTCATAGTCAAAATTTTCAATGGAGTCTTTAATAAGTGAAAAAGTCTCATTCCCAAAGAGGCTAATTAAATCTTGCTGGAACGATTCTAGTAACTGATTTGCCTCCGTGTCATTATTTGCTAAGTGCTCTAATAATTTATCGACAGTAACCTTTACTGACTCAAGATTAAGGGCTTTGGCAACATTACTATTGAACTCTTTGTCGATATCAGAAAGCGCTAATGAAACATTTTTTACAACATTTTCCAACTCAATTTCGCATAATTGTAGATCATTGTTAAAAATTTCATCATCATATGGTTTTGTGAAATAACCCTCAATTTTTGAAGCAATTTCTTGCAATTGTTTTGCTCCAATACTTGCCGAGGTTCCTTTTAGGGTGTGGGCTAATCTTTTTGCCAGCTCGTTATCCTTATTTTGTAGCGCATCCTTGATAGCATGGATTGCTTGACTTTGGTCTGTAACAAACGTTTTAAGCATTTTATTTAATAATGACTGTTTTCCTGCAACTACCTTTAAGGCAGCCTCGATATCAATACCGTCAATGGCGCCTATAGAATTATTCGACTGTACTTTTTTTGCGGGCTCTTGGAGCTTTTCGTCAACACCCTTTGGTACAATCCATTTGCATAATTCTGACATTAATACCTCTGGGTCTATTGGTTTTGTTATGTGCGCATCCATGCCAGCTTTAAGGCACTTTTCGCGATCCTCTTCGCCTGCATTCGCCGTCATGGCTAATATTGGTAAGGTGTTGGAGGCAAAGGTCTCTCTAATTTTCATGGTTGCTTCAAGTCCATCCATTTCAGGCATTTGCATGTCCATAAGAACAACATCAAAATCCTCATCATTAACTAAACTTACAGCCTCCTTGCCATTATTTGCAATGGTCACCTTGAACCCCTCATCAGTGAGCAACTCTTGCGCAATTTCTTGATTTAAGAGGTTGTCCTCGGCTAACAATATTTTGCTGCCTTTGATCTTTTCAAGGCTAATTTGACTTTTTGGCGCTTCTTCAACTTTATCAATCTTGCTGTTTGTTGTTGTATCCAAGTTGAAAATTGATAATATGACCTCAAACAACACAGATGCATTAACAGGTTTGGTGAGTATATGTTCAATGCCATGTTTTTTTGCGTCATTCGAGAGCTCGTCTTGTGACACATTAGAAAATAGAATACTAGCAGGAGGATTTTTTAATTTGAATTGATGCACTGATTTGACTAATTCAATACCGTTCATTCCAGGGGGCATGTGCCAGTCAGTTACAATAATATCAAAGGACGATTTCTTGTCTGCCTCAAGAATCAACTCTAATGCGCGTTCTCCTGAATTCGCAGATTCGACTTGCATGGACATTTCTTTCAGCATTTCTATCATGATTTCAAGGGCTGCATCGTTATCATCAACCACCAGCACTCTCTTACTTTCTAGATCTTTTTTAAGTAAAACCCTTTTTTTGCTGGAGGTATCTTTTATTAATTTTGCGGTAAACCAAAAAGTACTTCCTTTACCATACTCACTCTCAACACCAACACTTCCATGCATTAACTCTGCCAATTGTTTTGATATTGATAAACCAAGCCCAGTCCCGCCATATTTTCTTGACGTGGAAGTATCCGCCTGCTGGAAAGATTGGAACAACTTATTTCTTTGCTCTTCTTTGAGACCAATTCCCGTATCTGTAACGCTGAATTTGACGAAAAACCCATCATCCAATTCCTCCTCCAAATCCAATGCAAGGATTACCTCTCCCTCGTCCGTAAACTTAATTGCGTTATTGGCATAGTTTATTAAAATTTGAGTGAGCCTGAGGGGGTCGCCGATCACTTGGCTTGGAACTTTATTGGTGACCTTGAAGAGTAATTCAAGATTTTTCTCAGCACATTTTTGGGAAATGATGTTAGAAACATTGTCCAGCATGTCGTCAATATTAAACTTCACCTCTTCGATAGCTAGTTTTCCCGCTTCAATTTTTGAAAAGTCTAGGATGTCGTTGATTACTCCAAGCAAATGACTACTTGCTTGCTTAATTTTTTTAAGATAATCCTCTTGTTTTGGTGACAATTCAGTTTTCAGGGCCAAATTGGTCATGCCAATGATTCCGTTCATGGGGGTTCTTATTTCATGGCTCATATTTGCCAGGAAATCACTTTTAATTTTTGCGGCTTCTTCCGCCATCTCCTTAGCTCGATGGGCAGCTGAAATATCATAAAACCAAGCCAACACGACTTCTTGTTCCATGTAGCGTAGGTGATGGAATGAACCCATTACTTGTAAAGGGGTACCTGATAGGGTTTGCATTGCTAGCACTTCGTCTACAATGTTCTCTTGATTACTCAGGCGCTCACTTAGCGCCTCGAAGGTTTTGGGGTCCTGATAAACTCTAACTGGTGTGAGCGTTTGCAGATCCTCGTCTTTTACTTCAAACATGTCCATGTATCTAGGGTTAGCAAATATGATGTGCTTATCAGAAACCCTCATAATCCTTAAAGCCACTGGACTATTTCTTAAGATATTGAGTGTATCTTCTTCGATATCTTTGAGTAATTCAAAAATTACCTTTTGGGCTTTATCAATGCTGGCCATAGCTAAAATTTATCCACTTTTGATGTTTTTTTTAAGGGACAGGATATTGCAATTTTCATCCCTCTTGTAATGCTGAGTATCCGTTAAATTTTTGACAAAATGAATGCCTAACCCGCCAATCTGTCTTTCCTCAACCCCTAATTCAATATTGGGGTTCTCTGATTCCACCAACGGATCATATGGCATACCATTATCTTTATAAGTAATCGACAATAGCTCATTGTTTAGCTCAAGCGTGATGGTGACTTTTAATTTCTCTGCTTTGCCATAATATATGGAATTTGAATAGAGCTCCTCAATTAAGAGGTTGATAGGGTTAATGAGGTTCTGATGCTCATTAAAAAATTGAAATAATTGTTCGGTGATTAAGGGCAGGTCCTCTAAACCCTTGTCAAGCACCATATTACATTTTTTAGGAACATTTTTCATCTGACCTAGATATTTTTCAGGGCTTCTTCCTCTGAAGCATAAACACCCAGCATCTGACCAAATCCACTTATATCAAGGACTTCTTTAACCCCCTCCATGGGTGCACAAAGAATCAATCTGCCACCCAACGATTTTGTTTTTTTGGCTGTTGTAAGCACTGAACGAAGACCTTCGGAGCTGATATAGTCAAGGTTTTGAAGGTTCAGTATAACCTTACTATTTTCTTGACTGATCTCTTTTTCGGCGGTCTCAATAAATTCCTTGGAGGTTAAACCATCAAGACGTCCAATTGCTTGAATTGTCAGCACGCCGTTCTTGAGATTTATTTTAGTTTCTAACATAGTTTTTGCCTATCTTAAAAATGAGAATTATCATTATCAATATATCCTACTTCAGCTACTTGAAAAAATAAATATACTTTTGCCTATGCTTCTGTAATATAAACGTCACAAAACTTGTGTTTGTGAATGTTATTATCGAAAAAAATAACTAATTTACTTTAGCTTTGAGTAACAAATCAACAGAAAAAATACTTTTCATTACCGCTCCTGTTAATGCCCTTGTCGAAGGGCTGTATCAGGAAAATACATCTATTGAAGAGCTATTGAATAGGGGCAATTTTGGTCTTGGTACCTTTGATGACCTAGATGGCGAGATGATAATTAATGATGGGCAGGCGTACCAACTAAAATCAGACGGCAAAGCCTATAAGGTAAATCCAAAACAGAAAACCCCTTATGCCTGTGTTACGCAGTTCGAGCCCTATAGTTTTGAGTATCTGTATTCATCAATCGAGCTTAGCGAACTATACGCATTCTTAGACCGTACGTTACCTTCAAAAAATATGGTGTACGCACTTAAGATAGAAGGCGCTTTTGCTCATGTCAGAACGCGATCGGTTCCAAAACAAGATTCATATAAGCCTCTTGTTGAGGTGGCGAGAAATCAACCTGAGTTCTCATTTCAGGATATAGAGGGCTCCCTTATAGGCTTTTGGACTCCAGAATTTTTGGATAAGATAACTGTTCCTGGATATCATTTGCACTTTTTGACTGGCGACCAAGGCAGTGGGGGGCATCTGTTGGAATGTGTGACCAAAGAGATTAAAATTAGTATACAACACGTATCACGAATTGAACTTGCGTTACCCATTACCCTTGACTATTTGACAACAAATCTTAACCGAGACATTAGTTCGGATTTAAATGAAGCGGAATCATTGAAAAAATAATAATGGAAAATATAAAGATAAAAAATGTTAAGAAAATATTATTAAATTTTGTACTGACTTGGACTTTTATACTTATTGTCATTGAAATTTTTGCCCTTTTTTCTTTATGGTCGATTAATAAGATAGTCCAGATTGAGGGTGAAAAGTTATACAAAATTTCAGAGATTAATTCATCCCTAAAGTCTGCAGATAGCAATTTTAAATCTCAAGTGCAGGCCTGGAAAAATATTCTAATACGAGGGCAGGTTAATAAAGATTATAAAAAGTACAAGTTTGATTTTAATAAAAAATATGCCATCACCCAAAATAAAATCAATGGTGCCTATGAGGAATGTATTTCATCATTAAGTTTAATCGATTGTAATCGTATAAAGACTATCCAAGAGGCGCATGAAAGTCTTAAAAATGCTTATTTTAGAAACCTGAATTTGGAAGAGCTTATGTCGACTGAAGGTTACAAAATAATTGATGGTAAGGTCAGAGGGATCGATCGCGATTTACAAATTCAGTTTTTTCAGGTTACACAAGAGGTTAATATCCTTTTTGAAAACAAACAGAATGAGTTTGTGGAATTAGTAAGTCAGAGGTACCAACAAATTCGTTTCTTTTTGTTAGTGACTCTGGCCTTAGCTATGAGTTTTATTCTTTTACAACTCTACAGGATATTAAAAATTGATTCAAAAGACCTTTAGAACATGAATAATATTGTTATTGCTTTGGCGGGACTGGGTTTATTTTTAAGTGGGTTAAGCTTTTTGGGTCACGCTACCAAATCATTTACCAGCAGCAGTTTTAACAAATTTGTTTCTCGCTTGACAAGTAATTCAATCAAGAGGGCTTTTATTGGGTCGTTGGTCGGTACGCTTTCGCAGAGCACGTCTGCTGCAACTTTTTTCATCATGGGTTTACTGCAAGCTAACGTGCTTAAGTTTAAAGATTCACTTTCGCTTTTAGCTTGGTCTGGCGTGGGTACGTCAATTCTCGTTTTTTTAGCATCAATCGATATTCAGTTTGTTGGCTATTTCCTTCTTAGCATAATTGGGCTGGCATATTTATTCAACGTATCAAAAGAGAAAATTATGCTTCTCTTGGTCCCCCTAATTTTTGCAATAGGTTTGATATTTTTAGGCCTCGGCCTTATAAAATTTGGTGCAGCAAGTTTTGGTGATTTTTTTTGGGTGAATGAATTTTTTGAATTCGCATCAGAAACCATTGTTATCTCTGTGGTCTTGGGTCTATTTTTTACCTTAGCTACACAATCAGCTTCGTCCATCACGATGATTGTGATTGCTTTGGTTTATTCATCTGTTATTCCAATTGAGTCAGCTGCCTTTATGGTAATTGGTAGCAACTTGGGCTCAGGCATAGCACTTGTCCTTTTTCACACGCACCTTGAGGGACAACAAAAAAGAGTTTTATTTTTTCAATTAATTAATAAGTGTTCAGGCTCTTTTATTTTGTTCATGCTATTAATTATCAATGCTGAATTAGTCCTTAGTGCGCCAAGTGAAAATACTGCGAACAATCTAGCTATACAATTGGCTATGGTTTACCTACTATTGCAATTAGCAGGGGCAATTTTTTGTGATGTTTTTAAAAAATCATTATCTTCTTTTTTAACCAAATGGCTGCCAGAAAACGAACGTGATTTAATTGCAAAACCTAAGTATCTTTACCCCGAAGCAATTTCGAATTCGACAATTGCAAAAAATTTAATTATTCAAGAGCAATCGAGACTCCTCGCCATGATGCCAGATTATCTGGACAGTTTAAGGGAAAATAACAAAGGAAGCCTCACCCAATCTGAGAGGCATGAGGGCTATATGACCCTTTGTAAAAATATTAAAAACTTTAGTGATGACGTGATTACACTTAACCCACAAAATGAAATGGCAGATTTACTTAAGATACAAAGCAAAAATGAATCTATTGAGAGTCTCTTAACAACTTTGCAAAATTTTGTTAGTACTGCGAATGAATTAGACACTAAAGAATTAAGGCTATCCAATTCTATTGTTGAGAGTTTACATATGATTCTGACCTTGTTATTAGAATCTCAATCATCACCCGAGGACAATGAAATGCTTGAAAATCTCACTGCAGATAAAGGGTCGTTGATGGATAAAATTCGAGATCAACTATTAGAAAATAAAAAACTATCTAACCAAGAGCAAAAAGCCTTATTTTTGCTGACACGAATTTTTGAGCGACTGATTTGGCAGATAAGAAAACATAGCCTAATGAAATAAATTTTGTTATGCCTTTTCAAAGTATTATAATTCATAAACCTGAACTGATTCACTATGCGTATGACAGAAAAGCATGAGATACAATCTTTAGTTGAACAAATTTACCAAACCTATCATGAACATGAGGATGGTGCTGTTGCGGACTATATCCCCCAATTAAGCTTAGCCAACCCTGAACACTTTGGTATCTCTATTCAAAGTACGAATGGTAATTTTTTTGAGTATGGAGATACCAATCAATTATTTACTATTCAGTCCATCTCAAAACCCTTGGTGTATGGCATGGCACTTGAAATCTTCGGTAAGGAAGAGGTTGAAAAAAAGATTGATATCGAGCCAAGTGGAGAGGCATTTAACTCCATTGAATTACAGCCACAAACAAATAGACCTTTTAATCCTATGGTAAACGCTGGCGCTATTGCTGCAACCGGAATGTTGCATGACAAGTATGGAAAAGATTCTATAGATTTTATTTTGGAAAAGTTTAGTCAGGCTGCGGGAAGGAATTTAGAGATAGATATGGAGGTCTATCATAGCGAATCAACTACGGGCCATCGAAATAGGGCCATTGCATACTTGCTTCTTAATTTTGGTATGATCAATGATTATGTAGAGCAAATCTTGGAAATCTATTTTGCCCAATGCTCAATATTAGTCAATTGTCACGATCTTGCTTGCATATCCGCTACGATAGCAAACTTGGGTGAAAACCCACAAACCAAAAAAGAGGTATTTAGTATCGATGCCATTAAAGATATGCTATCTGTCATGTATACATGCGGACTCTATGACAATACGGGTAGATGGGTTAATGAAGTGGGTATACCTGCAAAAAGTGGCGTTGCTGGTGGAGTTATGGGTGTTGTAAATAGGCAAATGGGTATAGCTACATATTCACCAAAATTAGATTTCTTTGGTAACAGCTGTCGGGGAATTGCGGCATTTCGAATGCTTTCAAAAGAGCTTGGACTTCACACATTTGATTGTATGAATTCGGGATCAAGTTTCCTGTCTACATTGCTCAAATAATTAATTCTGGTTCTATTCTGAATAGGCTTTTGACAACTTATTCTATGACTTCGCAAAAGGAACCATCGATTTTAAAGTTTGGAGTATTCTCTCGATTTTCTAGGATTAGCTTACGAATCAATTCCTTATAATGGTTCGAAATATTTTTTTTGGAATTTTCAAAAAGCTCCCCATACGTTTGGAAGCTTATTTTTAGACTCCTTTTAAATTTCCCTGGCGCTTCAAAAATTCTTACATCTAAGTCTGTGTAAAAAGTAGTCATACCCGGGTTATAAAATGAGGCAGGGTATAGGTAAAAAATATAACTTGATTTTTTACCAGCAGCGCATTTGGTAAAAATATTTTTTCCCGCTCTATCCTTAATTTCTTTTGCTGCACTATCAAAAATTTCACCTATATTATAAGAAATCCTTTGCATTCCATTTATTTGATAGGAATGGGGATTTATATAAAAATAAGGGGACAGCAGATATTGATAATCAGACGGGAATGCATATCCGCAATAAAAGAGTACGATTAATATAAATTTACTAAATCTCATAAGTTTTTTTTGTATGAAAAAATTAATTATTACCGCTTTAATAATTATCTTACTTCCAAGTATATGTTTATCTGACATCTCTGGAAAGGTCTCAAAGGTCTCAGATGGAGATACAATTTGGATTTTGCAAGACAATAAAAAAATAAAAGTAAGACTCCTTGGGATTGACGCGCCTGAGATGAATCAAGACTTTGGTAAAAACTCTCAAGAGATTTTGCATAATTTAATAGCCAATAGGACGGTTACCATTATTGGAAATAAACAAGATCGTTATCAGAGACTCATCGGTAAAGTAAGCTTTGAGGGGAAAGATATTAATCTTTTGATGGTAATGCATGGGGCAGCCTGGCATTACAAGAAATACCAGTCTGATCAGTCGCAGCAAGATCAAATACTCTACGCAAATGAAGAGCTTAAAGCGAGGCAGGAACAAAAAGGGTTATGGCAGAATCTTAATCCAGTGCCGCCTTGGGAATGGCGAAAAAGAAAACATTAAACGCAAATAATTTTGTATAATCGTAGGATGAAAAAATTATTTTTATTTCTACTCTTCTTTCCTTTAACCATCTTTGGAGCTTGCATGGATTTTTATAATCACCAAATGACGACTCTTCAAGGTGAGACTTTTAACTTTTGTGATCATCAAGACAAGCCAATTATTTTTGTGAACACCGCTAGTAAATGCGGCTTTACCTCTCAGTTTGAAGGACTTGAGAAGCTTTACAGTGAAAATAAAGACAACCTATTAATCGTTGGATTTCCGTCAAATGACTTCAATCAGGAATTGTCAACAGATAAGGAAATACAGGACTTTTGTAAGCTCACTTATGCCGTTGAGTTTCCAATGATGAGTAAATCGAGCGTTATCGGTAAAAATGCTAACCCCCTTTATCAGGAGCTATACGCAAGAACCAAAGAGGCACCCATGTGGAATTTTTATAAGTATGTTGTCTCACCTGGAGCAAAAAAGATTAATGTTTTACCGAGCACAGTATCACCCGAATCAAAAGAATTTCGTGTTTTGATTGAGCCATATCTATAAAAAATTAATTCTTCATATGCTGAATGATGATGGTTGAGAGCTCTTCAACTGACCGAGAAGTTGAGTCTGCCATCGGAATTCCAATACGTTTCATTAGCGTTTCAGCTTTCAGAATTTCTTCTCGACAGTTTGCCAAAGATGCGTAATGGCTGTCGGGTCTCCTTTCGCTCCTTAGAGAGTGCAATCTTTCGGACTTAATGGTTAGTCCAAATATCTTATCAAGATACCCATCTAAAATAGGAGGAAGTGTTCCGCGCTCGAAGTCTTCAGGAATTAAGGGATAATTAGCAGTTTTTATACCAAATTGCATCGCTAAATAAATACTAGTTGGGGTTTTCCCACTTCTCGATACGCCTACAAGAATGACCTGAGCCTGATTAAGTCCTGTATGTGTCATGCCATCATCATGCCCTAAAGCAAAATTTATAGCTTCCATCCTGCTGCCGTAGTTAGCGCCCTGGATACTGTGAGAAACACCAGGTCGAGTCAGGGCCTCCTCTCCAAGTTCTTTGGCGAGTGGGTGAATAAAGACATCAAATAAATCAATATAATAAGCATCAACTTGTTTTAGGTCGGAGCTAAGACTAGGGTCTCCAATGGTCATGATAACGATTGGCTTAACACCGTCTTTCAATTTTGCATTAACAATCCTTTTTTGAGCATCATCAATCTTGACGGCAGAATCAGTAAAAGGAATACGGATTTGTTCAAACTCGGTTTCTGGAAAATGCGATAAGAGTCCACCCAACGATCCAGCAGTGATACCAGTTCCATCTGATATAAAAAAAGCCGTACGTTTTTTTTTAACTGTCATCTGCTTAACTAGTTAGGTTTTTCCATGTACTTATTACTGTATCAGGATTTAGAGAGAGGGAGGTAATGCCTTGTTGAACTAACCATTTTGCAAAATCGGGATGATCGGAAGGCCCCTGACCACAAATACCGATGTATTTGTTGGAATTTTTGGCAGCCAAAATAGCCATCTCAATTAATTTAGTAACAGCAGGATCTCTTTCATCAAAACCGTCAGCAAGGATACCTGAATCACGATCCATGCCAAGGGATAGTTGGGTTAGGTCATTTGACCCAATAGAGAAACCATCAAAATGCTTCATGAATTCGTCAGCGATAATTGCATTGGAGGGAACCTCACACATCATGATAATTTTAAGTTCGTTTTCACCTCGCTTCAGACCCAGTTGTCCCATAAGGTCGATCACACTGGTTGCCTCGTTAACTGTTCGCACAAAAGGGATCATGAGCTGAATATTCGAGAATCCCATAGTATCCCTTACTTTTTTCATGGCTTCACATTCAAGCGCAAAACATTCTTGAAATTCCTCAGATACATAGCGTGCGGCACCCCGGAACCCAATCATCGGATTTTCTTCATCCGGCTCATAAATGTCACCCGCAATTAATTTTTTATATTCATTTGACTTAAAGTCTGATAATCGAACAATGACAGGATTTGGATAAAATGCTGCTGCAATTGTAGCAACACCCTCAGAAATTTTTTCGATATAAAAGTCTTTTGGGTTTTTGTATCCTCGGGCACGATAGTCAATGGCTTTTTGTATGTCAGCCGGCATTGCTTGATAATTGATGATAGCTTTTGGATGAATACCTATCATATTGTTGATAACAAATTCCAGTCGGGCCAAACCAACGCCGTGATTAGGAATCTGAGCAAAGGTAAAAGCCATATCTGGATTTCCAACATTCATCATAATTTTAACGGGTGGCTCTTTTAGTTCCCCATTATTTTCTGTGGTTACTTCATATTTCAGTTCACCCTGATAAACAATACCAGTCTCACCCTCAGAACAAGCTACTGTAACAAGATCACCATCGTTAAGAAGCTCGGTAGCATTGACACTGCCAACGATAGCGGGGATACCTAATTCCCTGGCGATAATAGCTGCATGACAGGTTCGTCCACCTCGGTTTGTTACAAGGGCAGATGCTCGCTTCATGACTGGTTCCCAATTAGGGTCAGTCATATCGGCAACCAAAATATCTCCCGGTTGTACTGTGTGCATTTCTGATGGATCACTTACAACTCGAACTGGCCCCACCCCAATTTTTTGCGTAACTGCTCGGCCCGCAACAATTGCTTTGCCATTTTCAAGTAATTTATAGGTATCTATCCCACTTTTCGCTTGGGATTTTACTGTTTCAGGCCTTGCTTGTAAGATATAAATATTTCCATCTAAACCATTTTTTCCCCATTCGATATCCATAGGGCATTGATAATGAGATTCAATCGTGTCTGCATAATTTGCTAGTTGAAGAATGTCTGCGTCTGTAATGCAATACTGGTTGGCCTCTGATTCACTCACATCAACCGTTTTTGTGCTGAGTCCTGCCTTGGTATCATCACTAAAAATCATTTTTATTTTTTTTGATCCAATCGATTTACGGACAATTGAAGGCTTTCCTTGCCTTAATAACGGCTTGTGAACATAAAATTCGTCAGGGTTTACAGCCCCTTGGACAACTGTTTCACCGAGTCCGTATGATGCAGTAATAAAGACAACGTCACGAAACCCTGATTCAGTGTCGATGGTGAACATTACCCCTGAACAACCCTTGTCACTTCTTACCATTTGCTGGATACCTGCCGAAATTGCTACATCAGCGTGAATAAAACCTTTGTGAACACGATATGAAATAGCGCGATCATTGTATAGTGAGGCAAAAACTTCCTTTATTGCATGCTTAATATTTTCCAAACCATCAATATTCAAAAAACTCTCTTGCTGACCAGCAAATGAAGCGTCGGGGAGGTCCTCTGCGGTCGCTGATGAGCGAACTGCAAAGGTCGTTCCTGTGGCAGAATTTTTAGTCAAGAGCTCAAAATTACTTTGAATAGCTTGCTCAAGATCGAACGGAAAGGGGGTTTCAATAATCCACTGCCTTATTGTTTTACCCACCTTAGCTAATTTGTTAACGTCATTAACATCCAGGTTCACAAGCTCATCTTCGATGCGTTTACCCAAATTTTCATATTCGAGAAATTCGTTAAATGCATAAGCTGTGGTTGCGAAACCTGTTGGTACACGAACACCTTTTGCCTTTAGTTGAGAGATCATTTCACCTAAGGAAGCATTTTTACCACCGACAGCACCAACATCGGTATTTCTCAAATTTTCAAAGGGTATTATGTATTTAGACATTCATCATCCTTTTAGATGGAGTTATATAACTGCAAGAAATTAAAGAAAACGTAATTCTGCCAAATATGTCAGAGCTTGTCATTAATATATAAAAAATAAAACCCCTTTGTAACAATAATAAAGATAGAAATAAATTAGAAGAATAATTGCAGATGATTCATGAATATTGGTAGAATGATCGTTCATTTTTGGAAATATCATTAGATTTTACGGAGATACAGACTCATGGCATCATTATTAGAACAGCTTAAAGATATGACAACTATTGTGGCAGACACAGGGGAAGTTGCTGCAATTCAAACACTAAAACCAGTAGATGCAACAACCAACCCATCATTGCTTCTCAAAGCAAGTCAGTTACCTCAATGTGAGTCAATGATTGAAGATGCGATTGGTTATGCAAAATCTCAGGGTGGCCCGAACGAGGAACAAATTGCCAATGCAGCTGATAAACTTGCGGTCAACGTTGGCCTTGAAATTTTGAATCATATTCCAGGCCGTATTTCGACCGAAGTCGATGCGAGCCTCTCTTTTGACATTGAAGCAATGGTAACTAAAGGTAAAAAAATTGTTAAGTTATATAACGATGCTGGCGTAACCAATGACCGAGTCTTGATAAAACTTGCGTCAACATGGGAAGGTATCAAGGCGGGAGAGATACTTGAGAAAGAGGGCATTAACTGTAACCTAACGCTTTTGTTTAGCTTTGCACAAGCAAGGGCATGTGCTGAAGCCGGTGTTTTTCTAATTTCACCTTTCGTGGGCCGTATTTTGGACTGGTATAAAGCTAAAAATAATCAAGATTATCAAGGCGCTGAGGATCCGGGCGTGATTTCTGTGACAAATATTTATAATTGGTACAAAGAGCATGGCTTTAAGACAGTCGTCATGGGCGCGTCTTTTAGAAATATCAGTGAAATCACAGAGCTTGCTGGCTGTGATCGTTTGACTATTGCTCCAGCACTTTTGACTGAGTTAGAAAATACGCAAGGTGATTTACCAAGAAAATTGGTCGACAATGGAGCAAAAACAGAAAAGCCAGCCAAATTAACAGAATCACAATTTAGATTTGATCACAACGAAGACGCTATGGCCACGGAAAAATTGGCTGAAGGTATCCGAAATTTCGTTATTGATCAAAACAAATTAGAAAAAGCACTAGCAGAAAAACTCTAATTTGAAGTAGGGCAGAATAATTGACAATCAATGCTTCTGCCTATATTATCGTCGGTCTGTGTAAGTTAAAGTGAGTTGTTCGCTTCAATCAATACGTAGATTTTTTTTAAAAGTTTTATATGGGAGATTAAACCATGGCATTAACACAAATGGCATTAGATTCATTAGATTTCGATGCAACCGTTGCACTAGCTGAAACAGTTGCTCCTCACGTTGACATTCTTGAAATTGGTACACCATGCATTAAGCATAACGGCATCAAGCTTCTAGAAACACTTCGTGCAAAATTTCCAAACAACCTTATCTTAGTTGACCTTAAAACTATGGATGCTGGTGAGTATGAGGCTGAGCCTTTCTACAAAGCTGGTGCAGACATCTGTACAGTTTTAGGCGCTTCAGGTATCGCTACTATCAAAGGCGTTATTGCTGCTGCTAAGAAATATGGCAAAGAAGTCCAGGTTGATATGATTAACGTTGATGACAAAGAAGCTCTTGCAAAAGAATGTGTTGCTGCTGGCGCTCACATCATTGGTGTTCATACAGGTCTTGATGCACAAGCTGCTGGTCATACGCCATTTGCTGATTTAGCTGCTATTGCTGCTCTAAACACTGGTGCTAAAATTTCAGTTGCTGGTGGTGTTAAAGCTAATACTACACAGCAAGTTAAAGATGCTGGTGCTGCAATTATTGTTGCTGGTGCTGCAATTTACGGCGCTGCTGATCCAGCTGCTGCTGCTGCTGAAATTACAGCAATTGCTCACTAATTCCTTCATTAGTGAAATAACAAGAAACCCGGCAATTATGTCGGGTTTTTTTTTGATATGATTTAGTTTTATAGGGAAAAATTATGGATACACAAAAATTAATCTTGGATAAAATATCTGATGTTCTGGCGGCAACAGATAAATCTCAATCACAAAAATTAAAAGATTTGGTAGATGGTGCAGGCCGCATATTTGTCGCCGGCGCAGGCCGCTCTGGCCTTGTATCAAGATTCTTTGCAATGCGCTTGGTTCATAGTGGTTATCAGGTCAATATGGTTGGTGAAATTGTAACCCCCGCTATTAAATCTGGTGATTTGTTCGTTATAATCTCTGGTTCCGGAGGCACTAAAACATTACTACCGACTCTTGAGACAGCAAAATCAAAAGGTGCAAAAATTGCAGTTATCTCAATGAAGTCATCCTCAGCAATGGCTGATTTAGCAGACCTTACAGTACAAATTGGTAATGATGACGTTTTTGCTCTTACTAAGGGCATGCCGATGGGGACTTCATTTGAATTATCGACACTTATATATTTAGAGGCAGTTATCGGAGAAATTATCTTCGATAAGGATTTGACAGAAGAGGGAATGCGAGCGATTCATGCAAATTTAGAGTAGTTTGATTTGGAAAGTAAAAAAAGCACCTATTGGTGCTTTTTTTATTTACCTCTTACGGAATACTTTTATAATGAAACCATGCGCCAAATCAAAATTCCTTACCATTCTGACTCAAGTTATTATTATGAAAGGATAAGACATCTTGATTGGCCTGTTTTTATCGACAGCTGTTTTCAGCCTGAAAGACCAAAAAATCCACTGGTAAGATACGATTTGTTGACTGGCCAGCCCTTTAAGAAAATCATAGAAAAGGATGGCTGTTCTGTTCTCTTAAGTAGAGATGATGAGAAAACTTCATCGCTTGACCCCTCCGTTTTGCTTAAAAAAGAGATGGAAAATTTACAAATAAATGATTCTAGTCTCCCCTTCACAGGAGGCGCTATTGGTTTTTTAGCCTACGAAAAAAACAATGTTTCTTCAAAAAATACTCTAATTCCAAAGTTTCATTTTGGCATCTATGATTGGGCGATTACCGTTGATCATTTCAAATCTGAGGCCTTTATAGTCTCAGCTGAGATGGATTCAAACACATTAGCTATCATTAATGATTTACTTATTAGACTAAGTGAAAAAAAGCTCCCATATCAATCACACAAATTTTTATGTAAAAGTAGCCTTTTTAGTAAGAGCCTCTTTCGGGAGTACGAAAAAAACTTTAAACAGGTGAATAAATACTTAATAGCCGGTGATTGCTACCAAGTAAACCTCTCTTTAAAATGGCAGGTAGAGACCGAGGGGGATAGTTGGGATTTCTATAAAAAGTTTCGCTCAATAAATCAATCGCCATTCATGGCCTACCTAGCTTATGACAATTTTGAGATACTGTCCGGTTCCCCTGAACGATTTATAACTTGTGAGGGTCATGATGTAATAACCCGACCAATAAAAGGGACTAAGCCACGAGGCAGTAGCAAGGATGAAGATATAAAAAATAAAGACATCCTAATAAACAGTAAAAAGGACCAAGCCGAAAACCTAATGATCGTTGATTTGCTTCGTAATGACCTCGGAATTAATTGTGAGACAGGAAGTATTTCGGTTGAAGAATTATTTAAACTCGAAATTTATCCTAATGTATATCATTTGGTTAGTACTATTTCAGGAAAACTAAAAAAAGATTCAACAGTTTTTGATTTATTTTTTGATGCTTTTCCTGGCGGATCAATAACGGGTGCACCAAAAAAAAGAGCAATGGAAGTTATAGATGAATTAGAGAATCATGCGCGAGACTTTTACTGTGGCAGTGTTGCCATCTTCAGTTTCAATAATAGGATGGATAGTAATATTGGTATAAGAAGTATGGTTCACAAAGATAACCTTATGCATATATACTCTGGTGGTGGCCTTACGATTGCCTCTGATGCACAAGATGAATATGCAGAGATTATGCAGAAGTTGGGTAATATACAGAAAACGATAGAATATTTTAATGGGCAATTATGATTCTTGATAAAGAGACACTAAGAACTGAATTAGCGACGCTTGATGGCTGGAGTAGTCATGAGAGGTCTATTGTTCGAGAAATACCAATGCATAATTGGAAGGGCGTCATGATGCTTGCGAATGCCATTGCACACCTTGCAGAACAGGCATGGCATCATCCTGATTTAACCTTGACGTTTTCTTCCATCTCTATCAATCTTTCAACTCACGATGAGGGGGGCGTTACAGATAAGGATATCATCCTTGCTCGAAAAATTAATGATTTAGTGAGCTGGAATCCTAAAGATGAGAATGCTCAACTTGGTACCCCTAGCGTGCCAGAGTTTAGGTATTTAAAAAAAGATTAATTTCTAGAATTCTCTTTTACTAAAACTCCCATAATTGAGAAGTATTGTTGGTAATATTAATAGATTTAATATTGTTGAAGTGAAAAGACCGCCAATAATAATTGTTGCCATGGGGCCCTCAATTTCTTTCCCCGGCTGACCTGAGCCAAGCGCGATGGGCGTAAGGGCAAGACCTGCAACCAAAGCCGTCATAAGTATTGAGGGCAGTCGCTCCTTAGCGCCTTGTATACAAGTTTCAAGGTTCCATAAACGATTTTCATTTTCTACAAGGTGTTGGTAATGGGAAATGAGCATGATTGAGTTTCTAAGCGTAATACCAAAGAGTGTTACAAATCCAACTAATGACCCAATCGATACCCATCCACCATAAAAAAGAGCTGCTAAAACACCCCCAATTAATGCAAAAGGTAAATTTAAAACAGTGAGACTTAGGTTGCGTAATGATCCGAAAGCAATATACAGCATTAACAGAACTGCACTTCCAGCAAGAATTGAGTGGGTAATGAGCTCTTCCCTTGATTTAGCATTTTCTTGAGCTGAACCTGTTAATTCATAATAGACACCATTATTAAAATTAAGAGCCTCTAATTTTTTTGACAATTCATTAACAAAATCATCGATATCCCTTTTTTCAATATTTGATGTGATTGTTTGTACACGCTTCCCATCCTGATGCAGGATCTTAGAGCGGCCATTTTGCTGTGTGATGTCAGCAACTTTTTCCAAGGGAAGCACTTTATTATTTGCAGTGCGAATGGGTAATTTTTTTATGTCAGCAATGTCATCTTTGTAAAAATTATCAAGTGTGACAACAACGGGTATTTTGACTACACCATCATAAACAACTGGACCAGGAAACCCTTCATATGCAGAGCGTATGGTATCTAGTACCTCACTTTTATTAACCCCTAGTTGCGAGATTTTACTTTGATTAATTCTTATTCTTACCTCCGGAGTTCCTGGTGGAGATTGTATGGTGATATCTTTTGAGCCCTGAATTGTCTCTAATAATTGTGCAACTTTTTGAGCATCTTGGTCAATTGCATCTAAGCTATTACCAAAGATATTTACCACCACAGATGCGTTATAGCCAGATATAGTCTCTTCAATTCGCTCAGTGAGAAATGTATTGATTGCAAAATTCACTCCCACAAAGCCATTTTCTTCTGAATTCTTACCGTGAAGAATGTCATTAATTTGCTCTAAAACCTTGTCTTGACTTGGGCCATCCAGAGGGTCTAACTCAATCTCAAATTCACTGTAGTGTGTTCCAAATGTGTCAGCTCCCAAGGGCGACCTCCCAACCCATTGAGCTATTGATTTTACTCCCTCAATCTGTCTAATTTGCTTGGTAACTAAATTGCCTACTCGGATGGATTCTTTCTCGGAGGTACCCGGGTAGGCTGTCATGTGCATAATGAAGTGACCTTCATGCAAAGGCGGTATGAACTGTGTTTTAAGGAATGGTATAAATGCTAACCCTACACAAATTAATAATAAAGATATAAAGACAATTAGTTTTGATTGGCCCTCAATCTTTCTTAATAATTTTTCGTAATATCTCTTTATTACTCTAATAACGGGTGAATCATTACTTTCAATATTTGAGTAGCCTAAAAGTAAGTAGCATAAGGCAGGCGTAACAGTCAGAGCTACAAACAAAGAAGCAATAATGGATGATATGTAAGCAATTCCTAGTGGGCCAAAGAGCTTTCCTGCGACACCTGAAAGTGAGAGTAGGGGTAAAAACACCAAAACAATAATGATTGTTGCAAATACGACAGACTTTCTGACCTCCATTGAAGAATTAAAAACAACCTGATAAATAGGTGCCGGTTTTGATTTAGCTTTATTTTGTCGCAATCGTCTAAATATATTTTCAACATCAATAATGGCATCGTCAACAACTTCACCCAACGCAATTGCCAAACCACTCAAAACCATAACATTTAGCCCCATATTAAAGTAGCTCATTACGCAAATTGCTGACAAAAGTGAAATGGGGATGGCAATTGCAGAGATAAATGCTGTTTTTATGTTAAATAGAAAAAGGTATAGAATCGAAATGACCATTGCAGCCCCAACAATAATATCAAATCTTAAGCCTTTAATTGAAGCATCGATAAAGTTAGCGGGCTTAAATAGGTCCGGATAGAGCTCAATAGATTCTTTCTTCATCAGGGGCTTTAAGTTATTGAGTGAGCTTTCTAATTCTGAGGTGAGCTTATACGTATCAGATCCTAGTTGACCTTGCACAGAGAGGTATACCCCCACTTGCTCATTAATTGATACTGCGCTGATGGAGGGTGCTGCACCGTATTCAACATTTGCCACTTGCTCTATAAATATTATTTTCCCTGCACTATTTACGATGGGAGTTTTCTTGAAATCATCTAATGATTTGGACTGACCATCAGCATTGATGATGATCCTTTGATTATTATTTTCAATAAACCCTCCTCCCGTTAAGCCGGTTGAATTATTAATGGCCTCTATAACCTGAGCAATTGCGGTATCATGCTTTAACAGTTTTTCAGGATCGACTTGAATTTGAATTTGCATAACTGAACCTCCAAAACGGTTCACATCAGCAACACCCTGCACGGACATAAGTTGAGGAATAATGACTCTTTCAGCAAAGCTTCTCAACTCAATTGCATTTTTTTTATTTGATACAATGCCGACGCCTAAAACTGTTGAGGCAGATGAGGTCAGAGGAGTGATGGTTGGGATGATGCCACTTGGCATTGTCGAGGTAAGGGTGGCTATTTTTTCAGAAATTGACTGACGATTCATGTAAATATTAGTATTTTCCTCGAAAATAATCGTGACAACCGAAAGTCCTGGAATGGATTGTGATCTGATTTGTTTAATCCCGATAGTGCCCCCAATTGCTAGCTCTATGGGCCTAGTTACAAGCGTTTCAACTAAATCCGAAGAGAGCCCTGGTGACTCTGTTTGAATAACTACTTGTGTTGGCGAAAATTCAGGGAAAACATTGAGTGGACTGAGGCGTACCTGATAGATTCCATAGGCAATAATCAGAAAAGCTAAACCGATAACTACACCTGGGTATCTTATTGAAAAACGAATGAGAGCGGCCATCATAGATAGCTAATCCTCATTTTCGTTCTTGATCTGGTATTTAAACTCTTCTGATAACAATAATTGCGCCCCATCAACCACTAAGTAATCTCCGTCACGTAAATTTGTTTGTTTTATTAGCCACCCATTTTCGGTCTCATGTGGGTTCTCTAATGGCTTTCTTAGAAACTTTGGAGCATCGACATTTCTAATATAAACCCATTGTTTTCCATGGCTCCACACTACAGATTCCTTAGGAATAAAAAGGTAATCATCAGATGTTTTTTGTGGCACCAATTTAATGATTAATTTTGAGCCAGGGGGTAATAATTTTTTTTGAATTAGATAATAAAAACCCTCACCCTGAATTGATCGATTTAATTTTGTTGAGGGGCCCAGCAGGACACCTTGGTAATTTTTTTGGTCATTCATATTGAACAGCGCAAGAATATTAGGCAGATCTTGATTGAATTTATTACTATCAATTATAATTTGTGCAAGTGAGCATTCCTGTAGTAGCAGGCAATGTTTATTTTTTTTAGAATTTGAAATTATTTCATCAAGTTTGCTACCCCAGTTGTATTGAATAGTGTTTCTAGCTAATTGTATTTCGCTTTCACTTATTTCATATTCGTTTTTAAGGCCGTTCACTAGGATTTCTTGTTCACGAACGACTTTGTCTGAAATATTTTTATTATCCTGGTTAAGTCTAGTATATTTCTCCAAACGAGACTGCTCGTCATCAATTTGTAATTTTAATTTGTTCAAAATAAGATGATGTTTTCTTATTAAATTACCTAACTCAATTAGCTGATTGGTATCAATGACCTCGCCGTGTGAAGAAATTTCCTTTTCATACGTTGTTTTTTGTATTGGCTCAACCTTAATATTGCTGTTTTTTTCAACCGCTTCAGAGAGAATGACATAAGTTAGCCCCCCATCAACCTGCGTGTAATCAACAATAATCTCTTCCTCAAGCTCATCATCGTCAAAAAGTTCATCTTTTGAAACGAGGATCAGCAGCCAAATAAGTATTAGGATTAACAGCGACTGGATGACTATAATTAGAAAAGATTTATTGTTCATAAAAATCAGCCGCGTTATTAAAGAAATTTATTTGAAATATTGATTCAGCTTCCAAGCCAACTTGAATTAAATTATATACGGCATCGTGGAGTTGACGATCAAATTTTGATAAGTTTATTAATTCTTGCTCTAACATAAAACGATCAAGAAGGCCCTCATCAAACCTCTTTAGTAGTTGGCTTGTGAGGTTTATTTTTTTTGCATTAATTTTTTTGGCATGTTCTAGTTGGCTCATGAGGTTTATAAAATTGGCTTTTATAAATTCAACATCATTATTAAGCTTCAATTGATATTGCATGATCTTTACAACCTCTGCATCCCTTAGTTTTGAAGCTTTTGCAATATAAATTTCGCTCCTTTCATTAGATTTAAAAAGGAAATCGATACCCAGCTTCCAAATATTATTTCCAAACTCATAAACATACGCTGGCGTGAAGTTAAAATCTGGGTATTGCTTTGCATATTCATATTTAAGTTCACCCTCCGAGATTGCATAATGAGCTAACATGACTCTTAGGCCTATATTGTTTCTAAAGGCTTCTTTTTTCAGCTCATCAATCTTTCTATTATCTAGAAATTTTAAAGTTACTTTTTCTAGTGATTTTTCTAAATTTATAGGACTCAGTGGTATTAAATTAAATTTTTCAATATCTATACCTACAAGCAAAGCAATTTCGTGGGTCAAGAGTTGTTGCTGGGACTGGTAATTTAAGAGTGTTTTGTGAACATCATTTAGCTCAAGTTCTAAGGAATCGTAGTCAACTTGGGAAGCAATACCCATATAGACCCTATTTGACAGCATATCAAGTATTGACTTTCTTAGCCTCAATTCATTTTTGAGGGTACTTATCAAATCACTATTTTTTGAGAATGTAAAAACTTTTTTTAATAAATTATTTTTCGCTTTCCATTCAATAGATTCATACTTAAGAAGAGCAAGCTGAGATTGATTAAACGCTATTTCATGCCTTATGATCTTTTTATTGGCAGACTCAAATGAAAAAGAAAAGCTTGCGCCGAATAAATTTTTTGAGATCTCCTCATTACTATCGCCACGACCGACAACTAAGCCAATTGAAGTAGGGGGACTTAGTAGCGAAATTTTTTCATTTTGTTGAATTACTTCCCACTCTGCATGGGCTACTCTTAACTCATAATTGAAAAACTCTTGAGCTAAAAAGAGTTCTTTGATCCCCCAAGATTTAATCGGCAAGGAGTCTTTGGGGTAATTTTGTGACAGTAAAAATTTTTCGAATTCATCATTGTCATGTCCAGCTTCAGCTATTTTAAGGTTTAATTCTTCTACCTCGACTTTCGCCTCCTCATAGGGAAGATAACTGCATGATGTAAATGCAATGCATGCACATGTGATTGTAGCTGCTAGAATGGAATTTAAAAACCGCATACCAAGCTTCAAAGTTGCTCATTGTCCAAATAAATAGTTAGGCTCAATTGTAAAGCAAACCGCTTGTTTTATAACACAAATAGTTGGAATTATTCCTTTTCCAAACAGACTAAGCTGTTATAATACGCGATAATTTATTTTACAGATTTTGCGAGAGTGGCGGAATTGGTAGACGCACTGGATTTAGGTTCCAGCGCCGCAAGGCGTGAGAGTTCGAGTCTCTCTTCTCGCACCAATTATTTTAGGAAATTGTATGGCACAAGCAGTTGAAAAACTTAGTGATATTGAAAGGCGTGTGAAGGTTACGGTTCCAGTTGAGCCGCTCCAAGTTGAAATTACGAGTCGTTTTAAACAGATAATGAAGACAGCTCGTGTGCAGGGGTTTAGGCCTGGCAAGGTTCCACTTAATGTGGTTGAGCGTCAGTATGGTGGTGATGTTAAGTCTGAAATATACGCAAAGGCGATAGAAAAAAAGTTTGGAGAATTTGTTCAAGCTAATAATCTTCGCGTTGCGGGTATGCCTGATATTCAGCATGAACCTCTTGAAAAAGTTACCAAGGACTTTGAGTTTACTGCGACCTTTGAAATCTTTCCAGAGTTTAAATTAGCTGATATCAAAAAACTGTCAATCAGCAAACCCGATGTAAAAATTTCCAAGCAAGATGTTGAAAAAACTATCGAAGTCATCAGAAAGCAAAGAGCAACATACAAGTTAGTTGACAGGGTGGCCAAGTTAGATGACAAGGTTAATGTCCAGCTTCAATCATACATTGATGGAGATGTAGCCGAGTCAACAGGTAAGGAGCCTTTTGAAGTTGTCCTAGGTGACGCTTCAAGAATCAAAACTTTTGATGAGCAATTGGTTGGCTTAAAAAAAGGCGATGGCAAAGAGTTTGAATTGAAATATCCAAAAGATTATGCAACAGAGCAGCTGGCTGATAAGACAGTCAGATATGTAGTTAAAGTGCTTGATGTATTTGAAGCTGAACTACCCAAAATCGATGAGTCCTTTGCTAAGTCTTTGGGAGTTGATAATGGTGATGTCAAGCAACTGAATGAAGAAGTGAATAATTCGCTTGCTCAAGAAATTGAGAGGAGAATTAAACAGAATTTAAAAGATCAGCTTTTTAAAGGGCTCGTTGATGCGCATAAATTTGATCTTCCAAAGTCCTTAATTAATGCTGAGATTAATCGTCTTGCTCAGGTGGCTTACCAAAACATGAAACAAAACGGTATGGATGATAAGGATATTAAACTTGACCCGACTATGTTTGAAGATAGAGCAAAGCAAATGAGTAAAACCAGAATTATTGTCTCTAAAATCGTTGAACTGAATAATCTCGAGGCATCAGCAGAACAAATTAAATCTAAAGTGGAGGAATTTGCCTCCAATTATGATGACAGAGATCAAGCAGTAAAATGGTTTTACGAGGACCAGAAGCGATTAGAGGAACCGCGTGCTTTAGCTACCGAAGACAATGTTGTTGACTGGGCGCTTAAGTCATGTGATTTAAAATCAAAAAAAGTTAGCTTTGATGATGCACTTGCGGGGAAATTTTTATGAAGAAAAGTAACGTGGATTCTATTAGCCAATTTTCAGCTAATAACTTGGGTTATGTACCCATGGTTATTGAGCAGAGTGGTCGCGGTGAGAGAGCCTATGATATATATTCGCGCCTTCTCAAGGAACGTGTTATTTTCCTGATTGGTCCTATCGATGATATGACTGCAAATGTTGTAGTCGCTCAAATGCTATTCCTAGAAGCCGAAAATCCTGATAAGGATATATCTTTATACATTAACTCTCCAGGTGGATCTGTTACCGCTGGAATGGCAATATATGACACAATGCAGTTTATCAAGCCAGATGTAAGCACTCTTTGTATAGGGCAGGCTGCCAGTATGGGAGCGTTACTATTAACAGCTGGGACAAAAAAGAAAAGATTTTGTTTGCCTAACTCGCGAGTCATGATCCATCAACCTCTGGGTGGTTTCCAGGGACAGGCGTCGGATATTGAGATTCATGCTAAAGAAATTTTATATTTAAAAGAAAAATTAAATGAAATTCTTTCCAAGCATACTGGTCAACCATTAGAGAAGATTGCGATCGACACAGATCGTGATAATTTCATGAGTGCGAGTAACGCAGTTGATTATGGCATGGTTGATGAAGTTATCGCTAAGCGCTAATTTATTTTAATAAACGAGTTGATATGGCTGATAAAGATAAAGAAAAATCACTTTTTTGCTCCTTTTGTGGAAAAAATCAATCAGAAGTTAAGAAATTAATTGCGGGTCCCTCCGTATTTATTTGTAATGAGTGTGTAGATCTCTGTAACGATATCATTGTTGAAGAAACGAAACAAAATCTGGATGTAAATGAAAAAACAGATTTTGATTTACTTACCCCACAACAATTGTTTGATAAGCTCGGTGAATATGTTATTGGTCAAGGAGAAGCTAAAAAGAGTCTAGCTGTTGCTGTCTATAATCACTATAAACGACTTACAGAATCAAACCTCGACTCGTCACTGAACGAAGTTAATATCTCAAAAAGTAATATCCTATTCATTGGGCCAACGGGCTCCGGTAAAACGTTATTAGCTCAAACTCTAGCTGACTTGCTTCAAGTACCATTTGTGATTGCTGACGCGACAACATTAACTGAAGCTGGTTATGTTGGAGAAGATGTCGAGAATATTATGCAAAAGTTATTGCAAAAATGCGATTACGATGTCGAGAGAGCGCAAAAGGGAATTGTTTACATTGATGAGGTTGATAAAATATCCAGAAAAACTGATAACCCCTCTATCACTAGAGATGTCTCCGGTGAAGGGGTTCAGCAGGCACTTTTAAAACTTATCGAAGGTACTGTTGCCTCAGTTCCTCCTCAGGGTGGCAGGAAACATCCTAATCAAGAGTTTGTTCAAATTGACACGACCAATATACTATTTATCTGCGGCGGTGCTTTTGATGGTTTAGAAAAAATTATCCAACAAAGGACCGAAAAAAACAGTATCGGTTTTGGTGCAGAGGTGTTTAATAAAAATGATGTTGCAAGTTACACCAATTTAGTGCGAATTGTTGAGCCAGAAGATCTAATAAAGTTTGGACTGATACCAGAATTTATTGGAAGACTGCCAGTAATTACAACTCTTGATGCGCTTGATAAAGATGCCTTAATTGAGATTTTATTAAAACCAAAGAATGCGCTCACAAAACAATTTCAAAAATTATTTATCATGGAGGGCGTGGATTTAGAATTCCGTGATGACGCCCTTGATGCAATTGCAGAAAAAGCACTTGAACGTAAATCTGGTGCCAGAGGCCTTAGATCTATTATTGAAGTTGCTTTAAAGCAAATTATGTTTGAAATACCAAGCATATCGAATCTTGAAAAGGTTGTAATTGATAAGAATGTTATTTTGAAAAACCAAGAACCCTACATGATTTTTTCTGAATCAAAAAAAGAGCAATCAACGTAAGATTTTGATCTTGTAATTTTAATTATCGACCGCATAATAGTATTAACTTAATTAGAAAAAAATACGAATGAATAAACCTATTACACAAACACTTCCAATGCTTCCTTTGAGAGACGTTGTTGTTTACCCCCATCTAGTTATTCCATTATTTGTTGGCAGAGATAAGTCGATAGCCGCCATTGAAAAAGCAAATAATGGCGATAAAAAAATTTTTCTGGTGGCCCAAAAGTCTGCTGAAAAAGATGAGCCAGATGCATCTGATCTTTATCAAACAGGGACAGTCGCTACAATTCTTCAGATGTTAAAACTCCCAGATGGGACTGTTAAAGTGCTCGTAGAGGGCGTCGATAGGGCCAATGTCAACAATGTAAATGTTGTTGGGGACTTTTGGACGGCTGAAGTTAATGTTATTGACTCGCAGGAAAGAAAAGACAAGAAAACCCTTGCTTTCATGAGATCTATCTTTTCACAATTTGATCAGTATGTGAAATTAAATAAAAAAATCCCTCCAGAAATATTGACATCTTTGACAGGGATTACGGAACCTGGACGGATGGCCGACTCAATTGCAGCAAATTTAACCCTAAAAATAGACCAAAAACAACAAATTTTAGAGACATTTGATGTTAAGCAACGATTAGAAATTTTACTCAATATCTTAGAGTCTGAAATAGACATCCTCCAAGTTGAAAAGCGAATTCGTGGAAGAGTTAAGCGTCAAATGGAGAAATCACAGAGAGAATATTATCTGAATGAACAAGTTAAAGCGATTCAGAAAGAATTAGGTGAGCAAGATGAGAATGCTGACATTGAAGAGCTTGAGAAAAAAATAAAAGAAACCTCAATGTCAAAAGAGGCTGAAGAGAAGTGCTTTTCTGAACTAAGAAAGCTTAAAATGATGTCACCAATGTCAGCTGAGGCATCGGTGGTAAGGACATACATTGAAACGATTCTTAATCTTCCATGGGATAAGAAAACAGATATCAATAAAAATTTGAGCAATGCTGAAATAAGCCTTGAAGCCGATCATTTTGGCTTAGATAAGGTAAAAGAGAGGATAGTAGAATATTTAGCTGTACAGAATAGGGTGGGGAAACTTAAAGCCCCAATTTTATGCCTTGTTGGCCCCCCGGGTGTCGGAAAAACTTCACTTGGCCAAAGTATTGCAAAAGCCGTCAATCGTAAATTTGTTCGTATGGCATTGGGTGGTGTGAGAGATGAGTCTGAAATAAGAGGGCACAGAAGAACCTACATCGGCTCAATGCCAGGAAAAATATTACAGAATATGACTAAAGTTTCTGTTAATAACCCTCTCTTCTTACTTGATGAAATTGACAAGATGGGGCAAGATTTCCGTGGAGACCCATCCTCTGCGCTTCTAGAAGTCCTTGACCCAGAACAAAATCAT
Organism: Methylophilaceae bacterium; assembly: GCA_016778465.1. Lineage (GTDB taxonomy): Bacteria > Pseudomonadota > Gammaproteobacteria > Burkholderiales > Methylophilaceae > BACL14. The sequence continues at coordinate 28,466 of JADHPM010000011.1, forward strand.
ACTTTTGCCGACCATTATGCTGAAATTGAGTATGACTTATCGGATGTTATGTTTGTCGCAACGGCTAATTCAATGAATATACCTGAGCCATTACTTGATCGAATGGAAATTATCCGATTGGCTGGCTATACAGAACAAGAGAAATTGAGTATCGCAACTAAATATTTATTACCCAAACAATTAAAAAGTAATGGTTTAAAGGGTTCGGAATTAAAAATATCATCCAGTGCTATTAGGGATATTATTCAATACTACACCCGTGAAGCTGGCGTGAGAAAACTAGAGCAAGAGATTGCTAAGATTTGTCGTAAGGCCGTAAAGCAGCTTTCAACAAAACGAAAGGTTCATAAAATCTCAGTCACCTCAAGAAATATCAATGAATTCCTTGGGGTTAAGATCTATGACATAGGACTTGCCGCGAAAAAAAATCAAATTGGCCAGGTTACCGGACTTGCTTGGACGCAGGTAGGTGGGGAGCTTCTTACTATTGAGTCTGTTGTCTTGCCGGGTAAAGGTAAAACAATTTTAACAGGTAAGCTTGGTGACGTTATGCAAGAGTCTATTCATGCAGCATTAAGCGTTGTTAGAAGCAGAGCTGATAAGTTTGGAATTGATAATGCTTTTCATGAAAAGAAAGATATTCATATCCATTTTCCTGAAGGTGCCACACCAAAAGATGGACCTAGCGCAGGAATTGGTATCACGACATCAATCCTATCCTCATTAACCGGTATCCCTGTGCGATCAGATGTCGCTATGACCGGAGAAATTACTTTACGAGGTGAGGTGTTACCAATTGGTGGCTTAAAAGAAAAACTCTTAGCTGCTCACAGAGGTAACATTAATAAAGTAATCATACCCGAGCAAAACACCAAAGACCTAGTTGACATAGCGGATGACATCAAAGCAGACCTTGAGATAATTCCTGCACGTTGGATAGATCAGGTTCTTGAAGTCGCTCTGACGAGAGACCCAGGACATAATAGCAAGAAAGACAAGATCAAGCCCTCCACCAAGCCAAAGAGTATTGTCCAGGTTGATAAGTCAATTACCCACTAGTTTTTATTATTATTACTAGCATTGAGCTTAACATTATTGTAAAATTGCGTGTTTAAATTTAAGCACATGGGTGCTTAGCTCAGTTGGTAGAGCGTCGCCCTTACAAGGCGAATGTCGGCGGTTCGACCCCGTCAGCACCCACCAAGTTAGGAGTGGTAGTTCAGTTGGTTAGAATACCGGCCTGTCACGCCGGGGGTCGCGGGTTCGAGTCCCGTCCACTCCGCCAATTTAACTAGGCGAATCTTATATTCGCCTTTTTAATATTTGAGAACTAAGCTACCTTATACAGGTCATATTTGCAGTTTATATTGGATAGAAAATGTTAGAGGCAATCAGAAACAATAAAGATTCAAAGCTTGCTAAGATTATCTTGGCCATTATCATCGTCCCCTTTGCGTTATTTGGAATTGATTCATATTTAAGTTCGCTAGGAACAAATGCTTATGTAGCCAAAGTTAATGGTAAAGAAATATCACTTCAACAATATCAACGAAATTTTACAACCATCCGTGAGCAGTTAGCTGATCCAAATACAGATCCCTCTATGTTTGATAGTCCTGAATTTAAAAGTGCTGTCTTAGATAATTTAATTTCTGCAGAACTCGTCAATCAAGCTATTAATGACTTTGGTTTTGTAATCAGCGATCAACAGTTAAGAGAGTATATTGTTGGCATGCCCGACTTTCAGGTCGGAGGTATGTTCTCACAAGACAAGTATGACGAAATTGTTCGTTACAACAATATCAGTCCCAAGCAACTCGAGGAAAAAATTCGCGCTGATTTAGCTGGTCAGCAAATCAGGGGCTCACTTAAAAATCTGGTGTCTGTCCCCGGTGAGGAGATCCAACCACTTGTGAATCTTGCATATCAAAAAAGGGACATTAATCTACTTGAAATGTATCTTGATGACTACGAGGGTAAAATTAAGCCAACTGAGACTGAACTTCAAGCGTTTTATGATGAAAATACGTCCGCATTTATTAGGCCCGATCAAGTTAAGATAAATTTCATTATCTATTCCGTAGCTGGGTTGGTACCCAAAACAAAAGTGAGTGATGCTGAAGTTAGAGAGTTCTTTGATGCGAACAAAGACCTCTACCAAGGCGACCAACAAAGACGCGCTAAACACATATTGTTCTCACTGAAATCTGGAATATCTGATGAAGAGAAAATTCAAATTAAAGATAAGGCTCTTTTAACCCTCAATGAACTTCGAAAAGATCCAAAACTTTTCGACGCCAAGGCTAAAGATCTTTCTCAGGACCCTGAATCTGCCAAAAGAGGGGGTGACTTAGGTTTTTTCTCGCGAGGATCCATGGTTAAACCTTTTGAAGACCAAGTTTTTAGTATGGAAAAAAATGAGATATCAGATATAGTCGAAACCAGCTTTGGCTATCATATTATCATGTTGACTGACATCAAGGGTGCGGAGGTAACTTTTGACTCTGTACAGGCACAAATTAAAGGTGAATTGCTCTACGGAAAAGCGCTCGAGGAGTATGCAAATAATGCCGAAGAGTTTAATAACACCGTATATGAAAATTCAACTGATCTAGAGTATGCGGCTAAAAAATATGGTCTTGAAATTCAATCTAGCGAATGGCTCTCGCTCGAGGATGCAAAACGCTTCTTCAATAACGACGCTTTTGCAAATTCAATCTTCAGCCAAGACTCTATCGATTCGAAAAAAAATATCGCTGCATTAGAGGTTTCACCGAATAACCTGGTTTCTGCAAGGGTTATAGATTTTAGAGCTTCTGGCCAAGAATCATTTGAAAATGTTAAAGATAAAATCAAAACCTTTTTGGTCAAACGTGATAGCCAAAAATTAATTATAGCGGAAGGCAACCAGCTCGTTGAAGACCTTCGATCATCAAGTAAGAAAGTGGACTGGATCGACAAATTAACCCTGGATCGTGTTGATAAGCAAGGTTTGCCAGATCCTCTAGTCAATAAAATCTTCCAGATGGATGCGACAACATTGCCTGCCTATGAGGGTTTCTTTGATACGAAGGGCGAGTATTATGTTATTAAGCTCAATCAGGTGATTGACGAAAAAGTTGAAGATGAATTGTCAGTAGATTTGTACCGCGATGAGTATGAAAAAGCTATCAAAGAGGCGGTTCAAGCCGCCTACATTGATGATCTTAGATCTTCAGCTGATATTGAGGTAAACACTCAGCTCCTTAATTAATCAATTGTTCCCGCTGCGGTAATATTCATTCCTCCGTCGACGTAGGTAATTTCACCGGTAATACCTGACGCTAAATCACTGCATAAAAAGGCTGCTGCGTTACCAACCTCCTCAATTGTGACATTTCGCTTTAATGCTGCATGCTTTTCATTAAAGCCATACATCTTGTCAAAGTTTGCTATACCGGAAGCAGCCAGGGTTTTAATGGGTCCGGCAGAAACGGCATTTACACGTATTCCCCTTGCCCCCAGGCTGTGCGACATATACCTAACATTAGCTTCCAGACTAGCCTTTGCAAGTCCCATAACGTTGTAGTTGGGCATAGTTCTCTCGGCACCCAAATAGCTCACGGTTAACAGAGCGGCATTTTCATTTAGGTATGGCAGCGCCGATTTGGCGAGTGCTGTAAAACTGTAGGAACTAATATCATGCGCGATTTTAAAATTCTCACGTGATGTCTGCTCAACAAAATCGCCCGATAATGCTTCTTTTGGAACAAAAGCGACAGAATGTACCAAAATATCAAACTTGCCCCAATGTTTTGCCAGAAGAGGAAATAAGTTATTTATTTGGTCATCATCTGATACATCGCAAGGCAACACAATCGACGAATTAAAGTTTGCGGCCAGTTTTTCAACACGTCCTTGATGCTTTTCCATTTGGAAAGTAAATGCGAGTTCAGCACCTTGCTGGTGCATTGAGTGTGCGATGCCATAAGCTATAGAGCGGTCACTTAACAATCCAAGAATGAGGACTTTTTTATTTTTTAAAAAACTCATATGGGCCTTTCTAGTTGTTTTTGTTCTTTGGATCCAAGATATCTCTTAGTCCTTCACCCAGCAAATTATAACCCAATACAGTCAATAAAATTGCTAGACCCGGAAATAAAGACAGCCACCATGCGAACTGAATATATTCTTTGCCATCCGTTAATATATTTCCCCAAGATGCTGTTGGGGCTTGCACGCCAAGCCCCAAAAAACTTAACCCAGACTCAACTAAAACAGCACTTGCGATACCAAGCACGGAGCTTACAATGACAGGTGTTAAGCTGTTAGGTAGCAAATGGGAAAAGATTATTTTGAAGTCACTAGCCCCCATAGTTTCTGCCGCCAAGACAAATTCTCTTTGCCGCAGACTAAAAAACTCAGCTCTTACAAGACGCGTTACACCCATCCATGAGGTCAGGCCAATGACGATCATAATATTCCATATGGATGGAGTAAGAAATGCAATGACTGCCAATATCAGAAAGAATGTTGGTATAGACAGCATAATGTCAACTAAGCGCATTATTAAAGAATCGACCCAGCCTCGGTAGAAACCGGCTATCGAACCCAAAATAATTCCAATTAAAGTGGCTATCCCAACAGCAACGAAACCTACCAATAAAGATATTTGTGCACCGAACAGCATGCGAGAAAATACGTCTCTTCCTAGGCCATCTGTTCCCATGATATGTTTTGTACTTGGAGCCGTAAGAATCGAATCGATATCAATAAAATTTGGGTCGTAGGGCGCGATGAGCGGGGCAAAGAGCGCTAAAATGAGTATGGCGATAATTATAATTAGTCCAGATAGCGCGAGTGGGTTACGAAAAAAAACTCTCATTTGACCAAGCCCTTTCTGACACGAGGGTCAGCCCAAGCGTAGCCTAAGTCTGCTAATAAGTTTCCGATCAAGGTTAAGAATGATCCTATGGTTAAGATACCCATGATTACTGGGAAGTCACGCATAAGAACGGCGTCGTAGAATAGTTTTCCCATGCCCGGTATCGCAAAAATTGATTCAGCAATCACGGATCCCCCGATTAAGCCAGGGATGGATAGGCCCACGATGGTAATGAGTGGTAAGATCGCATTTTTTAAGGCATGGACAAAGACCACTTTCTTTTCATTAATGCCCTTAGCGCGAGCAGTAGTTATAAAATCTTGATTTAGCACCTCCAGCATACCATTCCTAACATAGAGCGATATTCCAGCCAACCCACTCAGGCAAGATATTAAGACCGGCAGAATTAAGTGCTTAAGAAGGTCAAGGGTTTGATCAAATTCACTCAAGTTGAGGTAGCCGGGACTATGAAGGCCAGAAATTGGCAACCACTGATTTACTACGCCGGTCCAGTACATTAGGAGTAAGGCAAGCCAAAAGCCAGGTATTGCGAAACCGACAAACACAAATAGAGTGACGGAGCGATCGACCCAAGTATTTTGTCTTACCGAGGCAAGTGTTCCAAGTACGATTGAAATACTAAAAATAATAAAAATACCCAACAGATTTATGAGTAAGGTAATGGGAAGCGCTTCTTGAATAAGGCCTTTCGTGATGTTGCCATTTTTATCTTCTGTTTGCCATAGGACAGGACGCTGGTGCGAGGCGAAGGAGTTACCAAAATCTAGTTGACTGATTCGTTTTAGCCACAATCCATATTGCACTATGACGGGTTTATCTAAATTATAGAGCTCCCGCAGCTTTTGTCTTGATTCCTCGGAAGCTTTAGGGTTAAATGCAGCTTCATTTGATGTGATATCACCTGGTGCTAACTGCATAATTAAAAACGATATAAGACTAATCCCTATTAACATTGGGATCATCCATAGAATTCTTTTTATAAGATACTTAAGCATTATTGAGCTGCAATTTCATTTCTTCTGAGGGCTTTTGGAATATACCACTCGAAGCTATTTTGATAGATACCCGCAGGCGGAGCTGGTTTCTTAATACCTTGAACCCTCTTGTTGATTGCTGAGAGGCCATATCCCGCATAAAGGTATACAATTGGCGAATCCTCAAGCATTAACTTTGAAAATTCATGATAAATCTTTTCTCGCTTACTAGTATCCAGCTCTCTCCGACCCACCTCTAAAAGCTCATCCACCCTCGGATTCTCATAGCCTACAAAATTAAATTGTCCTGGGCCTTGCTGTGAGGAGTGCCATATGTTGTATTGGTCAGGATCCAATGAGAGACTCCAGCCAAGGACCACAGCTTTAAATTCACCAGTTTTTATAAATCGATTGATAAAGCTTGCCCATTCAATGACTCTTATCTTGACGTCTATACCAATTTCTTTAAGTCGTCGTTGCACGAGGACGGCAGTCATTTCGCGTTGTTTATTTTGGTTTGTTAAGATTTCAAATTCAAACGGCTTGCCATCCTTTACTAAAATTCCATCAGCATTCTTTTCATATCCAGCCTCTTGAAGTAACGCTAGAGCTTTTGTGGGATTGTAGGGATAGGGTGATAACTTAGAATTATTCCAACGTGTACCAGGTTTGTATGGGCTCGCGATAGGCTCGCCAAGTCCTAATAAAACCCCCTTGATAATTTCATTCTTGTCGATAGCATAGTTCATAGCTTGGCGTACTCTAATATCATCAAATGGTGCCTTCTTGAGATTAAAGCCAAGATAGGTGTAGCCATTGCCAAGTTCCTTGTAGAGACCTATCCTTTGTTTCAGATCTTCGCGGGACGGAAATACCCTTTGGTACTGGATAGGGTTAATATTCATGAAGTCAATATTATCCGCGATAAGCTCTAGGAATTGTGAGGAGGTATCCGGGATGATCCTAGAGGTTAATTTATCAATATTTGCTTGCCCTTGAGTGCTGTTTCTATTTCGTTTTAAGGTTAATTGTTGTCCATTAATCCACTGGTCAAGCTGATAGTATCCAGAGCCAGTAGGCTTTCTAGAGAAGAATGTATTATTTATGTCCTCGTCCTTTAACACATGTTGCGGAAGTATTTGTAATGAAGCCCAGGTATCCAAAGCGGGTGCGTAAGTTTGCTCATAGGTGACAATGAATGTTCTAGCATCTGGCGCGCTAGCTTCTTTGACTAACAAGTAATCTGAGGCGTAAGGTGTTCTCGTATTAGGATCGGTGACCAGCTTCCAGGTAAAGAGAATGTCTTGACTTGTCAAAGGTTTGCCGTCCGCCCAAAGAATGTCATTTTTGAGCTTAAAAGTTATCGTCTTTTGATCCTCTGAGATAAACCATTGTTCCGCTAGCTCAGGCGCTAAGTTTAAGTTTTCGTCATACTTGAGCAAGGTGTTGAATATATTTGCCGCAATCGCTGAGGAGGCAGAATCTCCCGCAATCATAGCCACCAAGTTGCTTGGTTCACCAATCATGGCATTGACGATTTCCCCTCCATCTTCAACTAAATAATTATCTTTGTAATGAATAGCTTCGTAGGAATCGTTAGAGCAACTTATTAATAAAAAAACACTGATGAGGGACGCTGTAGAAAGAAATTTATTAAGCATGCTATTTTGGAATATCGAGAATGTCACCCGCACGAATTCGCGTGGATCTTAGTTCATTAAACTCTATTATTTCCTTTACTGTAACGCCGTAAAGACCTGCAATTTCGCTTAAGGTTTCACCTTTTTGAATACGATGCGTTTCGATTGTTGAGTAATCAATCATGCCACCTGTTGCGGTAGGAAATTTGGTTGCGTCATTGTCGTGATTTGGAATGATGAGAATATGCTTGCTGCTGAACCTTTTATTTATACTCACCTGATTTACTCGGGCCAAAAATCTAGCGTCAACCTTGAATTTTTTTGCAATTAACTTGAGTCGCTCACCCTTTATCGGCTTATAGACGGTCCAATTCGATAGTGGCTCGGATTTTCGGTAGAGTTCGACGTTGAAGCGCTCAACAGCATAGTTAGGGAGGAGAATATTTTGCTCACCCCCATGGTTAGACTTTATGATGGGCCTGTTATGCTCGGCGTTGAGAAGCTGAAACTCTTCGAGTGGAATATTTGCAAAGCGTGTCGCCACCTCTATGTCGATTTGATCTGGCACGGTAACTTCGGAGAAGTAAGGCTGATCATAAATCTCCTGTCGATTTAGCCCATATTTTTTTGGATTTTGAATAATATTTTTAATCGCTAATAGCTTAGGAACATAGTTACGTGTTTCCATTGGTACATTTAAGCTGTAGTAATCTGTTCCACGTTTGTAGCGTTTATTTTTTTTAATTTGACGGTTCACGCAACCCTCACCACAGTTATAGGCGGCTAGGGCATGCTCCCATGTGCCAAATTGCTCATGGAGTTTTTCTAGGTAATCCAACGCAGAGTCAGTCGCGTTTATAACACTCCTTCGATCGTCTCGCCACCAGTCCTGCTCTAATCCATAGATCCTGCCAGTTGAAGAGATAAATTGCCATATGCCTACAGCCTTCGCCTTTGATTTGGCAAGTGGATTGTAGGCGCTCTCTATCATTGGTAATAAAGCAATCTCCGTCGGCATATTTCTTTTTTCTACCTCATTTAAAACATGATAAAGATAGCGTTCAGATCGAAGAATCATGCGGTTAAAATATTCTGGATGCTTTGCGTACCAATTTTCATGACGTTTTAGTCGCTTCAAGCCTTTTTTGCTTGGGGTGGTGGTTAATTTATAGCCACTTATCAGACGGTCCCATATGCTCTTTGTTGGGGTGAAAGGGGTTTCCGCAATTAAGTCAGCCTCCTCTTTTTTCTGAATTGAGGCTGGAAGAGGGGTGACAATTACTTCATCTTGCAGGATGATAATTTCATCCCCCCTTGCATTTGTTGCTGCCATTAATGGTAGCGAGAGATAAAGACATATTATTAACAAAATAAGGTTGGTTGTTTTAGAAAGCATCTTTTTTTAGCCTGAATTCCTTAAATTGATTAACGTCTTGAGCTAAAAAAAATGGGTTTGTTTTTAACTCCTCGGAGATAGATGAGGGTAATGTTAGATCCAGATTCTTACACTTAGTAAATCTTTCTCTTAAAATTTTATTGTCTGCAAAGATTGTGAGAGCAAACTTAATATTATTTAGTGTGTATTCGTGTGCACAAAAGACTTTTGTCGTTGGTTTAAGTTTTTTTAATTTATTCAATGACGCATACATTTGTTCAAATGACCCTTCAAATATGCGACCGCATCCACAGGCAAAGAGTGTGTCACCACAAAAAAGATTTTCATCGTCGAAATATACAATGTGGTCAAGGGTATGCCCAGGCGTTTCCATGACCGTGAATCGCAAGTTAATGTCGTTAATGAAAATTTTATCTCCCTCAACTACCTTTTGGTAAGGAAAATCAAGACTTGGCGATGCAGGTGCGAATATTTGGATATCGGGATAATGATTGAGGAGCTCTTTGACGCCGCCAACATGGTCCGGATGCTTATGCGTGATAAGGATTGCGCGAAGACTCAGCTGGTTTACTTGAATAAAGTCAAATACCGGTTTGGCGTCACCGGGGTCAACAACGACCAATTGCTGCTCATTAGAGATTGCCCAGATATAATTATCTTGAAAGGCTCTAATTGGTTCGATTTTAGCTATTAAATTACTTGAATGTTCTATAATCATTGAGTATTAAAGTTTACTATGAAATCATCAGATATTTTAATTTATGACATGGTTTAATTCGACCGCAGGAAAATCCCTACTCGAGCATGAGATAAGGGTCCTACAACCTTTTTTAGAGGAAAAGTTTGGTTATTACGCCCTGCAAATTAATTTTTCAGAGTTCGATTTTCTAAAGACTTCAAGAATTTCTAAACATTTGTATAGTGCTGGCAAGTCAAAGAATATTGATTTCGCTTTGGACGCACTGCCTTTTGATACGGATGGATTGGACCTTGTAATCTGTCCTCACCTGATCGAGCAGATCAACGACCATGAGCATCTGTTTGAGGAGCTCTATCGAATTATTATACCTAATGGTTATTGCCTTTTATGGTCCTTTAACCCTTTTAGCTTTGCGGGGCTGCGTCATTTTTTTGGTTTCGATAACACCCCGCCTTGGAACAGCCGTTTCCTCTCAGCTGGTGCTTGCCAACAATCTTTAAAAAATAAGGGTTTTGTAATTGAGCAGGCGCGTGTGTTTCATTATCAACCCCTTTTTTTGGATGAAAAATATCGACATTACAGTTTCCTCGAGTCTGCTGGTGATCGATGGTTTCCATTGCTGGGGAATGTATACTGTGTCATGGCAAGAAAGGATGTGCCGGGCATGACGCCAATTAAACCCAAATGGAAGAAGGAGAAGAGGGCACGCGTGGTCCCCAATAAGACATGATTAAAATTTACACAGACGGCGCTTGTAAAGGCAATCCTGGTAAGGGTGGCTGGGGCGCTTTAATTCAGCTGGGTGGTGAGAGTATCGAAATTTTTGGTGGAGAGCTAAATACAACTAACAATCGCATGGAGTTAATTGCTGTGATAGAGGCCTTAGACAAGGTCAGGGCTGAACCGTCCAGGGTGATGGTTTTTACGGACTCAACCTACGTGCAAAAAGGAATCTCTGAGTGGATTCTTAATTGGAAAAAGAACGGCTGGAGATCGAGCAATAAGCAACCAGTAAAAAACCAAGACCTGTGGATGCGACTTGACGAGCTCAAGCAAGGCATGACGATTGAGTGGAACTGGGTGAAGGGCCATGCGGGACACCCTGAAAATGAGCGTGCTGACTTTCTTGCTAATCAGGGTGTAGAATCCATATAATGGCAAAGCAAATTTTTTTAGATACAGAAACAACCGGCCTTGACCCAAAGCAGGGTCACAGGATTATTGAAATTGCTGCCATTGAATTTAACAACCGTCAACCAACGAATCGGCGGTTTCATGCCTATATCAATCCTGAACGAGACATTGATCCGGCGGCGGAGGAGGTTCACGGCCTGTCGATTGAATTTTTACAAGATAAGCCTTTATTCAAGGAGGTGGTGAGTGACTTTTTATCCTTCGTGCAAGATGCTGAGGTCGTTATCCACAATGCACCTTTTGATGTAGGCTTTATCAATGCTGAGCTTGGGCGCTTGGGTCTCAGTAAGTTTGAGGAGAATGCAGTCACCATCACGGACTCCTTGAAGTTTGCAAAAGAATTAAGGCCGGGTCAGCGCAATAGTCTTGACGCCCTTTGCAAGGCGTTTGATGTCGATAACTCGTCACGAACCCTGCATGGCGCTCTGCTTGATGCGCAGCTCCTGGGTGAGGTTTTTATCGGAATGACACGGGGTCAAGAGGCAATCTCGATTGATTTTGCTGAAGACGTCGATGAGCAAATTTTTAAGAAGGTGGACTTATCAAAGCTCACTGTCGTGCAAGTACCCACCGAGGACATCGAGGCGCATACAGGCTATATTCAAAAACATGACCTCACTGACTGGTAGCTAAAACCCTATTGTGTAATTTACATAGGCAGTTTTTGCACTCGTTGATGTAAAGGCAAGCTCCTGGTATTGAGCCTGTAAAGACAGGCGTTGCGTTGGACTGATAAAGTAGTCGGCACCCAGCGAGACGACGGGACGTGTCTTGTTCTCGTCACTATTAATGTCAACAGGCGTAATCCCCGCGATGTTGGTCGCTCTGGCAATCAAGTCATCACTGTCGTTATAGATGTCCTGCTCAACCCCGATACTGCCATTCAAGATAAGTTGCTCAGTCATCAAGTGTTTCGCTTTAACGCCCATGATAATTGTGATTGACTCGTCCTCGAGGTCTTGATAGGTGAGACCGTTATCAACGTTAGTTTCCGTATAACCATCCTGCTTGATCTTGGCATAACGTCCCGCGAAGTAGGGGCGGTAAGAAGTACGGTTTTGACTTAAGAACTGGTAGGAGGCCTCTGCGATGATACTGTTGACGGTCACATCGGTGCTCCCAGCGCCAGCCTCAGCATCCCCCGTGGAGGAGCGTGTAATAGTGACATCCTTACTTTGATAGGCATTCGCGAGCTTGAATTGATAGCCTAAGTGGTTAGCATGCTGGTTCCAGACCAGACTAACGCCGAGCATGGGGTTTTGGTTGTCAATCTTAATGCCGGTAGGGGTTGAGTTGTTAACCATCTGATCAACAAAGCCAGCAATGCGGAATGTGTCGTCAACCTTGTAGCCGCCGACCATGACGAGCGCGGTGCTGTCAGAGTCTGAGTTGTTGTTGCCATTGACATCGGTGTACCTGCCACCGAGGGAGAAACAGCCATTATTTTGATCGAACAAGCCACAGTCGTAGGTGTTTAAGTTGGCAAAGTTCGTTGTCATCGCGAAGCTACTGAATTGGGCATTGATGCTGGTGGCGATACTGTCAACCGTCGACTGAGTTGCGACTGCTGAGGGGTAACTTACTTCAGGGGGTGCAACTTCTTCTACAGTGGGTGCAACTTCTTCTACACCACAGCTACCTTCACATGCCCCCAAGACAAGATCATAACTAGCACCGTCAAGACTCAGTGACCAGTCATAGCTACCACCCTCGCCGTCGAGAAATGTGCCTGTTGTAGCACCCAATTCGGCATCACTTATGCCCGTGATAACGTCTGTATAGGTGGTATTTGCATTGACACTGGAGGTCGTGTGGATATCAAAGGTAGTCGTCCCAGTCACATCAGTAAATGTAATTTTCCCGTAATTTGAGGTGCTGGCAATGATGATTTGATAGTTTGTTGGCAGATTACCTGTGAAGGTCAGGTTCCTTTGTCTATTTATCAGCGTGTTTATATAGCCATTGTTATGGATATCAGCTAAAGATGTCGACGACGATATAGATCCGGTGTTTATGATTGTATCGATTGTACCTGTCGTATTGGAAATGGCAGTTCCTGCAGATATATTTCCGCTGTTTGTGAGGTTAGTAATTACACCACTTGCCCCATCATTCTCAATACCAATGCCCTCGGGTGACATAATAGCGCCTGAATTTGTAAGACTTGATATAGTTCCATTATTTAAAATGGCGGCTTCAGAGGCACTAATTTCACCTTGATTAATTAATGAGGTAATAATACGACCCGTTCCGTTAAAAATCGTGTCAGAGCCACTATTGATATCACCGGTCGATGTGTTGGTTATAGACTCTATATTCCCATAGGCGTTAAAGATCGCATAAGCCGATGATGCTGAGATAGTACCGCTATTTGTGATTGTTCCCAGAGTGCCTGCGTTATCAATTGCCATTCTCGTTGCTGTAATTAGGTTCGTATTTGTTAAAGAGCTTAAAGTATCTGCATTATAAATTGTATTTTGGGAAGCTTGTATTTGTCCCGAGTTATAGATTGCGTTAATAGAACCTTGGTTGTAGATAGCATTGGGATTAGTAGCATATATAGTCCCTGCGTTACTAAGCAAATTTAGGGTAGAACCAAGTCCTATTTTAATGGTACGAAAACTTGCTGTAATGTTACCGGTGTTAATAATTTTATTGATAGTCACAGGTGCATAACTGAGATCAATAGCGTTATTGCCGTAAGTTGTTTCAATGGTGCCATTATTCGTTAACACGCCTCCCATATCAAAATGAAGCTTAATAACTTGATTATCCCCCCCTCCAGGACTTCTTACTGATACCCCAGTGATGATTGAAATATCAAAATCTTGGTTACGATCTAACGTAAAACCATCACAGTCAGCAGAGATGGTAGTATCTTGATCGTAATTAATAGAACAGTCCGCCATGAGGGGCGAAATAAACCCCAAGCCTAGAACAAGGTATAAGGGGTGAGCTAATTTTTTAGAAAGCCTCAGCCCAGTTGTTTGGTGTTTCATACAGTCTAACTTTAATTGGAATTATCATTGTTTTATAATTATCATAAAACACTTTTTTTAATTTTTCCATAGCTACCAAAGCCATATTTTCTGCTGTCGGTACCTTGGGAAAGATGACTGTCTTGTGATCCTTGAGGGTGGCCAAAAAATTAATGACCTCATGGTCCTTCTCGTAAACAATGAAGGCATGATCCCATGGCGTAACGATAGTTTGCCTGATTAATTCTTTCGCGTCCTTAAAGTCCATTACCATGCCAAAATCCGACTTTTGCTCCTCGTCGATGATGTCGCCCTTGACGGTGACCTCGATCGCGTAGCGGTGGCCGTGTAAATTTTTGCAGCTGCTCTTGTGGCTGGGAATGCGATGCCCGGCATCAAACTCCATGCGTGTCGTGATTTCCATGATTAGCGCTTATCTATCGCCTGTATTCGCAGTAACGCTGGCGGGTGCGAGTCATAGAAGCTCGAGTGTAATGGGTCAGGTGTTAAGGTTGAAGCGTTGTCACGATAGAGCTTGACGAGCGACTGCTTCAGGTCCGATGCCTTGGCAAACTGGCAGGCATAATCATCAGCCTCAAACTCATTTAAGCGTGAGTAGTAAGCCATGATCGGGCGAATGAAAAAGACAAACAGGGGTGAGACCAATAAAAATAACAACAGGGCATTCGCGTCTGTCATACCGGTCACACCGAGGCCCTCATAGAACCAAGCACTCTCTTTCAGTAGGCCCAGTAAGTACAAGCCAACAAAGCTCACCACAAACATCAATATGATACGTTTTTTGACATGGTTATGGTGGAAGTGACCGAGTTCGTGCGCTAAAACCGCTTCAATTTCCTTGCCAGTTAATTTTTCCAGCAGCGTGTCGAAGAACACAATACGCTTCGATTTACCAAATCCAGTAAAGTAGGCGTTGCCATGGTTGCTCCTCAAGGAGCCGTTCATGACAAATAACCCGTTTGACTCAAAGCCACATTTCTTGAGCAGCTTCTCAATTTGGCTTACCAAGGTCTTATTCTTCATGGGTTCAAATTTATTGAACAGTGGGGCAATGAAGATGGGGTAGACTGCCAGCATGATAAAGTTGAAGGCGCTAATGAAGATCCACAGCCACAGCCACCATAGGTCACCCAGGTTGCCAATGATCCAAAGCGAAAAATAGAGTACCGGCAAGCCAATGATTAGGGCGATTATGGACTGCTTAATGAGGTCTGAGATAAAAATCCCTAGCGTCATTCGGTTAAAGCCAAACTTTTCATCGATGACAAAAGTTTTATAGAGACCCAGAGGCATCTCAACGATAGAGGAGAGAACCAAGACGCTTACAATCAAAATCGTGCCTGCGATCATGGTGGTTAGACCATACCCTGAGAGGTATTCGTTAATCCACTGAATGCCACCGCCGATGGTTATGAGGTATAAAAAAATTGCCTCGACAATCAAGCCTAGGACATTGAGGTTGGATTTTGCTACCGTGTAGTCGGCCGCTTTTTGATGATCCTTGATTTTTATAATATCCTTGAAAGGCGAGGGCACTTTGCTTCGGTGATTGGTCACGTGTGCAACATGTCGCCTAGCAAGCCATATTTGTGCAAGGGCCGTAAAGATAATTAGGAAGATGATTAGGTAGTTGAATGTTAATGCCATATAATTCTTCAAGATTTATAAAGTACATATTTTGAAGCAAAAAGGCTTACAGGGTAAGTACTTTATGATCTTTTTAAGCAAAGATAATGGAAATCATGATGAGCAAGAATGACAAT
Organism: Methylophilaceae bacterium; assembly: GCA_016778465.1. GTDB lineage: Bacteria > Pseudomonadota > Gammaproteobacteria > Burkholderiales > Methylophilaceae > BACL14. The sequence goes on from JADHPM010000011.1 coordinate 44,017, forward strand.
AATTTAATTTGGCTGGACATGGAGATGAGTGGCCTAGATGTTGAGCGGGAAAAGATTTTAGAAGTCGCTGTCGTGGTGACTGACCCATTGTTAAATATCCTCGCAGAAGGTCCCGTCCTTGTAATCCACCAAGAGAACAAAGTCCTCGAGTCGATGGACAGCTGGAACACTGCCACGCACGGTAAGTCTGGCCTCATCGAAAAAGTGAAGAACTCAAAACTCACAGAGTCGATGGCAACGAACCAGCTGATCGATTTTTTAAAAAAGCATGTCGGCAAGGGGAAATCACCCATGTGCGGCAACTCCATATGCCAGGATAGACGATTTATGGCCAAACACATGCCCGACCTTGAATCCTATTTCCACTATCGAAACTTAGACGTGAGTGTGTTTAAGGAGTTGGCAAAACGCTGGAAGCCGAACCTGGTGGAGGGCTTTAAGAAAAGCGGCAAGCATGAAGCCCTGGCGGATATTCTCGAGTCTATTGAGGAGCTTAAGTACTACCGCGAGCATTTCTTGAAATTATGACGCTACCGGTTTCACAATTTTTATTACTTGGGTTCGCTGCAGCGTGCGGTGCGTGGCTTCGTTATTTTACCGGCCTCTTTATGCACGCACTTTTCCCCAGCTTACCTTTGGGCACCTTAGTGGTTAATCTTTTTGGTGGGCTATTAATGGGCATATCTATTGCTTACTTTGATAGCATCACGCATGCCTCAACCGAAACACGTCTGATTATTAATGTTGGGCTTTTAGGTGGCTTAACTACCTACTCAGCCTACACAGCAGATATATTTAACTTTATTGAAAAGGGCGCCTTGTTGCATGCACTGATTTTTGTGTCAGCACACATCCTAGGCGCCCTGATACTTTGCTATATCGGGTTTTATTTAACTAATCTTTTGCTGCGGTCTTTTTAGCCGCGGTCTTTTTTATCGGCTTGGGTTTTTTTGTTGCAGCCGTCTTTTTTACCGCTTTAGTTTCAACCAATTCAATCTGACCCTCATCATCTTTGGTATTTTCTTTTTTCTGCCAAGAGGCCTTTTTTCGAGTCTTCGGCTTATCATCTGCCTTGGCTTCTTCAGTCTTAGGTTTATCTGCCTTCGTCTCAATCAGCTCGATTCCTGCCTTATCAAGGTCCAACTTAGGTAGTTTTGTCGAGCGTCTTCGTGTGGGCTTCTTCTTCGTTGCAGCAGGTGGTGTATCGTTTGTTGTGCCAACCTCCGATTTTTTGGGGTCAATTAATTTAGGGGTATCAATAGAGTCTGACGCGGATTTTGTTAAAGGGGGGGTCGCTTTTGTTTCCTCGACCGACTCAGTTTTACGCTCATTAGAGTCTGCACGGCTGTCCCTTTGATTTCGTTTCCTAAAGTTTGATCGTCGATTGCGAGAACGATTGCCTCGTTGGGGACGAGCATTTTCCTTTTCTTCCGGTTCAGTATTGCTTGATGTTACTGGTTCTGCCTCTATCTCACTTAAGGGGGTATTTTCCTCTTCTGGAGCAATAAGGTTTTTAAAGAAGCCAAAAATAGACTTATTCGATTTACCTTTTTTGTTACTTTGCGCTTCTGGCACAATCGCTTTTACCACGGGTTGCAGTCTTTCTTCGGCAGCCTCATTTAGGTCACTGAAGGCATCTTCTTTTGGCGGCTCTACTGCGGTGTAGCTCACCTTACCCGCTTTTTTCGCTGATCGACTGAGTTCAAATTTAGGTATTTCAAAGTAGCGGTTAGGAATGATGACAATGTCGTTATTGTATTTCTCTTCAATTTCATTGATAGTGCTGCGTTTCTCGTTCAGAATCAGGGTGGCGACCTCAACAGGCATTTGAACAGAAATTACTTGCTCTTCATCCCTGGATGCCTCCTCCTGAATGAGTCGTAAAATATAAAGTGCCGTGGACTGAATATCCCTAACACGACCGGTTCCGTTACATCTTGGGCAAACACCGTTAATTGATTCTCCTAAGCTTGGTCTGAGTCGTTGCCTTGAAAGCTCAAGTAGGCCAAAGCGTGATATGCGGCCCAACTGAATACGAGCCTTGTCTTGACGGATAGCATCGCGTAACTGGTTCTCTACCTCGCGTTGATTTTTTTGGTTTTCCATATCAATAAAGTCAATTACGATCAAACCCCCAATATCTCTTAAACGCAATTGTTTTGCCAACTCATTGGCTGCCTCAACGTTGGTATTAAAGGCAGTATTCTCGATATCTCTGCCGCGTGTTGATCGGCTTGAGTTAACATCAACAGATACCAGAGCCTCGGTATGATCAATCACTATTGACCCACCTGAGGGTAATTGAACCTCACGCAAAAAAGCGGACTCAATTTGATTTTCAATATTAAATTTGGAAAATAATGAAGTGTCCTCGTCGTAAAGCTTAATTCGGTTTGCATAATCCGGCATTACATGACTCATAAACTGATGCGCTTGGTCATAGATAGACTGTTTGTCGATGAGTATTTCTTCTATGTCAGATTGAAAATAGTCTCGTATCGCTCTGACGACTAAGTTACTCTCTTGATAAATCAGAAAGGACCCTTCTTGAGCATTGGCAGCTTCTTCAATGGCTTTCCATAACTGTGCAAGGTAATCAAGGTCCCACTGAATTTGCTCAACAGAGGCTCCTATTCCGGCAGTACGACCGATTACACTCATGCCCTTGGTAACCTTGAGTTGCGCTAAAACTTCTTTAAATTGGGTTCTCTCATCACCCTCAATACGCCTTGATATTCCTCCGCCATCGTTGTTGTTAGGCATAAGCACAATGTAGCGACCTGCGAGTGATAAATAGCTTGTAAGTGCTGCGCCCTTGTTTCCCCGTTCATCCTTCGCAACCTGGACAATAATTTCTTGACCTTCTTTAATGACATCTCTAATGGAGATATCTTTCTTGCGTGTTTTTTTTGAGTAGTATTCGGGGGCAATTTCTTTAAAGGGGAGGAAGCCATGACGCTCAACACCGTAGTTCACAAAAGCCGCTTCGAGTGAAGGCTCAACACGGGTGACAACTGCCTTATAGATATTACTTTTTCTTTGCTCTCGATTTCCGCGTTCAAAATCAAGGTCTTCTAACTTATTTTCATTAACAATCGCTACACGCAATTCTTCTGATTGCGTTGCGTTAAACAACATTCTCTTCATTACCTTATCTCCAATTTCATGAAGATTTAGATAAAGAATTACATAAAATTACATAGGCACATTCGAGCACACCCGGCATCTTGCTGGGTGTTGCATCTTAAACATTATTTTTTGTTATCTCTAAACTTTTTTAAAAAAAGGGCCTTACTTAATTTATTAAATTCTTTTATAAAAATCTTTTTTCTATCTACTTCTTTACATTTGGCGAGTAGAACAAGCCTTGAATTCTTTAACGTTATGTATAATTCAGAATAATTATTCTCTTTGTCTTTAACCAAAGATATCTGAACAGTTGAAGTATAGGATATAAAGGCTTAAATGGAAACAAAAAAATCAGCGCTATGTTAAAAAAAAACGTCACTTATGAAACAATCAAAGAGGATAGCGAGGGTCAAAAAATTGACAACTTTTTACTGAAGATTTTAAAGAATATTCCCAAGAGTCATATTTATAAAATTTTAAGAAGTGGTGAAATTCGAGTTAACAAAAAGCGTGTTAAGACGGGTTATAAGTTAACTCTTGGTGATAGTGTCAGAATTCCACCTTTGTCATATCCAGCTATTTCCAAGACAGCTAAAGTGGTCGCAAGCCATGCACAAAAAATTCTCTTAGAGCAAAATATTGTCTTCGAGGATGATTGCCTTATTGCGCTAAACAAGCCAGCAGGCATCGCTGTCCATGGCGGTAGTGGAATCAGTTTAGGGGTTATTGAACAATTTCGACAGTTGCGTCCCGATGCAAAATTCCTAGAGTTGGTGCATCGAATTGATAAAGACACATCTGGACTCTTGTTACTGGCAAAAAAAAGAAGTGCTTTGGTTGCGATGCATGAACTAATCCGAAAGAAACGCCTCCATAAAAAATACCTCGTCATGGTGGCAGGCAGTTGGCAAAAAAAACAATTAACTGTTGACCTGGATTTAGTTGAACAAAAAAATCATGATGGACAAAAAAAGGTCAGTGTTGCAAAAACAATCAACGATCATGTAAAAACAAAGCAGTCAAAGTCGATATTTTTTCTTAAGAGAAGATACACCGATTTTAGTATGCTCGAGGTTAAATTGATTACAGGGAGAACGCATCAAATCAGAGTTCATTTAGCGCACTTGGGATTTCCGATCTTAGGTGATGAAAAGTATGGTAATTTTGAGTTGAATAAAACGTTGAGATCTAAGGGAGTGAAACGCTTGTTTCTGCATGCCATGGAGTTAGGTTTTGCTCATCCAATTTTAGAGAAGAATATTTTGCTCAACGCACCTGTCCCAGACTCTTTTACTGCTCTCGAAGAAAGTGCCACGTGAATGCATTATGAATTAATTATTTTTGATTGGGATGGAACATTGTCGGATTCTGCAGGTGCAATTGTGCGCTCAATTGGTCTAGCCTGTGAAATGTTGGAAGTCGTAAAACCTTCTGAGAAAGAGATGCGATCGATTATTGGTTTGGGTTTGGATGAGGCTTTTATGAAATTATTTGATGCATTGCCCAAAAAGAGGAGCGCAGCTCTGCAAGAACAATTCAGAGAAGCTTACCTGACTATGGTTGACGATATAACGCTTTTTGACGGTGTTGAGAGCGGCATTAAAATGTTACATCAGCACGGCTATAAACTCGCTGTGGCCACTGGAAAAAGCAGAAGGGGACTGGATAATGCCTTGCGGAAGTCAAGACTGACAGATTTTTTTTCTGTGACCAAAACTATGGATGAATGTTTTTCAAAACCACATCCGCAAATGGCCAATGAAATCATGGAGCAACTTTTTATCGAAAAAGAGAACACACTTATGGTCGGTGATTCAAGCTATGATCTTGAGATGGCAATAAACGCGGGTATTGATTCGGTGGCTGTTGCTTATGGCTCTCAGGAACCCGAAAACCTTAAAAGTTTTTCCCCAAAAAAAATCTTACATAACCCACATGAATTATTTGATTGGTTGAGATTAAATGGATAATTTTCTTAAAATTTCAAAAGATCAGTTCAACGATGATCCATCGACAGTTAAATTTTATTTTGAGCTTGATCAAAGAAAACGCTCCGGTTTCGTTGTTAAGAAAGATCAAAAATATTTCGTTTATTTAAACGAATGCCAGCACTTAGATGTTGAATTGGATTGGCAGGAGAATGATTTTTTTGAGGAAGAAAAAAAGTATATCGTTTGCGCAACCCATGGAGCAATCTATGAACCTGATTCGGGTTTGTGTATTGCCGGACCATGTCAGGGTGCATACTTAAAAAAAATTGCATATACTGAAAACGATAACAACATAATAATTAATCTAGGAGTTTAAACCGTGGCAGATCAAAAAAAGAATAACGACGATCAAAAGGTAATGAGTAAGTTTGCCGAGGTGGCATTCATTGAGCAAAGGCGAAGTCGTCGTTGGGGAATTTTTTTCAAATCTCTAACCTTCATTTATCTGTTCATACTCCTGATTATTTTTACGCGCGGCAGTGCTCCTTCTGATGATGCAACAGGCGAATTTACGGCCTTGATAAACATGAATGGAATTATTAGCGATCAGATGGAAATTAACGCAAGGGACGTAAAGTCCAGCCTTAAAAATGCTTATGCTAATCCAGGTACTAAGGCCATTATCCTTTCAATCAATAGCCCAGGCGGCAGTCCCGTGCAATCCGGCATGATTAATGATGAGATCAGGAGATACAGAGGCTTGAGGCCCGATATTCCGGTCTACGCTGTTGTCGAGGACATCTGTGCGTCAGGGGCATATTACATCGCTGTAGCGTCTGATGAAATCTTTGTCGATAAGGCAAGTATTATCGGCTCGATTGGTGTCAGGCTAGATCAGTTTGGTTTTGATCGAGCTATTGCAAATCTTGATATCGACAGGAGATTGATTACTGCTGGCAAGGACAAAGCGATGTTAGATCCCTTTTTGCCCTTAAACCCAAAACATCAAGAGCACCTAGAG
>JADHPM010000015.1 GCA_016778465.1 Methylophilaceae bacterium
CCAAACTTAGCCGTTAATACGGTTGAAATTGCAGCCGTTAATGTGGTTTTACCATGATCAACGTGTCCGATGGTGCCGACATTTACGTGCGGTTTGGTACGCTCAAATTTACCTTTAGCCATAATGTTCTTCCTTAATTTTTCTTTAGATTATTGTTTATTAATTACAGCGTCTGCTACATTTCTTGGCGCTTCAGCATAGTGCTTAAACTCCATAGAGTATGTTGCTCGACCCTGTGATAATGACCTTACAACGGTTGAGTATCCAAACATCTCTGCTAATGGAACCTCAACACGAATTACTTTACCAGTGGCATTATCTTCCATGCCTTGCACAATTCCTCTTCTAGATGAAAGATCTCCCATAACGTCACCCATATACTCCTCAGGAGTTTCTACTTCGACTGCCATCATAGGTTCGAGTAAAACTGGGTCCGCTTTTTTACATCCATCTTTAAATGCAAATGAAGCCGCCATTTTAAACGCATTTTCATTAGAGTCAACGTCGTGATAGGAACCATCATAAAGTGCAACTTTCACATCTTCAATTGGATATCCAGCAAGAACGCCCGCGGTAATTGTTTCTCTAAGCCCCTTGTCAACTGCAGGAATGAATTCTCTAGGTACAGTTCCACCCTTAATTTCATCGATAAACTCATAACCTTTACCCTGTTCATTTGGCTCAATTCTTAACCATACATGGCCATATTGACCCTTACCACCAGACTGTTTAACAAATTTACCCTCTGAAGTAACTTGTTTCTTAATAGCTTCTCGATAAGCCACTTGTGGTGAGCCAATATTAGCTTCAACACTAAATTCACGCTTCATTCGATCAACTAATATTTCTAAATGAAGCTCGCCCATACCAGAAATAATTGTTTGATTCGTTTCTTCATCCGTTTTTACTCTAAAAGATGGATCTTCCTGTGCAAGCCTATTTAAAGCGATACCCATTTTTTCTTGATCAGCTTTTGTCTTTGGCTCTACTGCAACATGAATAACTGGCTCAGGGAATACCATGCGTTCCAATATAACTGGTTTTGCTGTTTCACATAGTGTGTCGCCAGTGGTTACATCTTTCAATCCAACGGCAGCGGCGATATCGCCAGCTCTGACCTCCTTAATCTCTTCACGATTATTTGCATGCATTTGCAAAATACGGCCAATTCTTTCTTTCTTTCCTTTTACTGGGTTGTAAACAGTATCTCCTGCATTAACAACTCCTGAGTAAACTCTAAAGAAGATAAGTTGGCCAACAAAAGGGTCAGTCATTACTTTAAATGCTAAAGCAGAAAATGGTTCATTGTCACCAGGTTTCCTGAGGATCTCTTTTTCATGATCCGTCTCATCCATACCTTTGATCGCAGGAACGTCAACCGGTGATGGCATAAGCTCGACTACAGCGTCCAGCATAGCTTGCACACCTTTATTCTTGAAAGCTGACCCACAGAGCATTGGCACAATTTCATTTGCAATTGTCCGTATACGGAGGCCTTGTTTAATTTCCTCTTCTGATAAGTCGCCAGTTTCAAGATATTTATTCATTAAATCTTCATTGGCTTCGGCAGCAGATTCAAGCATATTTTCACGCCACTTTTGGCATTCATCTTTTAACTCATCACGTATATCTTTGTAATCAAAAGTAATTCCATTATCCTCTTCATTCCAAATAATTTCTTTCATTTTCAGCAAATCTACAACGCCCTTAAATGTTTCAGCCGCACCGATAGGCACCTGAATAGGTATTGGATTAGCTTTTAATCTTGACTTCATTTGCTCATAGCATTTGAAAAAATCAGCACCTTGTCTGTCCATTTTATTTACGAAAGCCATTCTTGGAACATGATATTTATTAGCTTGACGCCAGACTGTTTCAGATTGGGGTTGAACACCACCTACGGCACAATAGACCATACAAGCTCCGTCTAGGACACGCATTGAGCGCTCAACTTCAATAGTAAAGTCTACGTGGCCAGGTGTATCAATGATATTTATTCGATGCTGTTCAAATTGTTGGCCCATACCAGACCAAAAACATGTAGTGGCAGCAGATGTAATAGTAATACCGCGCTCCTGTTCCTGTTCCATCCAGTCCATGGTAGCTGCACCATCGTGAACTTCACCAATCTTGTGATTTACACCCGTGTAAAGGAGCACGCGTTCAGTAGTAGTAGTTTTACCTGCATCAATATGCGCGCTGATACCGATATTTCTGTAACGTTCAATAGGAGTTTTACGGGCCACTTAATTCACCTTCAAAAAATTAAAATCGGAAATGAGAAAATGCTTTATTAGCTTCAGCCATACGATGAACTTCCTCTCTTTTTTTCATCGCGGAACCTTTATTTTCAGAAGCTTCAATAATTTCAGCTGCTAGGCGTTGATCCATGGATTTTTCGCCACGCTTAACTGCTGCCTCTTTTAACCAACGCATAGCAAGAGCAGAACGACGCATCGGGCGGACTTCAACAGGAACTTGATAGTTTGCACCCCCTACACGTCTACTTTTCACTTCAACTAAAGGTTTTAAGTTATCTATTGCTAATGTAAATACCTCCAAAGGATCTTTACCGCTTTTAACTTGCACCTGATCAAAGGCTCCATAAATTATTCGTTCAGCCACGGATTTTTTTCCGCTAACCATCAAGACATTAACGAACTTTGATACATCTCTACTTCCAAATTTTGGATCATGAAGTACTTCTCTCTTTGGGACTTCTCTACGTCTTGGCATAATATCTAACCTTTAAAAATTAAGCTTCTTTAGGGCGTTTTGCACCATATTTAGAACGTGCTTGTTTTCTATCTTTGACACCTGCGGTGTCTAGGCTTCCTCGGACCATATGGTATCGAACACCTGGAAGATCTTTTACTCGACCACCGCGAAGAAGAACCACAGAGTGCTCCTGCAAATTATGCCCTTCACCGCCAATATAACTAATCACCTCATAACCTGTAGTTAATCTAACCTTTGCCACTTTTCTCAGAGCTGAGTTAGGTTTTTTAGGCGTCGTAGTGTAGACACGGGTACATACGCCTCTTTTTTGAGGAGAAGCTTCTAAAGCAGGGACTTTGCTTTTTTCAACAATTCTTTTTCTTGGTTTACGAATTAACTGATTAATCGTAGGCATTGCACGTCCTTATTTAAAATTTATAAAAATCTGGCTTTTTTCAATAAACAAATGCTTGAAAAAGGCCAGAATTGTATTTTGCTTGAGCCATATTGTCAACTGTATTTAATCAGTTGATGGCTGAATTTCTGAATTATCTTCACTTGCTTCAGAAACAGGAGATATTTCTGCTTCTTCTGTGGAGATGTTTTCATCAGTAATAAAAGCTGCTTCTGCTTGCTCAAGACTTGTTGGTTGAGCATTTTTAGCATCTAGCTCTTGTCTTAGGCGCTCAGCTTCCTTTCGGTTTTCATGATGAGCCATACCCGTTCCAGCTGGAATAAGTCGTCCGACTATTACATTTTCTTTTAGTCCTCTTAGCTCATCCCTCTTGCCTAAAATTGCAGCCTCAGTTAAAACCCTAGTTGTTTCTTGGAAAGATGCTGCAGAAATAAATGAATCAGTAGCAAGCGATGCCTTTGTAATACCTTTTAAGACATATTCAAAAACTGCTGGTTGTTTATTTTCAGCAATAATTGCTTCGTTTGCTAATAAAACCTCAGATCTTTCAAGTTCTTCACCAGGGATAAATGATGTATCACCGCGATCCTTGATTCGAACTCTTCTGAGCATTTGTCGAACAATTACTTCAATATGTTTATCGTTAATCTTAACCCCTTGTAATCTATAAACATCTTGAACCTCGTCAATAATATACCGAGCAAGGGCCTCACGTCCTTGAAGTCGAAGAATATCAGAGGGGTCTGCAGGACCATCAACAATTACTTCTCCTTGAGTGACAACCTGTCCATCATGCACAGTAATATGCTTATCTTTGGGGATTAAAAATTCTTGTGCTTCACCCTCATCGTCGGTAATGACTAATCTTTGCTTACCCTTGGTGTCCTTACCGAAAGAAACAATGCCAGTGATTTCAGCTAGAATACCTGCATCTTTAGGTGCACGCGCTTCAAATAGCTCCGCCACTCTTGGAAGGCCACCAGTAATATCTCGAGTTTTAGATGTTTCCTGCGGAATTCTCGCAAGGACGTCACCCACTTTAACCTCTTGATTGTCATTAACAGTAATAATGTATCCAAGTTGAAAAGTCACATTAACCGAATTCTGAGAGTTTTCGAGTTTAACTTCCTCTCCTTTACTGTCCAAAAGCTTAATCTGTGGTCTCACTCCTTTTGAAGTTCCAGCTTTTGCTTTTGACTCAATTACGACCAAGGTTGACAAACCAGTAACATCGTCAATTTGTTTTGCGACAGTAATGCCTTCTTCAACATTTTCAAATTTAATTTGTCCAGCATATTCGGAAATAATCGGCCTTGTATGTGGGTCCCAAGTTGCCATCATTGAGCCAGCCTTGATAGCTGAGCCATCGCTGACCAATAAAGTAGCACCGTAGGGGACTTTATGTTTTTCTTTTTCTCGACCTAATTCATCCTCAATTAGAAACTCACTATTTCTAGAAATAACAACTTTTTCATTTCTTGCATTTGTTACATATCGCATTGTTGAGGTAAATCTAACTGTTCCAGATGATTTGCTTTCAATTTGACTGACGGATGCTGCCCGTGAAACCGCACCACCAATATGGAAGGTTCTCATTGTTAATTGAGTACCAGGCTCACCAATTGATTGAGCAGCAATAACCCCAACTGCCTCACCTTTGTTGATCAGATTACCACGTCCTAAATCCCGTCCATAACATTTTGCACAGATTCCATAATGCGTGTCACATGTCAGAGCCGTTCTTACTTTGACTTCATCAATACCAAGAGCATCAATTCTCTCGACTTCATCTTCTGTAAGTAATGTTGCGGCTGCATATAGAACTTCTTGATTTTCTGGATTAATAATATCGATTGCAGCGACACGGCCCAGAATTCGATCGCTCAAGGGCTCGACAACCTCACCGCCTTTAACAAGCGCTTTGGTTACCAAACCCTCCTCTGTACCGCAATCGTGCTCTGTCACAACCAGATCTTGAGTAACATCAACTAATCTCCTTGTCAGGTAACCAGAATTAGCGGTTTTCAATGCAGTATCGGCAAGACCTTTTCGCGCACCATGAGTGGAAATAAAGTACTGTAAAACGTTTAATCCATCTCTAAAGTTTGCTTTAATCGGAGTTTCAATAATTGAGCCGTCAGGACGTGCCATGAGACCTCTCATTCCAGCAAGTTGACGAACCTGAGCAGCAGATCCTCGAGCACCTGAGTCAGCCATCATGTAAATAGCGTTGAATGACTCTTGTTTCAATTCGTTACCCTGCTCATCTTTAATCGCTCTACCGTTCAAATCAACAACAGTTTCCTCTTTTAACTGACTCATCATGGCGTCAGCAATTTTATCTCCAGCTCTTCCCCAAATATCAACAACTTTATTGTATTTTTCACCTTGGGTTACGAGGCCTGAGGAATATTGATTTTCAATTTCTAAAACCTCTCTATCAGCTTGTGATATTAAATCTTGTTTTTCGGCAGGCACAAGCATGTCATGAACGCTAATAGACATACCTGCTTTTGTAGCATAGGTGTAACCTGTATACATTAGTTGGTCTGCCAGAATAACAGTCTCTCGAACGCCAAGCTTCCTAAAACTTGCATTTATTAATCTGGAAATTTCTTTCTTCTTTAATGATTTATTGATTAATTCAAAAGGCAGTCCCGCTGGAAGGATTTCTGATAAAAGTGCCCTACCCACAGTGGTTTCATAACGGTTAATTTTTAATGTTTTGCTGTTATCAAAATTAAGTTCGTACTCTTCTATTCTGACTGTTACTTTTGCATGAAGATCAACAATACCTTGATCATAGGCACGTTTTGCCTCATGGATATCAGAGAATCTCATCCCCTCACCTTTGGCTGCAAGCTTCTCACGCGTCATGTAATAGAGTCCAAGCACAATATCTTGGGATGGAACAATAATTGGTTCGCCATTTGCAGGTGACAGAACATTATTTGATGCAAGCATTAAGGTTCTGGCTTCCATTTGCGCTTCAAGAGATAACGGAACATGAACAGCCATTTGATCTCCATCAAAATCTGCGTTAAATGCAGCGCAAACGAGAGGGTGAAGCTGAATAGCTTTGCCTTCAATTAAGACTGGTTCAAAAGCCTGAATACCAAGCCTATGGAGTGTAGGTGCCCGATTTAGTAAAACTGGATGTTCTCTAATTACGTCCTCAAGAATATCCCAAACTTCTGGGCCTTCTTCTTCAACTTTTTTCTTTGCAGCTTTTATCGTAGTGGCCAAGCCAAGGAGTTCTAATTTATTAAAAATAAAGGGCTTGAACAACTCGAGGGCCATTTTTTTTGGTAGTCCACATTGATGCAGTTTAAGCTGCGGACCGGTTACAATCACTGATCGACCTGAATAATCGACTCGTTTACCTAGTAGATTCTGTCTGAATCGTCCTCCTTTTCCTTTAATCATATCTGCAAGAGACTTGAGAGGACGCTTATTCGCTCCCGTCATTACCTTTCCTCTTCGACCATTATCAAGAAGAGAGTCTACTGCCTCCTGCAACATTCGCTTCTCATTTTTTACAATAATTTCTGGTGCACGAAGATCAAGTAACCTTCTGAGTCGATTATTTCTATTAATCACTCGACGATATAAATCGTTAAGGTCCGATGTAGCGAATCGTCCGCCGTCTAGTGGAACTAATGGTCTTAATTCTGGTGGAAGGACAGGTAGAATATCTAAAATCATCCACTCAGGCTTAATTCCCGAAGTTTGAAATGCTTCTAGCACTTTAAGTCGTTTTGCAATTTTTTTAATTTTTGCTTCAGAACCAGTTGCGTCTAACTCCTCTTTTAATTTTTCAATTTCAACTGGAATGTTTATTGACTTAAGAAGTTCTTTTACACCCTCAGCGCCCATTACCGCTGAGAATTCGTCACCATATTCTTCTGCTTTTGCCAAGTAATCATCTTCAGTGAGTAGCTGACCTCTGGTTAATGGGGTCATGCCTGGGTCAACCACCATATAAGCTTCAAAATAAAGAACTCTTTCGATATCTCTCAAGGCAATATCCAGAACCATACCAAGTCGACTTGGCAAGCTTTTTAGAAACCAGATGTGTGCCACAGGACTTGCGAGATCAATATGTCCCATCCTTTCTCGCCTTACTTTTGATAACGTAACTTCAACACCACATTTTTCACATATCACTCCACGATGTTTCAGCCGTTTATATTTTCCACAGAGACATTCATAATCTTTAGTTGGGCCAAAAATTTTAGCGCAAAATAGACCATCTCTCTCAGGCTTAAATGTTCTGTAATTAATTGTTTCTGGTTTTTTTACCTCTCCATAAGACCATGACCTTATCTTCTCAGGAGAAGATAAAGCAATTTTTATGGCATCAAACTCTTCTGATTGAGTCGTCTGTTTAAAAAGATCTAATAGTGCTTTCATAAACTATCTCCTAATTTCTATCAAGGTCAATATCAATGGCTAAAGAACGAATTTCTTTTGTTAAGACATTAAATGATTCGGGCATACCCGCATCTATCTTATGCTCACCCTTAACAATATTTTCATAAACCTTTGTTCTTCCCATTACATCATCGGATTTAACGGTTAACATTTCTTGTAATGTATGTGATGCGCCGTAGGCTTCAAGCGCCCATACCTCCATCTCTCCAAATCGCTGGCCACCAAATTGAGCTTTACCGCCTAATGGTTGCTGCGTAACAAGAGAATAAGGCCCTGTTGAGCGAGCATGCATCTTGTCATCAACTAAATGATGAAGTTTTAAAACATGCATATAGCCTACAGTTACTGGTCTTTCAAATGTCTCGCCTGTTCGGCCATCATAAAGTCGGACCTGAGTTTTATGGGCTGCAAAATTTAATTGTTCAGTATGCTCATCACCATCAGGGAAAGCTAAATCAAGCATTTGCTGAATATCAGGCTCAGCACCACCGTCAAAAACAGGAGTTGCGAAAGGTACGCCAGATGTTAAGTTTTCAGCGAGTTCTTTGATTTCATTATCTTTTAATGATTTGATATCTTCGGACTTTCCAGAAGATGAATTATAAACAGCATCAAGAAATGATCTTACCTCTGAGATTTTTTCATTACTCTTTAGCATCCTATCAATACGATCACCTAGACCCTTTGCTGCCCATCCCAAATGGACTTCAAGAATCTGCCCAATATTCATCCTTGAAGGAACACCCAAAGGATTAAGAACGATATCGAGTGTAGTTCCATCTGCCATATATGGCATATCTTCCACAGGTACAATTTTTGAAATCACCCCTTTGTTACCATGGCGTCCAGCCATTTTGTCACCAGGCTGAATGCGTCTTTTTACTGCAAGATAAACTTTCACCATTTTTTGCACACCTGGAGGCAGTTCGTCACCTTGGGTTAATTTGCGCTTTTTCTCTTCATAACGGCTGTCAAATTCTTTTTTAGCTAAATTAAAGCTCTCTCTTAAACTCTCTAATTGTTTAGAATCCTTATCGTCATCCAAACGCAAGTCAAACCATTCGTACTTCCCAATTTCAGCTAAAATTTCTTTAGAAATTTTGTCGCCTTTCTTGATACCCTTTGGTCCACCTTTAACTGTTTTATTTAAGAGTATCTTTTCAATACGGCCAAAAATATCCTCTTCTACAATTCTAAGTTGATCGGCTAGATCTTGCTGATAAGCTGATAATTGATCATTAATTATCTGCTCAGCTCTTGCATCACGGTCTATGCCCTCTCGCGTAAAAACTTGAACATCAATAATCGTTCCAGACATGCCAGATGGTACTCTTAAACTGGTATCTTTAACGTCTGATGCTTTTTCTCCAAAGATTGCACGTAATAATTTTTCTTCAGGGGTTAATTGTGTCTCCCCTTTGGGGGTAACTTTGCCAACTAAAACATCTCCAGCTTCAACTTCGGCGCCAATATAAATAATTCCTGATTCATCTAAGCGCCCAAGCATTCTTTCAGATAAATTTGAAATATCTTGTGTAATTTCCTCTGGACCTAATTTCGTATCCCTAGCGACCACAGATAATTCTTCAATATGAACAGAAGTGTAGCGATCATCAGACACTACTCTCTCAGAGATTAAAATTGAATCCTCAAAGTTGTAACCATTCCATGGCATAAAACCAACCAGCATATTCTGGCCAAGAGCCAATTCACCTAAATCAGTTGATGCCCCATCGGCAATAACATCGCCACGAACAATTTTATCGCCAATTTTTACTAATGGTTTTTGGTTAATATTTGTATTTTGATTAGAACGGGTGTATTTAATTAAATTGTAGATATCGACACCAACATCATCATTAGCAGTCTCTTTATCATTCACTTTAACTACAATTCTTTTTGAGTCTACATAATCTACCACTCCACCACGTTTTGCTTGCACTGTTGTACCTGAGTCAACAGCAACCGTTCTCTCAATTCCAGTTCCTACAAGGGCTTTTTCAGCTCTTAAGCAGGGTACCGCTTGACGCTGCATGTTAGCACCCATTAAAGCCCTATTTGCGTCATCATGCTCGAGAAAAGGAATTAATGAGGCTGCAACCGAAACAATTTGTCCGGGAGCAACATCCATATAATTAACTTCTTCACCATGTGTCATAGTAAATTCGTTTTTATATCTTGATGAAACAAGCTCCTCTTTAAATTTCCCTGTAGGTGTTAATTCTGAGTTGGCCTGGGCGATGGTAAAGTCACCTTCCTCAATAGCGGATAAAAAATTAATATCAGCGGTTACTTTTCCTGCTTCAACTTTTCTATAGGGGGTTTCAAGAAAGCCATATTTATTTGTTCTTGCATATAATGCAAGTGAATTAATAAGTCCAATATTTGGCCCCTCAGGGGTTTCAATTGGGCACACTCGACCATAATGCGTGGAGTGGACATCGCGAACCTCAAAGCCTGCTCGCTCTCGTGTTAAACCGCCAGGGCCTAATGCTGAAACTCTCCTTTTATGAGTAATTTCTGATAATGGGTTCGTCTGATCCATAAACTGTGAAAGTTGCGATGAGCCAAAAAATTCTCTAATGGCGCTGGATATAGGCTTAGAATTTATTAAGTCATGTGGCATCAAATTATCAGCCTCAGCTTGGCCCAATCTTTCTCTTACTGCTCGCTCAACTCGAACAAGCCCGGTTCTAAATTGATTTTCAACCAGCTCGCCAACCGATCTTATTCGTCGGTTACCTAAATGATCAATATCATCAATTTCACCACGGCCGTTACGTAATTCAACTAACAAACCAATGACTGCTAGGATATCCTCATTAGATAAAATGGGAGAACCTGTTTCATCTTTTTGTCCTACCTTTTCATAGAATTTCTTAAGCCAATTAGCGTATAAATCATATGATTTAGGATAAGCTCTTCGATTAAATTTCATTCGACCTACGTCTGATAAGTCATATCTCTCCTCACTAAAAAATAATCCGTCAAAAAGTGCTTGAACAGAATCTTCAGTCGGAGGTTCGCCTGGCCTCATCATTCTATAAATAGCCACACGAGCCTCATACTGGCCTGGAACCTCATCAGATGCCAAAGTTTGTGAAATGTAATCTCCGTGATCCAAATCATTTGAATATAGGGTTTCAAACTCGGTAACATGGTTCTCAATGATTTTCTCAACTAGCTCAACAGTAATCTCCGAATTTGTCTCAGCGATCACCTCTCCCGTTTCTTTGTCAATCAGCGCTTTAGCAATTTTTTTACCTAAAATGAAATCAGGTCCAACTTTAATATCTTTGATTCCAGCTTTTTCAATGTCACGTATATGTTTTACCGTAATTCGCTTATCTTTCGAGATAATTAAATTGCCCTTATTGTCTTTAATATCAAACTTGGCAATTTCACCCCTTAATCTTGCAGGTACTAATTGAAAATGCATATCTTTAGATTTAACTTCAAAATGATCAAAATCGTAATAGGTGGAAAGTATCTCCTCATTTGTTAAACCCAAAGCTTTTAACAATGTTGAAACAGGCATTTTTCGTCTGCGGTCAATTCTAAAATAAAGATTATCTTTCGGGTCAAACTCAAGATCTAACCATGAACCACGATAAGGAATAATTCTGGCAGAGAATAATAATTTACCAGAGCTGTGTGTTTTGCCACGATCATGCTCAAAGAAAACACCTGGACTTCTGTGTAACTGAGAGACGATGACCCTTTCTGTGCCATTGATTACAAAAGATCCGTTATTTGTCATCAATGGAATTTCGCCCATGTAAACTTCTTGCTCCTTAACTTCTTTGACCGTAGGTTGTGATGCTTCTTTATCCATTATTGATAAACGTACTTTTACGCGAAGAGGAACACCATATGTTAAACCTCTTTGTTGACATTCTTTGACATCAAAAACTTCTTTACCCAATGTATAGCTGACAAAATCAAGTTTAGCGTTACCAGAATGACTTGATATTGGAAAAAGAGTATTAAAAGTGGACTGTAGGCCATGATTTGAACGCTTTTCAGGTGAGATGTCCTCTTGAAGAAAAGCTTTATATGATTCAAGTTGCATCGCTAATAAGTAAGGAACATCCAAAACTCGCTCTCTTTTAGCAAAACTTTTTCTTATACGTTTTTTTTCAGTAAAGGAATAGCTCATAGCATCTCCGAAGTTAACAAATTAAGTTTAAAAAAGTCTTTTCTAAGAATTTTTTAAAGTTAATTTTTGTGTCTGTAAAATAGATGAAGGCTGAACCTATTTAATAGATTCAGCCTTTATCATAAAAAAAATTATTTAAGCTCAGCGGTTGCGCCAGCTTCAGTTAATTTTTTAGCAGCATCCTCTGCGGCATCTTTTGCAAGAGCCTCTTTAACCACTTTTGGTGCTGCATCAACAATATCTTTAGCCTCCTTAAGGCCAAGACCTGTAATTTCACGAACGGCTTTAATAACATTAACTTTGTTATCGCCAACCGCTGTAAGATGAACATCAAACTCTGACTTCTCTTCGGCTGCTGCCGCTGGAGCTGCACCCGCTGCTGGAGCAGCGACTGCTGCTGCTGCTGCTGAAACGCCAAATTTTTCTTCCATTTCTTTAATTAGCTCTGAAAGATCCAGAACTGACATTGAACTTATTGCTTCTAAAATATCTGCTTTTGAAACTGCCATAATTTTCTCCTAAATTAAATTATCCAAATCGTTTATGCTGGTTTTTGATCACGAACTGCAGCTAACCCTCTTACAAATTTTGTTGGAACCTCATTCAAGGTACGAACAAATTTAGCAATAGGTGCCTGCATTGTGCCCATCAACTTAGCAAGTAATTCCTCACGACTTGGTAAGGAGGCTAGTGCTTTAATTGCATTAACATCCATTTTTTCGTTTGGCATTGCTCCCGATTTAAGAACAAACAAATCGTTTTTCTTGGCGAAGTCATTTAAAACTTTCGCAGCTGCCACAGGGTCTTCTGAAATACCAAAAATAAGTGGGCCAACCATTTCATCTGATAAAGATGAAAAAGCTGTATTTTCAACTGCTCTTTTTACTAACGTATTTTTAAGCACTTTCAAATACACGCCAGATTTTCTGGCCTCAGCTCTTAGGTTTGTCATTTCTCCAACACCAACACCACGATACTCAGCAAGTATCACAGCCTGGGCATTTTCGATTTGCTGACTTACTTCAGCAACGACTGCCTTTTTGTCTTCAAGATTTAGACTCAAGGTCTTCTCCTTCCGTTAAATAAAAGTATTAGTTAACTAATACCAACAAAACGGCGACTTCCATCAGGATGTTATCCATTAGGGGACCCGCCATCTGCGTAGGCTGAATACAATTAAACTTTCGTACCTACGGTCTTTGATAACCCCATTTATAAAAATGGGCCCAAAGTTCTTAATTATGCGTTTTTAAAAAACTCATAACATTAATTAATTAATTCAATATATTGCTTTGATCAAGCCTAACACCAACACCCATTGTGCTTGATACAGAGACTTTTTTAATAAAAATACCTTTTGCTCCAGTTGGCTTCGCCTTATTAATAGCATCAACTAAGGCTGTTAAATTTCCTTGTAATTGATCAACTGTGAATGAGGCTTTACCAATTGTGCAATGGATAATACCGGCTTTATCTGTTCTGTATTGAACCTGGCCACCTTTTGCATTCTCCACCGCCTTAGCAGTATCTGGTGTAACAGTGCCTACTTTTGGATTAGGCATTAAACCCTTAGGGCCAAGAATCTGACCCAAAGCACCAATCACCTTCATAGCATCAGGGGTTGCAATTAGCACATCAAAATTTAATTCGCCTTTTTTAATGGTTTCAACTAAATCGTCATAACCTACTATATCTGCGCCTGCTTTTTTGGCAGCTTCAGCTTGCTCGCCCTGAGCAAGAACCGCAACTCGTTTTGTTTTACCTGATCCGTTTGGAAGCACTAATGCACCTCTCACTAATTGATCAGATTTTTTTGCATCGATACCAAGATTGACAGAAACATCTACAGATTCATCAAACTTGGCTTTAGCGGTATCTTTAACAAGTGCAAGACCGTCTTTAACTGAATAGAGCTTGTTTCGATCGACTTTTTCTGAGAGTGATTTAATTCTTTTACTTAGCGCCATTTATATACCCTCCACTTCAATACCCATACTTCGCGCACTGCCTGCAATAGTTCTCACTGCAGCATCCATATCAGCAGCAGTAAGATCAGGCATTTTTGTCTTTGCAATTTCTTCTGCTTGAGCACGAGTGATTTTTCCAACTTTATTCGTATGAGGAACGCCCGAGCCTTTTTGTACTTTAGCTGCCTTTTTAATTAAAATTGAAGCTGGTGGCGTCTTCATGATAAAGGTGAAGCTCTTATCAGAATATGCAGTTATAACCACTGGAACTGGTAATCCAGGCTCAACACTTTGTGTAGCCGCATTGAACGCTTTACAAAAATCCATTATGTTCAGCCCTCTTTGACCGAGTGCTGGACCCACCGGTGGACTTGGATTCGCTTTTCCCGCAGGAATTTGAAGCTTTATATATCCTTCAATTTTTTTTGCCATTTACATTCTCCTAATTTTGGTGCAAACGCTTATAAAATAAGCTCCCAATTATTTAAATCTCTTTCTCTATTTGGCCAAACTCTAGTTCAACAGGAGTTGCTCGACCAAAAATTACCACTGAGACACGAAGTTTACTTTTTTCATAGTTGATTTCCTCAACCGTTCCTGTGAAATCTTTAAAAGGGCCATCTAAAACTCTAACTGCCTCACCAACTTCAAATGTCATTTTTTGTGTAGGATTAACCTTGCTATCATCCATACGCTGAAGAATGGTTTCAACTTCCTTATCTTTTATTGGTGTTGGTTTTTGCGAAGAAGTACCAATAAAGGCAGTTACCTTAGGCGTGCTTCTGACAAGATGCCAACTATCATCATTCATATCCATTTGAACAAGGACATATCCAGGATAAAGTCTTCGTTCACTTAATGTTTTCTGTCCTGACTTCATCTCAATAACTTCTTCGACAGGAACTAAAACTTCACCAAACATTTCCCTTAGGGTCGATTGCTCAATTCTTTCAAGTAGATTTTTTTGTACAATTTTTTCATAGCCTGAATAAGCTTGAACTGCATACCATCTTTTACTCATCAATTGCCTCTACCTAAAAGTATGTTAATAATGTACGAGAAACCTATATCAATTAAAGCCAAAAAAATCGCCGCAATAACAACGAAGATAAAGACAACCATTGTCATTTGAATAGTCTCTTTTCTTGTTGGCCAAACAACTTTCTTAGCTTCTGTTATTGCATCTCCAAAAAAACCAACAGCCTGCTTACCCTGTGGAGTCGTCCAAAAAACGGTAAAAGCAGCCCCAATACCAATTAAAACAACTAAAATACGTAACACGACTGGTTGCTCGGCAAGAAAATAAAAACCTGCTATACCTGCAGCCAAGAGTAAAAATGATAAATAGTTTTTTAAGTTCATAGTCACTTCTACTTCTTCCCTATAATGGCAGGCCAGGAGGGCTTCGAACCCCCAACCCTCGGTTTTGGAGACCGATACTCTACCAATTGAGCTACTGGCCTAAGTAATTTTTATTCAATAATTTTAACAACAACACCAGAGCCTACTGTGCGGCCACCTTCGCGAATCGCAAAGCGTAAACCTTCCTCCATCGCAATCGGTGCAATCAAAGTTGCTGTAATTGATACATTGTCACCTGGCATAACCAT
>JADHPM010000002.1 GCA_016778465.1 Methylophilaceae bacterium
ATAATGCTAGCAGGCTAACAATGGTTTCTGATAATCCACCAGCCCACTTTCTTACGGTTGCTAGTACATCCATATCTTTCTCCTGTTGTAATATAAAAAAGTTTAAACTTTCTGCTCTTTAAACTTGTAAAAAGTCTACGCCTGTTTTTTTAAAAAAACACAATATGTAGAGTTTTTTTTTAAAAATAAACTAAATGTAGAAATTTTCGTGTAGTATTAGAGGTTCACCTCTCAATTTAGATATTTTGTGGCTTAATGCCAAATAATCCCTTTTATTTAAAAACAATTTCATTTTTTGTAATAAATTTTTCATAATTGCTAAATACAATCGATCCATCTTCATCCCCTAGGACTCTTCAGTATGACTAAATTTCTTCTTGTCTTTCTTTTATTACCACTTAGCATTCTTGCCAATCCGGTTAACTCTAATAATTATAAAAACTCAGATGGGTCATACAATTTTTATGTTGAAATTCCAGCTGGTACAAGACAAAAATGGGAAGTTAATAAAGATGGCATACTGGAATGGGAGGAAAAAAAAGGAAAAAAAAGAATTGTTAATTTTTTAAGCTACCCAGGTAATTACGGTTTTATTCCTCAAACAGTTGGTGGCGATGAAGATCCTATCGATGTTATTGATCTTGAGACTGCTGTAAATAGAGGTCAAGTTGTTAGTCGTAAAATAATTGGCGGTATGTATTTTGAAGACAAAAAAGAGGTCGATGTGAAATTAATTGCGATAGACCCCAATGATATATTTTCAAAATATGATTCGATTGAAGATTTAATGCTTGATAGGCCAGCAGTCATAGAAATTATAAAAAAATGGTTTGAATCTTATAAAAAACCTGGAAAAATGATTTTCTTTCGATTTATGGGTAAGAAAGAGTCTGAAGAAATGATTGAAAAAGCTTATTTGGAATGGAAAAAAAATAACTAAGAACTTTATCTCAATAAAGTTTATCGCTTGAAACTATTCCACAGTAACTGATTTAGCTAAATTTCTTGGTTTATCAACATCAGTTTTCTTTATTAATGCAACATGATAAGCCAGTAACTGAACAGGAATAGCGTGAATGATTGCAGATAAAACACCAGTATGCCTTGGTGTTCTGATAACTTTAATATCGGGCTCTTCATGAAAGTGGCTATCACTGTCTGCAAATACGTACAATATACCTCCCCGAGCCTTTACCTCTTGCATATTGGATTTTAATTTTTCTAGCAAAGCGTCATTGGGTGCAATCACAACAACTGGCATATTATTATCTACTAGAGCCAATGGGCCATGTTTTAATTCGCCCGCTGGGTATGCCTCTGCGTGAATATATGAAATTTCTTTTAATTTTAACGCGCCCTCTAGTGCAATAGGATAGTGGATACCCCTCCCTAAAAATAAAGCATTATCTCTATTGGCAAAAAGCTTTGCCCATTCTTTTATCTGTGGCTCTAAATTTAATGCAAACTGAATACTTCCTGAAAGACGACGTAATTCTTCTAAAAATGTTAACTCCAACTTCTTATTAATTTTTTTCTTTTTCTTAGCTAAACTCACACAGATTATGAAGAGCGCCGCTAATTGCGTTGTAAATGCTTTTGTTGATGCAACACCAATTTCAATACCTGCTCGAGTATAAAGTACCATGTCAGATTCACGAACAATTGCGCTATCTTGGACATTACATATAGTTAAAGTTTTTTTATGTCCAATTTTTTTGGCATGCTTTAATGCTTCAATTGTATCTAAGGTCTCACCTGATTGCGAAATAGTAATAATAAGTTGCTTAGATTTAAAAACTGAATCTCGATACCTATACTCACTTGCAATTTCAACATTAGTTGGGATTTGCGCGATTGACTCAAACCAATATTTTGCCGTAAGTCCGGCATAGTAACTTGTACCAGCGGCTAAAATTAAAATGCTATCAATATCTTTTAATAATTTTTCAGATTTTTTTCCTAATAACTTTATATCAAAATTATTTTTATCAATAACAGCCTCAATCGTATCTGCAATTGCACGTGGTTGCTCATAAATTTCTTTTTGCATGAAATGATCATGCGGACCCAGCTCCATTGACTCTAAATTTACTTTGCTGTTATGAACCTCTCTTGATACCTCTTTCAATTTGGAATCATAAATTTGAAAATTATCTGTAGTAAGCTCAACAATATCACCGTCCTCAAGATAAATTATTTTTTTAGTAATTGCTAAAAGCGCCGTAACATCAGATGCAATGAAATTCTCACCATTGCCTACTCCTACTATAAGAGGACATCCTTTACGTGCGCATACTAATTTATCTGGATGATTTAATGATACAACTCCAATGGCAAACGCACCTCTTAACTCCTTGGTTGCCAAAGTTGTAGCGTGAAGGATATTTTTTTCTTTCTTATAAAAATAGTGTATGAGATGAGCAATTACTTCTGTGTCTGTCTCAGACTCAAATTTATAGCCAAGTTTTTTTAATTCTTCACACTGCTCAGAGTGATTTTCTATAATGCCATTATGAACCACTGCAATTTCATTATTCGAAACATGAGGATGGGCATTTTGTTCCGTGACGCCACCATGAGTTGCCCAACGTGTATGCCCAATTCCAAGTAAGCCTTGAAGATCGCCCTGATGTATTTTATTTTTTATTGTTGCTACTCTTCCTGTTGATCTTACCCGCTCAATGCTTCCATTAACTAGGGCAATCCCAGCCGAATCATAACCACGGTATTCTAACCTCTCTAAACCATTTATTAGATGAGGAAGAATATTTTTTGTTGATATACCGCCGACAATTCCACACATTATTTCTTGGTTGGCCTTTTCCAATCTGACACTGTTTTTTGCTCGGTTCGTGAAAGGGTTAATTTGTCTGCCGGGACATCTTGAGTAATCGTTGAACCTGCCCCAATAGTTGCACCCTGACCAATTTTTACAGGAGCGATTAATTGTGTATCCGAACCAACAAAGACATCAGACTCAATTATTGTTTTATGCTTGTTTGCGCCATCATAGTTACAGGTAATTGTTCCTGCTCCCACATTAACATTACTACCGATTTCGGCATCACCAATGTAGCTTAAATGATTAATTTTAGTTCCTTCACCAATTGCAGTATTTTTAAGCTCAACAAAATTTCCTATATGGACATTATCTGCAAGCGTGCTTCCGGGTCTTAAGCGTGCATAGGGACCAATCTTATTATGATGGCCAACAACACTTTCATCAATATGCGAGAAAGGTTCGATTACCGTATTCTCTTTTATCTCGCAATTTTTTAATATGCTATAAGCCTTAACATGAACTCCATCACCGAGAATCACCTTATCTTCAAAAACACAACCAACGTCAATAATGACATCTTTTCCACAAACTAATTGCCCTCTTATATCAATCCTTGAGGGATCAATCAAAGTGACACCTTCATCCATTAATTTATTTGCTAAACTCATTTGGTAGGCCCTCTCCATCATTGCCAACTCACTTTTGGAGTTAATTCCAGAAATGGTAATTTCATTTAACGCTTTATAAGACGATATTTCTACATTATCTTCAGCTGCAAATTTTACAATATCTGTTAAATAATACTCCTTTTGTTGATTACTATTGCTTAATCTTTTTAACCATAGCTTAAGTTGGTTTGAATCAACCGCCATAATTCCAGTATTAATTTCAGTAATTTTTCTCTCTTCACTGGTGCAGTCTTTATCTTCAACAATTGCACAAATCTTATTATTTTTTCTAACAATTCGGCCATATCCTGCTGGGTGCTCTTTATCAAATGTCATGATACTGATACCACCGTTCGTTTGTCCAACTAACTGATTTAGTTCTTTGGCATCTATTAGGGGAACATCGCCATATAAAATTAAAGTAATATCTCCTTGAATATAAGGGGTAGCTTGTAATAAAGCATGGCCTGTCCCCAACTGCTCTTTTTGTAATGGCCAGTTGAATATGCTCTGAGAAAACAATGATTTAATACTTTCTGCACGGTACCCAATAACGATTGAAATATCATTTGGGTTAAGCGATAGCGCAGAATCGACAACATATTTTATGAGAGGTTTTTTGGCAAGAGGCTGCAATACCTTGGGAAGCTCAGAACACATCCGCGTTCCTTTTCCAGCAGCTAAAATCACAACACTTAATGTCATATTTTTTACTTTTAGTATAAACAAAAAAAGCAGCACTAAGCTGCTTTTTTCATTATTTCTAATTTATCTTTTTTTTCTTAGCTTTTCAATCGCTTGCAGTTGAGCCATAGCTTCCGCTAACTCAGCTTGTGCTTTAGCAAAATCAATTTCAGCACTTTTAATCTTAATTGCTTCCTCAGCGGATTTTTTTGCCGCCAAAGCTTTTGCCTCATCAAGATCAGATCCTCGAATTGCAGTATCTGATAATACTGTTACATGACCTGGTTGTACCTCTAATATTCCACCTGAAACAAATATTAATTGTTCCTCAGCTTTGTCAGCTAATTTAATTCTAACGGATCCAGACTTCAGGGCAGTAATCATAGGTGCATGATGAGGATAGATACCGACTTCACCCATAATCGCTGGTGCGGCAATAAATTCGGCGGTACCAGAAAAAATGGATTCTTCAGCGCTTACAATATCGATTTGGACAGTATTAGCCATAATTATTTAGTTTTTTTTGCCTTTACAATAGCTTCTTCAATACCACCAACCATATAGAATGCTTGTTCTGGCAAGTCATCATACTCTCCATCAACGATAGCTTTAAAGCCTTTAATTGTATCTTTTAATGATACGTATTTTCCGGGGGAGCCAGTAAACACCTCAGCAACATGGAATGGCTGTGATAAGAATCGTTGAATCTTTCTTGCGCGTCCAACAACCAATTTATCCTCAGGCGATAATTCGTCCATACCAAGAATCGCAATAATATCTCGTAATTCTTTGTAGCGCTGCAAAGTAGATTGAACAGCCCGAGCAACCTGATAATGTTCTTCTCCGACAACCTGTGGATCTAATTGTCTTGAGGTTGAATCCAATGGGTCTACAGCAGGATAAATACCTAACGAAGCAATATCTCGTGATAACACAACGGTTGAATCCAAATGCTGGAATGTTGTCGCAGGTGATGGGTCAGTCAGGTCATCTGCTGGCACATAAACTGCTTGGATAGATGTAATTGAACCCGTTTTCGTAGAGGTAATTCTCTCTTGCAAGCGACCCATTTCATCAGCAAGCGTTGGTTGGTAGCCAACGGCTGATGGCATACGGCCCAAAAGCGCTGATACTTCAGTACCTGCAAGGGTATATCGATAAATGTTATCAACAAAGAACAAAACGTCTCGGCCTTCATCTCTAAACTTTTCTGCCATAGTCAAACCCGACAGAGCAACTCTTAATCGGTTACCTGGAGGCTCATTCATCTGACCAAAAACCATTGCTACTTTTGACTCTTTCATATTTTTCAATTGAATTACACCAGCCTCAGCCATCTCATGATAGAAATCGTTACCTTCACGAGTTCTTTCACCAACACCAGCAAATACGGACAAACCAGAATGCTGTTTTGCAATGTTGTTAATTAATTCAAGCATATTCACGGTTTTTCCAACACCCGCACCCCCGAACAAACCAACTTTACCGCCCTTTGCAAAAGGACACATTAAGTCAATCACTTTAATACCTGTTTCAAGCAATTCAACCGAGGGGGACAAATCATTAAACTCTGGTGCCTTTTGATGGATCGATCTAAGCTCTTTCGAATCAATTTTACCAACTTCATCAATAGGTCTACCTAAGACATCCATAATTCTACCTAGCGTGCCTTCGCCGACAGGAACTTGAATTGGTGCACCAGTTGAAGCAAATTGAGTACCGCGAGAAAGCCCATCAGAAGAACCCATAGCGATTGTTCTAACAATCCCGTCACCTAATTGTTGCTGAACTTCCAAAGTTAAGCCAGCCTCAGCTGTTGAATCTTTATCTTCAATTATTAAGGCATCATAAACTTTTGGCATTTGGTCCCGAGGAAATTCGACGTCAACCACGGCTCCAATACATTGAACAACTTTTCCGATTTGTTTCGTACTCATTATTTATCCTTACTTATGCATAATTAATATTTTTTAAAATCTAAGACACTGCAGCCGCGCCACCTACAATTTCAGATATTTCTTTGGTAATCGCTGCTTGTCTTGCCTTGTTATAAACTAATGTTAACTCATCAATAACTGCTCCAGCATTATCGGATGCTGCTTTCATAGCCACCATTCGCGATGATTGTTCAGATGCCATATTTTCAGTTACTGCATGATAAATTGTTGACTCAATATATCTTGTCAATAATTGGTCAATAACCTCTTGAGCCTCAGGCTCGTAGATATAATCCCAGCTACTATCAGGGCTACCTACTTTTTCGCCTGACAGAGGTAGGACCTGTTCCATTACAGGTTCTTGTTTCATCGTATTTATGAAATTGGTATAACAAATATGAAGCTCATCAATCTCTTCATTTATATATGCGTCGAGCATGACTTTAATCGTACCAATTAAACTTTCTAGGTTAGGAGTGTCTCCCAGACCCGTTAAATTAGATTTAATATCAGCTCCCACACGACCCATAAATCCTAGTGCCTTATTACCAATCACACTTACTTGTACTTTCTTATTTTCTTTTTCCCAGTTTCGCATTTGATTGATTGAAGATCTCAAAACATTTGTGTTTAATCCACCACACAAACCCTTATCAGAAGTAACGACAATTAAACCAACATTTTTAACTTGTTGTCGCTCTATCAAAAAAGGATGTTTGTACTCAGACTGCGCATATGAGAGATTTGCAACCACATTTCTAATTTTTTCGGAATATGGACGAGCTGCTGTCATTCTATCTTGCGCTTTACGCATTTTTGAAGCAGCAACCATCTCCATTGCTTTCGTGATTTTTCGTGTATTTTCAACACTTTTTATCTGGGTTCTTATCTCTTTACCGACTGCCATTAATAATCCTTAATTAGTAAGAGCTTGATGATTTAAAATCTTCGATTGCTTTCGATAATGCTTTTGCGTCATCTTCTGAGAGATCTTTTGTGCTCTCAATAATATCCATAATTTTCTTGTATTTTGATGACATAAAACCATGAAGGTCTTTTTCAAAAGCTAAAACTTTATTCGTAGGAACATCGTCTAGAAAACCATTATTTGCCGCGTATAATGAGACGGCCATTTGCGGAACGGATAAAGGAGAATACTGGGATTGTTTCATTAGTTCAGTAAACATCACACCTTGATCAAGCTGTTTCCGTGTTGCCTCGTCTAAATCAGACGCAAACTGTGCGAAAGCAGCCAGTTCTCTGTACTGCGCCAAAGCCAAACGCACACCACCCCCCAGCTTTTTAATTACTTTTGTTTGAGCCGCTCCACCTACTCGTGAAACAGAAATACCTGCATTCATCGCAGGACGAATACCCGCGTTAAATAAATCAGTTTCCAGAAAGATTTGTCCATCCGTAATTGAAATAACGTTTGTAGGAACAAACGCTGATACGTCACCTGCAGCTGTTTCAATTACTGGCAAAGCTGTCAATGATCCAGTTTTACCTTTAACTTTGCCGTTAGTAAATTTTTCGACATATTCTTCATTAACCCTAGCTGCGCGTTCCAACAATCTTGAATGAATATAAAAGACATCGCCTGGGTACGCTTCACGACCTGGAGGTCTTCTTAGTAATAGAGAAATTTGTCGATAAGCTACTGCTTGTTTTGTAAGGTCATCATAAATGATTAATGCATCTTCACCGCGATCACGAAAATATTCACCCATTGTACAGCCAGAGTAGGGGGCAAGAAATTGCAGAGCTGCTGAATCAGACGCTGATGCAGAAACAACTGTGGTGTATTCCATTGCACCATTTTCCTCTAATTTACGAACAACGTTCATAATCGTTGACGCCTTCTGACCAATAGCCACGTATATACATTTCATGTTTTGGCCTTTTTGGTTGATGATCGCGTCTACTGCAACAGCTGTTTTACCAGTTTGTCGATCGCCAATAATCAATTCACGTTGACCACGCCCAATAGGTACCATAGAATCAACAGCTTTTAATCCAGTTTGAACAGGTTCAGATACAGATTTTCTAGCAATCACCCCTGGGGCTACTTTCTCAATTTTGTCAGTTTCTTTTGCTTTTACAGGGCCTTTACCATCAATTGGATTACCTAATGCATCGACAACACGACCAATAAGTTCTGGTCCAACTGGAACTTCCAAAATTTTACCAGTACATTTACAAGTGTCGCCTTCAGTAATATGCTCATAGTCACCCATAATAACTGCGCCAACAGAATCTCTTTCAAGATTTAATGCTAATCCATAAGTATTTCCCGGAAACTCAATCATTTCTCCCGACATTACATTGGACAAACCATGAATACGTACGATTCCGTCTGTCACAGAAACCACAGTACCCTGTGTTTTTGCCTCAGAGCTAGCAGAAAAGTTTTTAATTCTGCTCTGTATTAATTCACTTATTTCTGACGTTGATAACTGCATTCATATCTCCCAATTTAAAAGCTTATGACTTTAAGCTGTAAGCTAAACTATTTAATTGTCCTTTAACCGAGGCATCAATTACGGTGTCGCCAACTATAATTTTGGTACCACCAATGATACTTTTATCGATTACTAAATTACTTTCAATTTTTCTATTAAATTTTTTTTCAAGGCTAGCTATTAGGCTTTTCACAACAGCGGCCTCTGGTTTTTCAGCAACAATAATCTGTGCTTCCATTGTGCCCTCTTCTGAGTCTTTTAATTCTTCAAAGAGATTAAAGATATGAGGTATAACCATCAATCTTTTATTTTCAATTAGTAATTTAATGAAATTTTTTCCGTGCTCATCAATATCACCAACACATTTCATCAGAGCAGATTCGCGGTCGGAATCTAATATTTTTGTATCCTCTAAATAAGCTCGAAATTCTACATCTTTAACCAAGCCACTGAGCAAACTCAATAAGTCTGACCAAACTGCTAATTTTTTTTCGCCTTTGGCTAATTGAAAAACAGCTATGGCATAAGGTCTGGCAATTGTTGAAATCTCAGCCATGAACTTATAAATCCCTCGCTAATTTAGATAACATATCGGTATGTGCTTTTTTATCAATTTCTTTATTGATTATTTTCTCAGCAGCAGCAATTGCGATTGTTGCTAGTTCATTTCTAAGTTGATTTCTAGCCTTATTCACTTCATTCTCAACTTCATTTTGAGCATTTTTAATTATTAATTCGGCTTCAATTTTTGCCTTTTCTTGTGCATCTTTAATAATCTCGTTTGCTCTTTTTTCAGCAAGAGTAACGATCTCTGTTGATTTGCCTTTAGCACCTGATAAAACTTCTTCTTTTTTTAAGTCAGCTTCTTGCAATGCTTTTTGTCCCTCATGGGCCGCAGCTAAACCATCAGCGATTTCCTTCTGCCTTTTTTCAATGGCTCCTAAGAGTGGAGGCCAAATGAATTTAACTGTAAACCATATAAGGATGGCAAAGGTAAGCCCTTGCGCAATAATTGTTAATTGTATATTCATGCATCGTCCTAATTTCTAAGTTAAACGCCAGGTGTCACGCCCAATGTCAGTGGGTTAGCGAAAGCAAACATCATAACAATACCAACTGCGATAATGAAAGATGCATCGATAAGACCCAATAACAAAAATACTTTAGTTTGTAATTGTGGGATTAATTCTGGTTGGCGAGCTGCACCGTCCAAAAAACTAGCACACATAATACCAATACCAATACATGCTCCAAGAGCACCTAATCCAACCATCAAACCAAGTCCAATAGCTGTGTAAGACTGAACCGTTGCTAAAAATTGTAAAGCTTCCATATTCAATTTCCTTTCGTTAAAAAATTAGTGTCCTTCATGAGCCATGGCAAGATAAACTACTGTAAGCATCATGAATACGTAGGCTTGTAGGGTAACAATAAGTATATGGAAGATGGCCCATCCAGCCCCCAAAATTGTACCGAAGATAGCACCTACAATTCCTGAAAAACCCGCTAATAAAGCAATCAATAAAAAGATTACTTCGCCAGCATACATATTCCCAAAAAGTCGAAGAGAATGTGACAACGGCTTAGAAATATATTCAATTAAGTTAAAAATAAAGTTTGCTGGCCATACCCATATTTTTGATCCAAATGGCGCGCAAAACAATTCATGTATCCAGCCACCCAGACCCTTAACTTTGATGCCAAAAAATATCATCAAAAACCATACTCCAAGAGCCAACGCAAAAGTAGTGTTCACATCTGCTGTAGGAACGTTTCGCCATTCATGGATTCCAAAAAGTCCATAAATACTCGCCATTACATCAATGGGAAGAAAATCCATTGCATTCATCATGAATACCCATAAAAAAACAGTCAATGCCGCAGGAGCAACAAAGACATGGCGATCACCATGAAACGTTGCTTTCACTTGATTATCAATGAAGGTAAAAACCAACTCGATAAATGCTTGAGTTTTTGTCGGAACGCCAGGCGTTGATTTTCGCGCAACTAACCAAATAAATCCCATAGTTAAGATGCCTAAAATGATTGACATTACAACAGAATCTAAATTAATAGTCATAAATGCGCTTTCTCCAAGAGATAGCTCATTAAATGCTAAATGATGTCCTATATATTCGTTAGGTGATTGATATGTGGTACCAGCCAAAAAATTTCCTTAATCTATTTTTTCAATTTTTGATACAGCAAAACCCGAATAGAGCGCTGCGATTACCAAACCTAAAATTAAATTAAAACTAACTAAACTTTCATAGCTATTGAAAGCTACGAACAATCCCAAGGCAATCACAATAAGTTTGATCAACTCAGCCTTTAATGCATTTATAACAACTTTCGAAGACGATAAGTTGTCAGTTTTAGCTAAGGGCGCTGCAATTAAAACCCCTAAAATAACCGTAAAGCCACCTATAAAAAGAGAGAGGCCATAGTCTATGCCATAAAAAAAAGTAATTATTAGCGCAATAAAAGCCTCAATTAGTAAAAGCCTCTTTACCATCCGTCTAATTTCTAATGAATATCTACCAATGATATTAACCATTAAAGAATTCTCCATACTCAGATCTATTCAGAAATTAGAGAAACGTGATTTTGGCTTGATTTATCAAAACAGTCAAGGCTTGATTAGCTATCTAAGTTTATTTATAAAATTTTGAATTTCATCAATGTTTGTGTAGGTTACTTTAAAAAACCCATTACCCTTAGGATTGTGATGAAAACTAACTTTCATGCCTAATTTTTCAGATATTTCATTTTCTAATATTCGCAAATCCTCAGATTTCGATGAAGTTCTTTTTTTTGTTTTTTGCGAGGAATCTGAAACTATTCTTTCAATATCTCGCACTGACAGGTTTTCTGCAATAATTTTCTGGCATAGCATCACTTGGTTACTCGCAGGCAAAGATACTAAAGCCCGAGCATGTCCCATATCAATTTTTTTTGCTAACAGCGCATGCTGAACACGTTCATTTAAATTAAGCAATCTTAATAAATTTGTAACAGCTACCCTTGACTTACCCAACGAAGTAGCTGCCCCTTCATGTGTCATACCAAATTCCTCTATGAGTCGCTTAATACCTTGAGCTTCTTCAATAACGTTAAGATTTTCTCTTTGAATATTTTCAATTAGGGCCAGCGCTAATGCATCATTATCAGAAATTTCTTTTATTAAAACGGGGACCTCTTTTAATCCAGCTATCTTTGCTGCCTGCCATCTTCTCTCGCCAGCAATTATCTCGTAATTATTTTTTGAAACTAATCTAACTAGGATTGGCTGAATAATCCCTTGCTCCTCTATAGAGGATGCAAGTTCTTGAAGTTGTTCATTATCCATAGACTTCCTAGGTTGATATTTTCCTCTTCCAAGGTCGTCGATTTTCAAATATGTCAAACCGTTACTATCAGCATTATTTATTTCTTCAGAATTGCCTAAGAGTGCGTCCAAACCACGCCCTAAACCTTTAGTTTTCATATTAATTTCCTAGTAAAATTTCATCTGCCAATTGTAAATATGCTTTTGCACCCTTTGACGATCTGTCATAACTAATTACCGATTGACCATAACTCGGCGCCTCAGCCAATCTAACGTTTCTCGGTATGATTGTGTCATAAACTTTCCGGCCGAAATGAGCTGCCAATTGATCCGATACTTGCCTTGTGAGGGTGTTTCTCTTGTCATATAGGGTTCTTAATAAGCCTTCAATTTCAATATCTGGATTTAGATTTCTTTTTACTTTTTTAATTGTATCGACAAGATCAGAAAGTCCCTCAAGCGCGAAATACTCACATTGCATCGGAATAATTACAGAGTGAGCTGCAACTAAAGCATTAACAGTAAGAAGGCTCAATGCAGGAGGACAATCAATTAAAACAAAATCATATTTGTTAAGTTGATTAATTTGCTCTTTTAAAATAAATTCTCGCTTTTCAAAATCTACTAACTCAACCTCCGCACCTGCAAGTGATTGGTTTGCGGCAACAACATCAAATTTATCGTCTTCGGCCGGAAATATTGCTTCCTGTAAATTTATTTTTTTGATTAAAACATCATAAATTGTCTTTTGAGCTTCTTTTTTTAAAATACCTACTGCTGACGTTGCGTTACCTTGCGGATCTAAGTCAATTAAAAGAACTCTTCTTTTTTTTGCTGCAAGCGCAGAAGCTAAATTAACAGAAGTTGTTGTCTTTCCAACGCCACCTTTTTGATTAGATATTGCAAAAATTTTCAAAAATATTCCTTCATTTAGTTATTAATTTTGACTAAGTAACGTTCAGCATCTAAAAAGGGGACGTTAACAGGAAAAATTTCATATTTTTTTCCAATATCATTTAAATCTTCAAATATTACTTTTCTGCTTTTCATAGCAAACCAAGAACCATCTGTTTTTATTAGATGTTTGGTTAAGTTAACAAAACTATTAATGTCACTAAAAGCTCTTGAGATAATGGCATCATAAAAAAATGGTTTTTTAAGGTCCTCAACTCGTAAATTTACAACCTCAACGTTTTTTAATTGCATTTCAAATTTAGCCTGCTTTATAAAAGCTGTTTTTTTCTCAACCTTATCAACTAACTCAATTGAACTTGAAGGATTTAACATGGCAATGATTAATCCTGGCAATCCAGCACCGCTTCCCACATCCAAGATTTTTTGTCCTTTAACGCTATTAGCCACAGCCAAACAATCTAGCAAATGAAGCAGAATAATATCTCGTTTACTGGTCAGTGATGTTAAATTATATGTCTTATTCCATTTTATTAATAAGTCTATATAAATCAATAATTTATCATAAATATTTTCAGTCCCAATCGATAACGATTTTATCCCATTCTCAAGTAAAGCTTCATCATTAAGCCACTCTTTTTTTTTGCTTAACGCTTCCATAGATGTTTTTTCTTTTTAAGTGCACTAATAAAATAGATATTGTTGCAGGGGTTATTCCTGATATTCGTGTCGCCTGATCGAGTGTCTCTGGTAAATGCTTCAAAAGAAGTTGTTTGGCTTCAATGCTTAATCCATGAATAGCGTTATAGTCAAAATCAGCAGGAATGTTTAGTTTTAAGTGTGCTTTATTTCGCTCAATTTCCTCTTTTTGCCTATTTATGTAGCCAGAATATTTTGCAAATATTTCAACTTGTTCGCCAATCACCTTATCAACTGAAGGCGTTTCGCCCATAATTTCGTATAGACTTACAAATGACAGCTCTGGTCGTTTTAAGAGATCAAATGCCGAATATTCATTTTCAATTTCCTTTGATAAGTACTTGTTTTGAATAGATTTATTTAGATTTTTTGGTTTTAAGATAGTTTTCTTAAGCTTTGTCTTTTCATTTTCAATTTGATCTTGTTTGCGAGAAAATGACTCCCAATGATGATCGTCTATTAGACCCAAAGTCCTCGCTTTTGGGGTAAGCCGAATGTCTGCATTATCTTCCCTCAATAAAAGCCTATACTCTGCCCTACTGGTAAACATGCGATAAGGCTCTGTTACCCCTCGGGTAGTTAGATCGTCAATCATGACTCCAATATAGGATTCGTCTCTACTAGGAGACCAACATTCTTTATTTTGAACTGCCAATGCAGCATTCATACCAGCAATTAACCCTTGAGCAGCAGCTTCTTCATAACCCGTTGTGCCATTTACTTGTCCTGCAAAAAATAATCCTTCAATCACCTTGCTTTCTAAACTGCTTCTTAAGGATCTTGGGTCATAGTAATCATATTCAATTGCATACCCAGGTCTTAAAATATGAACGTTTTCTAATCCAACAATGGTTCGCACGAAATCGCATTGAATATCAAATGGTAAGCTTGTAGATATCCCGTTAGGATATACCTCGTGCGTAGTTAAGCCTTCTGGTTCAATAAATATTTGATGTGACGATTTGTCTGCAAAACGTTGAATTTTATCCTCTACAGACGGGCAATACCTTGGGCCAACTCCCTCAATAACGCCTGTATACATTGGGGAGCGATCTAATCCTTCTTTTATAATTTCGTGTGTTTGAGTATTTGTATGAGTAATCCAGCATGAAATTTGCTGTGGATGTTCATTCTTGTTTGATAAATTGGAAAAGTATGGTGTAGGAAAGTCTCCAGACTGTTCAATCATCTTTGAGTAATCAATCGTTCGTCCGTCAAGCCTTGGAGGCGTTCCTGTTTTCAATCTTCCAACGGGTAAGTCCAGCTCTCTTAACTTTAATGCAAGGCTACTGGCAGAGGGATCTCCGGCGCGACCCGCCTCATAGTTTTCTAAACCTACATGTACTAGACCACTTAAAAACGTTCCTGCTGTTAAAACGACTTTTTTTGCATAAAAAATCAGGCCCATTTGTGTTTTTACGCCAACAATCTTGTCTGCTTTAATTATCACGTCATCGACAGCTTGTTGGAATATTGATAAATTCTCCTGGTTTTCAAGCGCTGTGCGAATAGCGGCTTTATATAAAACTCGGTCTGCTTGGGCGCGTGTTGCTCTTACAGCTGGGCCTTTACTCTGATTTAAGATTCTAAATTGAATACCACTTTGATCGATCGCTTTTGCCATCATGCCACCCATTGCATCTATCTCTTTCACTAAATGCCCCTTTCCAATGCCACCAATGGAAGGATTGCAAGACATTTGGCCTAAGGTTTCAATATTGTGTGTGATAAGAAGCGTCCTAGTTCCCAAGCGAGCAGAAGCCAACGCCGCTTCCGTTCCTGCGTGACCGCCTCCGATAACAATTACATCAAAATTTTCGTGGTATTTCATAATTAGAATTTTACTTTATTTATGCGAACTTTAATATGTATAGTTCCACGTGAAACAAAATTGCTATTTGTTCCACGTGAAACCTTATTTGCCGATACAAAACTGGCTAAATATCTCACCTAATAAATCCTCAGATGAAAAGCTACCAGTTACCCGAGATAATGCTTTTTGCGACAATGAAAGGTCTTCGGCGCATAAATCAGGGTTTTTAAGATTATAAATTGCATTAGCCAAATGATTATTTACCTCATTTAAGGCAACTACGTGCCTTTCCCGTGCCATAAAAATTTGCTCATTACTATCTGCATCATGAAATCCTAATAGCTTAAGTATTTCGTCATGAACATGCTCTATCCCTTGATTTAGTTTCGCGGATATAAAAATAGGCTCTACAAAATCTTGTGTAAGGTTTGCCTTTTGCCCATTGAGTAAATCGAGTTTATTGTAAACCCAAATAATATTTATGTCTTTAGGTAGTTGTTTATAAACATTTTTTTCATACTCCGTAATACCTGTTCTGGCATCAACAAGAAAAATAATAATTCCTGCTGTTCTGATATTGTCCCAGGTTTTTGTGATGCCAATTTTCTCTACAACATCGTCAGTTTCTCGCAACCCTGCAGTGTCTACAAGATTTATAGGAATGCCTCCTAACGATAATTGACTAGACACAGGATCTCTAGTCGTACCTGGCACCTCAGCAACAATAGCTTTGTCCTCACCCAAAAGTTGATTTAATAAGCTCGACTTTCCAACATTTGGCTGACCAATAAGAACCAGTTGAACGCCCTCACGAAGTAATTTACCCTGCTTAGCTGTTTTTGTAATTTCTTGAATGGAAATGGCAAGGCTCTCAATTTTTTCTTTTATTTGGCCGTCTTTAATAAAGTCTATTTCCTCTTCTGGAAAATCTAAAGAGGCTTCGACATACGTTCTTAACTGAATTAACTTTTCTAATAACTCATTGATTTTTTTTGAAAAATTTCCGCTTAGAGATTGCATAGCACTTTTTGCGGCCTTTGTAGTTGAAGCATTAATAAGATCAGCTACGGCTTCAGCTTGGGATAAATCAATTTTGTTATTCAAATACGCGCGTTTCGTAAATTCCCCTGGTTCAGCTAAACGCGATCCCTGGCTTATACATTCTTGCAAAAGTATTTGCAATACAATGGGGCCGCCGTGGGCATGAAGCTCGATGACGTCGTCACCTGTAAAGGAATGGGGTTTTTGAAAAAACAATGCTACTCCCTGATCAATTAATTCTTTTTTAGCATTTTTGAAACTATGAAACGAAAATTGGTTTGGTGTAATTGGTTTACTGCATATTTTTTCGGCAATGGATAATGCTTTAGGTCCTGCCAACCTTACAATTCCTATACCTCCAGGTCCGGGAGCGGTTGCTACAGCAGATATAGTATCGTTAAGATTATGCATTACCTTTCTTTTTTAAGGCTTCAGCATGAATTTTTTTATTTACATACCACTGTTGTGCAATTGATAATATGTTATTAACAAGCCAATAAAGCACCAATCCTGCAGGGAAAAAGAAAAAGAAAATACTAAATATAATTGGCATCATAATCATTAGCCTTGCCTGCATCGGATCTGTAGGCTTAGGATTTAATTTGGTTTGCAAAAACATAGAGGCTGCCATAAGTAATGGCAGGATATAGTAAGGGTCTATGGAAGATAAATCTTGAATCCAGCCGAAAAATGGTGCGTGCCTTATT
The DNA here is from genome assembly GCA_016778465.1 of Methylophilaceae bacterium. Lineage (GTDB taxonomy): Bacteria > Pseudomonadota > Gammaproteobacteria > Burkholderiales > Methylophilaceae > BACL14. The sequence continues at coordinate 17,034 of JADHPM010000002.1, forward strand.
TCAACTGAACCCAATAGCACCCAATACAACGCAATGAAAACTGGAATTTGAATTAGAATTGGCAAACAACCGCCTAATGGGTTAATTTTCTCAGTTTTATAGAGCTCCATCATGGCCTTTTGCATTTTTTGCTTATCATCGCCGAATTTTTCTTTCATGCTCTGGAGTCTAGGCGCCAATTCTCTCATTTGCGCCATTGAGCGATAACTTGATGCAGATAATGGATAAAAAAGTAATTTAATTAACATGGTGAGCAAAATGATTGCTACTCCCCAATTTCCTACCATAGAGTGAATACCCGATAACACGGAAAAAAGCGGTGCGGCAATAAATGTTAACCATCCATAATCAACTGTGTACTCAAGACCCGGTGCAGCATCAGCTAAGCTATTTTTTAATTGAGGTCCAGCATATAACTCAGCAGAAAAATTAATAGTTTGGTTTGCACCTATGGCTGCAAGCTGGGTAATCGTTCCTGCTGAATAAATATTATCAGCTATTTTTTTGGAATAAAACTTTCTAGGTGTTCCGTCAGGAAGGATCCAAGCGGCGGCAAAATATTGCCGAATCATGCCGATCCAACCATCTTGTGTGTTCATAGAAAATGATTCATCGTCAACATCATTAAAAGCTAGCTTCTTAAAATTATCACTTTTGGTGAAATATGCTGTGCCTGTAAAAGATGGCATCATAGCTGAGCCTTGATTTGAGCTTCCATCATGCAAGAGCTGATAGTATGCTTTAGGCTTAATATCCTTGTCTGTCTTATTCGTGATTTCATAGTCAACTGTGACGAGATAGCTTCCCTTATTAAACTTGAAGGTTTTAATTACCTTAACAGCATCAGATTCGTAAAAAAGAGGCACCTCAAGAGTGTCGCTCGTCATCTCATAGGTTGTTCTCTCAAACTGAAAAGTATCTTTGTGTGATGGCAGATTATTGTTTGAAAATCCCGATTGTGCAATGTAAAGCGCAGGGTCATATTTGTCCGAAAACAAACTATACAATTCAACTTTATCATCAGCTTTGAAATTTTGAAGTTTAAGTTGACGCAAATCACCACCAATATTTGAAATAACAATTTCAAAATGATCCGTTTTAACTAATGCATTGTTTCCAGAAACGAGTTCATAATCTTTAGAAATTTTATTAGGTTGCGCTTCAAGGCCTCCCTCAAAAATAGGAATTTCTTTATCCGCTTGTGCTTCGGTAGGCACGGGATTTAAATCAGCCTGTTTTCTCTGCCAAGAATCCCATAGTAAAAGTAAAGAGAAAGAAAAAATTACAAATAATATTAAACGTTTTGTATCCATTAATTACCTTTTTTTGATTGGGAGCGGATCATATCCGCCTTTATTTTTGGGATGGCACCGACAAAGACGTTTTATTGATAGCCAACTACCCTTGATAACGCCATAATGTCTCAAGGCCTCAATTGTATACATTGAACATGTAGGAGTAAACCTACAGTGATTACCAATAAATGGACTTAAACAAAGCTGATAAATTTTAATCATTAAAATAAGTATTTTTTTCATGCTTTTATTTTTAAGAATAGGCTTTTAAGTTCATCTTTAATTATAAAAAATTCTGTTTTATCAAAAGTTTTTTTTACACGAAGAACTATATCAACAGCGAGTCCAGATGGGAAGTCGGCTTGAAAAATTTCACTTATAGAGCGCTTAATATAATTTCTCTTTACGGCACGTTTCTCAATTTTTTTAGGAACGATACACCCCAATCTAAATACTGTGTATTCATTGGAGGAGTAATGTAAAAAAAAATGGGATGCGGTAAGGCGTTTTTTTTTAGAAAAAACGGATGAAAACTCATCCGTTGAAGTTAATTTATTTTTTTTATTTAGCAATAAGAATCTAAAGACCTAATCGAGCTCTTCCTTTAGCACGCCTTGATGCAATAACTGCTCTTCCGCCTCTTGTTTTCATGCGAACAAGAAAACCGTGGGTTCTAGCACGCTTTATTTTTGATGGTTGATAAGTTCGTTTCATTAGAAATCCAATAGTCAAATTGAACGCGAGAAGATACTCCAAATAGGTATATTTGTCAATTCTATTATTTTAAAAAATATTTTATTTGCTTGTGGATAACTTTGAAAATATAGGCTACTATGAATTCCCTTTTTTAAAAATTGTTAAAGAATTTATTGAGATGGAAATTACTGAGGTTTGGAATGAGTGCATTGAAGAAATAAAAAAGAAAATTTCTAAACAACAATTTTCAACCTGGATAACCCCCCTCAGCTTTTCCTTTGAAAAAGAATCTCACACTGTAATAATCTCAGCTCCAAACCAATTTATCTTGCAGTGGGTCAACGCTCGCTTTCATGATGAAATAAAAAATAAGTTTTTGAAAATGAATCAAGCAACAACCATCGAATTTAAAAGTATAAAAAAACAAAAAAATTCACAAACATCTCATACAAAGAAAATAGACAAAAAAAATAAAGAAACACCTGAAAAAACAAAAACTACTGGACTTAATAAATCTTTTAATTTTGATAACTTTGTCACTGGAAAGGCCAATCAATTAGCAACTGCTGCCGCAAAACAAATATCGGAAAATCCTGGAAAATCTTATAATCCGTTATTTATTTATGGTGGTGTGGGTTTAGGTAAAACCCATTTAATTCAAGCCATTGGAAATCACTTAAAGGGCTTACAGCCAGAATCTAAAATAAAATATCTACATGCTGAGCGTTATGTATCAGATGTTGTAAAAGCCTATGAGAACAAATCATTTGATAGTTTTAAAAAACAATACCACTCTTTAGATCTTTTGCTTATCGACGACATTCAATTTATTGCGAAAAAAAACCGAACACAAGAGGAGTTTTTTTATGCATTCAACAGTTTAATAGAAAATAAAAAACAGATAATTATCACCTGCGACAGCTATCCAAAAGAAATTATAGGTGTTGATGAAAGATTAAGAACTCGATTTAGTTGGGGTTTAACGGTTGCAATTGAGCCTCCGGAACTAGAGATGCGTGTAGCAATATTAAAAAAGAAGGCTGAAGAGGTAAATATTATACTACCTGAAGAAGTAGCTTTTTTTGTAGCTAAACAAATAAGGTCAAATGTTAGGGAGCTAGAAGGTGCGCTTAACAGAATTGTAGCAATGGCTAATTTCTCTGGTAGGCAAATTGATATGCATTTAACAAAAGAGTCGCTAAAAGACCTTATCGCTGTCAGGGGGCGACAAGTGAGCGTTGAAAATATTCAAAAAACGGTAGCTGATTACTATAAGATCAAAATTGCAGACATGCACAGCAAGAAAAGATCTAGAAATTTTTCTCGGCCCAGACAAATTGCTATGTCACTTACTAGGGAGCTCACAAACCTAAGTTTTCCTGAAATAGCTGAGGCTTTTGGGGGGAGACATCATACAACCATTATGCATGCCTGTGATGAAATTGAATCGTTAAGGTTAAACGATCATAATGTGGGGCAGGATTTAGGTTTTTTAACACAGGTTTTAAAAGGTTAGTTGTGAATTGTTTGTGTATAAGTTGTTTATTATAAAAGGATAAGGTTTGCTTTAATTTTTTTTGTTTTTTTATGCAGATTTTATCCACAAACGAAACACAGCCAAATAGGAGATAAATTTTGCATTTAAATAATTGTTTTAAAAAAAAATTTATTGATTACACACAGTTTATACTTACATTATTATTATTATTAATTAAATAAATAAACACTATGAATATTAAAATAGGAAGAGATCTTTTAATTAAACCCCTATCTAATGTATCGGGAATTGTTGAGAAACGTCACGCCCTACCAATCCTTTCTAATTTACTAATTGAAGGAAAAGAAAACATCCTAAAGTTCACTGCTACCGATCTTGAAGTTCAAATTTCATTACACATTCAGACACAAATTACAGAAAATTTTTCTACAACCATTGCAGCGAGGAAGTTGTTTGATATTACAAGAGCGCTCCCTGATCAAAGTGAAATGAGTATTCAAATCGAAGAAAACAAAGTTTTGGTTAGCGCCGTTAAAAGTAAATTTAATCTACAGTCTCTTCCCCCAAAAGACTACCCATTAATGAAAAAAAACGAAACCACCGACGCAGAAATAGAGTTGACACAAAACCAACTCAGGGGCCTCCTAAAACAAGTTGAGTTTGCTATGGCTCAACAGGATATAAGGTACTATTTAAATGGACTTCTTTTTGAAATTGATGGAAAAAAAATTAATATAGTCGGTACCGATGGCCACAGACTAAGCTTTACATCATCAAGCCTTAAGGAGGCAAATAATAAATTTCAAACGATAGTTCCAAGAAAAACCGTCTTAGAATTAGTAAAATTGCTTGAAGAAAACGACGAAAGCGTTTCCATAAGCCTTACTTCAAACCAGGCTGTCTTTGCTTTTAGTAACATTGAACTAATTAGCAAGGTAATAGATGGAAAGTTTCCAGATTATCATAGGGTGATACCACAAAATCATGAAAATAGTTTCCAGATTAATCGATTAGAGCTTCTTTCATCAATGCAGCGAGCCTCTATTCTCTCAAATGAAAAGTATCGCGGAATCAGAATGGTTATTAGGGCTAATAGTTTAAAATTAATAAGCTCAAACAGCGAACAAGAAAAAGCAGAAGAGGAAATGGAAATAAATTATTCAGGGCCTAGTATTGATATTGGTTTTAATGTTACATATTTAATTGACGTATTAACCAATATACAATTTGAAAAATTAACCCTAGCCTTTCATGACTCTTCAAGTAGTTGCCTAATCACAATACCAAATAACAACGATTACAAATATGTTGTTATGCCTATGAGAATTTAGATGACAGAAAATAACAACGATTACAATTCAGATAGCATTAAAGTATTAAAGGGTCTTGATGCGGTAAGAAAACGACCCGGTATGTATATTGGCGACACCTCGGATGGGAGCGGTTTGCATCACATGGTTTTTGAGGTTTTGGATAATGCAATTGATGAATCTCTTGCCGGCCATTGTGATGACATAAAGGTTATTATTCATCCCGATAATTCAATAACGGTGACAGATAACGGTAGGGGCATTCCTACTGAGATTAAAGAGGATGACGAAGAAAAGAGGTCAGCAGCTGAGATTGTAATGACGGAGCTTCATGCGGGTGGCAAGTTTGATCAAAATTCATACAAAGTCTCTGGGGGCTTGCATGGGGTAGGTGTCTCTGTGGTAAACGCGCTTTCAGACTGGTTAATTCTAAAGGTTTATCGACAAGGTAAGGTTCATGAGGTTGAGTTCAAGCGCGGGGAAAGAGTCGCACCCCTAAAAATTATTGGAGACACAAGCAAAAAGGGCACAGAAGTATCATTTATGCCGTCAATAGAGACGTTTGGTAAAATTGACTTTCACTTTGAGTTGCTCGCTAAAAGAATAAGAGAGTTATCTTTTTTGAATAACGGCGTCAAGATAGAGTTAATTGACCATCGATCAGGAAAAACAGAAAACTTTGCTTTATCTGGAGGTATTAAGGGGTTTGTTGAGTATATGAATCGCTCAAAAACCACGCTTCATTCTGTGCCGTTTCATGCAATCTCTGAAAAAGAAGGAATCACTGTAGAGGTGAGTATGCAGTGGAACGATTCGTATGGAGAAAATGTGCAATGTTTTACGAATAACATCCCGCAACGAGACGGAGGGACACACCTTACCGGCCTTAGAGCGGCAATGACAAGAACAATAAACACTTATATTGAGTCGAATGAGTTATCCAAAAAAGCAAAAGTTGAAACTACTGGCGACGATATGAGGGAGGGTTTAACATGCGTCTTGTCAGTTAAAGTTCCCGAGCCTAAATTCTCTTCGCAAACAAAAGACAAATTGGTTTCGAGTGAGGTACAGCCTGTTGTTCAGGAAATAGTTGGTAAAAGATTAACCGATTATTTATTAGAACACCCACAAGACGCAAAAATAATATGTAATAAAATAGTTGACGCAGCCAGAGCAAGGGAGGCTGCCAGGAAAGCTAGGGACATGACAAGAAGAAAGGGCGCGATGGATTCCATGGGGTTGCCAGGAAAGCTAGCTGATTGTCAAGAAAAAGACCCAACACTTTGTGAGCTTTATTTAGTTGAGGGAGACTCAGCGGGTGGTTCAGCAAAACAAGGTAGAGACCGAAAAAATCAAGCCATACTTCCTTTAAAGGGAAAAATATTAAATGTTGAAAAAGCAAGGCTGGATAAGATACTTTCTTCGCAAGAAATAACCACTCTTATTACAGCCCTTGGAACAGGTATTGGAAAGAGAAAAGAAAACTCAGATGAGGGTTTTGATATTGAAAAGTTAAGATACCATCGAATCATAATAATGACTGATGCGGATGTTGATGGAGCACATATTCGCACCCTTCTTTTAACTTTTTTCTTTAGACAAATGACTGAGCTGGTTGAGCGAGGACATATTTATATAGCCCAGCCGCCACTCTTTAAGGTTAGACAAGGGAAAACAGAGCAGTATCTTAAGGATGAGCAAGAATTAGACCAATTCCTTGTTAACTCCGCACTTGATGATGCCAGATTGTTAACAAAAGAAGGAGGCGAAACCCTCTCTGGAGAAACGCTTGGAAATATCGCAAGAGAAATGGTTTTAACTGAAGCCGTTATAAGACGACTATCATCTCGTTATAATGAAACATTAATTCGAGCTATTCATCAAATTGGTGAAATTTCATTGCATAACGAAAAAGAAGCGCAAGATTATGTCAACCAACTTAGAGCTTTAATGACTATCGAGACAATTAATTTTGAGGTTAAAGAAAATACTGATAACAATACTTACTTTATCGAAGTTAACCAATACATTCATGGTAATTTACAAACAAGCGTATTAGATCGAGAGTTTTTAATAAGCGGAGAGTATCTGCAAATTATTAAATCATCAACTTTAACAAAAGACCTTATTGGAGTGGGGGCCGTAATTTCTCGTGGGGAGAAATCTTTAGCAATCAATAATTTTCATGACGTCCTAACCTGGTTAATGCAAGAAGCAAAAAATAGTGTGGCTATTCAAAGATATAAAGGCCTCGGTGAAATGAATCCCAGTCAGCTTTGGGAAACAACTATGGACCCAAGTGTTCGACGTCTATTAAAAGTCACGATTGAGGATACTATTGCATTAGAAGAAACCTTTACTGATTTAATGGGCGACAATGTAGAGCCAAGAAGAAACTTTATTGAACAGAATGCTCTTGGTGTAAATAATCTAGACATATAGCATGACACTAAGTGAGCTCAAATTTATTATTGCAGTTGCTCACGAAAAAAATTTTAGAAAAGCTGCGGAAAAATGTTTTGTAAGCCAGCCCGCATTGAGCTTGGCTATAAAAAAACTCGAAGATGAGTTGAGTCTAACGATCTTTGAAAGAAGTCGGACAGAAGTGGCTGTAACGCCCGTCGGGCAGCTAATCGTTAATCAAGCAATCGTTATCTTGGACGAAGCCGCAAAAATAAAGGAGCTAGCAAAGGTTGGTGATAATCAATTAAGCCAGCCTTTTAAGTTAGGCTTGATATACTCAGTCGCCCCGTACCTATTACCCCTTGTTATTCCAAAACTAAGGCAAAATGCGCCTACTATGCCCTTTGAAATTGAAGAGAATATTACACAAAATTTAGAAGAAAAGTTAAAGAAGGGAAATATCGATGCAGCTATAATTGCTTTACCTTTTGATGTTATGGGTATTGATGTTATTAATTTGTATGATGAAAAATTTGTTGCTGTGATTCCGGTGGAACACAAGTGGTCTGATAAGAAGTTAATCAAAACGAAAGAGTTAAATGATGAAAAAGTTTTGCTTTTGGATAATTCCCATTGTTTTAGTAACCAAGTAAAAGAAGCGTGCCCCGGTTTAAACAAAAATAGCGAAGTTCAATTAGGTAATTCGCTTGAGACGATCAGAAATATGGTTGCATCTAATTTAGGCATTTCAGTCCTGCCAGAAAGTGCCTGTTCCTTAAGATATCAAAATAATCTTGTAAAAATCCTCCCCTTTGAAGAGCCTGCTCCTTTTCGGAGGGTTGCGCTTGCTTTTAGGAAAAGTAGCGCGAAAAAAAATGCAATATCAGTTATAGTAGAATCTATTAAAGATTTAAACATAAGAGGCTTTAACACATAATGGTGAGCCATAAAATATGATTATTGGTATTTTAAAAGAAACAAAAAGCAATGAATCTCGTGTCGCTGCCTCATTAGAGACAGCCAAAAAATTAATTGGGCTTAATCATAAAGTAATTGTTGAAAGTGGCGCAGGGATTTTATCTTTCATTCAGGATGCTGATTATCAAAATTTGGGCGTTAAAATAGTTAGCAGGCAGGAGGTCTTTGACGCTGAGATCATCCTTGTGGTCAATGCCCCATCGGCAGTTGATATTGAAAACCTAAAACCTAATCAAATTTTAATTGGTATGCTAGAACCGTTCAATAAACAGCTCACAACCCAATTAGCCGAAAAAAAAATTACCGCTTTTGCCTTAGAGGCGCTGCCAAGAAATACACGGGCACAAACCATGGATATTTTATCTTCACAAGCGAATATTGCCGGTTACAAGGCAGTAATATTAGCAGCCAATACGTATAAGAAATTTATACCCATGTTAATGACCGCAGCGGGCACAGTAAAAGCCGCAAGAGTAATGATTTTAGGTGCGGGTGTTGCTGGCCTTCAAGCAATTGCAACAGCAAAACGTCTGGGCGCAATCGTTGAGGCCTCTGATGTTAGGCCTTCTGTAAAAGAACAAATAGAATCACTAGGTGCAAAATTCATTGATGTTCCCTATGAGACGGATGAAGAAAAGGCAGCAGCTCTTGGAGAAGGTGGTTATGCAAAGGCTATGCCAAGGTCTTGGTTAAGTCGACAAGCGACATTGGTTGCAGAAAAGGCCGAGCAAGCAGACATTATTATTACCTCAGCGCTTATCCCCGGCAAAGAACCTCCAATCCTTATTAACGAAGATACCGTAAAAAAAATGAAACAAGGTTCCGTTATTGTTGATATGGCTGCAGGACAGGCTTTAAATGGTTCCGGTAATTGCCCGTTAACAAAAGCGGATGAGATTGTTTATATCAATGGCGTAACTATAATTGGTACCACTAATTTGGCGAGTGAGTTGAGCGCAGACGCGACATCTTTGTATGCTCGTAATGTGTTTGAATTCGTAAAACTGTTATTTGACGAAAATAACGATTTAAAAATAAACATGGATGACGAACTTTTGGCTGGAAGTTTATTAACAATGGATGGACAAACTATAAAATAGGGGCTAACTATGGCAGAAATACTTACTCTTCAAAACATTACAATTTTTGTATTAGCAATATTTGTCGGATATCACGTTGTGTGGAACGTAACTCCAGCACTGCACACCCCCTTAATGTCCGTGACGAATGCTATTTCAGGTATTGTTGTGGTTGGTGCAATATTACAAGTTGTTGAAATTAACGACAATGTAATATCTTTTAGTAGCATTTTAGGTGCTTTTGCCATCTTTTTTGCTTCTATTAATATTTTTGGTGGTTTTTTTGTAACGCAGCGCATGCTCGAGATGTTTAAGAAAAAAGACAAGGTTAATAAGGAAATAAAGCTCGATGACTGAACAATCTTTTTCTATCATTGCCTATTTAGTTGCGGCTATTTTCTTTATTCTTGCCCTAAAAGGGCTTTCGTCTCCAACATCTGCAAGGCAAGGTAACCTCTTTGGCATGATAGGTATGACCATTGCGGTCATCACCACTTTAATCATTGGTGAGAATTTAATTGCTCTGTTGATTTTAATACCGATCGCACTTGGTGGCGCCATTGGTTTTGTTGCGGCTAAAAAAGTTCAAATGACCAAAATGCCAGAGTTAGTCGCTCTAATGCACTCGTTTGTTGGTTTGGCTGCCGTGCTCATTGCTCTGGCCGCCGTTTTAAATCCAATTGAAGTTCATACCACGGTGCAAAGAATTGAACTATTTATTGGCGCATTCATTGGAGCGATTACGTTTACGGCCTCAGTGATCGCCTTTGGAAAGCTGTCAGGAAAATTTGGCGCCAAAGCGTTAGTCTTTAAGGGTCAACATCTACTGAATTTAATTCTAGCTATTTTAATGATTGGGTTCGGGGCGATTTATTTTCAAAATGAATCCATTTTGGCTTTCATCGTAATGGTAATTTTTGCACTCATATTGGGCGTGTTGTTGATTGTCCCAATCGGTGGCGCTGATATGCCAGTGGTGGTATCGATGCTTAATAGTTATTCAGGATGGGCTGCCGCAGGAATCGGATTTACTCTGAATAACTCAGTTCTCATTATTGCAGGGGCATGCGTTGGATCATCGGGCGCAATCTTGTCTTATATTATGTGCAAGGCCATGAATCGTTCAATCGTTTCCGTCCTGCTCGGCGGGTTCGGTAGCGATGTAGCTGAAGACTTAGCAGACAAAGGCGAAAAAAATTACAAATCAGGGTCCGTCGACGATGTTGCTTTTTTAATGAGTAATGCGGACTCCGTTATTATTGTGCCAGGCTATGGTTTGGCTGTAGCAAGAGCCCAACATGCATTGCAAGAACTAACTGTAAAGTTGGTAGAGAAGGGTATAACTGTTAAATATGCAATTCATCCAGTAGCTGGTCGCATGCCGGGGCACATGAACGTCTTATTAGCAGAGGCTGATGTTCCCTACGAGCAAGTTGTTGAAATGGAAGACGTCAATAGTGAGTTCCCACAGACAGACGTTGTTTTGGTTATTGGCGCAAATGACGTCGTAAATCCTGCTGCAAAAACTCCAGGAAGCCCCATTTATGGAATGCCTATTTTGGAGGCACAAAAAGCTAAAATGATTATTGTGAACAAACGCTCAATGGCTCCCGGATACGCTGGTCTCGATAATGATTTATTCTACATGGATAAAACCATGATGCTTTTTGGTGACGCAAAAAACGTTGTGGAAGAGCTAGTAAAAACAATAGAATAATATATCAACGATAATAATTTATTAAAAAACAATCTTAACTTTTTTGCTGCGCAACTAAAAAAATATTATCTATATTTAAGTAATAAAATACTCTTACAATATTCTTTCATCACTCTATAATTAAATCTATGAGTGAATTAGATGAATTCCTAAACTATCTTGAGATATCTTATGAAAAGCTAAATGCTTTTGTAATATTAAATTTAAGTGAATTTGTTTTGGGGATTCTAATAATTTCAATAGCGGTAGTAATAATTTCAATGGCATATGTGTTGGTTTTATCAAAAGCAACATCAAAAAAAAGGTCTGCACCAAAACGAAAAAAAATGAAATACACGAACGAGTTTATACAAGGCGTGCAAGGCATCGATCTTGATTTAAAAAAGTAACAGCTCTAATTTATATTGTTTGTGTTAATACAAAACAATATGTTAGAAGCAGAAACAATGATAATAATGTATTTATAAAATAAGCCATAGGTGAATATTAAAGAAAAAATAAACATCATGTGTTACTGCGAATCATTATCATTTTCATTTAAGAAAGCCCATATATCGCTTGGGCTGAGCGGCAATAGTTGAACAGGAGGAATAACTATTACGCTTATGTAGTCTGTAAAATATTGAAAATGTCAGCCCTGACAAATTCATACCTTCATCGTCTACCTGATTAAGGAGGAATCATGTGGCAAAAAGATTGTTTTGATCTCATAAAAAGTAATGCCCCAGAGGATAAAAACAAAGGCATAGAAATTTTGTATGAAAATAATAAAATAAAATTTGAGGGATTCTTATTTAACCGGGGCTTTAAAAAAGAGCAAATAGAAGAAATTTTGCAAGAAAGCTTTATTAAAATTTTTAAGAGTTTTAATACACTTAAAGACTTTAATACGCTTGAATCTTGGTGTTGGAGAATTCTGCGAAATACAACAAATGATTATCTTAGCCCAATCATAAAGGGCAGAGAAGGAATAAAAAAATTGGAGAGCGAAACAGAAGAAGCGGCCTTAGAAGATAACCAAAATGATTCACAAAGTGATTGCGTATCAAAGGGTTTACAAGAATTTAATTTAGCAGAGCCTGATCGTGGCTACGCTTTACAGTTGCAATTAGATAATTACCCTATCACTGAAGTTGCTATACGAATCGGGAGAACACCAGCAGCAACAAAAGAGTATTTAAGTCAAATAAGAAAAAAAGTTGCACCATTTATTGAACATTGTTTAGAGAATGACGAATGAAAAAGATAGATTTGGATAACGCATGGCTTCAAGTAATACAAGGCAAGTCAGTAGAGTTGATTGGTAATAGAAAGCTAATTCTACAAGCTAAATTAGTTAGACAGGCGCTTATTCAACAAAGGCAAAGATTCGAGAGCCTTAAAATAGATGACGATAAAGTTCTGGCAAATATTCATCAAGCATGTGGTACGACAAAAAATAAAAATCCAATAATCAGGCAAATTTCTAAATGGGTTGGCATATTAATTTTGGGCAGCGGGGTTGTTTATGCCACAAAGACAATTCTTCATTTTAATGAGTTTCAGGAAACCAAAATTAATACTGAGACAAAAAACGAAACAGTTTTAAAAAATGATAGCAAGGGGTTTTGGGGTGAGTGGTTTGATTCCAAGGGATCGTTTACAGGTTTTTGGTCAAAGCTCCAGCTCAGGCATTATGACCAACCAATCAATACGGCAAACAACAACTGCAGACCTGATAATTTAGTATTCGAGAATTGTTTAAAATTAGCTAAGGAAAACAATGCAAGCGCACAATTTAATATCGCACTCATGTATGAAAAGGGAATTCAAACGACGCAAAACTATGATAAAGCGTATGAGTGGTATAAAAAATCTGCAGCCTTAGGTAATGTAGAGGCACAATTTAATATGAATTTCTTGATCGAAAAAAATTTAGTTAACAAACCCTGACTATTAGAACCTATGGTCGTCTTAATGATTAAGTAAATCATTTATGAGGCGATTATGAAAATTAAAAAAATTTCTTGTATTTTAACTTCTGTTTTTTTGATCTCTTCAAGTTACGCAAGTGAAGATTGTATCAAAAAAGATTTTTGGTCAACTTGGTATAGCCAAGGAAGCTTTAAGGGATTTGGTTTGCCTCCAATAAAAGCTGAAATCCATAAAGCAGAGTATCAATTGGCCGAGGAATATTATCAGGGTAAAAGGGTATCTAAAAATTATACAAAAGCACGCGAGTTATTTTCTAGTGCGGCTGATGGAGGCCTCGATCAAGCAAACTTTCGCTTGGGGTTAATACATCACTACGGACAGGGGACAACTAAAAATTTACCGAGAGCCTTTAATTATTATTTAGTCCTTGCAGAGCAAAATGATATTAGGGCTCAATTTAATATTGGATTAATGTATCGCTATGGCTTGGGCACAGACAAAAATTTAACAGAGGCATTTAATTGGTTTTATAGGTCTGCTTCAGCTCAAGAAAAAGTTGATATAAATAATTGCTCTGTTGAGCAAACTCCTTCAGCAGAATCTCAATATAATATAGCGCAAATGTATCATTATGGCTTGGGCATTGATAAAGATATTAAAAAAGCATTTTCTTGGTATGAAAAAGCTGCAAAAAATAATTTAAAAGAGGCGCAATTTAATTTAGCAAAACTCCTTTTAGAAGATAACATTATTGAATTAAATTTTGAAAGAGCCATTGAAAGCTACCAATTAGCAGCAGAACAAGGTCTAGCAGAAGCGCAATTTAATTTGGCTCAACTACTGCATTATGGCCCAAGTTATTTTCAAAATCATCGCAGAGCATATAAATGGTATCTAAAGGCGGCCGCACAAGATTCAAAAGAGGCAATTTTTAATTTAGCCTTAATGAATCAATATGGCAGAGGCACAACACAAAACTATATTTCTGCAAAAAAATATTATCACCAAATTGAAGATCAAAATATACCTGAAACTTACATTAATTTAGGATTTATATACCACTATGGATTAGGAACCCCTGTTGATGATAGAAAAGCAGTAGGCTATTTTCAACAAGCGTCGCGTTATAATTTTGGCGAAGCTGATTTTCACCTTGGAATTATTTACCGGGACGGAAGAGGAGTTAGTAAGAATTTAATACTTGCTGAGTCCTTTTTTCAAAAAGCAAAAGAAAAAGGTATTTTCGAGGCAAATCAAATTATGAATACTTTGGCTATGCGTGAGCCAAATGATGTCAAATTGTTTGAGTTGCCATAAGAGTGTTTCGTAGCTCACACTTTTTGAAAGTTATCTTACTTATTTTTGTTTTTTATATGTTGGCAGAAATTATAGAAACATCAATAGATAAAAGACTTATTAACATTTCTCGAGTATATGAACAAAATTTGGCGGTATCAGAATTATAATTTTTGTGATTGGTTGCTTTAAGTGCTTTACGAGCTAAGGGGATATATAGATCAAAAGAAGAAGAGACTTAGGGTTATTGGACAGTAAAATTGTTTAAGCAATAGATAGTGAGTTAACTTATTTAAATCCACCCTTGCTTCTTTTTTTACCCCTTTCCGTGCCGTCAAAAAAATCTGGTTGTTTAATAAATTTTAAGTAGTCTTCAAACTCACTCGAGTCGTCATTTTGATAACTATCATTAAAATCTTTGGACTCAATCTCATTAGACATAATCACATCATCACCCGGAAACCAATTTGCTGGAGTTGATACTTTATATTTAGCTGAAACTTGAAGGGCATCAATGATTCGTATTATTTCATTAAAGTTTCTTCCAATATTTTTTGGGTAGACTAAAATAGCCTGTATTTTTTTGTTGGGATCAATAATAAAAACAGATCTGATTGTTTCTTTTAAGGGCGTGCCAATTGAGCCACTGTTTGGAAGAGCGTTAGGGTGATACATGTCATATAGATTTGACACCTTAAGGTCCTCGTCACCAATAATAGGATAATTTACATCTGTATTTTCGTCAAAGATGTCCATTGTAGTAAGGATACCTAGCTCTCGCTCAAGTTTGTTTTTATACTTATTAATATCAGGAATCCACTCAAGATGATCTTCAATAGAATCTGCACTGAGCGCGATAACCTTGACATTTTTTTTATAAAATTGAGGCTGAAGTAAAGCAACGCTTGCCAACTCAGTTGTACAGACAGGAGTAAAGTCACCAGGATGTGAAAACAAGACCACCCAATGATTTTGTGCCCATTGGTAAAAGTTTAATTTACCTAAAGTGGTTTTTGCGTCAAAGTCTGGGGCCTGATCACCAATTTGCAAAGCGAAGCAATTACTAAAAAGGAAAATAAAAATTATTAACCAGCAATTTTTGATCATTAAACTCTTTCGTATGAATAGTTCAGTGAGTATAACAATTTTTCAAAAATTCACCCTATCAAATAAAATTTATGCAAGATCTTTGATTAATGATTGTTGAATTTCAGGGGGCACTATCACTTCAGTTTTAAAAAGCGGATGATCAATACCAAATACAATGGGTAAACCCACTTTCGCATCAGCACACATATTTTTTGTTAACTCAAATCTGAGGAAATGCACAGATGCAGTTTTTTCATCATTTTCTCGACTCAAGTCCTCATTTGCAATCGCATAGATTTTTTCACTATCTTCAATTTTTACCCATATTGATTTTTCGATACCAATAAGTTTCTCAAGTGCCCTTTTTCTTTCCTCAACTTTTTCATATTCGATCATAAAAGTTGCTTTCCAATTTGTTCCATCTGGAATGAGCGGGTTATATACGTCAAGCTCCTCTTGAATTCCTTCTGACTCAAAGATTTTTTCAATACGAAGCATTTCTTGTACTTGATATTGCATAGTTAATTTATCTTCAAAATAAATAGCTGCATGCGGATTAAGGGCTAGACGTCTATTTTTTTTATGCGCCATAACTTTGTTTCTATATTCTTCACGAATTTCAGCGTACTTTTCTAAACTGTATAAATCTTTTTTTTCTAAATGTGCCATTTATAATCCATAAGCTTTTCTTAATAAGGTAATTGGGTGCTCAGGTTGTGTCCCATCATTTTTTATGTGACTAATGTGATACCCAGCCATCGCACAATCGCTTCCATAATGGTCTGATTCATTTTGATTTATTTTGTTCACTACAGGTTTCACAATTTTTACAGAAAAATCATGACATTCTTTCTTTACGGCATAGGTTCCATCATGACCTGAGCATCTTTCAATAATTTGAACCTCAGTGTTTGGGATCATTGCTAGTGTATCTTTAGTTTTAGGGCCAATATTTTGGACTCTTTGGTGACAAGCCGCATGATAAGAAACCTTGCCCAGACCGTGTTTAAAGTCCTTCATAAATTTATTTTCTTTGTTTCTTAGCATTAGATATTCAAAAGGGTCATAAAAGGCGTTTTTAACTTTGATTACATCGGCTTCTTCGGGAAACATTAATGGTAATTCTTGTTTGAACATTAAAACACAAGAGGGAATGAGTGAGGTCAAATCCCAGCCATCATCGACTAATTTGGCTAAAACGGTGATATTAATATTTTTAGCCATCTCAACGGCATCTAAGTTTCCTAATTCAAGCTTTGGAATTGCACAACATGTTTCTTTTTCAGTTAGCTTTACTAAGATATTGTTGTGTTCATATACTTTAAAGAAATCTTCTCCAGGACCTGGTTCATTTCTGTTCATAAAACATGTCGCAAATAAGGCAACTTTGCCTTTCGTATTGCCAACAGGTTCTGGAACGATTTTCGTTTCGTGCTTCTTTAGCCTTTTTCTTAGTGTGCTGCTTTCAAATTTTGGTAACCATGCTTTTGAGTGTATGCCGGCAACGACCTCTAGAGCTTTTCTTGCAATGCCAACATTGTTTAACACGTTAACAGTTTGAGCTATAACCGGAATACCTGCAATTTTTCCAACCGTATCGGTACTTGTTAAAACTTTATCACGAAGTTTGGCGTCACCTTTTTTATAATAAATGGCTTTTGCGCGTAACATTAAATGTGGAAAATCTACATTCCATTCATGAGGTGGAACGTATGGGCATTTGGTCATGTAGCAGAGATCACATAAGTAGCATTGGTCCACTACTTTTTTAAAGTCTGACTTGGCAACACCATCAACTTCCATTGTTGGAGATTCGTCGACGAGATCAAATAAAGTAGGAAATGACTGACAGAGACTAACACAGCGTCGACATCCATGACAGATATCATAAACGCGCTCTAACTCTTCATTTAAAGAATCTTCGTTATAAAATTCTGGATTTCTCCAGTCAATAGGATGCCGCGTGGGCGCTTGTAAACTTCCTTCTTTAGGCGATGTCATAAAAATAGACCGGGGTTAACACCCCGGTTATTTGAATTTATACCAGTTCGTTTAATGCTTTTTCATAACGGTTTGCATGCGAACGCTCGGCCTTAGCAAGCGTTTCAAACCAATCCGCTATTTCGTCAAAGCCCTCATCACGAGCAGTTTTTGCCATACCCGGATACATATCTGTATATTCATGAGTTTCGCCGGCTACAGCTGCTTTCAAATTATCTTCAGTCGCTCCAATTGGAAGGCCAGTTGCAGGATCTCCACACTCTTCAAGAAACTCAAGGTGTCCATGAGCATGACCAGTTTCTCCCTCTGCTGTTGATCTAAACAACGCTGCTACGTCGTTGTAACCTTCAACATCAGCCTTAGCTGCAAAATAAAGATAACGACGATTTGCTTGTGATTCACCAGCAAATGCATCTTTCAAATTTTGTTCGGTTTTGCTTCCTTTCAAAGACATAATTGTATCCTTTATAAAATTTATAGAACTACCAGTTGATTTTATTAGCGAAGGCTTGCGAGAGCAATGGAATTAATAAAAATTAGTTAATTTTAATGATATTTATTAGTTTGATTTTCTTGGCTTCCTTGGTCCATTCTTGGCTAGCCGATCCCAAATAAAATTTGGTAAAAATTGCATTATTTTGCCAACAATTGCCATTTGCCAAGGAATAATGACGAACTTTTTTTTAAAATGTATGGCTTGAATCATTTTTTTGGCAGCGTTGTTAGTGTCCATAATAAATGGCATAGGATAAGGATTTGCTTGTGTCATTTCAGAATAAATGTAACCAGGCGCAATGTTTGTTACCGAAATATTAAATTCAGCCACTTCAATTCGTAGAGCTTCAAGATAATTGCTCACGGCAGCTTTTGAGCAGCTGTAGGCGCTTGCACCAGGTAAGCCACGAATACCGGCTACGCTGGAAATTCCTACTAAAGAGCCTTTATTTTGGGATTTTAGTGAACCTACGAAGGGTTGGAATAAATTGACCATTCCAAACAAATTAGTTTGGACAATTTTTTTGAAAGTTTCTAAGTCATCTCCATGCTCGGTAAGGGTGCCATAGCTAATTCCAGCATTTGCAATAATAATATCTGGTATCCCAACGTTATGAATAAAATGTTTTGCCATTGCCTGACAAGCTTTCACATCATTGATATCGATGGAATAAATATGGCTTTCAACCGGTAAGCTTTTTTTTAGTTTTTCAAGTATGTCTCTTCTTCGCGCGATAAGCCCAACAGTAGCACCTTTTCTTGAATACTCCTCAGCAAGAGCTTTTCCAATACCAGAACTTGCACCGCTAATAATGACTTTAAGACCCAATTATTTTTTGGCTTTGTCAGCCCTAACATTTTTGATGATGTAATCCATTAGTTGGAGCGTATTTTTTTCACCGCCAGCCATTGTTGTTGAGGTCATATACCTTCCATCAATAATGATAGCAGGCACTCCGGTAGCTCCTGCAGCTTTGAACATTTTAAAAGAATTTGAAAGTTTTGATTTCATCGAAAAACTGTTAAATGCATCTTTCACTTCATTAAGATCCTTTTTTCCATTTACAGCAATCCAATTAATTGCACTTATCTCACTTGATGGGTCAACAATTTTATCTTTATGAATAGCATCAAATAATTTTTCATGTAATTTGTGCTTAAGCCCAAGGGTTTCTAAAGCATAATAAGCTTTTGCCATGGGAACCCAATCTTTTCTTGGAATGACAGGCACTCTTTTAAAAACAATATCCTTGGGTAATTTATCGGCCCATTTATCAAGATATGGATCAAAGTTAAAACAATGAATACAGCCGTACCAAAAGAATTCAATTACCTCTATTTTTCCCGGAGTATCTGTAGCTATCACTTCTTTTGTTTGCTTAAAATTGACACCGGGCTGTGGATCTATAGCAATAGCAGAAGTTGTCAAAAATAGCAAAACAGTAAGTAAAAATTTTCTCATAATAATTCCTTTAATTTTTAGGCCTCGTTAATTTAATTAAGTTCGCTTTAAAGCCTTCTTTAATAAGTTTCTCCCGCATTTCTCTGGCTGTTTCATATTCCTCGTAAGGACCGACACTTACACGATGAAAAGTACTATCACTGATTTTGGCTGACATAATGACAGATTCAAAACCCATTAATGCTAACTTAGCTTTTAAGTTGTCTGCAGGTTCTTGACGGGAGAATGCGCCAACTTGAATATAATAGTCAACTAAACGACTTTCTTTTTTAATTTCTTGGATAGGCTCATTAGCATAATTAGATGAATCCTCAGGAAGCGTGTTGTAAAAATCAAATGTCGTATCTTCATCAATATTTATTACATCATCTTCACCTATGGCGGAGTTCACCTCAATACAAGACCCTATTGTTTCTTTAGAAACAAAAGGACTCTTACCATTTGTAATAAATAATGTCACAGCAATAGAAACTAGGATGCCGAGTAAGATGCCGACAAACAATCCATTGGTAAAGGGTGTGCCCTCTGCTTTTTTTTCTTTTAGTGTTCGGTAATCCTGGCTCATCTAATATCCTTTACATTTTTGCCGGTGCTGATATACCTAAAAGGTTCAACCCGTTCTTTAAAACGCATTGCGTAGCATAAATTAGGCTCAATCGACCAAGCATCTCTGTCTCATCTTCAACTAAAAACTTTGAGTCATTATAATAGCTGTGTAACTCAGCTGCACAATCTTTTAAAAAATTTGCAATTTGGTGTGGGGCAAGTTCATTACATGCAATTTCTATCAATTCAGGAAATTCACTTATTTTTTTAATAAGTTTTTTTTCGACTAGGGATTCATACTCATAACCATGATGTGTCATGAGCGAGACTAAATCACCTCCCCATTGCTTAAGGACGCCTTCAATACGTGCATGGGCATATTGAATATAATAAACAGGATTTTCATTACTTTGAGATTTTGCTAAATCAATATCAAAAATGAGCTGCGAATCCGGCCGTCTAGATATGAGGAAGTAACGAGTTGCATCACATCCTACTTCCTCGATAAGATCACTTAATGTGATATAACTCCCAGCTCTTTTGGAGATTTTTATTTCTGCGCCATGCTTAGTTACCGTTATCATTTGATGTAACACATACTCCGGCCAATGCGGAGGGATGTCTTTTTTTAAGCCTTGTAGTCCAGCTCGAACTCTGTTAATGGTGCTGTGATGATCAGCACCTTGTTCGTTAATTACTCGATGGAAGCCTCGCTCCCATTTATCTAAATGGTAAGCGACATCGGGCACAAAATAGGTAAAGCTTCCATCACTCTTTCTCATCACCCTATCCTTATCATCACCAAAACTTGTTGTCTTAAGCCAAAGCGCTTCGTCCTTTTCATAGGTATAGCCATTTTGTTTTAACAAGGAAACTACCTCTGCCACTTTATTTTTTTTGTAAAAAGTTGATTCAAGGCTATATACGTCGAATTTAATTTTGAAGTTAGCCAAGTCACGATCTTGTTCATTTCGAAGGTAAGCTACACTGTATTTTTTTATACAATCAATATCATTGATATCCATACTTGCTTTTATGGTTTCTTGATCACACTGAATTGTTTTTCCTTGCATGAAGGAATCAGCAATTTCTTTAATATATTCGCCACGATACCCATCTATTGGAAACTCATCACTGTCAACAGCAATGTTAAGACATCGGGCTTGTACGGATTTTGTCAGGTTATCAATTTGAGCGCCAGCGTCGTTGTAGTAAAACTCTCTAGTAACTTGCCATCCAGAAAATTCAAATAATCGAGCTAAACAATCTCCAATCGCTGCACCTCGACCATGCCCTACATGCAAAGGTCCAGTTGGATTTGCAGAGACAAATTCGATTTGTATTTTCTGATTATTACCTTGTTGGTTACTTCCAAAGGTATCTTTTTTCTTACAGATATTCTGAATTAGAGAAACTAAAACATCATTATTCAGGTAAAAATTTATAAAACCAGCACCAGCGATTTCAATTTTATTAAAAAAATCATTTTGTGTAATAGCATTGATAATATTTTCCGCGATCTCTCTAGGATTTTTTTTCAATGGTTTCGCTAACAACATGGCGATATTGGTCGAAAAATCACCATGCTCAATGAGCTTTGGTTTTTCAATGATAATTTGCTCTTGGGAGATTTCTATATTCAGGGATTGGATTGCCTGATAAAGTAGATTGGTAAGGTTTGCTTTCACAAGGTTAAAATAATAAAAAATATTATTTTAACCCATCCTTAGCCAATCTTAATTGGGGAATCCATTTATTACATGAAATCAAGTGAAAAAATAATCAATGTGGCTTTGAATGTTCCAGTAAATGAATTATTTGATTACTTGTCAAATGGTGAAGATATTCAGATTGGGCAATATGTCAAAGTACCTTTTGGCAGAAGAAATCTCATTGGAATTGTTTATTCATTTGCATCCTCGTCAAAAGTTGAAAAGAATAAATTAAAAAAAATTAGCTATATTGATTCCGAAGTACTTTTTGACAAAAGGTTACTTAAATTACTTTCTTTTGTCTCTAGTTATTACCATTACCCTATTGGGCAAACCATAATGTCGGTCGTCCCAGCAAGAATAAAGCAAGATAAAAGTCACATAAACCGTATTGAGCTTTTAATTCAGCCTACCGAGACTCTCACACAAGAGGTAATTAACGCCCTACCAAAGAGACAAGTAAGATTAAGAAAATTAGCCCAAAAGTTACTTGAGGGTCCGATTCGTCAGTCAAATGTGTCAAAAACAATTTCAAGCCCATTGCCACTCATTAAAGTTTTAGAAAAAGCTAATTTGTGTACCACCCTTGAATGGCAGTTGAAAAGCGATAGCTTGAGCGCTGAAGCAATTCCAAAATTAAATTCTGAGCAAGAGATAGTTATTTCAAAAATTTTAAACCATAATGGGTACAAGGCTTGGTTGGTTCATGGCGTGACAGGGAGCGGTAAAACTGAGATCTACCTTAACTTAATAGAAAAACTACTAAAAAAAAATCTACAATCACTCATTTTAGTTCCAGAAATTAATTTAACTCCTCAGCTTGAAAGTCGTTTCATAAGAAGATTTTATGATAAAAAAATAGTTGTTTTACACAGCTTTTTATCAGATCGCGAGCGACTAAAACATTGGCAACAGGCAAAATCTGGTGAGGCAGACATCGTCATTGGCACACGTTTAGCTATATTTACACCAATAAAAGACTTGGGATTAATTATAGTTGATGAGGAGCATGACGCATCTTTTAAACAACAAGAGGGATTAAGATATCATGCGCGTGATGTCGCTCTCGTCAGAGGAAAAGAGCTAAATATTCCCGTTGTTATGGGCACAGCTACTCCATCACTGGAGTCCTGGTTAAATACTAAACAGACAG
Organism: Methylophilaceae bacterium; assembly: GCA_016778465.1. Classification (GTDB taxonomy): domain Bacteria; phylum Pseudomonadota; class Gammaproteobacteria; order Burkholderiales; family Methylophilaceae; genus BACL14. The sequence continues at coordinate 39,678 of JADHPM010000002.1, forward strand.
TTGAGAAATTCGATTACTTGAGACTAACGAAGCGAGCAATTTCTGAGGCTAAACTTCCTAGCATTAAACTAATCCCATATGCTAAAGATAAATATTCAACCCGGCTCTCGCAAGAATTATTAAAGGCAATTGAAGAAAGAATAAAAAAAAGGCAACAAGTATTAATTTTTATTAACCGCAGAGGTTATGCGCCGGTACTAGTATGCACCAGTTGTGGTTGGACACCAAAATGTCATCGTTGCTCTGCAAAACTTGTATATCATCGCCAGCAAAATAAACTTCGCTGTCATCACTGTGATCATCAGCAAGTAATGATTTCTCAGTGCCCCGATTGTGGAAATTTGGATTTGTTGCCCTTAGGAAAAGGGACGCAGCGTCTGGAAGATGAGCTTGAAAACTATTTTCCTAAGGCAAGCATTCTTCGAGTGGATCGCGATACGATGCGCTCTAAAAAAGCGCTTAATGACCTTTATACAAAGGTTAATGAAGGAGATGTAGATATCCTGGTCGGTACACAAATATTGTCAAAGGGCCATGACTTTAAAAATTTATCACTTGTTATTATTTTGGAAATTGATCATGCGTTATACAGCACTAATTTTCGATCAACAGAACGCATTTTTTCACAACTAACTCAAGTTTCTGGCAGATCAGGGCGTGCTTTAATTGAAGGTGATGTTTTAATTCAAACCAATTTTCCTAACCACCCTATCTTTCATTATTTAAAAAACCATGATTTTTCTGGTTATGCAGACCTGTTGCTAGAAGAACGAAAACAAATGAACCTTATACCCTACAGTTATATGGCAATCTTAACAGTTCAGGCAAAAGCATTTTCCTGTGTGGAGGAATTCATTGATAAAGCCATAGCTGAAATTGGTAAAATTAAAACAGAAGTCAACTTTTTTGGCCCTGTAAGACCGACTTTAGAGCGCTTAAAAGGATTTGAGAGGGTACAAATTATTTTTCAGTCAAATGATCGAAATGACCTACACCGTTTTCTTGGCCAATGGATGAATGCTATCCAAAATCTAACAGAAATAAAGCGGGTCAAATTTTCACTAGATGTTGATCCAATTGATTTTTAATGAGTCGTAAAACATTCGTATACAATGATTTATTTAATACAAGCTAGCGGATGTAGTTCAATGGCAGAACGTGAGCTTCCCATGCTCAATACGCGGGTTCGATTCCCGTCATCCGCTCCAAGAAAAAATGCATAATCGTATTCCAAATGTAATGACATTTTCAGCTACCGATCCTAGTGGAGGAGCTGGTATGCAGGCCGATATTTTAACTCTTGCTAGCCTTGGCTGCCACCCGCTTGCTGTAGCCAGTGGAATTTCAGTGCAGGATACTATAGGTGTCGATAGTCTGATGGCATTAGGTTCGGATTGGATAAACGATCAAGCAAGATCGATTTTGGAGGATATTGAAGTGTCTGCATTTAAGTGCGGCCTTTTAGGAAGCGCTGAAAATATTGCTGTGGTTGCGGAAATTGTTGCAGATTACCCTGATATTCCATTAATCCTGGACCCAATTCTAGCCTCTGGCAGAGGCGACGATTTAGTTGACGCTGCAATGATGAGAGCCATGTCCGAATTACTATTTCCACACACTCTTGTTATAACACCGAACAGCTTTGAAGCAAGAAGACTTGTAATTCAGGATGATGAGGACTTTATAGACATCACCCTTGATGAAAGTGCATTACGATTAAAAAATATGGGCTGTAGAAACGTTCTAATAACCGGCACCCATGAGCAATCAGAATCCGTGATCAACTCTTTCTATACAAGCTTAGGACAAAAAATACCCTACTATTGGGAACGTCTACCAGGTTCATACCACGGCTCTGGTTGCACCTTAGCTTCAGCCATTGCTGGTTGTATTGCTAGAGGTTTGGATTTGGATGAGGCGATTGACGAGGCACAAAACTTTACATGGCAAACTTTAAAAAACGCATTTAAACCTGGTATGGGCCAATTTATTCCAGACCGTTTTTTTTGGATAAATGAGGACGAGGATGATGGAAAATACACCCACCATTAAAGGCTTGTATGCCGTAACGCCAGATGAGGCAGATACCAAAAGATTATTGCGCCAGATTGAATTATTAAACCAAGGTGGCTGCCACTTGTTGCAATACAGGAATAAAAGTTTGCCATTTTTAGATCAAATGGAACAGGCAGAACAGGTCAAAAGGCTTTGCGACGAGTTAAAAATAACTCTTATTATTAACGATAATGTTGATATTTGTTGTAATTTAGATGCAGATGGAGTACATTTGGGCGAAAATGACGACAAAATTGAAACTGCACGAGAAAAAATTGGCCCTAAAAAGTATATTGGACTTTCTTGTTACAATTCATTGGAGCGTGTGAACTTGGCGATAAAAAAAAAAGTAGATTACATTGCTTTAGGTTCCTTTTTTGAAACAAAGACGAAACCAAATGCGCCCCGAGTCACTCTAGAGACCCTAAGGCAAGTGAAAAAAATTTGTTCTTTGCCAGTCGTCGCCATAGGTGGAATAACGCTAGACAATGTTTCCTGCTTAGTAAAAGAGCAAGTTGATGCAGTGGCGATTGTCAATGGGCTTTTTAAGGCAGATGACATAGCCTTAAGCGCAAAAAATTTTATTAAATTATTTTCTTAAATTATGGATAGAAATAAACAATTATTTGAACAATCTCAGATTACGATTCCGGGTGGCGTTAATTCACCTGTGAGGGCTTTCGGTTCCGTTGGAGGCACACCTATCTTTTTTAAACGCGCTCTTGGCAGTCGCCTGTGGGATGAAAATGATAAAGAATATATAGATTACATAAACTCTTGGGGCCCAATGATACTTGGCCATGCGCACCCTGAGGTCATTCAAGTTGTGCAAGAAGTTGCTAAAGGTAGCTTATCTTTTGGGGCGCCTACCGAGCGTGAACTAACTATGGCTGAAACGATAGTGCGTTTGGTTCCAAGTATTGAACAAGTGCGATTAGTGAGTAGTGGGACTGAAGCAACCATGAGCGCCATTCGTGTAGCCAGAGGGCATACCAGACGAGACAAGATTGTAAAGTTTGAAGGTTGTTATCATGGCCATGCTGATGCCTTGCTTGTTAAAGCTGGCTCAGGAGCACTCACATTCGGCCAACCAAGTTCAGCTGGCGTGCCCCATGATGTAGCAAAAGATACTTTAACTTTACCCTATAACGACACAGAAGCCTTAAGAGAGTTATTTGATCAAATGGGCGCTGAAATTGCTTGTGTCATTCTGGAACCAGTTGTTGGGAATATGAACTTGATTATCCCAGAGCAGGAATTTTTATTAACCTTAAGACGGCTGTGCACGGATCATGGCGTCGTTCTTATTTTTGATGAGGTAATGACTGGTTTTCGTGTTGCTTTGGGCGGAGCTCAAGAATTATTTAATGTGATCCCAGATATGACTACTCTGGGTAAGGTGATTGGGGGAGGACTTCCTGTAGGAGCCTTTGGAGGAAAGAAAGAAATAATGAGTCAATTAGCCCCACATGGGCCGGTCTATCAAGCAGGGACGTTATCTGGTAACCCCGTTGCAGTTGCTGCAGGTCTAAAAACGCTTGAGCTTATACAGGAGAAAAATTTTCATACCCGCTTGGCTGAAATTACAAGTAATTTGGTCACAGGACTAACGCAAATTGCAAAAAATAAAGGTAAAGAATTTACAGCAAGAAATGTAGGGGGAATGTTTGGGATGTATTTCTCATCTAAAGCGCCAAATAGTTTTGATGAGGTGATGACATCCGATAGAGAGAGTTTTAAAAAGTTTTTTCATTTAATGCTAGAACAGGGCATTTACTTTGGGCCGTCGGCTTTTGAGGCAGGTTTTGTATCAGCTGCCCATACACAAGATGATATTCAACAAACATTAGACGCGGCCGAGGTTGCTTTTGCGGCATTTTAAATCTTACTTCTTTAGCGTAGCAGACATTGAATTAATCAGCAAAAAGCCTTATTATTCAAGGTTCCGTTAAAATTTATTTTTTTACAAATGACATTTACTAAAAAACCTATTAAACAGGGTTTGTACAATCCAAAAAACGAGCATGATTCTTGCGGCGTGGGCTTTGTTGCAAACATCCATGGCAAGAAAAGCCATCAGATAGTGCTCCAAGGGCTTGAGATTTTGACTAATCTGACACATCGTGGGGCAACTGGTTATGATCCAAAGCTCGGGGACGGTGCAGGTATCCTTTTACAGATGCCTGATGATTTCTTTCGTGCCGAGACTAAGAAAATAAGTATAAATTTGCCTGATGAAGGGCACTATGGAATTGGAATGTTATTTCTTCCCCAAGACGCAAAAATTAGGAAGGAATGTGAAAAAATTATTTCTCAGATAATTAATGAGGAGGATCAACATGAGTTTGGATGGCGAGATGTTCCCGTTAACAATAAAGATATAGCAAAGGCAGCCAAGCATGTTGAGCCCTTTACTCGTCAGGTTTTTATTGGACGAGCTAATAATTTAGATACGCAAAATGCATTTGAGAGAAAACTGTTCGTTATTAGAAAACGAATCGAAAATGCCATAAGTAAGTTAGATTTCAGTGACCCTGCAAATTTTTATGTAAACTCAATGTCGTCAAGAACCATTGTTTACAAGGGCATGTTGCTGGCTTGCGAGGTTGGTAATTATTATCAAGACTTATTACAGGAATCTATGATATCAGCTCTAGCTCTCGTTCATCAGCGTTTCTCGACTAATACTTTTCCAGCTTGGGAGCTGGCTCATCCTTATAGGATGATTGCGCATAATGGAGAAATTAATACAGTTCGAGGAAACATTAATTGGATAAACGCGCGCCATGAAAAAATGCAATCAGATCTGTTGGGTGAAGATCTTGAAAAACTGTGGCCATTAATTGATGAAACTCAATCAGATTCAGCCAGTTTTGATAACTGTCTAGAACTTCTTGTCGCTGGTGGTTATAGCCTACCACATGCAATGATGATGTTAATCCCTGAGGCATGGTCAGGTAATCCCTTAATGAGTGAGAACCGAAAATCCTTTTATGAGTATCACGCCGCTCTTATGGAGCCTTGGGATGGTCCTGCTGCAGTCGCATTTACTGATGGTCAGATGATTGGTGCAACATTAGACCGCAATGGTTTGAGGCCTGCACGTTATTTGATGACTGATGATGGCGTTGTCATGATGGCATCTGAGATGGGAGTTTTAAAATTTCCTGAAGAGAAAATTATTAAAAAATGGCGCCTTGAGCCAGGAAAAATGCTTCTTATCGACTTGCAGGCTGGTCGCGTTATTGATGATGAGGAAATCAAAACACTTTTATCAAGTGAAAAGCCTTACGCTAAGTGGATTAAGCAGTCCCGCTATTTCTTGGGAGATCTTAAAGCGGTCAATAAAAAATTGGTGATGCATGAATCTTTACTTGATACCCAACAAAATTTTGGATTCACACAAGAAGATATCAGTTTCATTTTAAAACCTATGATTGAAACAGGCCAGGAGGCATCAGGCTCCATGGGTAATGATGCGGCTCTACCTGTTCTTTCCAATCGACCGAAGTTAATTTATAATTATTTTAAGCAACTCTTCGCGCAGGTTACCAATCCTCCAATTGACCCAATTCGGGAAGAAATTGTTATGTCATTAGTAACATTTATTGGTCCCAGACCAAATCTTTTGGGGCTGAATGAGAAAAATCCACCGATGCGTTTAGAGGCAAGTCAGCCAGTTTTGAGCCTTGAAGAATTGGAGCAATTAAAATCCATAGAAACTCTAACCCAAAACCAGTTTAAGTCATTAGTTATTGACATTACCTATGAAGTGGACGGGCAAGATTTACCATCTGATGTGATGAAAAATAAGCTTAATGATATTTGTGAGCAAGCAAATCAAGCGGTTAAGCAGGGTTTTAACATCATTATTCTGTCTGACAGAGGCGTATCGCAGAAGAGACAAGCTATCCCAGCTTTATTGGCATGCTCTGCAACACACCAATATTTGGTTAAAGCGGGTAACCGAACGAATACAGGTTTAGTTGTTGATACAGGTTCTGCAAGAGAGGTACATCATTTTGCGCTTTTAGGTGGCTATGGTGCTGAGGCAGTATGTCCCTGGCTCACTTTTGAAACCATTAATTCCCTTACTGATAATTTCCTTGATGCGCAGGAAAAATTTATCAAAGCAATTGGGAAGGGTCTTTATAAGGTCATGTCAAAAATGGGTATTTCAACCTATCAATCATACTGTGGAGCTCAAATTTTTGAAGCGGTTGGTTTGAATCAAAAATTTATTGATCAATACTTTACAGGTACAGCAACAAATATTGAAGGAATTGGTATTGATGAAATCGCGCAGGAAGTTGAGCGTATGCACTCAGCAGCTTTTGGGGATGATCCAGTTTTGTCTAATGCATTGGACGCAGGTGGCGAATATGCATTTCGAATTCGTGGAGAGGAACACATGTGGAATCCTGAGTCGATTGCAAAACTTCAGCACTCAACGCGAACAAATCAGTATGAAACATACAAAGAATACGCGAAATTAATCAATGACCAATCTCACAGACATAAAACTTTGAGGGGCTTATTTTCATTCAAGTCAGCAAGTGCAATTTCAATTGATGAGGTAGAGCCTGCTAGTGAAATAGTGAAACGTTTTGCAACGGGAGCAATGTCTTTAGGTTCAATTTCAACTGAGGCACATTCAACTCTGGCAGTTGCCATGAACCGCATTGGGGGCAAATCCAATACTGGCGAAGGTGGCGAAGATATTAAACGCTTTATTCCGATCAGTAAAAATTCATCGTTAGCAGATCACTTGGGTCGAGATATTATTGAATCTAATTTTGAGTTAAAGGCTGGTGACTCAATGCGCTCGAGGATTAAACAAGTCGCTTCCGGCCGTTTTGGAGTGACGGCAGCCTATTTAGCTGCAGCAGATCAAATTCAAATTAAAATGGCTCAAGGAGCAAAGCCAGGTGAGGGGGGGCAGTTGCCTGGACACAAAGTAAGTCCTTACATTGCTAAATTAAGATTTTCAGTTCCAGGTGTTGGACTCATTTCACCTCCGCCTCATCATGATATTTATTCGATTGAAGATTTGGCACAGCTAATTCATGATTTAAAAAATGCAAATCCGAGTGCAGATATTTCGGTAAAATTAGTTTCAGAAACAGGCGTTGGCACAGTTGCTGCCGGGGTTGCAAAGGCCAAATCTGATCACATCGTGATTGCTGGACATGATGGGGGTACTGGTGCCTCTCCAATTTCATCTATTAAACATGCAGGGACTCCATGGGAGATAGGTCTTGCAGAAACACAACAGACACTTGTTTTGAATCAACTCCGAGGTAGGGTCATTTTACAAGTTGATGGTCAGATGAAAACTGGAAGAGACGTGGCAATTGGTGCAATGTTAGGGGCTGATGAGTTTGGTTTTGCTACCGCACCGTTAGTAGTTGAGGGGTGCATTATGATGAGGAAATGCCACCTAAATACTTGCCCCGTCGGTATCGCTACCCAAGATCCTGAGTTAAGAAAACGTTTTAAGGGTCAACCTGATCATGTGGTTAATTTCTTTTTCTTTATTGCCGAAGAAGTAAGAGAAATTATGGCTTCGCTGGGAATTAAGCAATTTAATGATTTAATTGGTCGAAGTGATTTACTTGATATGCAAAAAGGCATTGAGCATTGGAAAATACAAGGTTTAGATTTTAGTCGTATTTTCTATCAACCAAAATTAGACCAAGAAGTAGCACGTTATCATGTCGAAAATCAAGATCATGGTTTAGATAAGGCACTTGATCATGAGCTCATTAAATTAGCGACCACGGCGCTGGTTGAGAAAAAACCAATTGAATTGGATATTGGAATTACGAATACGAATCGAACTGTTGGTACGTTAATTTCTCATGAAATTGCGAAACGTTACGGAAATGAGGGTTTACCGAAGGATACGATTAAGGTCAATTTAAAAGGAACTGCAGGTCAAAGTTTTGGTGCTTTTCTTTCAAATGGCATTAGCTTTAATCTCTATGGCGAGGGCAACGATTATGTTGGCAAAGGATTATGCGGTGGCACTATTATCATCCAGCCCCCAGCAAATTTTAAAGGTATCCAAGGACAGAATATTATCGTTGGAAATACTGTGATGTATGGTGCAACATCCGGTGAAACATACTTTAGAGGCATTGCGGGGGAAAGATTTTGTGTTAGAAATTCTGGGGCTAGTGCTGTAGTCGAGGGTGTTGGAAATCATGGCTGTGAGTATATGACGGGAGGAACGGTAGTCGTATTAGGTATTACAGGCCAAAATTTTGCTGCAGGCATGTCAGGTGGTGTTGCCTATATTTACGATATTAGCAATAGCTTTGATAAATTCTGCAACCCTTCTATGGTTAGTCTTGAAAAGGTAGAAAAGGAATCTGCACAAAATAAAGGGCCCAGGCATTTAAATCTGGCAGATGAAACTATCCTTAAGGGTTTAATTGAAAACCATGCGACCTATACAGGAAGCCCAATTGCAAAATCAATTCTTGAGGATTGGGAAAATGAATTGAACAATTTTGTCAAAGTTATGCCTCATGAGTATCAAAGAGCGTTAAATGAGTTACATCAGGCAACATCAAAGGAGGCTGCTTAAGTGGGAAAAGTGACAGGCTTTATGGAATATCCTCGTCTAGATGAGGGCTATATTCCACCCTCAGAGAGAGTAAAAAATTATAAAGAATTCGTGCTTCACCTATCTGACGATGAAGCAAAAATTCAAGGTGCACGTTGTATGGATTGTGGAATCCCGTTTTGCAATAATGGCTGCCCTGTAAATAATATTATTCCGGATTGGAATGATTTGGTTTACCAACAAAATTGGCGTGCAGCCATTGATGTCCTGCATTCGACAAATAATTTTCCTGAATTTACCGGGCGAATTTGTCCTGCACCTTGTGAGGCAGCTTGCACTCTAAATATCAACTCGGACGCAGTGGGTATCAAATCAATTGAGCATGCAATAATAGATAAAGCTTGGGAAAATAATTGGGTTGTTCCCCAACCACCAAAACATAAAACTGGAAAAAGAATTGCAATTGTGGGGTCAGGCCCTGCAGGTCTTGCTGCTGCCCAACAATTAGCAAGGGTTGGTCACGCGGTTGATGTGTTAGAAAAGAATGACCGTATTGGAGGTCTACTTCGATATGGCATCCCTGATTTTAAGATGGAGAAAACACATATTGACCGTCGTGTGGAACAAATGGAGGCTGAAGGCGTCACCTTCAAGACAAATCAAAATGTGGGTGAAACTATCTTACCTGATCAGTTGACTGATGAGTATGATGCCGTGATTTTAGCTGGCGGAGCGGAATGGCCTCGTGACCTTCCTGTTCCTGGACGTGAATTGGATGGTGTGCATTTTGCTATGGATTTTTTGCCATCACAAAATAAAGTAGTTGCGGGTGATAAGGTTGATGCACAGATTACAGCAACTGATAAACATGTAGTTGTGATTGGCGGTGGTGATACAGGTTCTGACTGTGTGGGAACTTCAAATCGTCATGGTGCGCTTTCGGTTACTCAATTTGAACTTATGCCACAACCTCCTGAGCAAGAAAATAAAGACCTGGTTTGGCCATACTGGCCTTTAAAACTTAGAACCTCGAGTTCTCATGAGGAGGGTTGTGACCGCGACTGGTCGGTAGCAACAAAATCATTTGTGGGCGAGAACGGTAAGGTTAAAGAATTGATTGCTTCTAAAGTTAAATGGCAGGATGGAAAGATGCAAGAAATGCCAAATTCGGAGTTTAGAATTAAGACTGACCTTGTTTTACTTGCTATGGGTTTCCTTGGCCCCCAACAGAGTCTATTAGATCAATTTGGAGTCGAAAAAGATCAGCGTGGTAATGCAAAGGCGACAACTGACGGGGAAAATTGCTACGCAACCTCACGGAACAAAGTATTTACAGCGGGCGATATGCGGCGTGGCCAATCGTTAGTTGTTTGGGCCATTAGAGAGGGCCGTCAATGTGCTCGTTCGGTGGATGAGTTTTTGATGGGCAAAATCTCATTGCCACGTTAACTCAAATCGCTTCATTTTTTAATAAGAATTCAACCTCAAATCTATGTCAGTTTTAAAGAACGATAGTATTTTAAGAACACTAAGAGGTGAAAAGACGTCTTACACACCTTCTTGGATTATGCGCCAGGCTGGAAGATATCTTCCTGAGTACCGTGCCACAAGAAAAAATGCAGGAAGTTTTTTAGAGCTTTGTAAAAATACCGACTTTGCTACCGAAGTGACGCTCCAGCCTTTAGACCGTTTCCCATATCTTGATGCTTCAATTTTGTTTTCAGATATTTTAACGATTCCAGACGCAATGGGACTGGGATTACATTTTGTTGAGGGAGAGGGACCAAAATTTAGTCATCCATTAAAAGATGAGTCCTCAATACAAAAACTCGATATTCCAAATGTGGAAGAAGAGCTATCCTATGTTTTTCAGGCTGTAAAAAGTATAAAGCAAGCGCTTAATGGCAGAGTGCCTCTTATTGGTTTTGCAGGCAGCCCATGGACACTAGCTACTTACATGGTTGAAGGACAGGGCGGCACGGATTTTCTGACCATAAAGAAAATGGCCTATGCGAGGCCAGATCTAATGGAACATATATTAAAAATTACTACTGAATCTGTCAGCAGATACTTAGCGCTGCAAATCAATGCTGGAGCAGATGTGGTAATGATTTTTGATTCTTGGGGAGGTGTATTGGCTGACAGAGAGTACGAGCCTTTATCATTAAATTATATGAAGGTCATTATTCAGAATTTAAATTTAATGGGCTACGAGAATACTCCAAAGATAATCTTTACCAAGGGCGGTGGTCAGTGGCTCCATAAGCAGGCTAAGAGTGGCGCCCAAGCTCTTGGTGTTGATTGGCAGACAAGTTTGAGTAATGCAAGGCAGATTGTTAAGGATAAATTAACATTGCAAGGTAACCTGGATCCTGCAATCTTATTATCAAATCCAAAAGCTATTGAAGGTGCTGCAAAAGCTATTCTTGACGACTATGGTATTGGCGAAAGGCATATTTTTAACTTAGGTCATGGGATCACTCAATTTACACCTCCAGAAAATGTTCAGTGTCTATTAGAGACTATTAGAGACTACAGCCCCCAATTTCACATATAACTATTTGTAATAATTCTGTCACACCCACTTAATAACATGCCACCTATGGGGACATGTTGTGAATAAATTATTTAAAAATTCATTTTTTGTACTTAACAAATATGATTCGTTAATCTGTGTTTTTATGAATCAGTTTAGTAGCGTAAAGTTGATACGCTATTTTTTCAAGTTTATCAGCCGTCTTGGTGATGGGCTATTTTGGTATCTCTTGATGGCGGGTCTGCTCATTTATGAGAACTTCTTAACAATAATTCCGGTAATGCATATGGCAGTTTTTGGTGGCTTAGGCACAATCATTTATTTGATTTTAAAAAATAAAATAGCACGTCCAAGACCCTTTGAGGTAAATCAAGCTATCCTAATGCAGGGAAAGGTTCTTGATAGGTTTAGTTTCCCCTCCGGACATACCATGCACGCTGTTATATTCTCTCTCATTGCCATCCACTATTTTCCTTTTCTAGAGCTACCTTTAATTATGATGACTATACTTATCTCTCTGTCAAGAGTCATATTGGGTCTGCATTATGTTTCAGATGTTTTAATATCTTTTATTATAGGATTTTTCATTTTTGAACTATCTTTATTTATAAGCTGGAATAGAATTCCCAGCTACTTCATTTATTCTTAATGAAAGTTTTGTTTCTTTCAGATGTTTATTACCCAAGAATTAATGGAGTATCCACATCGATCCGCAACAGCAAAATTAACTTAGAGAGACTGGGACATAGCGTGCATCTTATAGCCCCTGAATACCCCTTTGATACTAATAAAGAAAAATGGATTACTAGAATTCCATCGATGAGTATTCCGTTTGATCCAGAGGATCGATTGATGAGCTATTTTAAAATTAGAAAATTATCGAATTGGATTAAAAAGGAAAATTTTGACATCATTCATATTCATACCCCCTTCGTAGCTCACTATTTTGGGCTTCATTTAAAAAATTTTTTAAATATCCCTTGTGTTGAGACCTACCACACTTTCTTTGAGGATTATCTTCACTTATATATTCCTTGGCTACCAAAGATATTTTCTAAATGGTTTGCACGACGCTTATCAAAGAGGCAATGTAACAAGGTGGATGCGGTAATTTCGCCCTCCCCACAAATGGCAGACATATTAAAAAAATACGGCGTTAGTACATCATGCGAGGTTATACCTACCGGTATTCAAGCTAGTTTTTTTACTCAAAGGGATAAAAAAGTATTCCGAACGCAATATAATATTCCCCTGAATAAGAAAGTATTATTGTATGTCGGGCGTGTGGCAAAAGAAAAAAATATTGAGTTTCTGATTAACGTTCTTAATGTCCTGTCCCAAGAAGACAAAGATATTATCTTGATGATTACCGGGCAAGGACCTGCAGAGCAAGAAATTGAAAAGAAAATTATTTCGCTTAATTTGCAAGAAAAAGTTAAAAAACTACCTTACCTAGATCAAGAGAATGAGCTTCCTCAATGCTATGCTGGGGCAGATATTTTTGTATTCTCCTCAAAAACAGAAACCCAAGGTATTGTGCCCCTCGAAGCAATGGCACAAGGTACCCCAGTGGTTGCGATAGCAGAATTAGGCATCGCATCAGTGATTAAAGATGAGGAGGGAGCACTTATAGCGAAAGATGATATTCAACATTTTTGTTCACAAGTAAAGCGCCTCTTAGACCATAGGAAATTTTCAATTGAACAATCTAAAAAAGCAAAAAAATATGCCATGGAAAATTGGTCTGCGGAGCATATGGCTGAAAATACGATTAATTTCTATCAAAAAATTATCAGAGAGAGTTCTGCAAAAAAACAGTTGGCTTTAAACCAACCTTAATATTTTGTTAAAGGTTATGAATAATTTTTTCTTGTGCAGGCAGCTCTTTCTTTTTATTTGAAACCTTCTTATACAGCCCTTTAGACTTTTTCACCCAGCGATCTTTATCGTTAATCAATGTCATTAGACATTCATTATAAATTTTATTGATATGAGCCTTATCTTCAACAGGGAAAGTCACTTCAAAACGTCGATTTAAATTTCGCTCAAGCCAATCCGCTGAAGATAAGAAAATCTTGGGCTGGCCATTATTGCCAAAATAAAAAATACGATGATGCTCTAAAAACCGACCGATTACTGAGTGAATTCTAATGTTTTCTGAGTGTTTATTTAGATTTGGAATTAAAGAACACATACCTCGAACAATTAAGTCAATTTTTACACCAGCACTTGATGCCCTGTAAAGATATTGAATCATTTCATGATCACACAAGGAATTAACTTTGATGATTATTTTCCCTGCTTTACCATTTTTGGCAAAGCGAATCTCTCTCTTCAGATAAAGAATAAAATTTAATCTATTCTCCTCAGGGCTGTGCCACAATTTTTTTAATTTAATATTTGATCGACTACCCGCTAATTTTTGAAAAACCTGATTTATATCTTTACAGATGATTTTATCTGTTGTCAGGAAGCTATAGTCTGTGTATGTCATAGCGTTTTTCGGTGAATAATTACCGGTCCCAAGGTGAGCATAATGATTAATTCTATATTTGTTCGATTTCTCGTCTAGCTCTCGGCGAGTAATGAGTAGCATTTTTGCGTGACACTTAAAGTTAACTGGAGAATGAATGACATGCGCGCCGACACTCTCAAGTTTTGCAGACCAGTTAAAGTTTGTTTCTTCATCAAACCTTGCCATCAACTCAATTACAACAGTCACTTCCTTGCCGTTTTTTGAGGCCTCCATGAGTGCTAACATTATGGGAGAGTGGTCCCCCGTTCGGTAAATTGTTTGTTTTATTGACAGAACATCGGGATCAGTAGAAGCTTCATTGATCAGCTTCACCACTGGATTGAATGATTCATAAGGATGCTGAATAAGTCTTGGAGAATCCTTGAGCCATTTAAAAATAGAGAAGTTTTTTGGTACTGGGTCTTTTGGTTTAAAGGGTGCAAACTTAAGTTGAGGATTTTTTATTGAATCAAGTAATGAGACAAACCTAAATAAATTACTTGGACCCCTAACTGAAAAAATACAATCATCTCTTAGAGAAAAAATATTTTTCAGGTAGGAGATAATTTTTTTAGGCATTCGCGTAGATACCTCAATTCTAACTCCAGCACCAAGATCACGGGTTGAAAGACCCCCTTGTAGGGCGTCTCTTAGGTCCTCAGCATCCTCAGAAATATATAAGTCAGAGTTTCGAGTGATTTTAAATTGATAGCTATCGATAACCTTTTGGTCTGGGAAAAGTCGCTGCATATATTCTCTCATTAGAGCGCCAATGAAAATAAAGCTCTGAGTTTTTTTTGAGATTTGCCCTGGCACCTTAAATACCCTTGGGATATATTTAGGCAACTGAACAATCCCGAATTTTTTTAAGGATTTATCTTCAAGACTCACAATATAGGAGATTGTTTTATTGCTAATATTTGGGAAAGGTCTGTTTTCAGTAATCACGATCGGGGAGACCAAATTCTCTATCTCTCTCTTAAATAATTTTAACGTCCAATTATCTAAATGTTGAGGCCACTTTGAATCGGTAATGAGGTGAATATTATGCGAGACTAATGCGGGGATGATAGTCTTATAAAGTGTCTTTTGAATATCGTTATTAATGACTTTAGCTTTTTTACCAATTTCATCTAACAACCAATTAAATTCAACCCCATCTCTTGTATACCTCTGTTTTTTACTCTCTGACCGCTCTAAAATCTCTGCAAAACGAATTTCATAAAACTCATCTAAGTTGCTACTGACAATACATGTAAATTTAAATCTTTCGATTAGAGGGATGTTCTTATTTTTAGCTTTTGATAAAACACGATCGTTAAAGTCAAGCAAACTCAGCGCTCGACTCTCGAGAGGAATTGTAACCATTTTTTCCATGCCATAATTCTATATTATTTTTTATCATGATACTTGAAGATAAATAAAGGTTGCGCATTTGTCATCTAACTGTCATATTTCTTTCATATGATCCAACGTTTGAAAGCTATTGTTTCTTGAAGAATATTAATAAAAATTCCATACCAAATAATTTAGTTGCTGGACTTGATCTTGGCTCAAATAGCTTTAAGCTCATGATCGCCAGAATTAAATTTCATAAAGATAAACTGCATGTCCAAGAAATAGACACGATTAAGTCAACATTAAGATTATCGGCAGGCATTAGTGCAGACGGTAATATAAACGACGAAACCTTTGACAAGGCGCTAAGTACTTTAATGAGGTTTGGCGATAGAATTCAAGATTTTCCAAAAAACAGCGTCACGGTTGTTGCTACTAATGCCTTTCGTGTTGCTAAAAATGGTGATAATTTAATTCATGAAGGCGAGAAGTTACTCGGATTTCCCATAAAACTATTATCCGGTAAAGATGAAGCCGAGCTTGTTTTTCAAGGCGCATCGCATGTTGCACCCTTCTGCGAAGGAAGTCGACTGGTTATTGATATCGGTGGGAGCTCGACAGAAATTATACTTGGCAAAGATGAAAAAATCGCTGTTTTTGACTCGCTACAAATGGGTTGCGTGACTTTCAGCAGGGACTTTTTTCTTGATGGAAAATTGACTGAAAAAAATTTTTCCTTGGCCGAATCGCGAGCAGAGAAGATATTAAAAAATATTTTTAAAAAGTATAAGAAATTTTCATATCAACAAGTGGTTGGCTCTTCAGGAACTATTCGAGCCATTGCAGATATTATTGCCGCAAATAACTTAGACCACCTTTCGAAATTACCAATAGATAATATCGGCACTTTAATCACGCTCAAGGGGTTAGAGCAAATAAAGCAATATCTCATTGAGGCTGGCGATACCAAAAAGCTTAATCTAAATGGCCTTAAAACGGAGAGGAAACCCGTTATAGCCGGGGGCCTTTCAGTATTGTTAGCTATTTTTAAAGTTTTCAAAATTGAAATGATGGAGGTTTCAGAGTCCGCAATCATCTTTGGTGCGATACATGAATCTATCTTAAAAAATATAAATATTCAAAGTGAGGATAAATACGCAGGAGTATCAAAAAAAATAATTCCTATTGATGATTTTGATTCCGAGTACGACCGCAGGATTGATGAGGTTGCAGAGTGGGCTAAACAATTCTCAGTAGATTTACCTCAAGCGAAACGAGTGTCAGCTTTAGCTACAGAAATCTTTAAAAATCTTTCAAGTGAAGATAATGAAAGCTATCAAAATTCTCATAAAATTCTACAATGGGCCTCAATGCTTCATGAGATTGGTTTGGCAATTAACTACAGGAAGTACAATGTTCACTCAGCCTATATTATTTCTAATAAAGAATTAACAGCGTTCACTATTTCAGATCAGGCAAGATTAGCCAGTCTTGTCTTGGGGCATCGTGGGAATCTTGAAAAAATTAAATTTCCTTCCGATTACATGGATTGGGCTTTACTTTTTGCATTAAGGGTTGCTTATATCTTTTATAAAAAAAGAAATAATCAACTGCTTCCCAAATGTACATACATGGAAAAAAAATCAAAAAAATACTTAGTAATAGATGAAGCTTGGCTTAAAAACTATCCCTTTTTAAGATTTGGTTTGACAAAAGAATTAAATATTTGGAAAAAAATAGATTGCCAGTATCAATTACTCTTGGATTAAATTAAAATGCACTGTCTTTATTTTATAGTGGCATGAGAAGTGATGAAAGAAAGCCCTTTTAAAGGAAAAACTGGTATCAAGCGAATCACGAATGCAGTCATATACTCCATGTCTGGGTTTTATGCAGCCTTTAAGAACGAGGAAGCCTTTCGACAAGAAATAATTCTTGCAATTTTTTTGATCCCCTTAGGCATATTTGTTGGTGAAACTACCATTCAGAAAGTGCTACTGGTTTCTAGTCTGCTATTAGTTTTAATCGTAGAGCTCTTAAATTCTGGTATTGAGGCGGCTATAGACCGAATCTCATTAGAAAAGCACAGACTGGCTAAGCGCGCAAAAGATATTGGCAGTGCAGCAGTGTTTCTTACGATCATGAATGCCATTCTTACTTGGATAATTATCTTATTTCTCTAGTAACTTCACTTTGAATCATCTGATAAGCCAAGCTAGAGAGGATTTTTCTCTCTCTGTTAGATTTGATTCTATTTAGCACTTCAATTTTTACCGTAATTCTATTAAGTTTTAATATAGAAATCAGTGATTCAAGTATTGACATATCTCCATAGTAACTACAGGCGGCTGTTTTTTTATTGTCGATATAATATGAGATTGCAATCGGTAAAATTGATACGTTTGCCATTATTGCAGATTCAAATAAGTTACTTTTGAAAGGTAATACATCGAATCCATCTGTGGATGTCCCCTCTGGGAAAATACAAACATTTTTTTGTGCTAGATTTTCACTGACTTGAACAATAACCTTTTTGACCTTTGCTGGACTGGAACGATCAATGAATATTGTTTCACTGATAGCGCATAATAAATTTATAAATGGCCAATGCTTGATATCACTCTTGGCAACAAAAGAAACGGGATGTATAGCATTGAGGACAATGATATCTAGCCATGATACGTGATTAGAGACTATCAAAAATCGATCATCTTTAATAACATCATATAAATTTATATTAGTACTCAGGTTTATATTTAATATCTTTAAGATCAATAGAGACCATTTTTTTATTACTTTAATTCTTAAAGCCCTGTAAAAAAAATAAATAAAAGGTGAAACAAGAAGAGTGGCAAATAAATAAAAAAAGATAAGTAAAAATTTAATCATATTGTCATAGTTGTCATAAAAAATTCATAATTAAATTGTTCAATGTAGCAATGAATTACTACAGAACAATTTGGATATCTGATATCCATTTGGGTACTAAAGCATGTCAATCGAAGTACTTACTAAATTTTCTAAAGCATAATGATTCAGAAAAATTATATTTAGTAGGCGATATTATAGATGGCTGGGCCTTAAAAAAGAAATGGTACTGGCCACAGTCTCACAATGATGTTATTCAAAAGATTCTAAGAAAAAGTCGAAAGGGCACAAAGGTTATCTATATTCCCGGTAATCATGATGAGGCGGTTCGCCAATTTTACAATTTGAGATTTTCTGAAATCAAGATTTTGAAAGAGGCTATACACAAAACGAAGACGGGAAAAAAATTATGGGTCACTCATGGAGATCAATTTGATGCTTTTCGGAGAGTTACAAAAATTCTTGAGCTGATTGGTGACGGTTTATACACCTTCATAACTTGGATAAATGAAAAGCTAAATAAAATAAGAGAGAAGTACAAGAAAAATTACTGGTCATTTTCAAGTCATATTAAAAGTAAGATAAGTAATGTCAATGAGTATATATCAAGTTATGAAAAGTTTATGCTAAGGGAGTCAAAATTAAAAGGTTGTGACGGGGTTGTATGCGGCCACATTCATCGTCCCAGTATTAAGAAAATGAAAGATGGTATTTATTTGAATGACGGTGATTGGGTAGAGCATCTATCAGCCTTAGTCGAGACTAAGGAGGGTGAGCTTAAAATAATTTATTGGGTAAAGTTAGAAAATTAAGATATGTCATGAAATTGTAATAAAAAAAACTTAAGTTAACGTTATTTACGGGAAACTTTAATGGCTTCAACCAACCTCGAGCAATTATCAGTTCTTGATACTCCAAGAAGAAAGAGACCTAAAGAAAAAAACAATCCCTCTGATATTCAAATATCCTGGGTCCAATCAAAAAAAGACATTAAAAAAATTCAAAAATTTCGCTATAAGATTTTTGTAGAAGAAATGGGTGCAAATATTAATGCAAAAAATAAAATTGATGAAGATATTTTTGACAGCTATTGCGAACACCTAATCGTAAAAGATACAAAGAAAAATATGATCATTGGAACTTATCGTGTTTTAACTCCATTAGCTGCAAAGAGATTAGGTTACTTATACTCAGAAACTGAGTTTGATATTGGGTGTTTGGGTAATTTAAAAGATGAAATTGTTGAGGTAGGAAGAGCATGCGTGCACAAAGACTATCGATCAGGATACACAATTATGTTGATGTGGTCGCAAATTGGTCGTTTTATGAAAAAGAATAACTTTAGATACCTTATAGGTTGCTCAAGTGTGCCGATGAGTGATGGCGGAATACTAGCTGCGAATATATACAGAAAACTATACGACGAAAATAGAATTAATAATATTTATGGTGTGAAGCCTAAAATACCACTTTCGTCAGAGCAGCTTCACTTTAAAACTGACGCAATGACTCCTCCTTTATTGAAAGGTTACTTACGGCTTGGTGCAATTGTTTGTGGTAAACCAGCATGGGATCCTGACTTTAATTCTGCAGACTTTCTTACCCTACTTGATATTAATAACGTTCCTCAAAAATATGCAAATCATTTTTTAAATGAGGAATCTAGAGAATCAACTGCAAGAAACCAATACAGAACAAAGGAATTTGCAATCCAAAATTAATTAGAATTGCCTTGTCTTTTGAAAGATATCCCGAAATGGTCCACCCAATCACCCCTCCTCCATGAAGGAATATGTTTAAGGGAAAAATATTTAAATTTGTAAGAAGTATTCCTGACAAGACAAGCGAAGTACTGATCCATTTTAAAAAAACGATTTTTGGCATTTATTTTCCTTGTAAAATCCAGAATTTAATTTTATCTAACTCTTGATCGCTTATACCGGTATCAGGAGAACATAAAATTAGTTTTTTAAAATTATGCGGGAATTTATCTTTTTGATCATCTATCGCTATCCAATCAACACCTAAAAGATGATTTTGCGCAAGAAAGTATTCAATTTCTTTTAATCGGCAGGAGGCACCATAAAATTTAACTTGAGTTTCCCCGATAATTTTTTTCCTTATTTCTTGAGGAAACTTTGATTTAATTAGATTGTATTTTTCATCAAATTGCCAACTCGAGGTTATAACAATGTTTAATTCATGGTTCTCTATAAGTTTAAAAAAGTTTTTTGCTTTGTTGAAAAAAAGATCTAAACTGCAATCTACAGGGTGTAAGACTCCATCAAAATCAAGAAAAATAAATTTTTTTATCATCTATTTATTTTGTATAAATTACTATTAAAAATACAAATAAGATAAGTTAGTTTATTCTAAGAAGATTGTTAAATAATATTTTTTCACACTCACGCCATGACCATTTTTGTATTGACACTTGTTGTATTTCAGTTTTATTTAAATCGCTACATTGAATAATATTCTTTTTTAAATCATTACCTAAGAAGCCAGTAATTTTATTTTTTACTATATCTTTAGGCCCAGTGACATTATAGGCGGCAACTGGAAGACCATTACAAAGGGCCTCAATAATAACTATTCCAAAAGTATCTGTTTTGCTTGGAAAACAAAAAACATCGTGTTTTGAATATAACTCTGCAAGCTCCTTACCAAACTTATAGCCAACGAAATTTATATTTGAGTATTTAGATTTAAGGTTTTCTAATTCGGGACCGTCACCAACAATTGTAATATTAAAATATTGATGCAAAGAGCATAAGGCGTCCAGGTTCTTTTCTTTACCAATTCTACCGACAGATAAAACCTTAATTTTTTTATTAGGTTTCTGATTTATTCTTTTTTTAATAAGTTCTTTATCAACGCCTCTTGTCCATAGCGCTAAATTTTTGAAGCCAAACTTTTTCAAATCATTAATGCATGAATTAGTTGGTACCAATACAGCATTACTTTTTTTGTGAAATAATCTCATTAAAAAATAGCCGAATTTAACGGGTAGCCTAAAGTAAATATTTAGATATTCTGGAAATTTGGTATGGTACGCTGATGTAAAAGGTACCTTATAAAATTTACAATAGATCCGCGCAGCCATACCAATCGGGCCCTCTGTAGCGATATGTAAATGGGTCGGTTTGATAGCCTTTATTTTTTTAAAAACTTTTATGGGCTCTGTACAGAATTGAATTTCAGGATATGATTTAAATGACTTATATTTAAATTGTGAGGGATGGATTATTTCAATATCTCGTTTACTTACTTTTAAAATATTTTTATAAGTCGTCGATACTCCATTTACCTGATCAAATGTGTCTGTGGCTATTACATATTTATCCATATGTTCAATATGCACTAGCAATATGACAATTTATTTACAATTATGACAAAAAATAATATCGATATAAAATTAAAATTTAATGGTTTAAATATTTCCCCATTGTAATTATTGTTTTCCCATCATGGGATTGAATAAGATAAGAGTTACTATGATCTATCAAAAATAAAAACTCATCTTGCTTCAAGTGATCTTTAAGTTCTTTAATCGTGAGAAGTTTAAAGTATCTTAAATAACCACGGTGGTTAATTTTTTTTCTTGCTCCATATTTTATTAATGCATTTTGAATAATTTCTGGGATATCTTGAACCTGACAGGCCAATTCTTTTTTCATTTGTTCTCCTAAAATGTGGCTAGTTTTCGCACTAGCCCTGCGAAGAAAGGAATTCATAGGGGAACAATACCTTTTCTTAAAAAATAAGACGAAGATTAAGCCAGAAAGTCAGGTTTTTAATTAAAAACCTGTTTAATTTTTTATTTGTTAAACTAAAGTCATGATAAACGTACTCTTTGATTAATATGTATAAGAATGTTGCAATAATAGGTGCCTCAAGCTTAATTGCTAGAGCCATTATTCGTCAAATTCATTGTGATTGTCCGAATGTTAAAATTATTGCATTTTCAAGAGAAGAAATAAAAATTGATGTTGAGAATACAAATTTTTATCGAATAAATTATGATGACGAAGCTTCTATTAAGCATTCAGCAAACGTAGCATCAAAAAATGGACCACTGGATTTAATATTTGTTGCTAATGGAATTTTGCACGATAAAGTAATTAAACCAGAAAAATCTATTCGAGATTTTGATTTTGCAAATTTCGAAAAAATTTTTAAAGTCAATACAATCATACCTGCAATGATTGCAAAGTATTTTATGCCTTTATTAGATAAAGAGCAGCGCTCAATATTTGCGTTTTTATCAGCACGTGTGGGAAGTATCTCAGATAATAAATTAGGTGGCTGGTATGCTTATCGCTCGTCAAAATCTGCTTTAAATATGATTATAAAAAATTTAGCTATTGAGTCAGGTCGAACAAATAAAAAAGCAATTTTTTTAGGTTTACATCCTGGAACAGTTGATTCTCCTCTTTCTAAGCCTTTCCAAAAGAGTATTGCCCAAGAGAAAATATTTACTCCAGAGATAAGTGCAATGAAATTACTCAAGGTTATAGAAAATGCTTCCCCTGAAGACACCGGCTGCACTTTTGCATGGGATGGAAAATTTATAAAACCTTAGGGTATTAACGATGAATAATTTCGACCAGCCCATAGATAGAAGAAATACAGATTCGATTCGATGGAACCGTTATGGCAAAGATATTATTCCACTATGGGTTGCTGATATGGATTTTAGGTCACCTCCCTGTGTCGTCGAAGCGCTCCACAAAAGAGTTGAGCATGGAGTTTATGGGTATACGCATGAGCCAAATGACTTAAAAGAGAAATTAGTTGATTACATTTACCAACAATTTAACTGGAAGATAAATAAAGATTGGATTGTATTTATTCCAAGTGTGGTATCAGGGCTTTATTCTGCTGCCAGTAATTTTGTGAAAAATGACGAGACTATTCTAGTGCCTAGACCCGTTTACCATCATTTGAGATGGGCACCCCAAAAGGCATTGCGTGATTTTTTCGAAATTGATCTTATCTGTGAAAACAATCGAATATATTTGAATGAGTCTTCTTTATTAAGCTATAAAAAAAAGAACGTTAAGCTTCTGATGTTTTGCAATCCTCACAATCCTGGGGGCACTGTTTACAGCAAAAAGGAACTTGAAGGCATTGCAAGTTTTTGCGTCAAAAATAAAATTCTAATTTGTTCAGACGAGATACACGCAGGTATGGTTCTGGGTGATAAAAAACATATCCCGATTGCAAGCATCTCAAGCGAAATCTCTAAACAAACAATCACCTTGATGTCACTTAATAAAACTTTCAATTTTCCAGGATTAGGGACTGCTTGGGCTATTTCAGAAAATAAGGATTTAAGAGAGAGTATTAGTAAAGGTATCGGAACAATTATTCCAGATACACAAATTTTTGGATACATAACGACTCTTGCTGCGCTTGATAAAGGTGAGCCATGGCGAAAAGATTTATTAGATTATCTAGATAAAAACCGTAAATTGGTGCAAGAAAAAATCATACCTATTAAAGACTTGAAACTTTACACGACTGAAGCAAGCTATCTTGCATGGATATCTTACGAAAAATTAAAAAATCTAGATCTATGTGAGCTATTTCTTCAATATGGTGTCGCAGTTCAACCAGGATCAATGTTTAATAAGGAAAAACACTTTCGCTTAAATTTCGCAACTCAAAGTAATATCTTAAATGAGGCATTGAATCGTATGGCTAAAGCAATAAAAATAGAAAAAAATAAAACCCCCCAATAAGCCATTGGAGAGTTTTATTTGTGTTACTTAATCTCTGGACTTAGCTCTAAGTCTGCACCGCCATCTTCAGCTGATGGATTAAATCCACCATTTCCTCCAATCAAGAGTGCATCAGTAGAATGAAAAGCTTTTTCCTCAGTAGGAGCCGCTTCATTAGCTGCTGTTGCTTCATCTGCGGCCGAATCTATTGAAGAGTTATTGCATGCGAAAAGAAACGTTGTTGCAAGAAAGATAAAAAATAGTCTAAGCATAAGTACTCCCTTTTTTAAAAAAACTAGATTAAATAATTTAACCTGTAAAAATAGTAACATTACTATGATTTTTTTCAACAGCCTTAAAATGTAGGGGAAGAAATATTAAATTTATTTTATTTTTAAAAGTAACTCATTTCTGCGAAAGAAGGGTAAAGTCCATGGGGGATTATATCTTGCGATTTGTACATTACCATCCACGATAAAATTATTTTCCTCTACGTAATTTTTTAATAATGTAATTTTTTCTTCAAAACTTGATTCTCTGACTAATCCGGAAAAAACAATCACGGCATACTTTTCTATTTCAAGAGCAATTATTTTTACATCTGCATTATTTGGTTTTGGTAAAGTATCAAGCGAATATTCCGAAGGCATAACAAAAGAAATTAACCATTTATGTTTATCTTTTTCCGAGATCACGGGAGCAGTCATTTCAATTTCTTTATTTTTAATAGAGCTTATTACGGGAGCAGTCATTTCAATTTTATCTGATTGAAGACTAGGATTTGTGTTGTTGCCAAAGATAAAGTCAGCTAGCAACTTAAACCCTCTACTAGTTGCATCCTGATATGAGCCTTCTACTTCTACTTGTGCAATAATTTTTTTCGCATACTCTCTAACTTCAAAAGGACCATCCTTTTTTACTAAAGTAAATTTTGGTTCTTCAGTTGCCATAGCGGTTATTGAAAATAAAATTAAAAATAAAAAGTTAAGTCGCATTTATAAAGCCCTTATATTCTTTTTAAATAGGCTTCCAAAAAATGAGCCGATAACTAATCTAAAAACAAATAACCTCAATATTAAAGAGACCTTAATTAATGACTCGATCCTTTTTCAATCCCAACCCCAGTTTGTGATCTAAAATATTGGTTTTTAAATAGTAGTTTTTCTTTTTGTGCCTGTTTTGATTTATCAGTAATGGAAAATACCCAGATACCAATAAAGGTAATTAGCATAGAAAATAAAGCAGGATACTTATAGGGAAAAAGAGGCGAGCTGTTTTTTAATATATCTACCCATACCACTGGCCCAATAACTACTAAAATAATTGCTGTTATTAGGCCTGCAGTCCCACCGATAATCGCACCTTTGGTGGTTAAATTTTTCCAATAAATTGATAACAACAAAATAGGGAAATTTGTGCTGGCTGCTATTGCAAAAGCTAAACCCACCATAAATGCTACATTTTGTTTCTCAAAAATTATGCCTAGAAAAATTGCTAATAAACCCAAAGCAACCGTAGCATATTTAGAGATCCTCATTTCTTTCTCTTCCGTGACTGATTTACCAAGAGCATTAGAATACAAATCATGTGATATTGCTGACGCCCCAGCAAGTGTAAGGCCTGATACAACTGCTAGGATCGTAGCAAATGCAACGGCGGATATGAAACCTAATAATAAATCTCCTCCTACCGCGTGTGATAGGTGAATGGCGGCCATATTATTATTACCAATGAGGGTCTTACCATCAGGTTGCAGATATTGAGGATCATTAAGAACAAGCACAATTGCACCAAAACCAATTATAAAAGTAAGTATATAGAAGTAGCCGATAAATCCAGTAGCATAGACGACAGATTTTCGGGCTTCAACAGCATCCTTTACGGTAAAGAATCTCATAAGGATATGAGGTAATCCAGCAGTACCGAACATTAAGGCTAATCCCAAAGATATTGCTGAAATTGGATCAGAAATTAATCCCCCTGGTGCCAAGATCGCATCTAATTTTGGATGTGAGTCTACCGCTTTTGCAAAAAAATCGTTAAAGCTAAAATCAAACTGAGCTAATACCAAAAGAGCAATGACAGTTGCTCCTGAGAGAAGTAAGATAGCCTTGATAATCTGAACCCAAGTAGTAGCTAACATGCCACCAAATGTAACGTATAAAATCATTAAACTACCAACTATCATAACAGCTGAAGCATAAGATAAACCGAAAAGTAACTCTATAAGCTTACCTGCCCCAACCATTTGAGCAATCAAATAAAGTATGACAGTAAAAAGAGAGCCTAGGGATGCTAGTGTCCGGATAGGCTTTTGTTTTAAGCGAAAGGAAGCAACATCTGCAAAGGTGTATTTGCCTAGATTTCTGAGTGGCTCAGCAATTAATAATAGAATAATTGGCCAGCCAACTAAAAATCCGATGGAGTATATCAAGCCATCAAATCCTGTTAAAAAAACCAAACCTGATATTCCCAAAAAAGATGCTGCTGACATAAAATCACCTGAAATTGCTAAGCCATTTTGTAAGCCAGAAATGTTTCCTCCAGCGGTATAAAATCCACTTGCAGTTTTTGATTTATTCGAGGCCCAATAGGTAATCATAAGTGTTAAAACAACGAATGCTGTAAACATTATGATGGCAGTAGTATTTGTGCTTGATTCTATTTGCATTTATTTGAATTGCTTATGAATATTTTTTATAAGGGGTTCGAGGGTTTTGTTTGCAAGATAAACATAAAAAAGTGTAACAATAAATATGAGTAAAATTAAAAGAAACCCGAAAACAATTCCTATTGAGTAAAAGGTATTGGCGATTAATTGCCCAAAAAAATTTGGGTTAAATGCAATAACAGAGATAAAAGAGAAATAAGAGAAAATAATTATAGTCAACAGGCGCGAGACAATTTTTTTTCTTTCACTTAATAATAAATCATAGTCTTTACTATTTTTCATTCGTCATTCAGAGTGTATACGTTTATAAAATCACCTTGTTTGAAACCAAAGATTTTATTTCCGCCAGCAACAACTGCAATATATTGCCTGCCATCAATCATATATGAGATTGCGGGTGCATTGACACCTGCATTGGTGTTATGTGCCCACAATAACTCACCATTACTGGCATTAAATGCATTAAAGCTACCGTTACCTTCCCCAACAAAAACTAAATTCCCTTTTGTAGCAAGCGTCCCTCCCACCAGTGGGTCTTCAGTATCATGTTGCCACAAAATTGTTCCACTCGAGAGATCGATTGCTGAGAGAATACCCCATTGATCTTCGTCCGCAGGCTCAGATGACACATATTTTTGAGGGGTATCTATCGTATACTTTTCATGCAACGTATATTTAATGGGGGCATGAATTCCCGACACAAAAGCGATATGTCGATCAACATTTAGACTGACAGGGGACCAGTTTGAACCTCCTAAAATTCCAGGATAAATAATGGTTCCTTCCGGGGTAGCTTCAGTAAACATACTTTGTTGTGGCACAAAAGGATCTGATTTTAGAATTAGCTTACCCGTATTGCGGTGATGAATATAGAACCACCCTGTCTTTCCAGCTTGGCCAACGGCGGGAACAATTTTACCATCGACAATGGTATGAAATAAAACAGGTGGGCTAGCAACATCATAACCCCATAAGTCATGAGGAACCTGTTGATAATGCCATTTTAATTTTCCAGTATTTGCATCGAGTGCAACCAGTGAAACCGTGTAAAGGTTATCACCAGGCCTAGTTTCGCCACTCATTTGTGGTGAGGGATTTCCCGTGCCAAAGAATAGGGTGTGAGTATCACTATCAATTGCAGGGGTAGTCCAAGCTGAGCCTCCTCCGAACTTTGCGGCATTGGGGTATTTTGTTAGATTCTCTTTTTCATAAAGTAGATCGCGATTGAGAACTTCACCATCTTTGGTATAGTTGCTCATTTCGCCCTCCCAGCTTTTCTCAGCGATTGTGTTAAATTTCCATATTTGTTGCCCAGAATAAATATCATATGCGGCTAAAAAACCTGACCTACCATACTCACCACTAATGCCAACTACAGCATTTAGTGATTCGTCCTCAGCATTATCTAGATGCAAACCATACCCCACACCAGTTATACCAATAATGACTTTATTTTCATAGACGACGGGTGCCATATTTATACTAACACCAGTGCCGCCACTCATTTTTTTTTGTCTGTTGGGATCATCAAGAGCTAAATTTTCTGTGGATTCAATCACACCAAGCTCATCAACAACACTTATATCCCAAAGCTTTTCTCCTGTTTTTAAATTTAATGATATGAGTCTTGCATCAACGGTTCCCATAAATAATTGTTGATCATAGACTGCAACACCCCGATTGGCAGGACCACAACACATAGGCTTTTCTTTATTTCGATCATGCTCATAACGCCATATTTCTTTTCCAGTTTTTGCATCAATTGCAATTACATGGTTAAAAGGAAGTGACACATACATCACACCATTTTTAATAATTGGTGTTGCCTGAAATGTTCCTCTGATACCAGTTCGGTATTGCCATGCAAGTTTTAGTTGACCAATATTTTCAGTATTAATTTGATCAAGTCTTGAATAGCGTTGATTGGTTAAATCGTTGCCAAAACTTGACCACTCAACATCCTGTTTTTGGCACCCATTTAACATTAATACAGATAAAAAAATTAGATTAATGAATTTCATTTAACTAAATGTAAAAATTGGTATGGAAAGTTTATCCATTTTATCAGCAATATGGATCATTTCTTTATCACTGAGTCTCTCTAGGCTATAAAGTGTTTTCTGCTCGGTGGGCCTTGCCAGGCTATATAGATGAATACTATTTATTTTCTTTTCATAGGGCTTTAGAAGGCTCACATATTCACAAATTTCACTTTCTTGAGGAAGTTGCCCATTTATTTTCGTCAGACAAGTTTGAATGACTGTTGAAGAAACGGATAATGCGGACTCGAGATTTTTTCTGATTTGGTTTTGGGTTAAATTAACTTGATTTAATTGCTGAATAGTCAAAGTATTTGCAGAATCAATCTTAAACCATATTTCTTTTTCTAATGGCATTTCTTGCCATGCATCTTGCACTTCTTTTTCAGATAAATAGCTACCGTTAGTGATCAATCTAATTTTAATGTCTGTAGGACATTTACATGCAGTAAATTCCTCCTCAATGATTCTTAAAACACTTTTAAATTCTTTACAAGCGGTTGGCTCACCATTTCCAGAGAGAGCAATATCTTTAAACCTGGTACCAGGGTCAGTATGTTTCTCTATGAAATCTCCTTCAACTAAATTCTTGAGCCAATCTTGTAATTCAACCCGAAGAAGATTTAGATCAATAGGGTCAGGTTTCCCCCGTGTTAGATTTGGAACCTCACAATAGATACATTGCCAATTGCATGCATTATTAGTATTTAAATTGATCCCAAGGGACAGCCCCCCGGCTCTTCTGGAAACTACCGGGTATACATAGCGAGTCTTAAAGATATCGCGATTGTGGTTTGTAACAACGAGTTTCATAATAAATAAATTCCCTTATCATGATACGTCATTTATTTGATAGCCACATTGATTGATAGGGTTTTAATTTTATTTCTTGGTACAAATTTTTTAGTGATTTTCCTGATACAAGGTCATACCAAGAGTCAGTTTCTATCATATTTAATGAGGATGGGTTAAACGTTACAATTTTGTTTGAAATATTATGAATGCTAAATATACTTTGTTCACGATCCAAGCTCTGCCGCCATAGACCAAAGATTGATTCATTGATTTCTAAGGTGAACTGCGTCGCATTGGGATGGAACGCCCTTTGTTTTTTTCTAACTTCAATTAGTCGTAATAACTCAAAAAAAATTTTCTTATGATGCGTTCTTGTATTCAATTTTTTTTCAAGATCGTCCACTGACCACTGATGTCTATTAATAGAGCGGTTTTGTGATGTATGAAGTAGTTTTTTATAATCATTTTTAGTTGCCAGTAAGCTGTGGATATAGAATGCAGGAATTCCCTCCATTGCTAACATAATTGTGTGAGCACAAATAAATCTTTGATTTTGCATGCGATCGAGCCCATCTTGAATATGATATTTAAAAGCATCAAACAAACTTATATTTATCTCATAGGCTTCACTAATATGACCTCTGGTTCGATAAGAAATTTTTCCGTTAGCTTTTGTGGCGTTTAAAACTAATGCATCAATTTCAGACTTCTCCAGAATATTTTCTACTGACCTTAGCCCAATACCGTCATGACTGGCAAGAAAGTTAAAGTAGGTGGTTCCAAACATGGCAGGAGGCATCCGCATAAGCCATTGTTTTAATTTTTGGCTACTATTATTTAATAAGCTATGCATTATGAGTGGGGGTAGTGCAAAGTTATAAACCAGATGTGCCTCATTACGATTACCAAAATAAGAGAGATTTTCTCGGTTAGGGATATTTGTTTCAGTAATTAAATAGGCTTTATTGGAATAATGATCAATTAATGTTCGGATTAGCCTGACAAATTCATGTGTTTCAGTTAGGTTTATACAATTGGTTTTGAGATCTTTCCAAAGAAATGCGATGGCATCCAGTCGCAATATTTCAGCTCCTTTATCAAGGTAACTTTTAATAATTTTTAGCATCTCTATCATTACTTCAGGATTTTGATAGTTTAGGTCTGGTTGATCTGGACCAAAAGTACACCATACATATTTTTTGCCACTGGCTGTATTAAATTCTTGTAATAAAGCCGTGGTTCGTGGCCTGGTAACTTTTTTGGTATTAGTTTTTTTTGGTAATTCTAAAAAGAAATTCATTCCTGGTTTTTGATTATTTTTGAATTGTTCAAACCATTGACTTCTAGATGAACAGTGATTGATGACAACATCTGTCATTAATTTATATTTTTTTGCTATACGCTCAATATCATCCCAAGAACCAAAACCATCATTAACTTTTGTAAAATCAATAACTGCAAATCCATCATCTGAGCTGTAAGGAAAGAATGGTAATATATGAACAGAGTTTATTATTTTTTTAATATACTTAGAAAGAAAATCTTTTAAGTTTTTTAGTGGAGCTTTTTTTTGATTAATGAACGTGTTTGCATAAGTTATTAAGATAACATCCTCTTGGCTCCACTTTGTATCCATAGGGTTCGGTTGAATAGGATTTTGTTTTTCAAAAAAAATGTCAAAAATTATTTGACTTAACTTATGGTTTTTTTTGTTTTTATAAATTTGGTCAAGGTGATACCTGATTTTTAATTTAAGTAGCTGGCTTGCTTTTTTTTCCTGCATAAGACTATCTTGTGTGTTCTTCCATATCATCACTGACGGCTTGGATAATCTCTTGTTTTATCTCTGGCAAGGCACTTTTTACTCTTGTCCAACTGGGAATAAAGGGTGTTTCCATCGGATTCTCTAAAAAGTGACGGCCTGCATTAAGGATATTTTCAGCAAAGAGCTCAACGGCCTTCTCTTCTGAGTGAATATCATAATTTAATCCATTGATGGTGGCATCATTATTATACGTTTCGACAAAATCAAGTGCTATTCTGAAGTATGTTGCTTTCAAAGAGCGAAATGTTTCGGCATTAAAAACTAAGCCATTAGTAGCTAATTTTCTAAAAATTGACTTACTAATATCAATCGACATTTTGGAAAGCCCTTTGGTGGTATCTTGTAAGCTTAAATCTTGATGTTTGTGATCATATTTATCAGCTATATCAACCTGACATAATCGGTTGTTTGCATAATTACGATTCATTTCAGACAAGATTCCAACTTCTAAGCCCCAATCACTTGGAATTCTCAGGTCATTTAATACCTCAGTCCTTAATGAAAATTCACCCGATAAGGCATAACGAAAACTATTAAGGTACTCGAGATAATTGTTGGCAGGGAAAACTCGCATTAGTGCACGAATTAATGGTGTAACAAGAAGGCGGCAGACACGACCATTGATCTTATCTTCAGATACTCTGGCATAGTAACCTTTGCAAAATTGATAATTAAAATTAGGATTTGCAACAGGATAAATCAGTTTTGCTAGTAGATCCCTTTTATAAGTCAGGATGTCACAATCATGAAGAGCGATAGCTTCAAGTTTTTCATCCGCTAAAACATAGCCAAAGCAATACCATACGTTTCTCCCCTTTCCTAGTTCTGTTGGGGCGAGTTTTTTATCAATTAATTTTTGGTGAATTTTTTTAAGTCTCGGTCCGTCATTCCATAGAATGATAACTTCTTGAGGGAGTGCAGAAAAAAAATTTAATGCATCCCGATATTCATGTTTTGTCGCTTGGTCTAATCCTACAATGATCTTATCAATGTAGCGTACATGTTTTAGTTCTCCAACGATGTTTTTTAGCGCAGGATTGAGAAGCTCTGAAAATAGCGAGGGTAGCACGAGGCCTAAAGGCCTATTTTTTGAAAATTCTTCCAGTTCTCTTTCTAATTTCTCTGGACTTTGTGATCTTAAATTGTGCAGATTTGTCACAATTCCATTTTGGTAAAAATCGCTCATAGTTGTCTCACTAAATTAATTATCGCGTTATTCCATCCTAATGGCCCAACTTCCTTTGTTCGAATAATATTTGGGCGATCAATTTGCGGGAAATCTTTATAGGGATGCCTCACTAATATCGCATGATCAGCCGCTGCTAACATCTTAATATCATTCTCACTGTCACCCAATGCTATCGTGGTGACCGGAGCTCCATACTCCTTTTCATAAGCATTTTTGACCCATAATAGTGCATCTGCCTTAGTTTGTTGCCCTGAAATTGTTAGAAATCGCCCCCCTTGTGTTGCAATTAAAGATTTTTCTTCAATCAAAGTAATAAAATTTTTTAATTTATTATCATCGTCGTTCCATAAAACAGGTTCGGAATACTCTCTTTTCGTAGCATTTTGGGCATCTTGCCCCGTAAGCCCAGTATACTGTTGAAGTTGATGGGGGGTAAAGTCTGAAAATAATTCAAATGAAAATTTGGTTTTTAATGATTGAAGAAAGCCTTTAATTTTTGAGTGCGCAACTCCAAACGAAGTTTTTTTTCTAAAAAAAATACCAGATCCATTTTCATAAATAAAAGGATGCTGATTGCCCATAGATTTTTTGATAGCAACCATTTCCTCTCTGGTCTTACTGCTTGCAAGTATCAGTGGAATACCTCTTTTTTCCAAGAGCGCTAAAGCAGGTATTGCAGAATTGAAGGAATAGTTGTCATGATCCAAAAGCGTCGCATCCAGATCACTAAAGACTAATAACATAGTGATTAATGTTTATGGAACCACATTCTTCTTAATGTTCCATCCTTATCAACAATGGAGTGCTTTAAGGCGCCAAGAATATGAAAAACAAGGATTAATAACAAAAGTTGACCAAAAATTTCATGGAATTCGTAAAATAATTCACGCATGGGCTTTGAATCAATTCCTGGCAAGATTTTTATACCAAACCATTTAACACCATACTTACTTCCAACAGACATGAGGATTCCTGTGACGGGTATTAGAACCATCAAAAAATATAGTCCATGATGTACCGCAGTTGCTAGACGTTTTTCCCAAGGTTTCATGCTGGGTAATAAAGCTGGAGGTTTGTGGGTAAAACGCCAAAATATTCTAATAAAAATCAGAACCAAAAGGGTAACACCAATCGATTTATGCAATTCAAAATAAAAAGAACGAGGCGATTTGGCTTTTTCTACTTCCCAACTGTAAATACCAAAATTAAAGAGGTCAAAGCTTGATTGTTTTGGCGCCTCTTTGGGAATATCGGTCATAAAAATACCCAGTATTAACATGAAAATTATTGCAATACCAATTAACCAATGCAGTAATATTGCAATGTTGTTATATTTTTGTGATTTATCTAAAAATGAAAAATCTTTTTTTATTTCAGCCACGCCTACCCTTTTTCTAATCTAAAAAACATCTTTTCAGTTTAAAGCCTTCATGTTTAAATGAAAAGATGAAAATAAACTTTCTTTTTATTTTTCTGCAGCTTTTTTTTAGTGTTGAGCTGATGGCCCAACTAAATATCGTTGAAGTCAGGCCAGGTATGT
Source organism: Methylophilaceae bacterium (assembly GCA_016778465.1). Classification (GTDB taxonomy): domain Bacteria; phylum Pseudomonadota; class Gammaproteobacteria; order Burkholderiales; family Methylophilaceae; genus BACL14. The sequence goes on from JADHPM010000002.1 coordinate 73,346, forward strand.
TTGTTCATCAAGGTGAACATTTGGATATTGATGAAGGTTATCATGGGGACATCTGCAATATAGGATTTATAATTGGTAACGAATCCATTGCCGTCATCGATACTGGAGGTACAATAGAAATTGGCGAAGAATTATTATCTGAAATTCGTAATCGTTCAAATTTACCCATCCGTTATGTAATCAATACGCATGTTCATCTCGATCATATTTATGGCAATGCAGCATTTATAAATGAAACACCAATTTTTGTCGGCCATGAAAATTTACCAAAAGCAATGCAACTTAGGAAAGCTTTTTATGAAAAATTAAATTTTGATTTTATGGGCGTTGATCCCAAGCATTCAGTTCAAGTCCCCCCAACAAAAACAGTGAAAATCAATGAGGAGATTTTTTTAGATCTGGGAGGGCGATTGCTCAAAGTAAAAGCATATCCAGAAGCACATACCAATAATGATGTAACTATTCTTGATGTTAATAGCAATACACTCTGGGCGGGTGATTTACTATTTATCGAACGTACCCCAAGCATTGACGGGGATATAAATGGCTTTATTAAAGTTTTAGATGAAATCAAAGAGGATCAATATAGTCTTGTTGTCCCAGGTCATGGCACACCATCAAAAGATCCTCACCTAGCTTTTGAAAAAATAAAAAGCTATTTGGAAAAGCTGCGTGATGCAATTAGGTTGGCAATTGATAACGGAGTTGGTCTCCATGAAGCTACTGAAACGCTACTTAGTGATGAGTCAAGCAATTGGCTCTTATTTGATGTTCAAAATAAAAGAAATATTAATTACGTCTATCCCAAAATGGAGTGGGAATGAGCTTAACTAATTTTTCTTACGGTTTGCGCAAAAGCTATCGAGGCTAAGGCCCATTTGAGGATGTGCGGCCATATAGAGAAATCCACCAAACAAAGAGAGATACTGTAATCCTTTAAGCAGAAGGTCTTGCCCTACAGCGGGGGAAATATCTGGCGGAAGGTTTCCCATGAACAAAAAGTACGTTATGGCCCAAATGAGAGAATAGACAGCAAAAACGTAGGAAGTTAATTTGATTTTGTAACCTAGGATCAAGAAGATACCAAAAATAAGTTGCACCAAAATACTGACGGGTGCGAAAATACCCGGTAACCCTTTGGACATGAGGTTGAGCTGATACGCTTCGTATCCTTGAGGTGTGTTCAATACAAACTGCAGTATAAAAATAATACTTACAAAATATAAACTACCTAAAAAAATTCTGGCAATCAGCCCAGTTAATTTTTCCACAATAAACCCTCACTGAATTTTATAAATTATTCGAATAATGCCTTGTAATTGGCATCTTAGCAACTATTCGTGCAGTAGTGTATATTTTACCGCATCACATTATTGATGAGTTTTTTTATTGGGCTTGGTATTGCTGCCGCTTGCAGCTCATTTGTATCAAGCCATAATCCCTCATGCATTGCTTTAAAATTTTTAAGACTTTTTATTGTCACATAGTGGTAAGTCATTTCAAGCTTGTAGTGTGAAAAGTTGGCGTTACTTTTTCCTTTTTTTACGACCAAACTTTTTTTGTCGAGTTTGTTCAACATCCAATCTGAAAGTGCTTTTTCATTAGCAAATTCTGGTAAGGACCATAACCCCTTCCACACAGCCTTCTCATTTCGTTTCATTAGAAATATACTTTTATTATTGTCTAGCATGAGAACATTTAATCTTTTTAGAGGTAATATTTTTCCCGGTTTTTTGGCCGGTATCTCTTTTGTCCAATTATTATCATGACTCTTGCAATTTTTGGATAATGGACATTCGTGACAAAGCGGAGCTGCTCGCCGGCAGATCAGTGCTCCATGGTCCATAATGGCTTGTGTATAAATGTCCACATCACTTTTTGGTAAGTTTTCTTCCGCAATAGCCCATAATTTTTTTTCTACTTCAGGCTTCCCTGCCCATTCTTTGATTGCAAAGATTCGGCACAAAACTCTTTTAACATTGCCATCAAGTATTGGATAGCTTTGTTTGTAAGAAAATGCACATATGGCTCCGGCGGTAGACCGTCCAATGCCTGGTAGCTGGATTATTTCCTCAAATGTTTTGGGAAATACCCCTTTGTGTTTGGTAAGTATTATATTTGCCGCATCGTAGAGATTTCTGGCGCGGCTGTAATACCCTAAACCGCTCCATAGCCCCATGACATCATCTTGTCTTGCATGAGCCAGCGATCTTATGTCGGGGAACTGTTTTAAAAACTTTTTAAAGTATGGAATGACGGTTGCAACTTGAGTTTGTTGTAACATGACTTCAGATAACCATATATGATAAGGATCAGAAGTTTTTTGCCAAGGTAAATTTTTTCTACCATGACTTTCATGCCACTGAATAAGTTTTTTGGCCAGTAAGCTCACGTTAATTTGTCATCCACTCAAGAAAAAAATGCATCATTGCCCGATCTTAAACATAAATACTGAGAAATATAGTATTGAAAAAAATAACCAAAAGAAGGCAATCATAATAAATAACCCATCTTCTTTAAACTGATTATGGGCTACAACTTTCTCAAGGATAGGGGTTGAATCAAAACAATTTTTCACCTTAGAAAAAAAACAGTAAAGCTATACAGCCAATGACGATCCGATACCATCCAAATATAATGAAATTATTATTGGCAACATAATGAATAAAAACCTTTATAACAATGAGCGCGCTAAAAAAAGCTGTTATAAAACCTGTACTGAAAATTATGATGTCAGCTTTGTTTAATAAATGATAATTTTGACTAAGATCAAAGAATGACGCCGCTACAATGATTGGAATTGCTAAAAAAAATGAAAATTCGGTAGCCGTTTTGCGATCCAATCCCGCACATAGGCCACCCATGATAGTTGCACCCGCCCTTGATACCCCGGGAATTAATGATAAGCATTGAGCTAACCCGATAAATAAAGCTTGTTTTTTGCTTACTTCATCGACCGTCATAATATGCCTGTGGGGTAAAAATTTTTCAATGAGGATAATGGCTATCCCGCCAACAATAAGTGCTATTGCTACCGCAACAGGATTGAACAGATAATATTTAATTGATTCGTGAAACAATAACCCAAGAAGGGCAGCGGGTATAAATGCAATGATGAGCAAAAGAGTAAAGTTTTGAGCAGTGGACGAATGGTGAAGATCAATAAAGGTATGCGCTATTTTTTTTCGGTATTCAATCATTACGGCTAGAATTGCTCCTAGCTGAATAAATATTTCGAAAACTTGATTTGAGTTTGTGGAAAAACCCAAAAGATCCCCTGCCAGTATAAGATGCCCAGTCGAACTAACAGGAAGGAATTCTGTAGCCCCTTCGACAATTCCCATGATGAAGGCAGCCCAAATCTGAAAAAGATCCATGATAATTATTTTTTAGATTTTTTGATAAACTTCAGATCCCTTGGTCACAAACTCAATCGACTTTTCTTCCATACCCTTTTTTAATGCTTCAGCTTCAGAAATACCTTTTTCAGCCGCATAGTCTCTGACATCTTGAGAAATTTTCATGGAACAGAAATGGGGTCCACACATGGAACAGAAATGAGCTTGTTTTGCTCCCTCTTGCGGTAAGGTTTCGTCATGAAATTCTTTTGCCTTCTCGGGATCAAGACCGAGATTAAACTGGTCATCCCATCGAAATTCAAAACGTGCTTTTGAAAGTGCGTTGTCCCTTATTTGTGCTCCAGGGTGCCCCTTGGCTAAGTCAGCGGCATGCGCGGCGATTTTATAGGTAATGATCCCTTCGCGAACATCTTCTTTGTCTGGTAGACCAAGATGTTCTTTTGGTGTGACGTAACATAGCATGGCACAACCATACCACCCAATCATTGCAGCGCCAATTCCTGAGGTAATATGATCATAGCCAGGGGCAATATCTGTTGTCAGGGGCCCTAAGGTATAAAAAGGCGCCTCATCACAATGTTTAAGTTGCATCTCCATATTTTCTTTAATTAAGTGCATGGGAACATGGCCAGGTCCTTCAATCATGACCTGAACATCGTGTTTCCAAGCAATTTGGGTTAATTCACCTAACGTCCTTAGCTCAGCAAATTGAGCCTCATCATTTGCATCATAGATAGATCCGGGTCGAAGTCCATCACCCAAACTAAAACTGACGTCATAGGCTTTCATGATTTCACAAATCTCTTCGAAGTGTGTATATAAAAAAGATTCTTGGTGATGTGCTAGACACCATTTAGCCATAATGGAACCACCCCGACTAACGATACCTGTCATACGCTTTGCAGTCATTGGGATATATGCAAGGCGCACGCCTGCATGAATAGTAAAGTAGTCAACACCTTGCTCTGCTTGCTCAATTAGGGTGTCTTTAAATATTTCCCAAGTCAGGTCTTCAGCCTTCCCATTCACTTTTTCTAATGCTTGGTAGATTGGCACTGTTCCAATAGGTACAGGGCTATTTCGTACGATCCACTCCCTTGTTTCATGAATATTCTTTCCTGTCGAGAGATCCATCACAGTGTCACCCCCCCACCTTGTGCTCCAGACCATCTTTTCAACTTCCTCACTGATGCTGGAACCCAGTGCAGAATTACCTATATTGGCATTAATTTTCACTAAAAAATTACGACCAATGATCATGGGTTCACTTTCCGGATGATTTATATTAGCCGGTATGATCGCTCTCCCCATGGCAACTTCATCTCTCACAAATTCAGGTGTTATTGTGGATGGAATCGAGGCGCCATGATTCACTCCCGGGTGCTGTGTTTGGATAAAATCTGTGATACCTTCTCTGCGCTGATTTTCTCTGATTGCAATGAACTCCATCTCAGGAGTAATAATCCCTTTTCTAGCATAATGCATTTGGGTTACGTTTTTGCCTTGTTTAGCTCGGCGAGGATTTCTCTTTAAATTGAAGCGCAATTTTTCAAGCTCCGGGGCTTGTTTTCTTTTTTGACCAAATACGGATGATGGGCCAGAAAGATTCTCCGTATCATTTCTCGCTTCAATCCAATCTTTTCGCAGTTCGGGCAGCCCGTTACGAATATCAATATTATAGGTAGGGTCTGTATAAGGACCGGAGGTATCGTAAACTAAAACTGGGGCATTTTTTTCTGCACCAAATTGTGAAGGGGTGTCAGAAATTGTAATTTCACGAAAGGGCACATTGATATTTGAGGATGAGCCTTTAATGTAAACTTTTTTTGAATTAGCAAAAGACTTTAATGCAAGTGGGTCTAGTTTAGCCTCATCACTTTTAAAATTATCTATATTATTTTTTAATTGTTTATCAGTGGCATTCATGGTTGCTCCAAGTTAATTCACGTAGGAGCAATTTGTTTGCTTTCCTACGGTGGGATGACCCACATCAGGTTCGAAGGGTATCTCTCACTATTTTTTATAAATAGACCCCTAGCAGTGCTTTTAAAGTACTTTATTATCCTAAATTAGGCAAGTAATAAAGGATGATTTTTGAATTTTTTCTTTTGCAAATAATCTATGTGAAGCTGCATCTTCGATATAATGAGTGATTAAGGACAGAAATTTATTATGGTTGAGAAAAGTCGTTTTAATATGGTGGAACAACAAATCCGAACCTGGGATGTTCTTGATATCAAAGTTCTGGATTTGTTCAACATGGTTAAGCGTGAAAACTATGTTCCTGAAAACTATCAGGGTTTAGCATTTGCTGATATCGAAATACCGCTTCAACACGGAGAATTTATGCTCTCTCCAAAAATTGAAGGTAGAATTTTGCAAGCGTTGAAGATAGAAAAGAATGAAACAGTTTTTCATATTGGTACAGGATCAGGTTTTTTTGCTGCGCTGCTAGCAATGCTGGCAAAAAATGTTACCACTGTTGACATTCACCTTAATTTTATTCAACGGGCCAAATTATTGCATCGTGATAATAGTTTATTAAATTTGACTTACCATCAAGGTAACGGTTTCTCATTGCTAAAAGCAGAGCCACTTTTTTTTGATGTCATTGTTTTAACTGGTTCAACAAATACAGAGCCACCGGGTCTTAGGGAAAGACTAAATATTGGTGGGAGGTTATTTATTGTGACGGGTGATGAGCCAATGATGCAGGGTAAAATTGTCGAGTGTTATTCTGAGGGCCAGTATGATGAGCACGTTATCTTTGATGGCGTTGTTCCCAGGCTAAGTTATTCATTGCAACCACAAGCATTTAAATTTTAATTGTGATTATTTTCAAATTAATTCTAAGGTTACTGTTAGCGTTCAGTCTGCAGCCGATTTTTTTAATCTATGCTGAAAATTTGAACAATTCTGACTTAATTGAGATTTATGAAAAAGCAGTTAATTATGACGCCTTGCTATCCGCTTCGCGCTTTCAAAACGAAGCTACAAAAGAGCTCGTTAATCAAGGATTATCTTTATTTCTGCCCTCAATAACTGCCTCTGCCGGTTATGATGAAAATGATAATGATAGAAAAATTTTAACCCCTGGCTTGGCTAGCAACCAATTACTCTCCGGTAATAAAGCGGATTTTCATAGTTATGATTACAGTATAACTATTACGCAACCACTTTTTGATTATAGTGCATTTCAGCAATATAAACAGATTATTTCACAGACGAATTTGTCTGATAAGCAGTTTCTGCAATCTCAACAAGATTTAATTTATCGAGTTTCTTTAGTTTATTTTGAGACTTTAATGGCTCGGGATGAAATTGCATTGTTACAGGCGCAAAAAAAAGCTGTTAATGAGCAGTTATTAGACTCCGAGGCACGCTTTGAGGCGGGACTTTTATCTATCACAGATGTAAACGAGGCTAAAACGCAAATGGCTTTGATAGAAGCACAGTTGATTTCAGCCATGCAGAAACTCAAAATTAAACGACAACAAATTAAAACTTTAACTGGAGAAGAGCCAGGTACCCTCAAAGGCTTAAATGTCAGTATGAATTTTGAGCAGGTCACTTCAGATATTGATGAATGGGTTAATCTTGGGCTACAAAATAACCTTGAGCTTGGAATTGCTCAAGATCAAGTAACCATTGCAGACTATGAGATTAGTGTTCGACAGGCAGATCATTTACCTACAGTTGATGCTATTGCATCAAGAAATCGAAACTGGGATAAAGGGGGTTTTCCATATGGCTCAACAGAAAACGAGGGAATTCGCTCATATTCAGACGTTTTAGGAATTGAAATAAATATCCCTATCTTTTCAGGAGGCTATACAAGTTCAAGGGTGCGTGAGGCAAGGCTCCTTAAAAATAAAACACAGGATGACGCTGAGTTCATTAAACGTGAGGTTGAATTAAAAATTCGAGAAAACTTTTTAAATGTACAGGCAAATTTTGCTGAAATAGGAGCATATTATCAGGCTCTGGTATCTGCGGAACTAAGTTTAGAATCAACCCAGCTTGCATTCCAAGAGGGGCTGAGAAATGGGGTTGAGGTTTTGGTCGCACAACAGGTTTTGTTTAATGCCAAAAGAGATCTATTAAAATCACGCTATAATTACTTGATATATTTAATAAGCTTAAAACAATCTACGGGGATGTTAACGGTAAAAGACATCCAAGAAATAAATCAATATTTGACGGTGAACGAAATATGATTGCTGATTATGAAAAAAGTCAACTGGTGATTGTTGATGTGCAAGAAAAACTTGCCTCGGCGATGCCAAAAGAGGTAGTGAACAAACTTTTAAAGCGTTGTGAATTAATTGTAACTGCAGCAGCAGAATTAAGCATTCCTTACATATGTACTGAACAATATCCCAAAGGATTAGGCAAAACATTAACCTCGATGTTACCTTTTTTATCAGACGCTAAATTTGTCGAAAAAAAAGTTTTTGACTGTATGGCGGAACCAGTATTTACTCGTTGTTTAGTTAAGACTAGGCCACAAATCTATTTAATGGGTATGGAGGCACATATATGTATTTTACAAACGGCATTGTCATTAATTGAAAAGGGCAAAGAAGTTTTTGTCATTGAAGATGCAATCATATCGCGTAATATTTTGAATAAACAAAATGCAATTAGTCGCCTTCGTCAGGCTGGTTGCATTATTACTAATACAGAGTCAGTTGTGTTTGAATGGATAGGATCAGCTGACAATGAAGCTTTTAAAAAAGTTGCCCCGCTTATCAAAGATATTGATTAATAATTTTAATCAATCTATCACTCGCCCCACGATTTGAGTTAAGAAATTTTTTTCTCTGCCTTTTTAAACTTCCATCATCTTTTTCGGTAATGAGTTTTTTAATTATGGGTTTTAGACTTTCAAGTTTCTCAAAGCGATAAAAAACCCCTTTTTGGGTAGCTTCTTCAATTATTGATTGGAAATTATAAATCGAGGGACCGATGGCAATGGGTTTATCTAAAGCAAGGGCCTCAATAGGGTTTTGTGAGCCATAATTCTTAATACTACCTCCAAGGATGACAAAGTCTGCCAAATTATAATACATATACATCTCCCCCATCGTGTCACCCAAAATCACTGAGGGCGTAGTTAATTTTTTTTGGTCACGGCTTTTTCTAGCATAGTTTAGAGAGTATTTTTTAATCAGATCCTCAATTTTGTCAAAACGTTGAGGATGCCTAGGAACAATAATAAGTAAAGAGTTAGGTAAATTTAAATCCTTAACGAAACTGAGAACTTCCTCCTCCTCTCCATCGCGAGTGCTTGCCGCCAAAAGAACAAATTTTTTTGAAAAGCCAAAGGCTTTTCGCAAAGATAATGATGCTCCATTGATATTTCTTGGGACGGGAAAATCAAACTTTGTATTACCGATAACATTGATGTTTTTATTTGTCAGTTGCAGGAAATTAGTTTTGTCGGCTAATGTTTGAACATATAAGGTTTCAACACAATTAAGAACTTGCTGTGTGAATCGCTTAATTAATAAGTATTTTTGTAACGATTTTTTTGATAGGCGGCCATTAATTAAAAAAAGTGGTATTTTTTTCTTTTTTGATTCAAAAAATAAATTAGGCCATATCTCTGTTTCAACGATAAGTCCAATGTCAGGTGAATAGTTGCTTAAAAACTTTTTCATCATCCATGAGTTGTCATAGGGAAGGTAGCGCCGGATAATTCTGGTAGAGCTTTTTAAAGGGGTTTGCCTTCCAGTTAGTGTTCCATGAGTTATTAAGAGATTGACGTCTTTATGTTCTTTTAAAATTTTACTAACCAAGGGATTAATAGCATTTGTCTCTCCCACAGAGACTGCATGAATCCATATTAGTTTTTTATTTTTCAGCCCCTCTGGCGCACAAAAACCAAAGCGTTCCCGCCAATGACATAATAGATCTTTATTCGAGAAGCTTTTAAATATCAGTCTTAAAAAAGCCAGTGGGATGAAAATCAATATTAAAATACGATAAAAAAATAAAGTCATCTCAAGATTTTCTCATATTCAACAATTGTTTTACTTTTTTATTTCGGGGCGTTTTACGCACTCTTTTTAGCCATTATTGTTCTCTATCCTAATTTTAATTAAAAAGTTTATTTTTTCTTGAAATAATACTTGACCAACCACAATCAGATGTTAGAATTTTTTGGAAGAACACAACATGTTGTGGTTACCCATAAAATACACGTTGTTTACCTTTTTCTTTAGAAATATCAATATATTAGGGGACTTGAATGCTTAAAGCTGTTTCATCAGAATCAAATTTGCCAGCTTCAGATGAAGTGAGTGTGCCGATTCAATCAGTATCACTTGACATCTGGGATAAAAAATATCGCCTAAAAGCTAAGAATGGTAAGTTTGTGGATGCCGACATTCAAGAGACCTACAAAAGGGTTGCAAAAGCTTTGGCTGAAGTAGAGGAGCCAGCCATTAGAGAAAAATGGCATGAGAATTTTCTTTGGGCATTAGAGCATGGCGCCATCCCTGCTGGTCGAATTACTTCAAATGCTGGCGCATTAGAACATAAACCTGCAACCAGTACCATAAATTGTACCGTCTCAGGTGTTATCGAAGATAGTATGTCAGGCATTCTAGACAAAGTACATGAGGCGGGACTTACACTTAAGGCGGGTTGCGGAATTGGTTATGAATATTCTACATTGCGACCAAAAGGAGCATTCGTTGCCGGTGCAGGAGCTTATACAAGTGGACCATTGTCCTTTATGGATATCTATGATCGTATGTGTTTTACAGTATCCAGTGCTGGTGGACGACGCGGCGCACAAATGGCAACTTTTGATATTTCGCATCCCGATGTGGCAGATTTTATAAAGGTAAAAAGAGAAGATGGTCGTTTGCGCCAGTTTAATCTCTCATGTCTGATCACAAAAGAATTTATGGAGGCAGTTAAAGCTGACGCAGATTGGAAACTTGCATTTCCTGTAACAGAAAAAGAGGCTAAAGAAGAGAAATTAGACCTTGATGATGAGGCGCAAGTAGTGTGGCGAGAGTGGCCAAATCCAGATAAATATTTGCTTGAACACAAAGGTCCTCGAGCTGGAAAAGTAGCTTGTAAAGTATATAAGACAATGAAAGCTTTGCGTTTATGGGATGTCATCATGGCCTCCACTTATGACTATGCGGAGCCAGGGTTTATTTTAATTGATCGTGTAAATGAAATGAATAACAATTGGTTTTGTGAAAATATTCGCGCAACAAATCCTTGTGGAGAACAACCTCTACCTCCTTATGGGGCTTGTCTTCTTGGCTCGGTAAATTTAACGCGCTTTGTGAAAGCTCCTTTCACTGACGAAGCATTTTTTGATTGGGATGAGTACAGAAAGGTTGTGAGCATATTCACACGTATGCTGGACAATGTTGTAGAAATTAATGGTCTTCCATTAGAAAAACAAAGGGAAGAAATTGCCAGAAAAAGAAGACATGGCATGGGTTACCTGGGCTTGGGTTCCACTCTCGCTATGATGAAAATGGTTTATGGAGATGAAAAATCAATTGCTTTTACAGAGGAAGTCACAAAGGTTCTGGCAGAAGAGGGATGGAAAACTGGAATTGAGCTAGCAAAAGAAAAGGGCGTTGCTCCAATTATGGAGGAACTCTTTGAAGTTACTCAAGAAATGATGATCATGCGACCTGAGATGGCTAAAGATGGCATTAAAGTCGGCGATAAAATTGCTGGTAAAGTTCTGATGGGCCGCTATAGTCGTTACATGCAACAATTTCCGATTGAGATAAGGGAGGAAATTGCTAATAACGGGGTTCGCTTTAGTCACCATAGCTCAATTGCCCCCACAGGAACAATCTCCTTGTCACTTGCAAACAACGCAAGTAATGGTATTGAACCTTCATTTGCGCATCACTATAACCGAAACGTAATTAGAGAAGGCAAGAAAACAAAAGAAAAGGTTGATGTATTTTCATTTGAGCTTCTTGCATATCGTCATTTAATCAATGAAAAAGCGATGCCCTTTTCTGTAGAAGAGGACGAAAAATTACCAGACTATTTTATAGATTCTTCAACGATTAAAGCAAAGGCACATGTGGACATTCAGGCTGCTGCTCAGAAGTGGATCGATAGTTCAATATCAAAAACTATTAACGTCCCAACAGATTATGATTTTGAGGATTTTAAAAATATATATCTCTACGCCTACGAGAAAGGCTTAAAAGGTTGCACGACATTTAGATTCAATCCTGAGGCATTCCAAGGTGTCCTTGTAACTGAAAAAGATTTGGAAAATACGACCTACAAGTTTACTTTGGATGATGGCGCCATAATTGAGGTCAAGGGTAATGAAGAGATTGAGTATGACGGTGAGACACATACCGCAGCAAATCTATATGACGCGCTAAAAGAGGGATATTACGGAAAATTCTAAGGAAAGATCATGGCAATAAAAATTGATAATAAAATTGTAGGTTACGGGATCTCTGAGCCAGAAAAAAATCAGTCAGCAGAAGAGGCCAGCAATGTGTTTCAGTTGGGTGAGCCGTTGGACCGTCCTGAAAAAATAACTGGCACAACGTATAAAGTAAAAACGCCTGTGACAGACCATGCCTTCTACATTACCATTAATGATGTTGTCATGAATGAAGGCACCCCCCAAGAACATCGCCGTCCTTTTGAAATTTTTGTAAACTCAAAAAACATGGAACATTTTCAATGGATTGTTGCTTTGACACGGGTTATGTCAGCAGTCTTTAGAAAGGGTGGAGACGTAACCTTTTTGGTGGAAGAGCTTGAGTCGGTGTTTGATCCAAGTGGAGGGTATTATAAAAAAGGTGGCAAATATATCCCCAGTCTAGTTGCTGAACTTGGGCATGTGGTTGAGACCCATCTTGAGCATATTGGTATGTTAAAAAGCAATGAACCTGATCAACATCAAAAGAAATTAATTGATGAAAAAAAAGATGAATACCTAAAAAAAAATCAAAATAGTCTTGATGCAAGTGGCTTCCCAAAGGATGCTCAACTTTGTGCAAAGTGCCAAACAAAAGCAGCCATTCTCATGGATGGTTGTTTAACCTGTTTGAATTGTGGTGAAAGTAAATGTGGATAGTTTAGTGAACTATAGCGGTAGTTAGCTATCTATCAAAGATTAATCATTACAACTAGACTTATGACAAGATATTTTGCGTTAATTTTCTTGCTGATTAGTTTTAGCATTTCAGCCCAACCTTCCAGGGAACTTCTTTTTTCGATTAATCCATCCATATTGAAGGTTCATGTTGCCACAAAAGAAGGAAATCATGGGGTCGGCTCGGGTGTCGTGGTTGCAAAAGACTATGTCGTTACCAATTGTCATGTCATTGCGAATGCGCAAGGAGTGCACGTTACAAAATATGGTTACAGCTATTCGCCAACAGCATTGATAGCTAATTGGAAAAAAGATCTTTGCATTCTCAAGTTTAAATTTCTTGAATTACGTCCTGTAAAATTAGGTTCCACAGCTACGCTGATGTATGAAACAGAAGTCTTCGGTAAAAGCTATGGAGGAAATACCATCAAGCCTCATACTTCCTATGGTAAGGTTAAGGGACTCCATTTATTTGATGACTATCATGTCGTACAATCCTCTGCTTGGTTCTCATTGGGCGCGAGTGGTGGCGGATTGTTTAATAATGAGGGAGAGTTAATCGGGGTAACCACATTTAAAACTGCTGGAAGGTTCGCATTTTATTATAGTATGCCAGTGGAAATAATTAAAGATATGCTGGCTCATGGAGAAGAAATATCCGTTACTACACAGTCAGATTTGCCCTTTTGGGATGCCCCGGAACAACAACTTCCATACTTTATGAGGGTTGCAGGCCCCTTAAAAAACGAAGAATGGTTAAAACTTAATACTATTTCTCAAGAATGGGTGGAGGCTGAGCCAGCCTCCTCTGAAGCGAAAGTTCACTTAGCAATCAGCTTGTACCATAAGAGCGACTTTAATCAAGCAAAAAAATTATTTATCGATGTTACGAAATCAAACAGCCGCCATACGCAATGCTATTATTATCTCTACAAAATTGCTGAAAAAGAAAATTTAGTGAGTGAGCAAGAAAAATATAAAAAAATTGTCATGCAATTAGATGAAAATTTATTAGAGGAATAATGTTTAATATAAAATGCGTAGTTCTTTCGTTAACACTATTCTTGTCATCGTGCGCTGGGATCGTTTTTGACCCAGAAAAAGTTGCAGATACATTTTCTTGGAATACTGAGGAGGGACCTTCCCAATTACCTGATGGAGTAACCCTGTATGAGTGTGATGCTAAAGAAACTTTTTATATAAAATATCTTGAGGATGGAAAATCTTTATGGATTACCTTCCTAAAGCGTGAACTCAAGCTTTCTCAGCTTGAGACAAATCCACTCCATTTTGCTAATGGAGATACTTTACTTGCTTTAGAGGAAGAGAATATTTATATCAAAAATGCTGATGACGTTACCTACGAAAATTGTAAGGAAAAAAAATTCGATTAGGGTTGTTTTCATTTTTAACTTGAGGTAATTTATCCATATGACTTAATCATTGAGGTGATTATGGATAACAAATATGGTTTAGGCAGTTCAAAAGTAGCGTCAGAGTTACACAAGAAAAACCAAGAGGTAAAGTGTGGTTTTTGTCAAAGTGAACACTTGCACTATTGCCCCACTATGCAAGATCATCAGTGTGAAGATTGTGGTGAATGGCAAAACGATATCCCTTCAAACTATTCTACAGGTCGCAGTGCAGATTATTAATCACTAGGCCTATCTTTTACATCAATTTTTAGTAGAATTGTCAGTATTTATTTTTGAGGTTTTTTACATGTTAATTCAGTCAAATTTTATTGATATCGATACACCAACAGGCCCAATGCGAACCTACGTTCATCGACCCGCTGGTGAAGGTAAATTTCCTGCCATAATGTTTTATTCGGAAATTTTTCAACAAACAGGCCCGATTGAAAGGGCAGCAAAAATTATGGCCAGTCATGGTTACTCGGTCTTAGTGCCCGAGGTATTTCACGAGTTAAATCCAATTGGAACGGTTCTTGAGTATGATGATGCTGGTCGTGAGAAGGGTAATGCTGACAAGTCTGCAAAAGATGTAGAGGGCTATGATTCAGATAATCAGGCAATGGTTGCTTGGGTAAAAACACAGCCATGGTTTAATGGCAATATTGGTGCGATGGGGTTTTGTATTGGCGGTCATCTCGCATTTCGAGCTGCATTGCATCCCGATGTAAAGGCTACCGCATGCTTCTACGCAACCGATTTGCATACAGATACTATTCCCAACAAACAAGGACAACATAGCATGGAGAGGCTTGCTGATATTAAAGGGGAATTATTGATGATTTGGGGTAAGCAAGACACACATATCCCGACAGATAAACGTGTTGAAATTCATAACAAACTCTTGGGTACTGATATTATTTTTAGCTGGCATGAGTTTAATGCGCAACATGCTTTTATGCGGGACGAGGGTGACCGATATGATCCAGAGGCAGCGATGATATGCTACCAACTATCTTTACGTATGTTTGCCCGAAAACTTTTTAACTAAACGCAGTCTGAAAATGCTTCTAGGGACCTGAAAAAAATTTTTCGATTGTCTAATTGATTTTTTTTAGGGAGATCTTTTTTTTGATGATTTAAATCACCTATTTCCGCGTTGTTTTTGAGCTCTGCATTTTTTGCCTTGTCGTCTTTCATTTTTTTTCCTTTTGGGAATTTAAATTAGGGATTGTGTCCCATTTATTGAATTGATTTTGTTTATAACAAAAGATTCAATTTTTAAAAAATAAATAAATTAGGTAATATTTACTTATCAAATATAGGTTTATTTTAATATGAAAATAGTTATCAATGGAACTCCCAAAGAATTTGATGTAGAGTCAATGACAGCAGAAGATCTCGTAAAAATTCTTCAACTGCAGGGAAAGCGGTTCGCCATTGAGTGTAATGGTGAGATTATGCCTCGAAGTTTATTTAAAGAGTTAGTGATAAAAAATGGTGATCAACTTGAGATTGTAGGAGCGGTAGGCGGTGGATAAAAAAGATATTATGGTCGATGATTGGCTAATAGCAGGACGGTCTTTTCAATCGCGATTGTTGGTAGGAACGGGCAAATACAAAGATTTTCATGAAACAAAATTGGCAATTGATCAAAGTGGTGCGCAAATTGTGACTGTGGCCATTAGGCGAACTAATATTGGTCAAGATCAAAATGAGCCATCCTTATTGGATGTTATGCCACCTAATGAATATACTTATCTTCCTAATACAGCAGGGTGTTACTCCGCTGACGATGCCATAAGAACACTCCGCTTAGCGCGTGAGTTATTAGATGGGCATAATTTAGTAAAGTTAGAGGTTTTGGGTGACCCCAAAACACTTTATCCAAACGTTGTTGAAACCGTTAAAGCGGCTGACATTCTTGTTAAAGATGGCTTTGATGTTATGGTTTATACCTCTGACGATCCTATTATCGCAAAGCAATTAGAGGATGTTGGCTGCTGCGCGATTATGCCTCTTGCCTCATTAATTGGTTCAGGTATGGGTATTTTGAACCCATGGAATTTAGAAATTATCATTGATACGGTAGGTGTGCCAGTGATTGTAGATGCAGGGGTAGGCACAGCATCGGATGCAGCGGTTGCGATGGAGCTTGGTTGCGATGGTGTGCTTATGAATACTGCTATCGCAACTGCAAAAGATCCAATACTCATGGCCTCTGCAATGCGAAAATCAATTGAGGCTGGCAGGGAAGCCTTTCTAGCTGGGCGCATGCAAAAGAAGTTGTATTCGGCCTCACCTAGCTCCCCAACAACAGGGTTGATTAATAAGTGAAAAAATTAATTTCAAGTGAAATTGAGATTGTCGTAGCAACACAATTTATTTCCGAAAGATCTGTCATTGAACACAACCGTTTCTTTTTTACTTACACTGTTTCAATTAAGAATTCCAGTTCACAGAAAGTTCAGTTAGTGAGGCGACATTGGATTTTTGAAAATGCGCTTGGTGAGACATTTGAGGTCAAGGGCTCCGGTGTTGTGGGTGAAAAGCCAGTCATCCCTGCGGGTGGTGTGTATAGTTACACAAGCGCAACAGAAATTAATACACCCTCGGGGGTAATGTATGGTGCTTATCAAATGCTCGATGAGAGCGCGAGAGAATTTGAAGCAAAAATTGAAAAATTTACATTGATCATGCCTAGGGTGTTGCACTAATGAATCGTTCCCTAATAATATTATTAGCCCTTGCTCTCAATAGCTGCGGTCAGCTTAATCTTGAAATGACAGACTGTGAATGTGAGACGGAACCTTTAGTGGTGGCAAAGGAGGAAGCAGAAAAATGTGAGGCCTACCCAGAAGAGCCGGTCGTTGAGAAAGATATCGTACCCTACAGTACATTGGTACAAGTTGACTGGACTGAAATTACCCCGATGCTGGATAAGGACTATTTGAGCCTCTCATGGACAGCTTGGCTGCGGGGTTGTCAGGCACTGATAAACAGAGATGATTGGGAGGATGTTTGCCTAAAAGCTTCATCATTATCGTCACCGTCTGACGATGAAGTTAAAGATTATTTCTATACTAACTTTAACCTATATCAAGCAAAACAGTCTGATGATTCAACAGAGGGTTTGGTAACAGGCTACTATCAACCGGTATTAGAGGGAAGCCGAGTAAAAACAAAAAAATTTAGAATCCCGCTTTATGCTCCGCCGAGTGATTTAATTACCGTGGATTTGAGTGAGGTATACCCTGACCTCAGGTATATGCGATTGCGTGGCAGGGTTGAGGGAGATAAATTGGTGCCTTACCTGACGCGTGAGGAAATTGCTAAACAAGGTTATCCACTGCAAGGCAATGAACTCCTTTGGGTAAAAGACCCTGTTGAGGCATTTTTTCTTGAAATTCAAGGCTCTGGCGTTATTGCATTTGAGGATGGCGAGAGAATTCAGGTCGGATACGCCAATCAAAATGGCCATCCCTATCGTTCTATGGGCCGCGCACTTATTCAAGAGGGTGAGCTTTCACGACACAAGGTTTCGATGCAAAGTATCAAAGCATGGGCCAAAAAAAATCCCAAAAAGTTACAAAAATTCTTAAACGCAAATCCAAGTGTTGTATTTTTTCGTGAGTTAGAACCTGGCTTACCAGGACCAATCGGTGCGCTAGGAATTCCAATTACCGCTGAGAGGTCTGTTGCCGTCGATCGTAAATATATACCATTAGGCGCTCCTATTTTCTTATCAACTACCTGGCCGAACTCAAGTAAACCGCTCAATCAGCTTATGATGGCGCAAGACACTGGAGGGGCGATTGGCGGTGGCGTGAGAGTTGACTTTTATTGGGGGCAGGGAGATAAGGCTGGACAGCAAGCGGGGCGAATGAAACAAGATGGTAAGGTGTGGGTGTTGTTACCTAAAACGTTTAAATTAAAAAAGGGAGACTAGCTCCCTTTGTTTAAATATTTTGTAAAAAACAATTACTTGTTCATTACGTACATTGTTACTTCAAAACCGAAACGCATTTCAGTAGCAGCAGGTGTTGTCCACATAATGTAATCTCCTTTCTTATTTTTTAGATTCTGAATAGAAATAAATTACTATAACAGTTTCATTAATATACCCTGTCACAGGTGGAATACCCTTTAGAAGGTCATGAATTATTACTACAGAAAATCATGATAAAAAAAGGGCGCAATTACTTGCGCCCTTTCTATCACTCGATTACAACAGGAGGAAGTAATACTAAGAGTGATAAGCAGTTTCACCATGTGATGTTGAATCAAGACCAGTTCTTTCATCTTCTTCACTTACACGAAGACCCATGATGGCATCAATAACCTTGAAGAGAATTAAGCTGATCACACCACACCAAACAATGGTGAGGATGACAGACTTAGCTTGTACCCATAGTTGAGACATCATTGTGACACCCTCATCATAGCCAACGCCACCGAAGTCCGCAGACATCAGAACAGCTAGACCAAGAGCACCTACAATCCCTGCTACACCATGAATACCGAAAACATCTAAGGAATCGTCATAGCCCAATGTTTTCTTAAGACTTGTACAAGCCCAGTAAGCAATAATGGATGCTATGAAACCAAGGACAATTGCACCCAATGGACCTACAACTGCACAGGCTGGGGTAATGGCAACTAATCCAGAAATCGCACCAGATGCCCCACCTAACATAGATGGTTTACCTTTTGCTAACCATTCAATAACAACCCAACCTAGAACTGCGGCTGCGGTAGCAACTTGTGTGTTAATCATAACTAGACCTGCAACACCATCAGCGGCAAGTTCACTTCCTACGTTGAAACCAAACCAGCCGGCCCAAAGAAGTGATGCACCGACCATTGTAAGTGGAAGGCTGTTTGGCGCCATGGCTTCTTTGCCGTAGCCAATGCGCTTACCAATTACAATCGCACCTACTAAGGCTGCAATACCTGCATTAATATGAACTACTGTACCCCCGGCAAAATCGACTGCACCCCAACTTGAGATAAGTCCACCGCCCCAAACCATATGGCAGATAGGAGCATAAACAAGTAGTGCCCAACCAGTTAGGAATACAAGGAGTGCCGAAAATTTAATTCGTTCTGCAAATGCACCCACAATCAATGCTGGAGTTAATGCAAAGAAGGTCAACTGAAACGTTACAAATACAAACTCAGGAATTGTGCCGCTGATTCCCTCACTTGTGATCCCCTTCAGAAATGCGAGGCTAAGGTCACCTACAAACATATTACCCTCTGAGAATGCTAGGCTGTAACCTGCAACGACCCAAAGAACAGACATGAGTGAAAACGTGACAAACACTTGCATTAAGACAGACAACATATTTTTTGAACGAACCAGACCGCCATAGAAAAGGGCTAAGCCAGGGATTGCCATCACAAGGACAAGAATCGTTGCCACGATCATCCAAGCGGTATCCCCTGCCGAGAGTGTCGGTGCTTCTTCGGCCGCATCGGCTACCTCAACGGGCGCCTCTGAGTGGTCACCATGCATCTCTGCAACTATGGTTGTTTGCCATAGCGCATCATTTGCAGCAGTCGCTTCGGTTGCCATTCCTGTGGTTGAGAAACCAAACAAAAGTAGACTCATCATGCCTACTAAACCAAATTTTGAAATCCATTTTTTCATGATTGTCTCCTTATAGTGCTTCGTCGCCGGTTTCACCGGTACGAATACGTTTAACTTCATCAAGACTCATGACAAAAATTTTGCCGTCACCAATTTTTCCAGTGGTGGCAGATTTCTCAATTGCCTCAACAACTTTTTTGGATAATTTATCGGAACACGCCACTTCAAGTTTTACCTTAGGTAAAAAATCAATCACGTATTCAGCACCACGATAAAGCTCGGTGTGACCTTTTTGACGTCCAAAGCCTTTTACCTCAGTTACGGTAATGCCTTGAACTCCGATTTCAGAGAGAGCCTCCCTGACTTCATCAAGCTTAAACGGCTTGATGACCGCAGTAACAAATTTCATAGTTATTCCCCTATTGTTAAATTAAAACGATGCGTGTAAGTAAACGGTCGTTTCTTCTTTGGCGATTGATGTATCAACGTCTGTGTGGAAAACACCCACGTTCCAATTGTCATTTAATGCATAATCAAGACCGACTTTCCAATCATCATACTCTGCAGCACCAGAAATTTCGCCTTCACCCACCCAAATACCGTAGTGACCGTTGATGCTCAAACCTGTTTCACCTACAGGCACTTCAGCGGAGATATCGTGATAAACAGTACCGTCGGCATTAGCAAAACCCCATCCTTCGTCTGAGACTAATACGTAGGCATAGTAACCAGCACTGAAGTAACCGAAGTCATAACCCACCCCAGCATATACCTCAGTGGCATCTACTTCAGTTGCGCCATCGGCTTTATCGCCCGGGTACATATACTGAAGCACACCGACATCGAATGAAATATCGCTGATATCGAATGCATAACCAGCGTAGGCGTCAATTTCTAAACTGTTGTCATCCATGTAGCCAGCGTCCGTAGTCCACTCGACGTTAGATGCCCAAACGCCGGCATAGAATCCGGATGAATGCTCAACGTCAAAACCACCTTGCAAGGCTGCTTCGTTGTTAGTTTGTGTTACGCCACGCCATATGTAATCTGAATACAGACCAACATTAGCACTAACGCTCCAATCGTCCCACGCTGAAGCTGCTGCTGGAGCTTCTTCGGCATGGATAGCGGTTATGGGAGCTGCTAAGGCTGCCAATACCGCAAATTTTAAAGTGTTAATTTTCATATTTTTACTTCCTTCCTTAGTTAATGTAAAAAAACTTTGTTGATTTAACAGTATTTATCAAGCAATAAGCGTGCCAAAAATCGTTAGGGGAATAACTATGTTTTGTTTAAACTTACTGTAAATTAAAAAAAGCTGTTAAAATCAATGTATTACGGAACAAAATATATGACTAAAAGAAAAAAAATACAAGAAATATCGGATAAAATTCGTGAAGTTATTAGGAATTCACCAATTGAGGACATGGAGAATAATATAAATGCACTATTAAAGAGCATATTCACCAAAATGGACCTTATTAACCGAGAAGAATTTGATATCCAAACTGAGGTCTTGCGAAAGACCCGCCTTAAGCTAGAGGCCATGGAAGCAAAATTAAGAGAGCTTGAAACTAAGCTAAAATAATAGACTCTTAGTTAAGTATATAAACACGTTAAGATTATTCAAAAATGACAACCCCAAAAACCTCCGCTGCTGAAAAGCTGTTAAAAAAGATTCTTTCCCAGCGCATCATGGTTATGGATGGTGCGATGGGAACGATGATTCAGCAGCACCAGTTAACCGAGGATGACTATCGGGGCGGTGAAAGGGGTGAGTTTCAATCTTTCAAAGCGCCTGAGGGCGAGAGAGAGTTATTTCTTAAGGGTAACAATGAACTGCTAAGTATTACCCAGCCTGAGTTAATCCAAAAAATTCATGAGGACTACCTGGCTGCTGGAGCAGACATTATCGAGACCAATACTTTTGGTGCAAATTCCGTCGCACAAGAAGATTATTTTATGTCTCACCTATCACACCAAATGAACTCGGCTTCTGTAAAGCTCGCTAAGGCGGCTGCAAAAAAATTTCATACGGATGAAAAGCCACGATTCGTTGCAGGAGCCATAGGCCCAACGCCAAGAACAGCATCAATCTCTCCGGATGTGAATGACCCAGGCGCTAGAAATATTACCTTTGATCAATTAGTCAAAAGTTACAGTGAACAGGTCGATGTCCTAATTGAAGCTGGCGCTGACCTCATTTTGGTTGAAACCGTATTTGATACGCTAAACTGCAAAGCTGCTCTTTTTGCTATAGAGGAGAGTTTCAATAAGGCGGGTTTACGTCTTCCTATTATGATTTCGGGGACAGTCACAGATGCCTCTGGTAGGATTTTGTCTGGGCAGACTGTAACTGCATTTTGGAATTCTATTCGACATGCAAAACCTCTAACGGTGGGCCTCAACTGTGCACTAGGGGCGGCTTTGATGCGACCTTATGCGGAAGAGCTGTCCAAAATTGCAGATACTCACATTTGTATTTACCCGAACGCGGGACTACCAAATCCCATGTCAGACACTGGCTTTGATGAAAAACCACAAGATACATCCTCACTTCTTAAAGAATTTGCTCAAAGTGGTTTTGTGAATATTGCTGGAGGCTGTTGTGGTACCACCCCGGCTCATATTCAAGCAATTGCAAATGAAATTATGGGTATCGCACCGCGTTTGCTACCGACAAACGATCGCTTTATGCAATTGTCAGGACTCGAACCATTGGTCATCAAAGACGATAGCCTCTTTGTTAATGTAGGAGAAAGAACGAATGTCACGGGATCCAAGGCATTTGCCAACTTAATTTTAAATGACAAGTATGAGGAGGCGGTTGCCGTGGCAAGGCATCAAGTCGAGAATGGCGCACAAATTATTGACGTCAATATGGACGAGGGAATGCTTGACGCTGAGAAAGCCATGACTCATTTCTTAAATTTAATTGCATCCGAGCCTGATATTGCCAGAATACCCATCATGATTGATTCATCCAAGTGGTCAGTTATTGAAGCTGGACTAAAGTGTGTTCAAGGCAAAGCTGTTGTGAATTCTCTATCACTTAAAGAGGGAGAGCAAGAGTTTTTGTCCCAAGCAAGGCGATGCAAACAATATGGAGCAGCCATCATTGTCATGGCATTTGACGAAAAAGGCCAAGCAGACACCTATGAGAGAAAAATTGAGATATGTAAGCGTGCCTATGAATTACTAGTCAAACAAGTGGAATTTCCTCCGGAAGATATTATCTTTGATCCAAATATTTTTGCGATCGCCACCGGTATTGATGATCATAATAACTATGCAGTAGATTTTATTAATGCTACGAGGTGGATTAAAGATAATTTACCTTTCGCTAAAATTTCAGGGGGGGTATCAAATGTAAGTTTTAGTTTTCGTGGCAATGAAGCGGCCAGAGAAGCAATTCATACGGTCTTTCTCTATCATGCTATCAAAGCCGGAATGACAATGGGAATTGTCAATGCCGGGATGATTGGGGTTTATGATGACTTAGACCCCAAGCTCCGAGATATTGTTGAGGACGTCGTTCTCAATCGAGATGCGAATGCCACGGAGAAAATGATTGAGATTGCAGGTACGTTGACCGGATCCAAGAAAGAAGAAGAAAAAATTAATTGGCGTGGCGATGAGAATAAAAAAGTATCTGTGGAGAAGCGAATTGAATACTCTCTGGTGCACGGCATCACGAATTTTATTGTTGAGGACACCGAAGAAGCGCGACAAAAAATTATGTCGCAAGATGATGGTCGCCCCATTCAAGTGATTGAGGGGCCATTGATGGATGGCATGAATGTAGTCGGGGATTTATTTGCACAAGGAAAAATGTTTCTACCACAAGTTGTTAAATCAGCTCGGGTCATGAAGCAGGCGGTCGCCCATCTTGTGCCCTTCATTGAAAAAGAGAAGGAGAGTGAGGAAAAGCGCACGGGGGTTAAAGCAAAACCCAAAGGGAAAATGTTGATCGCCACTGTGAAAGGTGACGTACACGATATTGGCAAGAATATTGTCTCAGTTGTGCTGCAGTGCAATAACTTCGAAGTGATAAATATGGGTGTGATGGTCCCTTGTGCCGAGATCCTGGCAAGAGCTAAGGAAGAAAACGTTGATATCATAGGATTATCGGGCCTGATTACCCCATCTTTAGAGGAGATGGCGTATGTCGCATCCGAGATGCAACGCGATCCATTTTTTCAAGCAGTAAAAATGCCCTTATTAATTGGCGGCGCCACGACGTCTAGAGCACATACCGCAGTTAAAATTGCGCCTAAATATGAAGGCCCTGTCATTCATGTAGCAGACGCTTCAAGATCAGTATCTGTTATGCAATCTTTAATGACCCCAGAGCAAAGAGCCAAATACTTAACTGAATTAAACAAGGATTATGACAAGGTTCGAAAGCAACATGAAAACAAAAAAGGGGCAACTTACCTCACTATTGCAGAGGCAAGAAAAAATAAATTGCATCTAGAATTCAATCCAACCAAACCAAAGTTCATCGGTCGGAGGGTATTTAAAAATATTGACTTGGGCTTGCTCACCCCATACATTGATTGGACCCCATTCTTTCAAACCTGGGATTTAGCGGGGAGCTACCCCAAAATTTTAGATGACACGGTAGTGGGGCAAAGTGCTAAACAATTATTTAAAGAAGCGAATACTTTGCTTGAAAAATTAGTCAATGAGAAGAGGCTCAAAGCCAACGGGGTCGTGGCCTTTTATCCGGCTAACAGCATTAATGATGATATTGAAATTTATGCTGATGAGACTCGTGAAACAACCCTCTTTACCTATTTTGGATTAAGACAGCAAACCCTGAAACCTAAAATTGATGGTATACAAAAACCAAATATGTGCTTGTCAGACTTTATTGCGTCCAAAGAGACCGGAATTGAGGATTACATCGGTTTATTCGCTGTAACGGCAGGTGAAGGCGGGGATTTTTATGAAAAAAAATTTTTAGAGGAACATGATGATTATGGAAGTATTATGTTCAAAGCCCTAACGGATCGATTAGCAGAGGCCTTTGCTGAGTATATGCATGAACGAGTGAGGGTTGATTTATGGGGGTATAGTCTGAACGAAACATTAACAAAAGATGACCTTATAAAAGAATCCTACAAAGGGATTCGTCCTGCGCCTGGATATCCTGCATGCCCTGAACATACAGTTAAAAAAGATATGTTTACCGTGTTAAATACTTACGATATTGGCATGGAACTCACGGATAGCTTAGCCATGAAACCAGCATCATCAGTGAGCGGATTTTACTTTTCACATCCTGAAGCAAAATATTTTAGCGTTGATAAAATAGACCAAGACCAATTAAAAGATATGGCATTAAGACGCGGAGTTGACGTTGAGCAATTGAGAATCTGGTTAGCGACTAATTTGAGATAAATATGCACCTACATATTTTAGGTATCTGTGGAACATTCATGGCGGGAATAGCGTCAATCGCCAAGGCCAATGGTCACCGTGTAACGGGTTGTGATAAAAATGTATACCCTCCTATGTCCACTCAACTCGAAGCAATGGGTATTGACTTGATTGACGGTTACGACAAAAAGCAAGTTTCGTTAAAACCTGATATTTACGTGATAGGCAATGTCGTGTCGCGGGGCAATCCCCTTATGGAACACATTCTCAATAAAAACCTTCCCTATCAATCTGGTCCGGAGTGGATATACCAGAATATTTTACATAAAAAATGGGTGATAGCTGTTGCTGGTACACATGGGAAGACTACTACTACAGCAATGCTAGCCTGGATTTTGGACTTTAATGGCTTCGACCCAGGTTATTTAATCGGCGGTATACCGATTAATTTCGAATCTTCAGCGAGAGATAGTAAAAATTCAGATTTTTTTGTAATTGAAGCAGATGAATATGATAGTGCTTTTTTTGATAAGCGATCAAAATTCATTCATTATCATCCCAGAACACTTGTTTTAAATAACCTTGAGTATGATCACGCAGATATTTTTGACTCATTGAAAGATATAGAGAGGCAATTTCATCATCTAATAAGGTCCCTGCCTTCACAAGCAAGGATTATAGTAAACCAAGAATGCGCAAATCTAAAAAATTTAATCGAAAAAGGATGTTGGTCTGAGCAAGATTATTTTGGCTCTGACGAAGGCTGGAGTTATAAATCAAAAGACCAAAATTATCTTGAGTTTTTTTACAATGCAAAATTACAAGGTAGCCTAAAATGGGATTTGCTTGGCCACCATAATGCAATGAATGCCCTTGCTGCAATTGCCGCTGCCAAGCATGTGGGAATTATACCCAGTCAAGCCATTGAGGCATTGGAGTCTTTTAGGGGCGTAAAGCGTCGAATGGAAAAGTTAGCTGAAATCAATGGCGCTATATTTTATGATGATTTTGCGCACCATCCGACAGCTATCAAAACTACCATTGATGGATTAAAAAGTGTTTCCAAAAATACTAGAAAAATTATCGCTCTCGATCCCAGATCAAATACAATGAGGATGGGTACCCTCAGAGCTGAATTAAAGAAAAGTCTAGCTGATGCTGATCGAGTTTATATTTATGCCAGCAAAGATCTTAGCTGGAATCCAGTAGACCTATTTAGTGATTGTGAACATATTTTTATTTATGAGAACATTGACGAAATGTTACAAAGTATTTTAAATAACACTAACCGAGGGGACCATGTGGTTTTTATGAGTAATGGTAGTTTTTCGGGCATACAGAAGAAGCTTTGTGAGTTATCGCAGCCATAACGTTGATATGAAAGTGTCCTTTGATCAAAAAATATTTTTGATTGCGATTTTATTGTCAGTATTTTTTCATTTTTTTTTATTATCTAATATAAAGTTTGATGCTATCAAAAATAATTTTTTAGATTCGCAAACAGTCATTCAAATGTTCATCTTATCATCCAATCAAGAAAGCCCTGTTTCTAAACCAACTGAGGAGAGCTTTTTGGAGCAGAGTGAAAAAGAAGCAGAAGTAAGCAATAATAGCCCCAAAGCTCAAGAGGAATTGGTGGAAGTGATTCCCGCAAGAATAGAGGGTGATGATAGGCTAAAAAGCATGGAAACTATAGAAGAGCAATTGCCAAAAGAACCAATAGATACCCCAAGAGAAGTTGCCAAAAATGAGGAGTCGCTCAGTAATGATAATCAAGATCAAAATGAAAAAGAAAGAAAATTTGAGCTTGATACAGCAAAACTTTTTGCAGAAATTAGCTCACTTGATCTAGCCACAAATAAAACAACAGCCAGTTTGAGAGTAAAAAGAATTTCTGCTCGATCAAAAGATTATGAATACCGTGCTTACTTTGAGGCATGGCAACAAAAAGTAGAGCGTATTGGCGCACTTAACTACCCAAAAGAAGCTGATCAGGGCAATTTTGGAGCGTTAAGGCTGACTGTATCTATTAGACAAGATGGGAGTGTTGAAAAAGTTGTAATTGAAAGAAGTTCGGGCTCTAAAGCATTAGATGAGGCAGCAAAAAATATTGTAATGCTGGCTGCTCCTTTTGCTGAATTTTCTCAAAAAATGCGAAATGAAGTCGATATTATCAATATCTCACGCTCATGGAAATTTACAAATTCCTCAAAACTTATCAAGAATTAAGATGGCTTATTATTCGTATCATATTTTTTTCTGCCTTAACCAAAGGGAAGATGGCGCGCAATGTTGCAGTGACTTTGGGGCAGAATCTATATTTAATTATATGAAACAAAAAATTAAATCGATGAATTTACGCGGGCAAGGCAAGGTCAGGGTTAATAGAGGAGGCTGTTTTGATAGATGCCGCGAAGGGCCTTTACTTGTCATTTATCCAGAGGCAGTGTGGTATCGCTATGTTGATGAGAGTGATATTGATGAGATTATCAACGAGCATATTGTGGGCAATCGAATTGTCGAAAGATTATTAATTTAATAAATTTTTCATTTTCTCAACGAAGCTTTTTTCCTGATTGGGATTAAAATCTTCATATTTATTTCTTAATGAGGGTCCCCAAATGGGTTCGGGAAAATGATTGTCATCCCTATTTCTTGGAATTATATGCCAGTGTAGATGTGGAGTTTTGTTGCCTAACGATGCAATATTAATTTTTTCTGGCTGCAGTAGTTTTCTTATTATTTTTTCAATGTGAACGATAAGTGACATGCATTGTATTTGAAGAGCGTCATCTAGATCAGAGAATTCTTTTACATGTGCATTGGCTTCAAGACGACAGTATCCTGGGTAATTCTGATCGTTTACTAAAACAACACGAAAGTTATTATCTTGCCAAAGAATGGGGTACTGAGATTCAAAAACATAAAAGGCAGTTAGGCAATTTACGAAATTTGCAGCATACGATCGAGAGAAAGTTTGGCTAGTTTAGCCTCACGCTCCGGTACTTTGATGATATTTACTGGCTTGTCATCAATAATATTTTCCAATGTCCATGCCAAATGTTGAGGATCAATTCTTGCCATGGTCGAACATTCGCAGACAACATGAGACATGAATTGTACCAGCTTACCCTCAGGCCTCATTTCTTTAGCCAGGCGGTTTACAAGATTTAATTCGGTTCCAACCAACCATTTTGTATTAGGCTTTGCCTCCTTAATGGTATTCAGAATAAATTCAGTAGATCCAACAAAGTCAGAATTTTTGCAAACCTCAAATGGTGCTTCAGGATGGGAGATAATCATCCCATCAGGATGTTTTTCTTTGAATAAATTGATGTGTTGCAGCCTAAACATTTGATGAACTGCGCAATGGCCTTTCCATAATAGGATCTTTGCATCTTTGATTGTTTTTTCATCAAGACCACCTAGTGGTAAATCGGGATCCCAGACCGGCATTTCCTCTAATGAGACACCCATTTTATAACCAGTCCAACGACCAAGATTTTGATCTGGAAAAAATAAAACTTTTTCCCTTTGCTTAAATGCCCATTCTAATATTTTAGGGGCATTAGTTGATGTGCAGACCACACCCCCATGCTCTCCACAAAATGCCTTTAAGTCAGCAGCAGAATTAATATAGGTAATAGGGGTAATTTTTTCATCAAAATTCATGACCTTAGACAGCTCTCTAAAAGTTCGCTCTACTTTAGTAAGGTTTGCCATATCTGCCATTGAGCATCCTGCCGCAAGGTCTGGAAGTACCGTTATTTGGTTTGCTCTTCCAAGAATATTTGCGACTTCTGCCATAAAGTGCACACCTAAAAAAATAATATATTTTGCTTCTAAATTGCTAACATATTTTGCTAGCTTCAGTGAATCGCCAGTGAGATCTGAGTGTTTGTAGACCGATTCATTTTGATAGTGATGACCAAGAATGATAATTTTCTTGCCAAGTATTTTTTTAGCATCAAGTATTCGCTTTTGACACTCATCATTTTGTAAGCCCTCAAAAGCTTCAAATTTTATCGTTGCTGTATTCATTTTTTAATTCTATCTTTCATAGCGTTTTATTTCATCTAATTTTTCAATTGCAATCTTATTTGTCCATGAAAAAACTTTTTCTTTTGCTTTAGCAATATCTAACCATACATACTCTGTATGTTCCCTGGGTGATAATTTAACTTTGGTATTGCTTGGGACCTCCAAACCAAAAACATGTTCGATATTATGTGTTACCCCTGGAGCATAACGATGTCGCCAGTGTGAAAATATTTCGTATTCATTTGAGAGATTCCAATCCTGTAAAGGATATTTAAGGCAATCAATTGCAGTTTCCTCTTTAACTTCTCTTAAGGCAGCTTCTTTGGGCGCCTCATTTGGCTCAATGCTTCCCGTAACAGATTGCCAAAAATTTTTTTTATCTTTTCTGTGCAAAAGTAAGACTTGTAAGTCTTTTGAATAAATAACAATGAGCACTGATATGGGGATTTTATATGACTTTATCAAAATCGAGGCAGCTTAAAAATAACTTTTTCTTTGACCCCATCTAATTCAATTAATTTAACTTCGCTGTGTTCTTTAATTTTTTTAATAAGATTTTGAACTAGTATTTCCGGTGCCGAAGCCCCCGCAGATATGCCAATCTTTTTTTTATTTTTTAGGCAGTCAGGGTTAAACTTTTTCATGTCATCAATAAGAAATGCATCAACACCTTTCTGTAGAGCAATATCAACAAGACGATTGGAGTTTGAACTATTAGGCGAGCCAACTACAATAATCAAGTCATGATCTAATACTAATTTTTTTATTACATCTTGTCGATTTTGAGTTGCATAACAAATATCTGATGTTTTAGGGCCCATAATATTAGGAAATTTTACTTTTAAGCTGTCAATAATATTTTTTGTATCATCGAACGACAATGTCGTTTGACTGACATAACTTATTTTTTTGTCAGCGCTGATGTTGAGTTTATTTACATCGTCAATAGTTTGAACCAAATGCATCGAAGCATTTGGCGAGTTTTGTTCAATTTGGCCCATAGTCCCCTCCACTTCTGGGTGTCCTGCATGCCCAATCAATACAATATGATAATCTTTATCATACATTTGATTCACCTCTGTGTGCACCTTTGTTACTAGTGGGCATGTGGCATCGATGGGAATTAAATTATATTTCTTCGCTTTTTTTTTAATTAATTTTGAGACCCCATGAGCACTGAAGATAACGTGACTACCTCTGGGTATTTCTTCAATTTCTTCAACAAAGACTGCGCCCTCATTTTTTAACTCATCAATGACATATTTGTTGTGAACCACTTCATGTCGAACATAAATAGGAGGGCCAAACTTTTTTAGGGCTAATCTAACGATTTGAATTGCTCGATCAACTCCAGCGCAAAATCCTCTTGGGTTTGCCAGAGATACGTTAATTATATTTTTGTTGCTCATGCTTTGCTATTTGGAGGAAGTTTTTCCCCGTATACCATTTGTTCAAAAGTTTCACGGGATTTAATTTCAAAAAAATTAGAACCATCAATCATAACTTCGGCAGCACGCGGTCGGCTATTATAGTTTGAACTCATCGTCATTCCATAGGCCCCTGCATCTAATATCGCTAAATAGTCGTTTGGATTAACCAGCATATGTCTATCTTTACCTAGGAAATCAGCGGTTTCACAAACGGGTCCAACAATATCAAAAACTTTTTCATGACCATAACTATTACAAGATAAATTGATAATCTCATGATAGGCGTCATACAATGCTGGACGCATAAGATCATTCATTGCAGCATCGACAATGGCGAAGTTTTTTATTGAACCTTCTTTCAAAAACTCTACTTTGGTTATGAGAGCGCCTGCTTTACCAATAATTGACCTTCCTGGTTCAAAAATGATTTTCATTTGTTTTTTGCCAAATGTGTTCTTGATTGCTTGGGAATATTCCTTGAAAGAGGGGGGAGTTTCATTTTGATAATTAATACCAATACCACCACCAATATCCAAGTGATCAATTTTAATATCTATTGATTCTAAGAAATTTACAATTTCTAGTAGTTTATTTAACGAGTCAATGAAGGGTGAGATTTCTGTGATTTGAGAACCAATATGACAATCAATCCCCTTAATAAGGATATGACTTAGTTCCTTTGCTATTTTATATAACTCGATAGCCTTTTCTTCCTCTACCCCAAATTTATTATCTTTCAATCCTGTAGAAATATAGGGATGGGTTTTTGCGTCAACATTGGGATTGACGCGAATAGAGATTGGCGCCTTTTTTTCAAGTTTTTTTGCTGCCGCTTGGATACGGTAAAGTTCAGCTTCGGATTCAATATTAAAGCAGAGAATATCCGAATTTAGTGCGAGTTCAATTTCTTCATTTGTTTTTCCTATACCTGAAAAGACTATTTTTTGTGGATCACCTTTGGCAAGTAAAACTCTCTTTAACTCACCGCCTGAGACGATATCAAATCCAGCACCCTTTTGTGCAAGAGCGTTCAGTATGGCGATATTGGAATTAGCCTTAACAGCAAAACAAATTAAATGATCAATTATTCCCAGGG
Organism: Methylophilaceae bacterium; assembly: GCA_016778465.1. Taxonomy (GTDB): domain Bacteria; phylum Pseudomonadota; class Gammaproteobacteria; order Burkholderiales; family Methylophilaceae; genus BACL14. The sequence goes on from JADHPM010000002.1 coordinate 104,777, forward strand.
ATGTTGTGAAATCAAGAAAGGCACTAATGAGGTTCGCCTTTGAATAGACATAGGTGGGAGAACCATATTGTTCGATAATTGAATCCACACTAACGTTCTCGATGAAAAATTTTTCACCCTGCTTATGAAATAAGGAAGAATTCATTTATTGGATTAAGCAATTTCGTGTGAGTTATAGTTGAAATTATCAAATTTACTTTCTTGTGGATATCTCTCCTCTGGAATATAGAGGGGGCCTTTAGTGCCGCAGGCTGAAAGCAAGATAATTTGAGTGATTAAAACAAACATTTTTTTCATTGGCATCATTTTACATTATATTTGCTGGGTTTTTGTTGCAAAACTCTATAGACAATTATTCCATTTACAAGACCAAATAAAAATGCGGATAATAAAAATAAGGGTAATAAATTATAAATACCATCATGTGGAATAATCCAAATCCTTACAATTATGAATTGCCCAATAATATGAAAAATAGAAGCAACAAGACTTAGGCTCAGAAGACCAAAACATTTACCGTATAAATTTTTCGTTAAGAAAAGAATTCCTAGGCTGAAAAGCGCTCCAGTTAAACTTAAAAAAAAGGTTGGATTTAGAAAGGAGCCAACCAAGATACTCGTTACTAAAACCCTAATAATAGAAACCCAAAATGCTACATGAAAATTAAATTTGATTAGAGCATAAAGAGTAATTATATTTGCTATTCCTGGCTTTACTCCTGGAATGGGGCTTGGCAGAAAAAATTCTATCAAGGATAGCACTGTTGCAAGTGCAGCCAATTTTGCCACTTGGTGGTCTTGTTTCGTAGGCTTAATAGTTGATAGAGTCATAGCTGGGGGTTTTTCCAATAATGCTTAAACTTATTTTATTGGGTATGCATACGATAGTCTCGTTAATTTTATTAATCCAGCCTTGATGAATACAGTATTTCTTATTACAAGGCGATGACTGGATACGGGCTTTATTATTTTGTATCACAATAATAGTGTCCCCAAGAGGCCCTCCAATTTTTTTTTCTACATTACTCTCAAGACTAAATACGAATTCATTATGGGTTCCATCTTCAATTTTTATGTACTCGCCCCGAGGCAGATTAATCATTTGAAAAAAACTAAAGAGTATTATTCCAAAACAGATGGAAATAAAAACTATATCGCCAATATTAACTAATTTAGTGAATTTGTAAGACTTCTTCATTTGGTATATCAATCCATTCTATCGCTTCATTCATCTCTTTACTAATAAGAATTTGCCCATCATCGAAAATGATAAGAAAATTTTTGATAGCCAGCCTTTCAGCAAGTTCAACCTTGAATTTTTTTGGGGCAATGAATAGTGGTTTTGAGTAGACATCTGATTTAATTTCCGAGTTTTCGGATGGAGCGAAAAGTACCGTTGCTGACTGCGTATTATCAGCTGGAAAACCAGTGTTTGGATTTATTAAGTGGCTGTATCTTTTTTTGTTTATGGTAAAGTACCGTTGGTAATCGCCTGAGGTGCCAATAGACCAGCCTGGTAGTAAGTTAATAGTTGCCATTGCTCTTGGTTTTCTTGGGTGCTGTATGCCAACCCTCCAAAATCGTTCCCCAGGTTGACCAACAGCTAAAATATTTCCTCCAATATTTATAAGCGCATTTTTGATATTATTATCGAGAAGTATTTTTTTTGCTCGTGATAGCGCATAGCCTTTGGCATAGCCACCCAAATCGATTTGTAGCATTTTATTATTACTTCGGAGCATTTTATTCTCAATAATTAGATCTTCCATGGTGGGAAGATTTGTTAAATAGTCTAGGATTTTAGATGTGCTAGGTAACTTATTCTCTGGCAGATCAGCGTGAAATCCCCAAAGCTTTATAAGCCCCCCAATAGCTGGGTTAAACCAATTATCAGTTTTTTTTGATAGCTCTTTGTTGTCGATTAAGATTTCTATTAACTCTGGATCATCAATTTGGTACCAGCGGTTAATTTTAATCGCATCATTTATATTAGATATTTCACTTGGTTTCCATGGGTGCAAATAATCATGCAGCCGATGAAAATCGTTAAATATTAAGTTAGCAACTTTTTCTGATTTTTTGGGATTCTCGTCATAGATCTTAATGTCAATGATGGTGCCAAAAATATAGTCTTTGTATTGTTGGGTTGTGTTTTGTGTGCAGCCTGTAAGAAATAAAACTATCAGGATGAGGAATTTAGCTAAGTTCATCGAATACAATTTTACTAATATCTATGTTAGAAAGATTCGCTATCTCAACAAGCCCCGTTGGACTTGTGACATTTATTTCGGTTAAATAATCGCCAATGACATCAATTCCTACAAAAGACAATTCATTTTTAACCAGAAAAGGTTTGATAGTTTCGATAATATTATAATCACTTTTTGAAAGTTTAGCTAAACTTGCTTGCCCGCCTTTTGCTAAATTTGCTCGCACTTCGTTTTTATTGGGTTTTCGCATCAATCCATACGGAAGTGGGTTGCCGTTAAGAAGCAATATGCGTTTATCCCCTCGTCTTATGGCCGGTAAATACTCCTGTGCCATAATAATTTTGGACTGGTTATTGGTCATGGTCTCGACAATAACATTTAGATTAGGGTCATCGGCTAAAACTAAAAAAATACCATTTCCTGCCATGCCATGGATGGGTTTTAAAATTACTTTTATATTTTTTTTTATAAATCTTTTTATCTCATTAGCATCATTAGATACTATTGTTTTCGGAATAATTTCTCTAAATTGAAGGATTGATAATTTTTCATTAAAATTTCTTATACCCTCAGCGCTATTGATAATTTTTTCATCACGGGCACGACGATGGTTCAAGAGGTAAGTAAGATTCAAATAATCTTCATCAAACGGTGGATCAAGACGAATAAATATCTTTTTAAAAAATGAAAGTGATTTTGATTCTTTATCGGATGCAATTAAATTTTCATTAATACTATTAATTCTATTTACATTTACTGTAATGGACCCATTGCTTTTAAGGCTAATATTTTTTTGTGTAGTATAAAAAACTTCCATTTTATTTTTTAAGAAAGTTTTCATTAAAAAAATACTCGTATCTTTTTTAAAGTTTAATTTTTCAGGGGGGTCAATAATAAATAGATAATTCAATTTTCGTCCCTCATCTCCCTAGAGGCAGCAAGAAGTGCTAAGCGTGCTATGACTCCATATGCATAAAACCGATTTGCCTCGTCATCACATGGACGACCTTGGTCTGGCATTAAGCAAGAAGTTTCAAAGGGTTGAGGAATAAAGTGCATACCAGGGGAATTTAAGTTTTCATCTTTCTTTTTATTTGTGTGTACCCGGTAAAATCCTCCTATAACAAACTGATCAATTGTGTATACAACGGGTTCGGTAACAGCACCGTTGATTGTTTCTTCGGAATGGATTCCTTCTTGAATAATTACTTCTGTCACCTCATTACCATCTTTAATGACTGACATTTTATTTCTTTTTTTTCGGTTTAAATTTTTTACATCATCAGCATTCTTTGCGATCATGATGCCCATACCATATGTTCCGGCATCCGCTTTTATTACTACATAAGGTTCATGTTTGATTTGATATTGGAGATATTTCTTTTTAATTTTTTCGAGGATATTAGAAACATTTGTAACGAGGGTTTCCTCTCCGATGCGTTCATGAAAATTTATTTCTTTTTGACTAGTAAAATAGGAATTAATTAACCAAGGGTCACAGTTAACAAATTCTGCAAACTCCTCTGCGACTGAATCATAAAATTTAAAGTGAGAAGATTTTCGGCGAGTTTTCCAGCTTGCATTAATTGAGGGAATAATGGTTTGTTCTATATCCTTTAAAATTTCTGGAACTCCGGCAGAGAGATCGTTATTTAATAAAACGGCACAAGGGCGAAAAATAGAACCATCTTCTAATTTAATTTTTAGAAAACGGTCATCTTTAATCAAGGGGTAAATTTTAATTAGTTTCTTTTCTCCAAATGAAAACTGTTGTGGTTGGTTTATTTCAGGGTTGAAACTTCCAAAGCAGACGTTTAGGCCTGAGCGCTCCAATATATTGTGGAGATGATATAAATTTTCAAGGTAATATTCATTACGTGTATGGTTTTCTGGGATGATAATTAGCTTTCTGGCCTCGGGGCAAACCTTCTCGATCGCAACTGTCGTCGCTTGAATGCTCAAAGGTATAAAAGTTTCACAAAGATTATTAAATCCACCTGGAAAAAGATTTGTATCTACAGGCGCCAACTTAAAACCAGAATTCCTGAGGTCAACAGAGCTGTAAAAAGGAACTTTTTGATGACTCCATTGCGATCTAAACCAATGTTCGACATCACAGCTATGATTAATGATGTAGTTCTCAAGCTTGAAAAGTTCTTCAGAGAGTTGATTATTAATCTTTGGAATCATACAACTTTTCCAATTGCCTGCAAATCTGCATGATAGCTACTCCTTACCATTGGTCCACAGGCAACAGACTTAAAACCTAAAGCCAAGGCATCTTTTTCTAGTCTATTAAATTCTTCTATAGAGAGGTATCTCTCTACAGATAGGTGATGAAGTGTAGGTTGAAGGTACTGCCCTATAGTAACCATCTCAACCTGATGTTGTTTCAAGTCGTTAAGGACCTTAATGATCTCATCATATGATTCACCAAGTCCTAACATGATGCCCGATTTTGTTGGAATTGATGGATTTCTCTCTTTAAACCTTTTCAATAAAGTTAAAGAGTGCAAGTAATCGGAACCTGGCCTAACTCGTTTGTATAGAGATGGAACAGTCTCTAAATTATGGTTAAAGACATCGGGTGGAGTGACGGACAATATATCAACTGCTTTATCAAGTCTGCCTCGAAAATCTGGCACAAGAATTTCAATTGTAATATTTGATATTTTATTTTTAATCTCTGTTATGCAGTTTTTAAAATGTTCTGCGCCCCCATCTTTCAGATCATCACGATCAACACTTGTTATTACCACATAATTCAATTCCAGTGTTGCAATTGCATTTGCAAGGTTTTCCGGTTCATTTGTATCAACTGGGTTTGGCTTTCCGTGGGCCACATCACAGAATGGACATCGGCGCGTACATAAATCACCTAGAATCATAAAAGTGGCAGTGCCATGACTAAAGCATTCACCTATGTTAGGACAGCTTGCTTCCTCACAGACGGTATTGAGGTGATTTTTTTTAAGTAATGATTTTACCTTATGAAATTTCTTAGATTTAGGAAGCTGCATCTTAATCCATTCGGGTTTTTTTATTGGGGTCCGTGAAATAATTTTGATTGGAATCCGTGAGGTTTTTTCCTTTGCCCTCTCTAAATGACTAATTGTTTGCTTTTTCATATTTGCCTAATTTTTCCACTATCCGATCGATAATTCTTTTGCTTACTTCTTTCAAATTATACCCCTTCTTATAGTCGGACAATTGAGTCATCTCTAGGTTTTTATATCCGCAAGGATTTATAGAAGTAAACGGATTAAGGTCCATATCAACGTTAAAGCTTAAACCATGGTAAACATATTTATTCTTCAACCTCAAACCAATGGAGGCAATCTTCCTCTTATGGATGTAAACACCGGGAGCCATTTTCTCAGAATAAGCCTCAATAGATTCCTCTTGGAGAAATTCAATAACTACGTTTTCTAAGATTGATACGAGTTCCCTAATAGAAATTTTTTTTTTAGATAGATTTAATAAAGTATAAATAATTAATTGCCCAGGCCCATGGTAGGTAATTTTGCCTCCACGGTCGATAAATATATGGGGAATATCAGTTGTTGGTAATTCGAAATCCTTTTTATTTAAGCCGGTCGTGAAAATTGGATGATGTTCCGTGACCCATATTTCATCTTGATCAGGGAGGCTTGAAATATGAGCTTTCATATCCTCCCAAACAGATTCTAAATGAGTCAAGCCAAGATATTTAATTTTAATTGCCATAGACTTACAAGACAAATTTTGTAATGGGATGTTTTGATAGATCAATGTAAATTTGATCCAGTTGAGCTTTTGATTCAACATATATATTGCAGGTGAGGCTAATATATTTTCCTTGACTACTTCCCCGCATCTCAATAGATGAAGCATCAAATAATTCGGTGTGTGCTCTTATAATGGAGATAATAATATCTGAGAAATTATCACTAACCTCTCCAATAACCTTGATTGGAAAGTGACAGGGAAAATCTATTAAATTTTTGGAAATATCTTCGGCCATAAGAGATTAGATTTTACTGAATTATAAAACTATTGAGTTTGAGCTGAGTATTGATTAAATTTTGTGTTTCCACAGCCTCATTCAAAGACGAAAAAGCAGATAGCCTGACATAAAATAAATTACCCTCTTGATCAATCTTTACATTAATTTTTGATGATAAAAGTAACACCTCAACCTGGCTCTTTAATGCCTCAGCATTTGATTTTTGCGTGAACACCCCGGCTTGGATGGCAGTATTTTTTTCTTGTTTTGCGAATTTTGGATTTAAGACAACAATCTCGACCAATTCACTTCCTTGTTCAATCATATCAAGCCGGTGGGCTGCAGCATAGGATAAATCGATGATACGGTCTTTAATAAATGGCCCGCGGTCATTTACACGAATGATGACTTGTTTATTATTTTTGAGATTGGTCACTTGGACATAACAAGGTAACGGTAAAGTTTTGTGTGCCCCAGTCATTTCGTACATGTCATAAATTTCACCAATTGAAGTTTTATTCCCATGATATTTTTTTCCATACCAAGAGGCGTAGCCTTTTTCTCGGTATGGTTGCAATTTTTTCATGGGAGTATATTTGACATCAAATACCTTGTAAGGACGATTAGCATAATTTACTAAGGGCTCATCTTTTGGGGTTGCGTCTGGAATTTTATCAAGATTCTCAGGAATGTTTTGAAGCGGTCCATCATCTAAATAGTAACCCCCTTTTTTTGTTTCAGATTTTGGTTGATCCTCGACCATAATCGATTGGCAACCTGCAAGAAAAAAAATAGACATAAAGAAAAAGGTACGAGTCATTAATTAGCAATCAAAGTTTTGTTGTTATATAAAGTCATTATGATACCGATGCTAATCAAGGATACAACCATAGAAGTACCTCCGTAGCTAAATAGGGGCATAGGAACGCCTACAATCGGTAACATACCAGAGATCATTCCCAGGTTTACAAGTAAACCAAAAAAGATAGACATCGTAATGCCGATACTTAGCAAACGGCTAAAGGTGTCTTGCATCTTTGAAACCATGAACATACAGCGATAAAAAATAAGCAGATAAATTATGAGCACACCGACAACCCCCAGAAAGCCAAATTCTTCACTGAAAACAGCAAAAATAAAATCTGTGGATGCTTCGGGTAAAAAATCTAAGTATGTTTGCGTCGCATTACCCCAGCCTTTACCAATCAATCCTCCAGAGCCTAGGGCGATCATCGATTGTATTGTTTGATAGCCAGAGCCTAAGGCATCACCAAAGGGATCAAAAAGTGTCAGCACTCTTTTTTGTTGATATGGTTGCAATGAAAGCCATAAGAATGGTGAGGCCGCAAAAAAAATAATCGTACTTATCGTTATAAATTTTGCAGAAAGACCTGCCGTAAAAATTATTATTAACCCACAAAAACTAATCATCAACGCTGTACCCAAATCTGGTTGTGAAAAAACAAGGTAAAAAGGAATTGTGATGAGAATAAAGGCCTTTAGGTGTTGCCATATGTTGATATTCTTATCGTTATTAGAGTATAGCCATGCCAAAATTAAGGGCACCGTTAATTTTAAAGTTTCGGAGGGCTGGAATTTAAAAAATCCAAAATTTAACCAGCGCTGAGCGCCATGACTCTCATATCCAAAAAAAAGAACACCAAGTAAAAGTAAAATACTGAAAAGATAAAGAAAGGGAGCGTAAAAAAAGATTTTTTTTGGATCGGTAAGCACAATCCAAACCATAAAAATCATTCCAATGATTATATTGATGAGTTGAGACAGCACAAGTCTTGTGCCGCTTTGATCAGAGGACGCAAGGGTAAAAAGACCCAAAGTTATTATCGTGATTATTAATCCTAATAGATAATGATCAGTTTTTTTAAAGAGCATCAATAGATTATTCATTTTTTAATATGATATTTGTTTCATGTAATTATCGAAGAATTTTTTTGCAATAGGTCCTGCAGTAGATCCTCCATGGCCACCGTGCTCAACAATCACCGCAACTGCGACCCTTGGGTTTTCGGCGGGGGCATACGCAATAAAAAGTGCATGATCTTTTAGGTGTTCAGGAAGACTTTCTTCATCATATTCTTGCCCTTGAAGGCTAAAAACTTGCGCAGTACCTGTTTTGGCGGCCATTGAATAAGATATACCTTTTCCAAGAAAAGCAGCCGTTCCGCCTTCCTGAGTAACCTGCAACATCCCTTCTTGAATAAGTTTTAGATTATCTAAACTTACTTTTGGGGGTGTTTGCTCGTTGTTAAAAAGCTCTTTTTTTTCTGAGTAAAGCAGTAAATGTGGTTTTTGATTGAGATTTGGGTTTGCAATCAGTGCAGTAGCGTAAGCTAATTGCAATGGAGTTACTTGGGTAAAGCCTTGTCCAATGGCAGTAATTGCAGTCTCACCTTTGAACCATGATTGATTTAATTTATTTTTTTTCCATTTTGCATCCGCTAACAGTCCGGCTTTTTCATTCATCATGTCAATGCCTGTTTTTCTACCAAAAAAATATTGACTCAAATCTTTATTCATTTGTGTGACGCCAAGATCTAATCCAAGTCCATAGAAAAAAGTGTCACAAGAGACTTTGATGGCTTCAATTATTCCGACAGTGCCATGACCTGTTTTTTTCCAGTCATTAAATCTTTTGTTACCAATATTAAAGTAACCTGGGTCATCGATTGTGAAGGGAGGTTTACGTATATTGTTCTCCAATGCGGACAATCCAACAAATGGTTTTAAAGTTGAGCCGGGGGGATATAAGCCATGAATTACCCTGTCAAGCATTGGTTTTGTTTTTGAATTGTTTAACGCTGCCCAGTTTTTAGAATTAATTCCATCAATGAAGAGATTAGGATCAAAACCTGGTTGACTTACATAGGTTAAAATTTCACCATTATTAACATCAATTGCTACAAGAGCACCTCTTTTATCTCCAAAAGATTCATGCGCTAATTTTTGTAATTCAATATCAATGGTTAAATTAATATTATCCCCATCGGTTGCTGGGACAGTTTTAAGTAATTGAATAACGTTGTTTTTGGCGTTTACTTCGATTTGTTTATAGCCAGGAAATCCATGAATTAATCTTTCATAGCTCTTTTCAATACCGGTTTTACCAATATGCCTTGAGGCATAATATCTTTTATATAGATCATTTTTTTGTAGTTCTTCAATGTCCGTTTTATTAATTCGATTAATATGGCCTACGAGATGAGCGGTTATATCATTGAAGTGATAATATCTTTTTTGCCGAATTTTTAATTGAATTTCGTCGAACAAAAAACGTTTAGCTGAAAATGCAGCAACTTCATCCAAAGCAAGGTCAGTCTTTACTGGTATGCTATCGGTAAAAGGATTTGCCTCAAGAATTTCCTGATAAAGCTCTTTGTCTGAACTGGAAACTTTTATTATTGGAGCGAGTTTTTGGATTATCTCGTCTAAATTGTGAGTTCTACCTCTCTCAAGTTCTAAATTATATATGAGACGATTATCAGCAATTACTTTACCATTTCTGTCGAAAATGATGCCTCGAGATGGCTCAATAGGAATAGTTCTGATACTGTTGTTAGATGCTTTTAATTTATAAAAATCATATTGAAATATTTGAAGATAAAAAAATCTTAATCCAATAATAAAAATTAAAATTGTAATTAACCCAGTAATAAATCCCAACCGTTTTTGAAAAGTATATTTTAGTTGACTTCTTTGCATGAGTTTTCGTTAAGACCTCTTTAAACTCATAATTAAAAAGAAGAAGCCACCGGCAAGAGAAGAAAGTAAGGAGTTAATTATTAGGTGATTAATTGCTAAATTATTCAATTCCTCAATATTAGTTAAAGACTCAACGAAAACTCCGAAGAAAGTAATAAAAATCAGTAAACCTAGCTTTTGCATATTTGTTTTAAAGGCGATGAACTGAATAAAAAAATAATAAACTGTAAATATTAATAAAAAAGACAATGCATATACCCCGAGTGTGCTCCCCAATAACAAATCGGTTAATAAACCAAAAAGAAAAATTTTGAATAATGTCAAGACGTGCTTTTCCAATACTAGAATGCATGCAAACAGTGGAATTAGAAAATCAACATGATAAAAACTATTATTTAAAAGGAGTAAGGGTAAATGAGACAAAATAATTGCTAATATATAAAAAAAGCTGGTGACTTGTAATTCTTTTTTCATGGTTGCTTGTGTTTTTTTCATTACAACTTTTCTCTAATAACGCTAACCGTTGAATATGTTTGAGGATGCGCAAATGGTTTTATGATGATCTTCAAGAATTGACCTTTACGCTCCTCAATAATTTCTATTACGTTGCCAATTTTGATGCCCTTTGGATAAATTTTATCAATGCCTGATGTAATAAAAATATCGCCAATATTAATTTGGCGATGAATTGGAAAGAGAGGGATTTCTAGGAGTGAGCTGCCGTTGCCAAAAATAAATACATTTTCTTTGCCATTAATCAAGCTTGCATTAATAACAAAATTGGATGAGTGTAGGGGTCTTACCTCACTTAAGTCTTTTCCTACAAAAATTACTTGCCCAATAAGGCCTTCATTGTTAATGACTGGAGCGCCCTGGATTACCTCATGTGACTCGCCTTTATTAATAAATAATTTGTTTTTTTCATTAATATTAATGGGTAATCTTATTTCAGCCGGTATCGTGCTGAAGTTTTTTAAATTATAAATTTTTAAAGTTTTTCTGAGTTGGGCATTCTCTAATTTTGCAGATTCTAATTGCTGAAGAGAAAATTCTAAATTCTGAACCTTTTCTTTCAGTGCAATATTCTCATTAAACAAGCTTTGCTGATTGGTATAAAAAAACTCTAAGCTCTCATAAAAATCCCAAGGGAGATTAATTATTGAATAAAAGGGGCTTTTTAAAAAGAAAATCTTTTGGTGAATTTTTTCACTTAATTGATATTTATTGTCGAAACCAATAAGAAATATTGAGGTTAGGATTAATAAGCAAAAATGTAAAAAAGAAAAATTGGTACTAGTAAAAAGTCTAAGTCGTTGTGTTTTTTGTTGAGCCATGCATATTATTCATGCGTAAAAGCATTTTTGAATGAATCAATTGAATCAAGCGTTCGCCCACAACCTTCAACAACACATAATAATGGGTTTTCAGCAAGAATAACAGGAATGCCAGTTTCCTCCATGAGTAGTCGATCGAGATTTTTTAACATCGCACCACCACCTGTTAATACCATACCTGTTTCAGCAATATCTGCTCCGAGCTCAGGTGGTGTTTCTTCAAGCGCAGATTTAACAGCACTAACAATTGACTGTAATGGCTCACTTATCGACTCTAAAATTTCATTGCTGCTAATTGTTATTTTACGGGGAAGCCCCTCAGCTAAGTTTCTTCCTGTAATTTCCATTTCCTCAATCTCAGTCACTGGGAATGCACTACCAATCTGTTTTTTGATTTTTTCGGCGGTTGGCTCCGAAATCAAAGTACCATAATTTCGTCTCATGTAATCAATAATAGCCTGATCAATCTTATCACCGCCCACTCTTGCTGAGCTGGCATATACGATTCCACCAAGCGAGATAACACCAACTTCAGTTGTCCCCCCACCAATATCAATAACCATGGATCCAGTGGCTTCATTCACAGGCAGCCCTGCTCCAATAGCTGCTGCCATTGGCTCTTCGATTAAAAATACTTGTTTTGCACCCGCCCTCTCAGCAGATTCTCTAATTGCTCGGCGTTCAACCTGAGTTGCTCCGTAAGGAACGCATATAACAATGCGGGGGTTAGGAGTAAACCAACTCATATTGTGTACACGATTGATAAAATATTTAATCATTTCTTCAGTAATATTGAAGTCTGCGATGACACCATCTTTCATTGGGCGAATAGCATTAATATTTTGTGGCGATCGACCAAGCATTGTTTTGGCTTCTGCACCCACAGCCAGAAGTGATTTTTTTGTGAAGGGGCCATTGGCGCCTTGCTCATGTCGAATCGCTACAACTGAGGGCTCATCAAGAACGATGCCTTTATTTTTAACGTAGATCAGGGTATTCGCAGTTCCAAGATCAATAGCAATATCGTTATCGATGAATTTATTAAAAGTTTTACTAAAAAAATTTGTCATATCTTAAGTCTATTTATCTTTTTAATCTTGTCGCAAGGAGTTCTATAAACCTATGTATAATAACCGATTATTCAATTTTTGCTAAATAAAAAAGAATTAAAAATATGACTATTAATCAAAAAGATATTGAAAAAATTGCTCATCTTGCTCGAATAAATATATCTGAAGAAGAAAGCGCTACCCTTGAGGTTAAATTAAATAGCATTATTTCAATGATTGACAAGATGCAGGAGGTAAATACTGACAATGTCGAACCAATGTCTCATGCGTTGGAGGTAACACAACCACTTAGAGAGGATAAAGTAACCGAATCAGATATTCGGTCTGATGCCTTAAAAATCGCACCAGAGGTTGTAGACTCAATTTTTATTGTTCCTCAAGTCATTGAATAAAATGATTAACTTATCACTTAAATCACTCAATCAAGGATTAGTTAAGAAGAAGTTCTCAAGCTTAGAATTAACACAATTCTTTCTTAATCGTGTAGAAAAACATAATAGCGACATCAATGCTTTTATTTCAATCGATGCTGAAAAATCGCTGACACAAGCAAAGCATGCGGATGCTCTAATCCAATCTGGCCAAAATTCTTTACTAACAGGCATTCCCGTTGCGCAAAAGGATATATTTTGTTCGGCTGGTTGGCGAACTACATGTGGCTCGTTAATGCTAGATAATTTTATTTCGCCATACGATGCAACTGTGATTCAAAAATTTAATGAAGTTGGTGCAGTCAACTTAGGTAAGACAAACATGGATGAGTTTGCCATGGGCTCATCAAATGAAACCTCATATTATGGTAGTGTTAAAAACCCATGGGATCTTTCTTTGGTTCCAGGTGGAAGTTCTGGTGGAAGCGCTGCGGCAATTGCGGCTCGTTTGGCACCAGCGGCAACAGGAACAGACACGGGTGGCTCAATCAGGCAACCTGCCTCATTATGCGGCTTTACTGGACTAAAGCCAACTTACGGTTTGGTTTCAAGATTTGGCATGATTGCATTTGCCTCAAGTTTAGATCAAGCAGGACCCATGGCGCCAAGTGCTGAGGATTGTGCAGCTTTGCTAAATGTGATGGCAGGATATGATGAAAAAGATTCCACCTCTATTAATCATGAAAAAGAGGATTATCTAGCTAACCTAGATGAGCCAATTAAAGGACTTCGTATTGGCGTTCCCAAAGAATTTTTTGAAAAAGGATTAGATGGAAGTGTTCAAAAAGTAATAGAGGCTGCATTAATGTCATATAAAAAGATGGGGGCTGAATTAGTCGATATTTCGCTTCCAAATACACATCTTGCCATTCCAGTTTATTATGTTATCGCCCCTGCTGAAGCTTCGAGTAATCTCTCGCGCTATGATGGGGTAAGGTATGGTTACCGTGCTAAAGAATATGATGACTTGATGGAAATGTATTTTAAAACTAGACAAGAGGGATTTGGAGAAGAAGTTAAGCGCAGAATTTTAATCGGGACCTATGTTTTAAGCGCTGGATATTATGATGCATATTACTTAAAAGCTCAAAAAATTAGGAAACTAATTTCGGATGATTTTAAAAAGGCTTTTGAAAAATGTGATGTGATAATGGGCCCATCAGCACCATCGGTTGCATTTAAAGCTAATGAAAAGAAATCTGACCCTTTGGCCATGTATCTCCAGGATATTTACACTATTTCAACCAATTTAGCAGGTCTTCCCGGTATGAGTATCCCCGCTGGAATGATTGAAAATTTACCAGTTGGGTTACAGTTAATTGGCAATTATTTTAAAGAATCGCAAATGTTAAATATTGCTCATGCTTTTCAAAAAGAGACAGATTGGCATACAAGAATGCCTGACGGGGTAAGTTAATGGATTGGGATATTGTTATTGGTATAGAAACGCATGTTCAATTAAGAACTAATTCCAAACAATTTTCAGGTGCGTCTACAGCTTATGGTTCTGAGCCAAACTCTCAAGCTTGCTTAGTGAGTTTAGCTTATCCTGGAGTCCTTCCTGTACTTAATAAAGAAGCTGTCAATTGTGCAATTCGTTTTGGGTTAGCAACTGATGCGGAGATTGCAAGCCGATCTATTTTTGCAAGAAAAAATTATTTTTATCCTGATTTACCTAAGGGATATCAAATAAGTCAGTTTGAATTACCCATCGTTAATCATGGAAAACTTTCGATATCGATTAATGGAAAAGAAAAAGAAGTAAGAATTTTACGTGCCCATCTGGAGGAGGATGCTGGAAAGTCACTCCATGGAATTGTTCAAGGTAAAACAGGTATAGACTTAAATCGTGCGGGTACACCACTTCTTGAAATTGTTACTGAACCAGATATGAGTTCAGCAGATGAAGCGGTTACATATGCTAAGAAACTTCATGAGCTAGTTCAATGGATTGGCATTTGTGATGGGAATATGCAGGAAGGGAGCTTTCGTTGCGATGTTAACGTATCTGTAAAGAAAAAAGGTGATACCAAATTAGGTACTCGTCGTGAAATTAAAAATCTTAATTCATTTCGTTTCATTAAACAGGCTATTGACTATGAGGTTAATTGGCAAATTGAAAGGCTTGAGGATGGAGAGAAGATTGATCAGGCTACTATATTGTTTAATCCTGAAACAGGAGAAACCCGTGCCATGCGATCTAAAGAGGAAGCAAATGATTATCGTTATTTTCCTGATCCTGACTTACTCCCACTTGAGGTTACAGCCAATATGATCGATAAAATTAAGTTGAGCATGCCAGAGTTACCAGCTTCAGTCGCAGAGCGTTTTGAAAAAAATTTAGGGTTATCAAGTTACGATGCCTCCGAATTGACAGCAAATCGTGAAGTTACAAATTATTTTAATAACGTATTGCAATTTGAATGCAGTCCAAAAATAACGGCAAACTGGATCTTAGGGGTAATTTTTTCGCAACTTAAAGAAAAAGATATATCAATCTCTTTGTGCCCAATTTCGCCTGCACAACTGGCAAAGTTAATTCAGCGCATTGAAGATCAAACTATTTCAAATAACGCAGCAAAAAAAGTTTTTGATGCTTTGTGGCAAAAACCAAATACTGAAATTGATTTATTAATTGATGAACTTGGTTTACGTCAAATATCAGATTCTGGTGCCATCGATCAATTAGTTGAAGAAGTAATCAATGCAAATATTAATATGGTCAATGAATTTAAGTCTGGTAAAGAAAAAGCATTTAACGCGCTAGTAGGCCAAGTGATGAAAGCGTCTAAAGGAAAAGCAAACCCCACACAAGTAAGCGAGATTCTAAAGAAAAAACTAACTATCTAACCCCATATTGATTTTGATATTTTTCAATTGCACGAAGGTTTTCGCCTAAACCCTCATTATCTGTTAGATATTTTTTAATTTCATCAAGGTTAATAATAGAGATAATTGGTATAGCATACTTTGCTTCCATTTCTTGAATTGCTGAAAGATTAGATTGCCCTTTTTCTTGACGGTCAATTGCAACAATGATTCCACAAGGGGCCCCCCCCAAATCGGATATTAATTTAACTGATTCAGTAATTGATGTTCCAGCTGAAATAACATCATCGACAATAAGAACCTTGCCCTTGATTTGAGCACCAATAACTTTACCACCCTCTCCGTGATCTTTGATTTCTTTGCGATTAAAACAAAAAGGAACATTCTTGCCTTTTTGACTAAGCGCGATTGCAATACTGCTTGCTAGGGAAATACCTTTGTAAGCTGGTCCAAAAATCATATCAAATGGAACTTGGTGATGTTGAATTGTTTGAGCGTAATACTCGCCTAATCTTTTTAGACTCTCCCCATCGCTGCAATTACCAAGATTAAAAAAGTATGGACTTAATCTGCCAGCTTTCGTAGTAAATTCACCAAATTGGAGTACTTCATTGTCAATTGCAAATTTTATAAATGATGATATGTCGGTCATGATATAAACTCTTTATTTATGAAGATTATAACCTTAAATTTAAATGGCATTCGTGCAGCCTCAAGAAAAGGCTTTTTTGAATGGCTAGATAAGGAGTCAGCGGATTTTATTTGTTTGCAGGAATTAAAAGCTCAAGAGCAAGATTTAACGGAAGAGATGCTCAGGCCTAATGGGTATCATGGTTATTTTTCTTTTGCAGAAAAAAAAGGCTATAGCGGCGTAGGTATATATACAAAGAATAATCCTACAAAAGTAACCTCAAAAATAAATATAGAAAATATTGACTCGGAGGGACGATTTATAGAGGTTGCTTTTGATGATTTTAGTTTAATATCGCTTTATCTGCCTTCTGGTTCCAGCGGTATAGATCGTCAAGAATTTAAATTTTTGGTGTTAGATCAATTTTATGATTTTATGGAATCTCGACTTAAGCAAAAAAATACCATTATTTGTGGGGATTTTAATATTGCTCACCATGAAATAGATCTTAAAAATGACAAGGGAAATAAAAAAAATTCTGGCTTTTTACCTGAAGAAAGAGCGTGGATGACAAAAATCTTTTCTCAACAGCATTGGATTGATGTTTATCGAGCATTGCATCCCGAAGAAGAAGCCAACGCCTATACATGGTGGAGTAATCGTGGACAAGCGTGGGCAAAAAATGTTGGCTGGCGAATTGACTATCAGATTGCAAGTTCCAAAATAGCAAAAAGGGCAATTTCAGCAAAGGTATTTAAAGATGAGCGTTTTAGTGATCACGCACCGTTGATTATTCACTACTCAGATTGATTCCATGGAGCGATTTTAAATAAAAGTAGCATTCCAGGAATGGCAATAACAAAACAAAAAACAAAGAATGTTTGCCATCCAAAGAATTCAACTAAATAACCTGTTGACGCATTAGTTAATGTTCTTGGTACTGAAGCTAAACTAGTAAATAGTGCAAACTGTGTTGCCGTATAACTCGGGTTAGTTGTTTTAGCGATATAAGCTACAAAGGCTGTTGTTCCAAGTCCCGCCGCAAAAAATTCTAATCCTACGGTTATAGCAAGCACAGCATTGTTGTCACCAACATAGGCTAACCAAGCAAAACTAAGTGTTGCAAACATTTGCATGAAACCGAAAATCCACAGCGCTTTGTTGATTCCAAGCTTCATCATCCATATTCCGCCTAAAATTCCACCTAGGATACCTGGCCATAAGCCTGCATTTTTAGCAATCAAACCTATTTCGGTCATAGAAAAACCAAGATCAAGATAAAACGGCGTAGCTAATGCAGTTGCCATACTATCGCCTATCTTATATAGAAAAATAAATAACAATATTAATAATGCGTTGTTTAGGCCCTTTCTATTTTTAAATTCTTTTAATGGCTCAATTACTGCTTCTTTAAGTGTTTTTGGTGGTGCTGCTTTTAATTTTGGTTCACTTACAAGAAGTGTCATGATAATTCCTGGAAGCATAAACAGAGCTGTAACGATAAAAACAAAATCCCAAGCAAAAAAATCTGCCAAAACAAGAGATAAGGAGCCAGGAACTAAACTTGCAATTTTGTAGGCATTAACATGAATGGCATTGCCCAGACCTAATTCACGATCTAATAAAAGTTCTCTGCGATAGGCATCAATTACGACATCTTGGCTTGCACTAAAGAAAGCAATAATTGTTGAAATAATTGCAATTGAGGTTAATTGTGAAACAGGGTCAATAAAACCAGAGAGCGCTATTGTCAAGAGAAGAAGTATTTGAAAAATAATTAACCAACCTCGACGACGTCCCATGGAAAAGGTAAAGCGATCAAATAAAGGTGCCCATAAAAATTTCCAAGTAAAAGGAAATTGGATGAGGGCAAAAAGGCCAATGGCTTTTAGATCCAAACCGCTTGATCTTAACCATGCTGGCAATAAACTAATGAGGATAAAAAGTGGTAAACCGGAAGTGAATCCAGTGAAGATACATATTAATATTTTTTTGTTAAAAATATCCTGTGCAACAATTTTTTGCCCTGTCATTATTTTTTAATTAGACGATACAAAGCAAGTGCTCCTAATAAATTAGGGCAAAAATTTATGGAAAGATTTTTTGTCACAACAACTCTGTCAAGAACCTTTATTTTTTGATGGGAACAAAATTTTTCAAAATCCTTAACAGTACATAAATGAATATTTGGTGTGTTAAACCATTGATAAGGTAGTTCATCAGAAATGGGCATGTGCCCCATTAAAATTTGTATTCGGTCTCGCCAATATCCAAAATTTGGGAAAGTGACAATTACCTCACGCCCAACTCGATGCATTTCTTTCATAATTGCCTCAATATTATGCATTGATTGAATTGTTTTTGAGAGGATGACAACATCAAAGGAATTATCTTCAAATCCAGATAGACCTGCCTCAAGATCCATTTGAATAACATCAATATTATTTTTTAGCGAAAGAAGCCAGTTATCTTTGTCTTTTTCGATACCAAAACCCGTTATTTTTTTTTGTATTTCAAGAAAATTTAGCAATGACCCATCTCCGCAACCTAGGTCTAATACTTTTGATTCCTCATTTATCCAGTTAGAGATTATTTCAAAATCTGATCGTTGGTTATTCTGCTTCATTTAGTATTAAATATTTTCATGAAATAATTTTTTAAAATAGAGTGATAATGGTCATTTGACATTAAAAATGCATCGTGGCCGCTTGCTGCATCAATCTCAGCATAACTTACTTTAATATTATTATCTAAAAGTGCTTTAACTATTTCTTTAGATCTATCAGGAGAAAATCGCCAATCACTAGTGAACGAAATAACCAAAAACTCAGACTTAATTTTTTTAAAAATTTGACTTAAGTTTTTAATATTATTTTTTGCTGGATCAAAATAATCTAAAGCTTTTGTCATGCGAATGTAGGTATTAGCATCAAATTCATCCACAAACTTATCAGCCTGATAGTTAAGATAGGATTCAACTTCGAATTCCGGACTAAAACTATACTGATAACCTTTAGTTTTCGTTTTCCTTCCAAATTTAACTTTCATTACATCATTTGATAGATATGTAATGTGCCCCAACATTCGGGCTAGCCTTAAACCTCTTTTGGGAACAAGTTTTTTTTCGTAGTAGTCACCCTTATTAAAATCAGGGTCAGTCAGAATCGATTGCCGGGCAACTTCATTAAATGCAATATTTTGTGCAGTTAAATTTGCAGCCGCCGCAATGACAACTGTATGCGAAAGGCAATCAGGAAATTGGATTGACCATTGTAACGCTTGCATACCCCCTAAACTTCCTCCAATTACTGCTTTAAGTTTTTTTATACCCAAATGAGAAATTAATTTTTTTTGAGAATTTACCCAGTCATTAACAGTAAGAATAGGAAATTTTGAGCCCCAACTTTTTTTTGTTTTTGGATTAATTGATTTAGGACCTGTGCTACCGTGACTGCCACCAAGATTATTTACACCAATCACAAAAAACTTTTTCGTATCAAGTGGCTTACCTGGTCCAATGAGATTATCCCACCAACCAGGATACTTATCTTTTTTTGTGTAAAGCCCAGCTAAGTGGTGATTCCCTGAGAGGGCATGACATACCAATACAGCATTATTTTTTTTCGAGTTAAGTGTGCCATATGTCTCATAGACTAATTCATATTCTTCAAGCTTTTCACCACAATCAAGAGGCAGTGACTCTTCACTTTTAAATATTTTTTCTTTGACAATGCCTACTGAATTTTTTTCTTGCATTCGTTGATTATACTATTTAGCTGTATTAATTGATTGATATTATTTAAACCCTAAGGTAACCCTTAATTTTTGGTTTATATCTTTAAATTGTTTTATATTTTTATAATTATTTTTTTTAAAAATATCGAGAATATCAGAGGCTTGATTAAATCCATGCTCAAGCATTAAAATTCCGTCAGTTATCAGATATTCTTTTGCCCTCGCGCAAATTGATTTTATATCACCAAGCCCATCTTCATTAGCATAAAGTGCTTTGTTTGGCTCAAATTTTAACTCAGGACTTACTAAATGTTGTTCGTTCTTATTGATATAAGGAGGGTTGGAAACAATTAGGTTGAAATGATGTTCATCAATACTCTTAAACCAATCGCTTCTAATAAGAGTAATTTTTTTATTAAATTTTGCGGCATTTTTTTTTGCAATTTTTAAAGCATTCATCGATATGTCACTTAAAAAAATTTGACTGTTTAGATAATGATTTGCAAGAGTAATTCCTATAACTCCGGAACCTGAACCTAAATCTAATATTTTTAGCGGCAATGTTTTGTCAAATGTATCAAAAGCAATATCAATTAACAATTCTGTATCTGGTCTTGGGATGAGCGTATTTTTATTTACATAAAATGTTTGCCCATAAAAATCCCATTCTCCGAATATATATGCCAATGGTTTACCTGTTTTTCTCTGGTCAATAATTCTCTTGATTTGATGATAATCTTTTTCAGAAACAGATTTTTTTTTATTAATAATTAAATCAGTGGAGGTGACCTCTAAGCTATTTAAGAGAATCATTTTTGTTTCGAGCATGAGTTCTCTTTTTGGCAGATTTAATGATTCTTCAAGTTGTTGAAAAATGAAATTTTCAATAGTAGCAATATTTAATTTAGTCACTATCAAGTTGTGCAAGAAGATCCGCTTGATGTTCTGCCGTCAATGCATCAATCAATTCGACAAGATCACCATCCATAATAAAGTCAATTTTGTAGAGTGTTAAATTTATTCGATGGTCAGTTATCCTGCCCTGAGGAAAGTTGTAGGTTCTAATTCTCTCACTGCGATCGCCACTGCCAATCAGGCTCTTTCTCTCACTGGCGCGTTGAGACTCCTGTTCTTTAATTTGATTGTCTTTAATTCGGGCAGCGAGGATGCTCATGGCTTGAGCTTTATTTCGATGTTGTGAGCGATCATCTTGGCACTCTACAACAATACCAGAGGGTAGGTGCGTAATTCTAACTGCAGAGTCGGTTTTATTAATATGCTGACCACCAGCACCTGATGCACGATATGTATCGATTCTTAAGTCAGCTGGATTTATATGTACATCGCTAATTTCGTCGGCCTCTGGAAGAATTGCCACTGTGATTGCAGAGGTATGAATACGACCTTGTGTCTCGGTGTCGGGTACTCTTTGAACGCGATGCCCTCCGGATTCAAATTTTAGTTTTGAGTATGCCCCTTGTCCAATTACCTTGGCGATAATTTCCTTAAAGCCCCCAACCTCTGATTCATTTGATGAAATTATTTCAATCTGCCAGCGCATTCGCTCAGCAAAGCGTGAATACATTCTAAAAATATCTGCTGCAAAAAGAGCTGACTCATCTCCACCAGCACCTGCTCTTATTTCAAGAAAAATATTTTTATCGTCATTAGGGTCTTTTGGTAACAAAAGAGCTTGTAATTTTTTTTCAAGGTTGATGATTTCCTCTTTGCCATTATCGATCTCTTCTTGGGCAAAAACTTTCATTTCTGGATCTGAGAGCATTTCTTTTGCATCATCAATATCTTGAGTTTTTTTTAAAAAATCTTTGTAGATATCTACAACTGGATTAATTTCAGCATGCTCTTTTGAAATTTTTTTATATCGCTCCATATCTTTTGTAGCATTCTCTGAACTTAATTCTTCATTTAACTCATGAAGGCGATTTTGAAGCAATTCAAGCTTATTTTGCATGGAGGATTTCATTTTATTTTAGTCTTTCAAGTTGAAGATTTTTTTTAGAAATTCAATGCCATCCATGTTTTCTTGTTTAGCATGGTCATTAAGTGCTTTTGTTGGAGTGTGTAAAAATTTTTTTGTTAAGTTTTTTGAAAATTTATCTAATGCCTCATCAATCGGTATTCCTTTTTTAATGTCTTTATTGATTTTTGTTAATTCTTCCAATCGAGTTTTTTCAAATTTTTCGTTGAGGCTTTTAATATAAGGGGTAACTTTTTTTTGATGAATTTGCGATTTATATTCAAGACATTTTTCTTCAATAAGTTTCTCAGCCTTAACAATTTCTCTTTCCCTATTCTTAAGATTAACTTCAGTAATCTTAGCAAGGTCATCAAATGTGTAAAGAAAAATATCATCTAATTCACCAACTTCAGATTCTATATCTCTAGGAATTGCAAGATCAATCAAAAGCATAGGTTTATGTTTTCTCAATTTAATAGCTTTTTCAATCATACCTAAGCCAATAATTGGTAGTTGGCTACTGGTTGAACTTATCACGATATCAAAAGCGTTCATTTTATGATGAATATCGCCAATCAAAATAGCCTGCCCACCTACTTTTTTTGCCAAAGCTTGTCCGTTAACAATTGATCGATTAGCGATGGTCAAACTTTTTTGATTATTAGCAGAAAAATATTTGCAACATAGTTCCGTCATTTCTCCAGCGCCAATAAATAAAATATTTGTTGGACTTGTTTTGCCAAAAATTTTATCTGCTAATTTAAGGATAGTTGAGGCAACCGTAGTGCTACTTGCACCAATTCCTGTTCCTGACCTTACCAATTTCGCAGCTTCAAAAACTCTTTGAAAAAAATTTGACAGATTTTTGCCATGAGAGCCTGTAAATTCTGATTGTTTGAGCGCCTGTTTCATTTGACCCAAGATCTGTGTCTCGCCTAAAATCATGCTATCTAAGCCTGCAGCAACACGACTGGCATGCCTAAAGGCAGCCTCATTTTCTAGACAATATAAATGTGAATTTAGCGCCGACTCCTTTACTTTATGAAATTTTGCTAACCATGAAATTAGGGTCTTTGTGTCGGGTGAATTTTGGTAAATTTCAGTTCGATTGCACGTAGATAAAATCAGTATTTCAGATGAGGTTTTACCTTTTAATTCAATTAATGCTTGGGTCAAGATATCATTAGAAAAGACAAGCCTCTCTCTAAGCTTCATGGGAGCCGTTTTATGATTCAGTCCAATAAGGTGAATTTGCATATGCCAAAGACCGTTTGCTTTATCTTATCTAATAAAAAGGGTTAAAATAGCTATTTTACAATACATTCAACTATAAATAATTGGGAACGAGTAACTTATGAATAAAACTTTTCGCATTGCACCAAGTATTCTGTCGGCAAATTTTGCAACCTTAGGACAAGAAATTAAAGATGTTATTGCGTCAGGAACCGATATTGTTCATTTTGATGTGATGGATAATCATTATGTGCCTAACCTCACCATTGGGCCTCTAGTTTGCGAAGCTATTAGACCACTTACCGATGCGATCATTGACGTTCATTTGATGGTTAAACCAGTCGATCGTATTATCCCTGACTTCGCTAAAGCAGGCGCAGATATTATCACTTTTCACCCTGAGGGTACAGAGCATATCGACCGAAGCTTATCTTTAGTTAGAGATCTAGGTTGCAAATCTGGGCTTGTGTTTAATCCAGCAACACCCCTTGATTACCTCGATTATGTAATGGATAAAATTGATATGGTCTTACTTATGTCTGTCAACCCTGGTTTCGGAGGACAGAAATTTATTCCTGAGATGTTAAAAAAATTAACTGAGGCTAGAAAAAAAATTGATGCCTATACCGAAAAATCCGGTCGTGAAATTTGGTTAGAAATTGATGGCGGCGTCAATCCAGAAAATATTGCAGATATTGCTCGAGCAGGTGCAGACACTTTTGTTGCAGGCTCAGCAATCTTCAAAAATAGTAATGATGCGGATCCTAATCGTTATGACAGTATTGTGAAGTCTTTGAGAGATTCACTCGCAGCTGCTTGAGATTGAGGCATTTTCATAATATAAAAGGGGTTTTTTTTGACCTTGATGGTACGCTTTTTGATACCGCACCTGAATTAATTATTGCGGTACAAAAAATGTTTCAAGAGTTAAATCTGGCGCCAGTCTCGGCTGAGATCATTAAATCATTTATTGGCAAAGGTGCTGAAAACTTGGTGAGAAAATCAATTGAACAAGCATCACCAAAAGATGGACACCAATTTTTTACTTTAGGCTTAGATTTATTTTATCAATTTTATGATGAGCTTGTTGATCAAAGTATTCCCTTCGAGGGAGCTGAAAAAGCTTTAAGTGATTTAAGCCTTAAGGGACTGAAACTTGCATGCGTGACAAACAAACCTAAACAATTTACGGATAAAATTTTAAAAAAATATCAGATGCATAAATTTTTACACTTTGTAATATCCGGCGATGAAGTTGAGAGGAAAAAGCCTGATCCTTTATCCATTCAACTGACATGCAATGCACTTGGCATAAGGGCAGATGAGTCCATCATGGTGGGTGACTCATTCAATGATATTGAAGCTGGCTATAATGCGGGCTCATATGTTGTTACAGTACCTTATGGTTATCAGTCGGGGCAATCAATTGATTGTCCTAAGGTTGATCTTGCCGTTAAAAAATTAACTGACCTTGTTACCGCCATCAATTAATCATGTTTACATCACTTTCAAAAGAACAATTTAATCAATACAAACATGAGGGTTTTAATCGTATCCCCATTGTTATTGAGGCACTTGCAGATTTGGATACCCCACTTTCAATATACTCTAAGTTGGCAAACAGTCCCTACAGCTATCTTTTGGAATCAGTTGAGGGAGGTGAGACCTATGGGCGTTACTCTATTATTGGGCTTCCATCAAAATTAGTTTTTAAGATTTCTCACCAATCGATTTCCATTTTTGAAAACAATCAATTACGGGAAAAAATAGATCATCCAAATCCTCTAGATTTTATTGATGATTACATGAAATCATTTAAGGTGCCACAGGACATGAATCTTCCAAGATACTCTGGGGGGTTGGCGGGTTATTTTGGTTATGAAACAATTCAATATATCGAACCAAAGTTATGTAAGAATTTTTTAGAGGACAAGTTAGGCCTGCCGGATATCCTTCTAATGTTATCTGACGAAATTGTTGTGGTAGATAATGTGCTTGGGAAGCTTTTTTTAATCAATTACGTTGACCCCTCACAGGATGATGCCTTTGAAAAGGGGACCAAAAAATTAGCGACTTATTTAAATAAACTTGCTGATGGTATTTCTTTAAAAGACAAAAAGTTGGCGATTAAGACCAAACCAGAATCTGAATTTGGTGAAAAAAGTTTTAAGAAAGCTGTAGACAAAATTAAGGAGTACATTGCGGAGGGTGACGTCATGCAAGTCGTTTTATCCCAACGCATGAGTCAAGTATATGAATTTCAGCCCCTAAGTTTATATCGGGCGCTTAGAAGCCTGAATCCATCACCCTATATGTTTTTTTACCACATGCATGACCATTATGTAGTCGGTGCCTCGCCAGAAATTCTTGTGCGTTTGGAAAATCAGGAGGTGACGTTAAGACCTATTGCAGGGACTCGGCCAAGGGGTAACTCAAAAGAAGAAGATCTTGCTTACGAAAAAGAACTACTTGCAGACCCCAAAGAAATTGCGGAACATGTGCAGCTTATGGATCTCGGCAGAAATGATATCGGTCGAGTTGCGAAGACATCTACTGTTAAGGTGACAGATAACATGACCATTGAGCGCTATTCTCATGTGATGCATATTGTCTCAAATGTGGTCGGGGATATAAAGGAAAATTTATCGGCTATTGACGTGTTAAAAGCAACTTTTCCAGCGGGAACGGTGAGTGGGGCTCCCAAGGTTAGGGCCATGGAAATTATCAACGAACTTGAATCAACCAAACGTGGTGTTTATGCTGGCGCTGTCGGTTACTTAGGCTTCAATGGGGACATGGACGTCGCCATTGCAATTAGAACAGCTGTTATCAAAGACGATATGCTTTACGTGCAAGCTGGGGCAGGTATTGTTGCTGACTCAGTGCCTGAGAGCGAATGGCAAG
Organism: Methylophilaceae bacterium; assembly: GCA_016778465.1. Lineage (GTDB taxonomy): Bacteria > Pseudomonadota > Gammaproteobacteria > Burkholderiales > Methylophilaceae > BACL14. The sequence continues at coordinate 130,836 of JADHPM010000002.1, forward strand.
AAACGCAGAATAAGGCACAAGCTATTTTAAGAGCGGTAGAGCTTGTTTCATCTGGATTGGATAGTTAATTATGCTATTAATGATTGATAATTATGATTCATTCACTTACAACTTGGTCCAATATCTTGCTGAACTAGGTGAAGAGGTCAAGGTTGTTAGAAATGATGAGATTGGCTTAGAGGAAATAGATATATTAAAACCAAAATTTATTGTCATTTCACCTGGCCCTTGTACCCCCAAAGAGGCTGGTATATCTCCTGCCGTAGTCGAAAATTTTAAAGGCAAAATTCCTATTTTAGGTGTTTGTTTAGGACATCAAACCATAGGGCAAGTGTTTGGAGGAAAAATTGTGCATGCAAAGACCATTATGCACGGTAAGACCTCAGAAATTCACCACACAGACCAAGGCGTTTTTAGTGGGCTATCTACTCCCTTTATAGCCACACGCTATCACTCTCTTGTCATAGAAAAGGTATCTTGTCCGGATTGCTTAGAAATTACGGCTTGGACGGATGATGGCGAAATAATGGGTGTTCGTCACAAGAGCTTGCCCATTGAAGGGGTTCAATTTCATCCGGAGTCGATTTTGACTGAGCATGGCCATGATTTATTAAATAATTTTCTAAAAATTTATGCATAACAATTTTTCAGATCATTTAAATCAACTTCTCAATAAGATTGATCTTAGTGAAGAACAAACAACCCATGTGATGGAACAAATCATGACAGGCTCACTTGTTTCTTCTCAGATTGCCAGTTTTATGATTGCCATGCGCATGAAGGGAGAAACGATTGATGAGATAGCTGCTGCCGCAAAAGTGATGCGTCGTTACTCAAAGCAAGTTTCGCTCGTGAGTAAAGAGTGTCTAGTGGACACCTGCGGCACGGGTGGAGACAGTCTGCAGACCTTTAATATTTCAACATTAAGTGCTGTCATCGCTGCATCTGCCGGCGCAAAAGTGGCAAAACATGGCGGGCGATCTGTTTCATCTAAATGTGGAAGTGCTGATGTTCTTGAGGCATTTGGAGTGAATGTCAATGTTGATGAAACCAAAATGGCCAGTCTTGTAAATCAGATAGGTATCGGATTTATGTTTGCGCCCAATTTTCATCCCGCAATGAAATTTGTAGCGCCTGTCAGAAAAGAACTAGGTGTGCGTACCATGTTTAATATGTTAGGGCCCTTGACTAACCCAGCAAATTCCCCAAGACAAATTATTGGTGTATTTAACAAACAACTTTGCCACACTTTTGCGCATGTCCTTCAAAAATTAGGCAGCGAACATGTTTTGATAGTATTTGGTCATGATGGTATGGATGAGATCTCAATAACAGGCACAACTTCTATTGCGGAATTGAAAGATAATCAGATATCTGAGTACGAAATTCATCCCCAGGATTTTGGTTTAAGCATCGGGAAGTTGGATGACATTAAAGTTGAAAATGTTGAGCAGTCAAAAGCGATTATGCTTGATATTCTGGCGGGAAATAAGTCTACTGCTAGGGATATTGCCCTTCTTAATGCGGGCGCAGCAATTTATGTTGCTGGAATTACAAAGAATATCTTAGAGGGAGTTGAGCTTGCGAAAGATGCTGTCGATAGTGGCAATGCCCATCAGAAATTAGAGGCTTTGGTAAATAATTCTCATGAGTAATATTCTTGATAAAATTATAGCAACCAAGATTGATGAGGTAACCCACGCCAAAAAACAACAATCTTTAGCGGAGCTTAAATCTTTGATTACTCATAATGATGAAAGAGACTTTATTTTATCATTACAAGAAAAACATAAAACTAATGCACAAGCTGTTATCGCAGAAATCAAAAAGGCCAGCCCATCAAAAGGCATTATCCGCAAAGATTTTGATCCCATTATGATAGCTCAATCCTATGAGACGGGAGGTGCAGCTTGTTTATCCGTCCTGACTGATAAACAATACTTCCATGGGGACCTCTCCTATATTCAAGCAATTAAACAGCGTTGTCAGCTACCAATTTTGAGGAAAGATTTTATCATTGACCCCTATCAAATATATGAGTCTAAAGCCTTTGGCGCTGACTGCATTCTCCTCATTGCCGCCGCCTTGGAATTAACTAAAATGAAAGAATTTGAATCTATCGCGAAAAGTCTTAATATGGCTGTGCTTGTCGAGTCCCATAACATAAAAGAGCTTGAGGCAGCTTTAGAGCTAGAGACTTTATTAATTGGCATCAATAATAGAGACCTAAAAACTTTTGACGTCTCACTGCAAACCACCATTGATTTAAAAGCAAAAATTCCAAGTGATAGAATTACCATTACGGAGTCAGGTATTTTTACTAGAGAAGATATCCAACTGATGAATAGCCATGACATTTCGACATTCTTGATTGGTGAGGCATTTATGAGAGATCTTGAGCCTGGAATATCCCTTAAAAATTTAATTGATTAATCATATGATAAAGCGACCAAGAAGATTACGAAATGATTTGTTCTCCCGAAAATTAACCAGAGAGCATGAGGTCTTGGTGGATGATTTAATTTACCCGATGTTTGTCATTGAGGGCGAAAAAGTTAGAGAGCCTATTCATTCCATGCCGGGTGTTTACAGGCTAAGTATTGACAATTTGATAATGGAGGCGAGTCAATGTTACGACTTGGGAATACCTGCCATAGCCTTATTTCCGGTGATACCCATGGACTTAAAAACAGTCAATGCCGAGGAGTCTTTTAATCCTGAGGGTTTAGTTCCAAGAGCCGTGATGGCCTTGAAGCACGCACTACCTGATTTAGGCATCATTACCGATGTTGCGCTTGACCCCTATACAAGCCATGGTCAAGATGGTTTGCTAGATAGCAACAACAAAATTCTCAACGATGAGACAGTTGAAGTTCTGACAAAACAAGCCCTCTCTCATGCAAAGGCGGGGGCGGATGTTGTCGCGCCGTCAGATATGATGGATGGTCGCATTGGTAAAATTAGGTCTTGTCTAGAGGATAATAATTTTATCAATACGAAAATTTTATCTTACTCGGCGAAATATGCGTCCTCTTTTTATGGCCCCTTTCGGGATGCGATAGGCTCATCTCAATCATTAGGCTCGTCGTCTAAAGAAACTTATCAAATGGACCCAGCAAATAGTGATGAGGCACTGCATGAGGTAAGTTTAGATATTGATGAGGGGGCTGACATTGTAATGGTGAAGCCAGGACTTCCCTACTTAGATATTGTCTTCAGAGTGAAAGAGACTTTTTCAAAACCTACCTTTGTTTACCAGGTTAGCGGTGAGTATGCAATGATTAAGGCGGCCTGCCAAAACCATTGGTTGGACGAAAAAAGCGTGGTTCTAGAGTCTTTATTGTGTTTCAAAAGAGCCGGTGCTGATGCCATATTGACTTATTTTGCTAAACAGGTTGCTGAGTATTTAAGAGAGCAGAACTAGGCTCATAATTTTCGACCTCTTTTAGATCCAATCCCCTTGCTTTCAATAAGTTGTTTTTTTTGAACTTAATATCGTTTAAGTCATAAACTTTAAGATGAACCGGTATAAATTCATCCTCAATTTTGTAGATGGGGATATTGCGATTTGATTTTTTTTTGCTGCCTTTGCCATATAAATTGATGTCAATAGTTTCAAAAGCAGTCTGATTATTCAGTAAGATATATTCAATCGCTTTTAGATCATCATGATATAAGTTAATTTCTACAATGGGGTATTTTGAAATATAGCCATCTAATATTTGACTAGGTGCATGAGGATTGAACTCTGCAAACATTTTCATGTACTTCAACATTGTACTTTTCAGCTCGTGGATGAGATCAATGCTGACTTTTTGGTAAATGTTTTTATAAGCTATTAATGCATTGTCAATTTCATTATTTGATGGCAATTTTTCTTTGGTACTAAAGCCTAAAAATTTTGCGGCTTTTGTTTTTGCGAAATGATAGTCAGTTATTCCCTCCTCAGCAATTAGTTCAGCAGCTTTATTTGCAATGGTGAGTCGAATATTTTTTAAGTTATCTCTGGCCATTAGTTGATTAAAAAATAGGCATTAGTTTGTGGTAAAAATTCTTCGTAAAAATATTCATAAATACCATCCTCATCAGTCCTAGCAACAACACCGTCCTCTCTTTTTACTTTTACAGGCAGTATACCCTCGGGTTCAATTTGTAATCTCACTGGGTACTGGTCCAATATAGGCTCCATATAATCCATCCAAATAGGTAAGGCAGCACGAGACCCTGTCTCTTTTTTACCCAATGGTTTAGGTTGGTCATAGCCGACCCACGTGACAGTCACAATGTCCGGATTGTATCCGGCAAACCATGCGTCATGAAGCTCATTAGTTGTGCCAGTTTTTCCTGCTATATCACTTCTCTTTAAACGTTTAGCTTTTTTTGCCGTGCCAGATTCAATAACCTCTTTTAACATTTCGGTCATAACAAATGCATTTCGAGGATCAATTGATCTGGGCGTCTCGGCATTCATTAATTCAGCACTGTGTTTGACTTTTCTTCCTTTGCTATCAATTATTTTTTCAATAAAGTAGGGTTTTTTTAAAAATCCACCATTTGCAAAAACACCATAAGCGGCAACCATTTCCATTGGGGTAACCTCACCAACACCCAGAGCCATTGACAGGTAGGGGGGGTGTTTTTTTGAATCAAAGCCAAAACGTGAAATATAATCCTGCGCGTACTTTGGGCCAATATGTTTGAGCACCCTGATGGCGACTAAATTTTTTGATTGGGCTAACCCGTCGCGCAATCGCATAGGCCCGGAAAATTTTTCATTATAATTTTGTGGTTCCCAATTCTCATTTGAATTCAATTCCCTGGCAGTAACATAAAGATAACCATCATTGACCAGTGTGGCGGCGTTAATTCCTTTTTCCAAGGCGGCAGAGTAGATAAAAGGTTTAAAAATCGAACCAGGTTGGCGATTCGCTTGTGTGACATGGTTAAATTTACTTCGATAAAAATCAAAACCACCAACTAATGCCAACAGTGCCCCGGTCTGCGGATCCATGGAAACAAGTGCGCTCTCAATTTCAGGTAACTGTGTGGCTATCCAGCTACCTCTATCTTTCACAAACCTTAATACAACCCCTGCTTTGACAATTTTTTTATTTGGATCCTCTTCCCTCAAGTCATTTTTAAAAAGAGTTAACCCCCTTTTGTAAACATCAATTTTTTGGCCATTTTTTAAGAGTGCTGTGATTTTTAGGGGTTGTGTGGAGAGAACAACACCCGGAATAAAGTCACCATATCTCGGAATGAGGCGTAATTGTTTTAAGATAAATTTTTCTTGCTCCTTCTCATTTTCAAAGGTCTGGTTGCTAAAGGGGACATAACTTTCAGGCGGTTTTATCTCATGACGACTCATGTAATTGATGATGCCTCTTTGTACCGCAAGATTGGCATGCCGCTGGTTCTTATCTTTAATCGTGGTGAAGACCTTAAGACCACTGGTGTAAATTTTTTCCCCAAACTCATCATAGAGCGTCTTCCTCACCATCTCAGCAATATAATCTGCCTTCAGCTCTCGTTTAGAGACATTATCTCGCAGGTCAATAGGCTCTTCGAGAGCCAATGCGTACGTTGTTCTGTCAATAAAACCATGCCTTAGGAGGCTGCTTAAAACAGCCTGCTGTCGTCCGATAGATAAATCTGGATTGACTAAAGGATTGTAACGACTAGGAGCTTTGGGTAATCCAGCTAGGAGCGCAGTTTCAGCTAAATTTAGTTGCGAGAGGTTTTTATTAAAGTAAGTATTCGCAGCCGCAAGAAATCCAAATGATCTTTGACCCAGATAAATTTGATTGATGTAAAGCTCTAAAATTTCCTCTTTGGTTAAGTTTTTTTCGATCTTGATGGCCAAGAGAATTTCGTTGATTTTTCTTTTGAAGGTTTTTTCAGAGGAAAGAAAAAAATTTCGCGCAACCTGCATGGTGATGGTGCTGGCACCTTCATTAGATTGGCCTAGGATGTTTCTCATTGCCGCTCGTGCAATACCAATAAAATCAATACCAGGATGCTCGAAAAAACGTCGATCTTCAATTGCTAAGATTGCGTTGATCATTCTCTGAGGTACTTGATTAATAGGAATATAATCGCGACGCTCCTCTCCAAACTCAGCAATTAAAGAGCCGTCTTTAGAAAAGACTTGCAGGGGTTGTTTTGGGCGATATTCCTCTAGATGCCTTACATCAGGTAATGTGGGATAGATGAGTGAGACAACAAAAAAGATGAGTGCAATTGAAGAAAGTGCGGCAAGGAAAGCAATAAATAAAAAATTTTTAAGTTTTGATAACATTTCGAGAAGCAAACTAACTATTAGGGTTTATTATAGATGCTTAGTGAATTCTACATTAAATATGCAAGTTAAATGAAAGCGACGAACATTTTTTTAATTGGTCTTATGGGTTCAGGTAAAACCACTATCGGCAAGTTGCTCGCTAAAAAATTGAATCGATCTTTTATTGACACCGACCAGCTCATCGAGCAAAAAACGGGGGTTGATGTGTCAATGATCTTTGAGTTTGAGGGTGAAAGAGGATTTAGGGATAGAGAGACAAAATTATTATCTGATCTATCTGAAAAACTAAATCATGTGATTTCCACTGGCGGCGGGGTCGTCTTGTCAAAATTTAATAGGGACATTATTTCAAATAGCGGCACGACTTTTTACCTCAAGACGTATCCTAAAGAATTGAGCCTGAGACTTAAAAATGATAAAACCCGTCCTTTGCTAAAAAATACTGATGTCGAAAGAAAGTTAACTGAGCTTTATGAAGAGAGATGCTCACTCTATGAGACGACCGCAGATTATATAATAGAGACTAAAAATAAGAGAGCAACGCAAATTGTCCTTGAAATTGAAGAAAAATTAAATAGCTATGAAAACAATTAACATCGATCTTGCTAAGAGAAGTTATCCCATTCATATAGGGCAAAATTTATTTGAGAATAATGACCTCGTAGCGAAGTATACAACTCAAAAAAAGATTGCCATCATTACCAATGAGACGATAGAGCCTCTCTACGTGCCATCATTAAAAAGACTGTTGGGTGAGAAGGAGGTGTTAGTCATTGCTTTGCCGGATGGTGAGCAATACAAGAACCATGAGAGTTTAAATGTGATCTACGATGAGTTATTAACGCACAAGTTTGGCCGTGACAGTTTACTCATCGCGCTTGGTGGGGGAGTTATTGGCGACATTACGGGCTATGCGGCTGCAACTTATATGCGTGGTGTCGATTTTATTCAGGTACCGACCACGCTTTTATCGCAAGTTGATTCGTCGGTGGGGGGTAAAACCGGGATTAATCATGCTCTAGGCAAGAACATGATAGGTGCTTTTTACCAACCAAAATGTGTGTTGATTGATATTGATGTTTTGCAGACGCTACCTGATCGAGAACTGAGTGCCGGGCTTGCCGAGGTGATAAAGTACGGCCTCATTCGTGATGCGGCCTTTTTCGCCTGGCTCGAACGAGAAATGGTAAATTTATTAAGTAAGAGCCCGGAGCAATTAATGTATGCCATTTCTGTGTCATGCGAAAATAAAGCCCGTGTTGTCTCTGAGGATGAGTTTGAGTCGACGAAGGGCATTCGGGCTACATTGAACCTGGGCCATACCTTTGGGCATGCCATAGAGAACGTTATGGGCTATGGTAATTGGTTGCACGGCGAGGCAGTAGCTTGCGGTATGGTGATGGCATCTTACATGTCCATGCAGCTGGGCTGGGTGACTGCGCAAGATTTTGACAGAATCAAAGCATTAATCAAAACGGCAAAACTGCCCATTGATCCACCGGATATCAATCAAGTGCAGTTTATGGAATTAATGCGTTCAGATAAAAAGGCGGTGCAAGGCAAGATTAATTTAATTCTGCAAAAAGGCATCGGCCATGCGTTTCTTACTAATGATTACCCCCACGAGACTTTACTAGACACCATTAATCAAAAAGTTTTCTAATGATGAATTTAAAGCCTTATGCCGCAGACCCAAGATACTCGAAGGGCCGGCAATTCTCTGAAGCGCCATCCCCGCTCAGAAATGAATTTCAACGTGACCGTGACCGTATCATTCACTCCACCTCCTTTCGAAGGCTGCAATACAAAACCCAGGTCTTTGTGAGCCATGAGGGGGATATGTTTCGTAATCGCCTCACCCACTCGCTAGAAGTCGCGCAAGTATCCAGAGGTATCGCCCGCACGCTCGGCTGTCATGAGGATTTGGCTGAGGCAATTGCACTGTCTCATGATTTGGGCCATACCCCTTTCGGCCATGCGGGACAAGATGCGCTGAATCTTTGTATGAAAGCACATGGGGGTTTTGAACACAATCTACAATCGCTCAGAGTTGTAGATCTCCTTGAATCTCGTTATGCCAGTTTTTTAGGACTCAACCTTACTTTTGAGACACGTGAAGGAATCTTAAAGCACTGCTCGAGGAAAAATGCGCTGCAGTTGGGCGAACTGGGCCAACGCTTTTTAGAAAATCATCAACCCTCAATGGAGGCACAGATTGTGAATCTTGCTGACGAGATTGCTTACTGCCATCATGATCTTGACGATGGTTTTCGCTCAAAAATTCTGAATTTTGACGCCCTCAGGGAACTGCCGTTGTTTAATAAGTGTTATGAACATGTAGTTCGAACATACAAGCATATTCAAGATGAGCAAGCCATGAACGAATCTATTCGGCGCATGATGCATTGGATTATCAGCGACCTATGTGAGGTGAGTGCGCGTAAAATTAGTGCACTGAAACCGACCTCGACGGATGAGGTTAGACAAAATGCGACGCTTATTAGTTTTTCGGAGGCTATCCTCTGCGAGATGCAATCGATAAAAAAATTTTCTAGAGAGAGGCTTTACGGGCATAGCAAAATTATTGAGATGAGTCACAAGGCCAAGACGGTTATTGATAAATTATTTGCCTATTTTAAACTCAACCCCAATCAACTGCCAGCTGATTTCTGTGCTGATAGTTCAGATACCGTTGAACGCAAGATCGCTGACTACATTGCGGGCATGACCGACAGGTTTGCCATCGAGCTTGCCCATAAAGTTTAATTATACCATTTGTTGTTTTTTCACAACAAAAAATGAAAATTTTGTCCAAAAATGTAACAAAGTGTAACAAAAACATTGATTTTGGGCATTGGAAAGAGAGATAATCCATCTAACAACTCTCAAAAAGTTTATGGGAGGCGTTAAAAATAACTTTAGGAGATTTAACATGAACAAGAAAATTTTAGCTGCGGTGTCATCTGCTGCACTAGTTCTTGGTGCTACCAGTGCTAACGCGGGTATTATTATCCCTGCAGGCGAGTGGACACTAGACGTTAATGGTAACGTTAACGTTTACGTAACTGCGCAAGACTATGATGATTCAGCTGCCAACGCAGCTGCTGGTGGTTTAGCCGGTACAAAAGATGCGACTGGTGAAGATAAGAACTACTCAATCAACACGGGTCTTTTACCAGCATGGTTAGGCTTTACGGGTACAACACGTCAAAATGACTTAGACGTATCTTTCACTATTTCTATGCAACCAAACGTTTCAGATAACAGTGTTTCTGGTGATGGAAAAACCCCACTCTGGCGTCAGGCATTCTTAACATTCGGTGACGCTTCATGGGGTACTGTGAAGATGGGTAAAGATCTTGGTATCTTTGCTGGTCAAGCGATTCTTGGCGACATGACACTCTTAGGTGTGGGTGGTGGTTACGGTAAGTCTGGTGAAGTTACCACGCTAGGTGGTATCGGTCTAGGTTATGTTTACCCATCATGGAAAGGTCAAGTGGCTTACACGACACCTAACATGAACGGTTTACAATTGACAGTTGCACTGACTAACCCAAACCAATCGATCGAAAGTGGTACTCAAACTACTTACCAAGATCGCTTAGGTCTTGAAGCGGGACTTACATACGCTCTCGAGAACGGTAAAATCTGGGCATCCGGTGCGTCATACGAAGTTGATAATGGTACTAATACATGGGACGCTACAGCCGGTGACGTAGGTATTAACTATAACTTTGGTAACTTGGGCTTGACAGCTTATGCTTACGTAACGGATGGTGTTGGAGCTACGATGTTCTCTGGTTTTGGTGGTACTAACGCTTTAGGCCATGACGGTGGCAATGAGAGAGAAGGTCAAGGTGGTTATGCTCAAGTTACATACGTGATTCCAAGTGGTACAAAACTTGGTGTTGCATATGGTTTAAGCGAACTTGACGATGGCGGTGCTAATACGTCAGACCTCGAAAACGAGCGT
>JADHPM010000016.1 GCA_016778465.1 Methylophilaceae bacterium
GTTAGTCGGCCCGTCTTAAAAGTTTTGTGTGAAAAATAGCGGTGGTAAAATCCAGTAATGGCAAACATTCTTAATGCATACATAAAGATAAAGACGGCTAAGGCAATATGACTATAGCCCACAAAAAAAATCGAAATGAGGCTAATATGGAGTGCTAAATATGGGATAGCACGGATCCAATCTAACTCGTTAGACTTAAATGTTTTATTTCGATATTCCTCTTCTTTAATGCTGTTATCAAACCAACCTAAACAGAGTTTTAAAAATGATTTCATTCGTGTGGCACCCTGCGTAAGTTATCGACGTTATAGCCCATTGACTTAATGAGCTCTGTAAACCTTATTATTTCAGCCTCCGACAGATTCTTATCCCTCGACATTAACCAGACATAATCTAGGGCGTCTCTCGCAATAATGGTGTTTGTGTAACTACTGTCCAAGTAACTAATCTTGTACTGCGCTTTGATGGGCCAGATAAACTGCATGCCCCATTCGGCATTTCCTGTGTTAGGCACAACAAATCCTTTGGGACGGTATATTTTTTGTGGCCCATCGAATCCTCCCTTATTGAATGTGAAGGTAGTAGCAATTGTGCCGTCTGCATTCAGTGCATAAGTTTCCACAGCGTTGTAGGCAATTTTTTCGATAAAGGTTGGGATATGGGCAATCACATACCAGTCTCCCATAAATTTATCGATATCGACATGGTCTACAACGGGTACCTTAGTTTCTTGCATTGAGCATCCTGTAATAAAAGTAAAAATTATTAAAAATATTTTATAATCAGTCATTTAAAATAAAAATCTAAAGTCGTTTATAGATTAGGTCACCCGCAACCGTGGGGGTGAGCAACTGCAGCCAATTACCGTCTTCATCGTACCATAAATGAATAATGAATTTTTCCTTACCACTTATCGTTGCTCTTAATTGGTAGTGGGCTGCTTTTTTGTTAACCCCAGCTAAATCGAGTTCTTCATTGCCGACCTTTGTCGTTTCAATGTCAAGCAATTCAGCATTTTGAGCGTTTAATAATTGTGTTTTGTTGACAATGTTTGAATCCCAGTAAGTAAAGGTGCTAACACAACCAGGAAGGTTTAAGGTTTTGTCGTTAGCGACAACATTAAGTCCCTTTTTTGATCCGCTGCCTGAAACGTTATACAGCTCTCCGTCGTCATCAGTTCTACTTTCGATACCTATTAAGCAACCATCCTCGTAGGTTTCGAATGATTCATGCTTATACATGAAGTTCATGAACATAAATCTTATCTGGTAGTTAGCTTTACTGACCACTTTACTGTCATTAATTTGATACAGATGGGTACCCACAGCTTTGTTGTTCATAAATACATTAAACATAAGCTCTTTTGCACCCAATGGAGCATGGCACAAAAATAAAAGCACTATTATGAGTTTTTTGGTGGCCATGGTATAAACTTTGAGGTTGTTTTTACATATTTTGCATAATCAGGTCGTCGTTTTTTAATGGTCGACTCCATCAAGTCTGCACCAGATATTTTTACAAGCAATAACGTCATGAGTACTGGTGAAATAATTGCAAACAGGCTACTACTGGGGATGGCAACGACATAAAGGCCCCACCAGATCAAACACTCACCAAAGTAATTTGGATGGCGACTGTAGCGCCATAAGCCTTGGTTTAAGACCTGTTTTTTCGAATTCTTTGCAAGAAATGACCCTAGCTGTCTGTCGGCAACAATCTCAATCACAAAGCCAAGTAAAAATATACCTAAGCCAACTTGCGTGTAAAAACTGTAGCCTTGATTATCTTGCGTGATATTAATTATTGGAACAGCAATTACAAATGCTAAGATTGCTTGCAGGATAAAGATGATATAAAGGCTTTTCCATTTAAAATTTGGCTCGTTATTAGCGCGAATGTTTTGGTATCGAATGTCCTCGGGTTTTCCCCAATTTCTCACTGTGAGGTGAGCGGATAGCCTTAATGACCACAAGATTAACGCTGTAAGAACCGCTATTTGCGTGTCTGTTCTTTCAGGAGCTAATATGTAGCCTGTCGCGTAAGCAATTAAAAAGAAAAGGCTCCACATGCTATCAACATGAGTAACATTCTTCGAAACAAGGCTGTATATCCAACCGATGATGGCAAAGATTAGGAGGTTTAAGGCAATGGAAGTATAAATTTCAATCATAACCTAATAGCCATCCTAACGAGGAAGGGGGTAATAATCGCCCAACCCGCAGCCAATAAATATAACGCTATGGGTGACGCTACCGAAATGGCACCCAATTTTTCACCTGCAATGTAAGCTAATGGACCACCGAATAAACCAAAAATAACACTTAATACAAGGCGTCCTTGCATCCATTTTAGGCTGTGATTAAGCGTCATAGCAAAAATGACCCACAGACAGAGTATCCAGAGCGGAGGGAGTGGGTAGGGCCAGCCGGGATTGTTGTAGAGAATCAACTGTTGAAATTGTAAAAAGCCATCAAAGAGTGCGCCAATCAATACAGCTAAGCCAAATAATTTGATATCGGCTATATTGCAGCTGGTTATCTTAAGATGCAGCAATATGAGGGTCGCAGAAAAAACTAAAGCTAGGTAAACGTAGTTGTGTGCGGCACCCAATATACATGTGAACCATCCGAGTTGAAATAGAGCAAAATTTAGGATATTTTTCATCATTTACGAAACAGGTAATGCGCAACACGCCATTCTTTTCCTGACTTATAGCCCCATAATTCGGCACAGGCCATAAAAAAGATACGCCAGCGCTGTAACCAAAGTTTTGCGTCAGAGGCACCATAAATATTGGTCAGCGTGGGCATGGCTGCAACATAATTTTTATCTAAATTATTCAACCATGCATTAGCGGTTTTTTCATAATGCTCTCCGGACCAGACCCATCGCTCTATAAGTCGAAGGTTGTCTTGGAAATGAAGCGGGAGATCCTCGCTTGGCATCATGCCTCCAGAAAAAAAATATTGACTCATCCAATCATCATCACCCGCAACCTCAAAAAGGTAAGGTTGTGAGTTATGAACGAAGATATGCATAAAGAAAAGACCATCTTTCTTGAGCCATTGTTCAATTTTTTTGAAGAGCAACCTGTGGTTTCTCATGTGCTCGATCATTTCAACCGACACCACACGATCATATTTTTTTTTATGCTCAAAGTTATTCATATCACAAGTAATGACGTTGATATTCTGGAGCTTCCTTTTTTTTGCTTCGCACTCAATGTATTTTCTTTGTGAGGAAGAGTTTGAAACCGCTGTTATTGAAGACTTTGGATACTGTTTTGCCATCCACAATGTCAGGGATCCCCACCCACAACCGAGTTCCAGGATTCTTTGGCCGTTGGTAAGTTTTGCATGTTCACAGGTTTTTTTTAATGCCAATGCCTCGGCATCGTCCAGTGTCTTAGTTGTATCTTCCCAGTAGCAGGAGCTATATTTTTTATGCTTACCTAGACATAAATCGTAGAATTCTGCAGGTACTTCGTAATGCTGCTCGTTTGCTAGGTCCGGCACTAAAGCAATAGGAGATTTATCCATTGAATCAATGAAGCTTTGTTTTTTCTTTTGATTTAGCTCAACATTTTGACTCGTTAAAGCAAAGATTCTTTTTTTAAGAAGATACCGTATTCCTTGCCTGACAATAAAATCGGGCAACAATCTTTTTTCTGTAAGACTTATTAATGCTTTGATCATGAAATTATCACAGGGATTAACACGAGCCTTTATCTTACATCAAAAAAATTATCAATTTAAAAGTTTTAAAAATTTCCTTGGAAACGGTTAATATATTTCTTTAATTTGTAATAAAGGATTCATATGTCAGATAATCTTTATAGTTTTTCCGTTCCGTTATTCATTCATCACTTTGAAATATTATCCAAAATTCTTAAAAAGGGTGAAAGGTATGCCAATAAAAAACAAATAGACGCAGAGGTTTTCGTCAATGCCCGCCTAATCGCTGACATGTTTCCCCTAGCAAGACAAATTCAAATAGCCACGGATATGGTCCGGCTTGGCATGGGACGCATGGCGGGAAAAAAAGCACCAGCATTTAAGGACAATGAAAAGACATTTGATCAGCTCGACAAAAGAATCCAGAAAACCATTTTATTTCTTAAAAAAATTACACCTAAAGACCTTGAAGGCGCAGAACTTAGTCCAATTGAATTTTCAATTCGCACCAACAACTTTCATTTTAAAAATGGTGAACAATATCTCAAGGACTGGATAATTCCACATTTCTTTTTTCACATGACAACCACTTACAATATCTTAAGAATTAATGGGGTTAACTTGGGTAAACGAGACTTTGTAAAATTTTGAAGCTTACCTAAAATCAGTTTTTTACTTTTGGCTATCGGCCGTTAATTGCTTGTTGATAGCTAGGGCAATACCAACAAGAAGCCAGACAAGGGCACCATATTTATTTGAGAAGAAGCTCGTATTGCTCTGGAAGGGCAGGAAGCATGCGACCAGAACATTGAGTAAAAGAAAAAAGCATAGCCATCTTTTACTTAAATAATGTTCTTTCAATAGCTTGATAGTTAAAGATGTAACCATTGCAAAGAATATAAACAAGCCCGCAATTCCCGTCTCAGATAGGAGTTGCATGGTGATGTTGTGTGGATGAAAGCATACTCCTGGGCCAATAGGCTTCGCTGCTGTTCCATAGGTACCTAAGAGCTCACAGGCTTCTCTATACTTGTGAAGTCCAACGCCAAATAGAGGCGATTGTTGCCAGACATCATAGGCGCTTTTCCAGACCAGCCCGTAGTCGGAACTCTGCCAATGGGTAATTTTCACAATAGTGGAGGTGATTGCTCTGTTACTTTGCTCTGGATATAGGTTTGAGAAAAGGTATGTAAAGATTCCAAGGGCTAGGAGAAGGAACATTACTCTTGTCAAAGAGATATTTTTGTTCAATATCAAACCGATTAGAATGATAAATAAACTTAATAATGTCATCAGGAGCGCCATTCTTTCGCCAGTAATAAAAACTGTTAAAAAGTAGGTAGCACAGAATAGTAAAAAAAATAAATATGCGTATTTTTGGTTAAAAAATTTGGTACCTTGCTTTAGCAAAACCAGCAAAAATAACGGTAGGGTGATAATTTTGGTAAGCCACATACCGATATGAGGACCGCTAAAAGGACCCGTTAGTCTTGTGGGGCTGAATTTTTCAAAACCAAAGATATCAACGCCGACGAAGTATTGATACCAGCTATCAAGCACCAAGAAAAGGCAAAGATAAGCGGTAGTGTATAAAAATTTTTTTAAGCTTATTGCGTCTTTAAATATCCAAAAAACTAAAGCCAGCGCGAATAATGGCCAGCGCATAAAAAAAATAGAATATTTTAGACTCTCAGTTGGGTTGATGCTGAGGGCGGCATTGATAAAAACACAGTAAGCAAAAAAGATACAGGCAAACTTAAACCAGCTTTCTTTTGCCCAATCCCAGTCTCTCTCAAGGTATGATTTAAGCAAAAATAAAAGTGCAATCATAATAATTGTTACATCAGCAACGCTCCGAGAAAAGAGAAGTGCAAAAGGAAGCAGGAAGGGAAGTAGGATTTTAAAGTTGGAAAAAAATTGCATATTTGTTTTTTAAAACATATTATCGCTCAATGATATTCTATTTAGCGTTGTTTTTATTAACTTTTTCAAAAAGATCTTAAGGATGCCAAAAAGTCTTGGAGTTTATTGTCTCGTAATCTTTCTAACGCTTATTATCTCATGGGTATACTCTTTCTATGGCATGAGTATGGAGCATAGAACCTTAATCTGGGCTGAACACGGCTTGGTGGAGAGTCTTGCAGCTCTATTTTTTGGCGTTGCTGCGCTATTAGCATTACTAATAAGAACTAGGACATACAATGTGTTTTCTTTTCTTATGCTAATGGCCTGTATGCGAGAACTTGATTTACATAAATACTGGACGGTGGATTCAATTTTAAAAACACGTTTTTACCTAAACGAATCAACTCCTGTGGTAGAGAAGATGATCGGAGGTGCTGTTGTAATCTTATTACTTCTTAGTGCAATTTATCTTTTTAAGCGGGTCCCATTTTTTGTTAAAAACCTTTGGGGCTTACAAGTCCAATCTCTGGCAGTTTTTTTTGCGTTAGCCTGCCTTGTTGTCGCAAAAAAAATAGACTCGATGGCTAGGTTATTTCCCTTTCTAGCAGATTTTCATGCCCAGAATAATGCATTTCTCATCACCATTGAAGAGGGGCTTGAACTCGCAGCAGCACTTTTATTTATCAGGGCATGCTTCCCACTTTCCGCTAAAAGCAAATCAAATTAACCAGCATATGTGCTAATAAACTCTCGAGTTAGATTTTGGTAGGCCTCTCGGGTCACTTGCCTTATCCAGTTTTTGCTTTTTTTTATCCCAAGTTATTACCTGCATATTGCCGTAGAGTCTACTCGACTCTTTAAGATTATGCCCCATGCTTTCGAGGTAAAGCCTTCCAGATTCACTGATGGCATCCTTTTCGAACAAAATATGGTCGGGTGTGAATTGGTGGTGGTATCTTGGCAGGGAAGCTATGCTCATCGCATCACCCCCATTTATCCATTCAAGCGATGACAATAAGACCATGCTTATAATCCTTTTGCCTCCTGGCGTTCCTAGTATGGTAAAGCCTCTGTCTGATTCAATCATTAAGGGGGTCATGCTAGAGAGCATTCTTTTACTTGGCTGCATTAAATTTGCAATTCTTTCATCGCCCTTTTTTTTATCAAAAATAAAATCATCCATCTCGTTATTTAAGAGCACCCCTGTACCCTGGGGAACAAAGCCTGAGCCGAACCAAAAGTTAATCGACTGGGTCACGGCAACCCGATTACCGTATCGGTCAACAACAGCAAAGTGCGTTGTGCTTATGCCCTCGTTAATAAAAGAGTCAATTATGGGGAATTCACTTAAGCTTGTGGCCTTATCAAGGGAAACCTTTGGTAAGTTTTTAGCGAGATTTGTTATATTGATTTCAATATTTTTATTACCAGCAGTATCAGGGTCTCCCATTACACTATTACGTAGGAAAAATGCTCTTTTTAAAAGTTCGGAAATTAAATGCTTTACTTGAAGAGCAGTCATCTCTTGAGTGTTATAAGACTCGAGTGACGCAAAAATATATTTTAGCATTAGTGCGCCAGAGGAAGGTAAGCCCGGAGCAGTGAAACGATGGTTTTTATAGGTAAAAGTTATCGGGTCTCTCTCAACAACGTTGTAGTTTTGTAAGTCATCAAGGCGCCACACACCTCCATTTTGATTAATAGATTTCACGAGCCTGTTAGCAAATGACCCAATGTAAAAACCCTCATGCCCGAAGTCCCCAATCATTTTTAGGGTATGGGCTAAATCTTTTTGATAAAGCGTCCATCCCGGATTTGGCACTTCGCCACGATCAAGAAAAATTGCAGATGATTCTGGATATTTTAAAAGTAATTCTTTTTTGTACTTTGCTCCTCGAACATACCGCTCGTCTACATCAAATCCGTTTTCAGCAAAATGTATCGCAGGTAACAGTGTACGTGATAGTGGCAGTTTCCCATAAGTTCTCGACACATGTGACAAAGCCGCAGGAAGTCCGGGAATACCAGCCGCTAAGGGACCCTCTCTGGATATGCTTTTGACATGATTTTCCTGTGCATCAAGATACATACTTAGAGTCGCTTTGGCCGGTGACACTTCCCTGGCATCTAAAAAAATATGTGTCTTACTCTCATTGTCATACATGAGCCAAAAGCCACCACCACCCAGCCCTGAGGCAAACGGTTCAACCACTGACAAAGTAGCGCTAATGGCCACTGCCGCATCGTAGGCGTTACCACCATCTTGTAAAATTTTTTGCCCAACCTCAGTCGCCAACGGGTGAGAGGTGACAACTTGTTCATAGGCTAATCCCTTAGTTGTAAAAACAAAAATGAACAAGATAAATAGAATTTTAATTTTTTGATTCATTTGCAAAATAATACACCTAAGCGCTATGCTTATAAAAAAAGCTTAATCATATTTTAATAGGAGATAACTATTATGGTTGCAAGGATCATATCTGGAGTGATAGGTTTATTTATGCTTAGTTCCGCAGTACGTTGGATTCTAGATCCTGCAAGCGCTGCCGCTGGCTTGGCAATGGTATTGGTCGAAGGCCCAGGCGAAAGTACTTTAGGAATGAATACTCAGATAGGGGATTTTACTGCCTTCTTTTTTACGGCTGGATTAATGGCTTGTATTGGCGCCTATAGAAATCAGCATATTTGGCTTTACAGTACATTAAGTTTATTGGGGTCCGCTGCAGTATTTAGAATCTATGCCGGTTTGTTCCATGAGGCAGACTTTCTGATTAAAGCAATAACTATTGAAATTATTCTCTCAATTTTGTTGATTATAAGTATTGTCTTAATGAAAAAATCAAGCGCTTAAAAATGCTAATTACTTGCCATCTTTTTGCTCAGCGAGCTGGCAGTGAGGCAAATTTTTAAACCGGTAATAAGCGAACAGCTTATACAAAATACAAGCAATTTGATAAACAATGGGTAACCTGACTATTAAGCTGAGTATTTTGAAGTAGCTCAATTCAGACCAGATTGCAATGAATGCATCCACACCTGATTTAATATTTCCTCCCTCGACGACATGAAGACTCATTAGTGCATCACGAAGAGTTATTGCGGGATAGCGAGCTAAATTTTTAGTGATGGTGATATCGATCCATTCAAATTTACCTTTGGGGGCGATTGTTTGGTAATAAAGTATTTCTTTCTTGCAAAGGCCGCACTTGCCATCATATAAAACTTGTTTGGTTTTCATGTTCGAAATTTGATTGATTGTCTTTATGAAATTATTTTATTTAGAAATTACTTCCTACCTAAAAAATACATAATAGGTTTTGCATGATGTGAAGATATTTTATTTTTTTTCACAACTATATCTCCAGTAGCAAACCAGTCATCGTAAATGCAAATATCTCCCTTAACAATTAACTCATTTGAATCAGATATTTGATAGTCACAATAAAAATTTTCACCCATTATGGATAAACTATTTGGCGCTAAAGAAATATAATCCTTTATAGAGTTGTCATTTGAAAAAATGATATTAATTGCACATGGTCCAATCTCACTCATTCCCCAGTTAACCATAAAAGTTGCACCCCTGTTAACAAATGCTTTTATTGTTTCCCAATCAACACAATCACTCCCACAAGTTATCCAAATTTTAGAGAGTTCCATTTTATTAAAAGCTCTATGACTCATAATAATTTTTGCTTGGCGAGGAGTTACATGAGTATGAGTGTATTTATATACCTCTTTAATGAATCTCTTTACATTAAATTCTTCAATAACAACATCAGCTCCAACGCTCAAAGCTGGCAACGTTTGAGCTAACATACCGCCTGCATGCTCCATTTTACAAACAGTGTAAATTCGTGAATTCTTTGTGATTTTTTGAGAATCTATTGCAGATTTATTACAGTATTTTAAATTTTCAGGTGTTCGAAAAATAGTTTTTGATTCGCCAGAAGTTCCACTAGACTGTATATAAACACCTTCACTTAATTTCTTCTTTAGGTCTTCCAAGATGTTTTTCCGTTTCGGTAACAATATACTTTGCTAGTTTATATGGAGTATAGGCAAATAAAAAAGGTAATAAACTATGTATTAATCCAGTTATAAAAATAAGCAAGCTTATAAAATTGAATTTTGTGGCATAAAATAAGTGCTTTAGATAAGTTGATTTAGCATTATCTAAATGTTTGAAATTGACAATACTTTCTTTCATTTGTTCGACCCTTCACATTAAAGTTAAATGGAATGAAAGGTTATGATTACCGGTATATCAATAGTTCATTATTTATTCGATTATAAACTAGAATTTAAAGAAAAAGTATCTCTATTAGCGAAGCATGGTCTCTTCCCTAAACCACTAGAACTACATAATGGTGCAGTCTTATGGAGTGAGAAAGAAGTGAAAGATTGGGTGGGTATGAAGCAACAGACGGAAGACTGGATTAGTAAGGATATAGATTCAAGGTTGTTTTGACACACAACATGGATATCTAACGACATAAAAAACCCCGCCGAAGCAGGGTTGATTAATTTTTATGACCTGTTCTAATAAGTTGAACAGGAAGTTACTGTGACAAATAATAGTATTAATAAGTAGTTAATATTCATATTTATTCCTATAAATTACTCGGGCATTAATACTGAGTCAATGACATGAATTACACCATTTGAAGCTTCAATATCTACTGCTTCTACTTTTGATGTATTTACCAAAACTCCGTTGGCAATTGTAATTTTAATATATTTGCCGTTCACAGTAGGAACATCGCCCTCTTTCACATCTTTTGACATGACTTTACCAGCTACTACATGGTAGGTTAAAACAGCAGTTAATTTATCTTTATCTGCTAATAAAGCTTCAAGGTCAGCTTGTGGAATTTTAGCGAATGCATCATCAGTGGGTGCGAATACAGTAAATGGTCCGTCACCTTTCAATGTATCAACTAATTCCGCAGCTTGAAGAGCTTTTGCTAATGTTGAAAAACTACCTGCTTCAACTGCAGTGTCTACGATATCTTTAGCAGCGAAAGCTGTAAAAGACGTAATTGACATAATTAAACCGATGATGATTGATGAAAATGTGTGTCTCATAAATTTCCTTGTAGTTAAGTTAAAAAATTTTAATTAGTGAACTAATCACTACTTAAGAGGCAGGTCAAGTTGAATTAGTTCGCAATATAATAAAATAAATGACAATATCCTGAGTATTGTCATTTATTTTATTATATTGCTATTTAAAGAGATATGAAAAGAATTAAAAGAAATTACAAAAATAGATAATAAAACAATGATTTACATTAAATTTATAATCCATACTGAACTGTTTTAATCTCCTTTGGTCATTATTGTTGTTCATTTTAAATCTTGATTATAAAATAATGCGTATTATCATCATTACCCTAGGGATTTTCGTTATACCTTATATGCTAAAAATACTACTCAACTTGTTTAGGAAACAAAAAAAACAAATTAACTACTGACAAATATCCCGATGAGAATCCCATTCATGATTTTTAGACGTTTTATTTTCCGGTGGTTAATCAAAATAATAATGAATAAGTTTAGAAAGTAGATTAGGCGCCGTGAATAATTACAAAAAATTAATGAATATTTTATTTGCAATCACTATTTTTCACTCATTACTAATCATCGTATGTGTGGCAAGTTTGGAATTATTTGATTCCGAAATTCTTGGAATGACCTATCTTAAACACTACACTATGTTTGAAATGCTACTGACTCTATTTCTTGGTCCAATAATGGTTGTATTAGTGAATTCTTTAGCAATGAAAAAACTCACCATCTGGCATAGATAATTCAAAGTTTAACTAACTCGATTGACCTATTACTTTTGAACACAACCCCACCTCCACAAAGGGGTTGTTTAAATTAAATTGCTCCTCAGAATTATTTATTCCTGTATAACCCATCATATTCGTTCTAATAAATTTCATTTCCTGTAAATCAACTAACATTTGTCCACCAATAATAGTACAAGATAGTCTGTGAAATCCAGTTTCACTCATTATACTGTCGTCACAACCTTGGCCAGAGGTTAAATCAACGTTCTGTTCAGAGTAATTGATAACCCAATGGCTATATTTTGAAATGATATATTTTGAATTTGCTGCAAATTCAATGCTACTAAATTTATTAGATGATTCATCAAATTTCACCCCAGACGATACCACAGAAGTACATACATAAGTTACCGAAGATGAACTATCTTTTGGGTACATTTGTTCCATCACATCGCTAGCTGCCATTGTAGGTGAATGGATAACAATGATTAGAAAAAAAAGTGAAAATCTAAATAATCTATAAATTAACTTCATATATATTTATGAGCTATTTATTTTTTTTATTTTTGTAATAATCGTAGAGCTTAGTATAGCAAGGACAAAATGCCCACATAATAAACCAAGTAAACAAGATTCCATTTGTTACATAACCTGATGCAAACCATTCCATAGTCTTAATCTCTTAATAATTAATTAAAGAAATGAGACGAGAAAATTGATTAGCAGTTCATTATGTATAATATTTTCATATAATTAATTTTCAGTACAAATGAATAGAGAATACCTAAAAAAACCAATCCTAAAGTAAGATACAGAAAACCAAAAATTGCAAGATTCCCCCAACTGCATCATATAAAATTTGTCTATTTATGAAGTTAGCTTGTGTGTAAATCGTTGCAATATAGGTGCTATTAAGATAATGCAAATAAACACCACAGGCCAAGATATTTTCATAGCATATATGTATGTATCAAAAATTAATTCGTAGCTTATGTCTTTGTAAAAAATATGCGCAATGGTGACTAGTGATGCTGTTGCAAAAGACATTAAAAAAGCAAATATAACTTTTGCTACCATTTAACTCCTATCCTTTTTAATCTTGCTCTCATTTTTTCATCTTCTATTTTTGCTTCTTTCTCTCTTTTCTTTTCTGCATACATCCAAAATGGCAAACTTATAAAGCAATATGCTAAATAACCAACAATACCAATAACAATTATTACTCCAATCCAATCTGGAAATATTCCACTTCCACCATATTTATAATCATAGTCATAATCATAGTCATCGTAACCAAAAGAAACCATAGGGATTAGTAAAAGTAGTATGAGTATGGTTTTCATATCTTTATTATTATTCATTTAGGTTTAGATGTATAGACACTCTATAGGGGGGTGTTTCTGTGAAATGGGGGGTAGGGGTATAGTGGGGGGTGTCGTATACTAGGAAATAATTAATCGGAGTTATAAAGCCAAAAACTTTAAAGAATCAATAGCTTATATGGTGATACTATCAAATGATAGTTGAAACAATCACACTAGGAATATACCTCTAGATGTATAACAACCATATGGCACAAACCACCATTAGCAACCTCTAGGGGTTTCACAATCTAATGAAAAAAATAGGTTATTTAACTAGGTGTTTTGAAGACTGACTGTAGATTAAACTGTAGATTAAGATATAAATTAATATATCAAATGTTATGGATACCTTGTTCTTATTAGGATTGGTAAGATTTAAATGGCGTCCCCAAGGGGATTCGAACCCCTGTTGCCGCCGTGAAAGGGCAGTGTCCTAGGCCTCTAGACGATGGGGACAATCTAGAAGGCGTAATTCTACTACAAATAAACGTATTTTTATCAAAAAAATATGCCAGTCAAAAAGATTTCTTTAATTTTTTTATTCTTTATATAGAATTTAGTAATACCTAAAACTATGAGGAAGATCTAACATTAAATCTTTAAAGAACAGTAAAGACTTAATAGCGCATGCTTGTCAGTATTCAAGCTATCTAAAGGACTTATTAACTGCAGATAATAAAATTGAAAGTAGCATAAAAAAATATTTAACCTCTGCTTTTAATAAGCAAAATGTCACCAGTTTTGTTAAACAATTTTCATTAACGACAAAAGAGGAGCTGGATTATGCTTTAAGGCAAGCAAGGAAAGTTTTTTACGCCGTGGCCATTGTAAGAGATATAAATAATCAATCAAATATTCAGGAGGTTTTTGATTGCTTTAGTGGACTTGCAGAAATTTTTTTGAGATACACGCATGATTTTCACTACCAAGCACTAATAAAAAAATTTGGCGAACCAAAGAATGAAAATGGGATAACGCAAAAGTTAATCATAATTGGTATGGGCAAACTGGGCGGCCAAGAGTTAAATCCCTCGTCAGATATTGATATTATTTTCACTTACGAAGACTCCGGACAAACCGCTGGAAAAGAGCCTATC
>JADHPM010000017.1 GCA_016778465.1 Methylophilaceae bacterium
TGTCAGGCTAGATCAGTTTGGTTTTGATCGAGCTATTGCAAATCTTGATATCGACAGGAGATTGATTACTGCTGGCAAGGACAAAGCGATGTTAGATCCCTTTTTGCCCTTAAACCCAAAACATCAAGAGCACCTAGAGCAACTCTTAGCAGAGGTACAC
This sequence comes from Methylophilaceae bacterium, assembly GCA_016778465.1. GTDB lineage: Bacteria > Pseudomonadota > Gammaproteobacteria > Burkholderiales > Methylophilaceae > BACL14. The sequence continues at coordinate 161 of JADHPM010000017.1, forward strand.
CAACAATTTATTGGTGTTGTGAAGCAGGGTAGAGGCGATAAACTGTCTTCTAGCGAGGATGTATTTTCCGGCTTATTTTGGAACGGTGAGCGTGCAATTACCCTAGGTTTGGCTGACCGCATGGGTAACGTCGATTTTGTAGCAAAAGAGGTCGTTGGCTTTGAAAATATTGTTGATTTCACCACCTACGAATCTTTTGCTGACCGTTTTGCGAAACAATTAGGTGCAGGTATTGGGATGGCATTTGAAAACACATTAATTAAAACACTAAATAATAATTACTATTTAAATTAGTAATTTAAGTATTTTTTTTAAAGTTATTTATTAGGTTATTAGTAGAGGAATCGAAGGCCTCGGTTGCGCGAGTCGTGCTTAATTCAGGTAGCACCATGCTGGCAATCTGTTTTCCGTACTCAACGCCCCACTGGTCAAACGAATTAATATTCCAGACCACTCCCTGAACAAAGATTTTGTGCTCATAAATTGCCAGCAGACGGCCTAATGTTTTTGGATCAAGCTCATTAAAGATAATTGAGTTTGATGGACGGTCCCCTAGGAATGACTTGTGCCTAACCAAATGCTCTAGCTTCCCATAGCTTTCATCAGTTGGAAACATTTCTTTACGTACTTCGTTCTCGGTTTTACCCATCATCAGCGCACGGGTTTGCGCTATAAAATTTGAAAATAAAATTTTATGATGCAGATCCGCTTCGCTGTTAGGATGGTATTGCGAACGCATGGGTATTATAAAATCAGAAGGGATAATATCCTGACCTTGGTGAATAAGTTGGTAAAAAGCATGCTGCCCATTTGTGCCAGATTCGCCCCAGACAACTGGACCAGTATGCAGGGATACATATTCATCGTCTCTGCTAACAAACTTACCATTACTCTCCATGTCTGCCTGTTGCAAGTAAGGTGGCAATAAGGAAAGCCCCTGATCGTAAGGCAATATTGCATGGGTGTTGTAATTAAAAAAGTTAATGTACCAGACGCCAATCATGGCCAGTATGACGGGAATGTTTTTTTTAAGGGGCGTTTCTAGAAAATGCTGGTCAATTTCGTGCGCACCTGCCAAAAGTTTCCTGTAGTGATCCATGCCTAGGTAAACAGCGATTGATAAACCAATTGCTGACCAAAGTGAGTATCTACCTCCAACCCAATCCCAAAATTCAAACATATTTTCTGTGTCGATTCCAAATTCCTTAACAACCCGGGCATTGGTTGACACAGCAACAAAGTGAGATTTGATTGAAGCGGTGTTACCTTGAAAATGATTAAGGAGCCACTGACGAGCCGTTGATGCATTTGCCATTGTCTCCTGAGTGGTAAAGGTTTTAGAGGCGACAATAAATAGTGTTGTTTCTGGATCACATTGCTCTAAAGCCTGAGAAATGTCAGCGCCATCGACATTTGATACGAAAATTGGCTTTAAGTTAGGGTGACCGAATGATTTAAGGGCCTTGCACACCATTGCAGGGCCAAGGTCTGATCCACCAATGCCAATGTTGACGATAGTGACAATTCGTTTGCCTGAATAACCCTTCCAATCCCCATTTCTCACGTCCTCCGAAAATTTCGCCATTTTATCGAGAACGTTGTTAACTTTTGGCATAACGTCCTCACCATCAATCATGATAGGGTGATTTGATTGATTTCTAAGAGCTGTGTGAAGTGCTGCCCGATTTTCGGTAAAGTTTATCTTCTCGCCCTTAAAAAGCTTTGTCCGCCAATCATCTAATTTCGCCTCCCTTGCCAAATCCATTAAGAGTTTTAATGTGTGGTTATTAATTTTATTCTTTGAAAAATCAACAATGAGGTCTTGGAAATTAAGGTGAAAATTATCAAAACGATTGGGATCTTGATTAAAAAGATCTCGCATGTGGGTTGCTTGAATGGATTTTTGGTGCTCGACTAGTTTTTTCCAAGCCTTACTGTCTGTTATTTCCGTCATTCAGGTACGTTTGTTATGTATTAATTTTCAGAACCGCTATTGTAGCAAACTATTGTTAAATTTTACTTATTTATGTTGCTCAATCGCCCATAAAATATGCTCTTTCACCATAGTAGAGCTAAGAGTCACACGGCTTTTTAGTAGTTCGAGTATTGTTTTGGATTTCGGAATATTCCCTAGTGCAACCGCGACATTTCTGAGCCATCGCTCATGACCAATTCTATAAATTGCACTTCCGGCAAATAACTGCTTGAATTCCTCCTCACTCATTTTGAAACATTCCTCCAAGCTGAGCTGGTGTAAATTGTTTCTGACATGAAAATCTTGTTCTTTTGTGATTTGGGAATATTTATTCCATGGACATATAATTTGACAGTCGTCACAGCCATATATTCTGTTGCCAATAGCCTTTCTAAACTCTAACGGAATACTGCTTTTATGCTCAATAGTAAGGTAGGAAATGCAACGTCTCGCATCAAGTTTGTAAGGTGCAATTATTGCTTTTGTTGGACATATATCAATACACGCTGAACAACTCCCACAATGAGCCGAAGCAGGTGTGTCAACTGGAAGATTGAGGCTAATATATATTTCCCCTAAAAAAAACCATGACCCATGCTTACGATTCAACAATAATGTGTGCTTGCCACGCCAACCTAACCCTGATTTGTTGGCAATTTCAACTTCTAAAACGGGAGCGCTGTCAGTAAAAATACGCATTTTTAAGGTGGGATCATTAACCTCAGTTTCAATCTTTTGGCAGAGTTGCTTTAATTTTTTCTTTAAAACTTTATGGTAATCACGACCAAGAGCATAGCGCGAGATGTAGGCCTGTTTTTTCTTTCTTAAGGCTTGTAACATATTTTCTTGCATGGGTAGATAATCTAATCGGCATGAGATGATCGTTTCTGTCCCTTGAAAAAGTTGTTTTGGATAAAACTTTAATTCTTTGTGTTTTTCAAGAAAGCCCATCTCTCCGTAAAAATCATTCTTTAACCAGGCGTGATAATTTTTTTTCTGCTTACCAAGATCGGTATCTGCAATGCCAATTGCATTAAAACCGATATCTTTTCCCCATAATTTAATTTTTTTCTTTAAATCATGTAACTTTAATTTATCATTCATAGGAAAAAATAATAAACTAATTATATGGCAATGGAAAAAACAATATTCCTAGAGAGTGTCGAGGCGACGAATCATTTAGGAGAAAAAATTAGCCACCTTTTAAAGCCAGGTGATTTATTTTACTTTAGAGGGGACTTAGGGAGTGGGAAAACAGCTTGTGTTAGAGCCATTATGAAGGGATTAGGTTTTAATGGAAGAGTAAAGAGCCCAACTTACATCCTGTTCGAACAATATGAGCTTAGCCTTACGATCAATCATTTTGATCTTTATCGCTTTAAATCATCACAAGAATGGGAAGATGCCGGTTTTAGTGAATTTATCAATGGCCATAGTGTCACAATAATCGAATGGCCTGAAATGGCCAGTAAGATACTACCAAAACCTGATTTATACTTTCACTTTTTTCATCACAATGATATGTCAAGAAATTTAAAGATCACGAGCCAATCCAAGCGAGGGGACGAATGTATAGATTGCTTAGGTTAAGTGTACTGTTATTATTATTATCGCTACCTACATTTACTTATGCAGCCGGTGAGGTTATAGCAACACGTATTTGGCCATCGCCCGAATACACAAGAATTACCCTAGAATCAGAAAGTATAATTAAATACGAACAAATGATCCTGCAAAATCCAGAGCGAATTGTTGTCGATTTAAAAAATATACCTATAGGCCATGCACTCAAAAACTTACCGACCGAGGTAAAAGTTGAGGACCCAAGTATCAGAAGTATCAGGATAGGACAATTTAATCCTGAGGTATCCAGAATTGTTATTGATTTAAAAGGAACGGCAAAAGTAAAGATTTTTGCTCTTGCGCCAATAACACCTTACAAGCATCGTTTAGTCATAGATGTTTATCCTGATAACTATGATGCGCTTGCATCACTTCTTCAGCAACTCGAGGATGAAACGTATCAAAAACCCTCAGAAAATGTGGCGCTAGAATCTGAGGCCCAAAAACAGAAGGGCATTAATAAGCAGCCAAAACCACAGCCAATTATTGTTGCAATTGACCCCGGTCATGGGGGTGAAGATCCCGGAGCACTTGGCAAACGCGGAACAAAGGAGAAGGTTGTAGTTATGCAGATATCAAAGAAACTAAAGAAATTGATAGATGCTGAGCCAAATATGAAAGCCGTCTTAATTCGTAATGGTGATTATTTTGTTCCGCTTGCTACAAGGGTTAAAAAGGCTCGTGCTGCGAAAGCAGATATTTTTGTTTCAATACATGCGGATGCATTTCGAAAGAGAAGTGTCAGTGGCTCAGGAGTTTATGCTTTATCAGACCGAGGAGCGTCTAGCGCTTTTGCAAAATTCATAGCGAATCAAGAAAATGAAGCTGACTTAATTGGAGGGGTTAGCATTGACGACAAGGATCCTATTTTGGCGAAGACTTTGCTTGATCTCTCACAATCGGCCACGATTAATGACAGCCTACGTTTAGGTAAACAAGTGTTATTAGAGATTAAGAAAGTAAATAACCTTCATAAAAAATACGTGGAGCAAGCAGGTTTTGCCGTCCTAAAGGCGCCAGATATCCCCTCAATTTTGATTGAGACAGCATTTATCAGTAACCCGGAGGAGGAAAAAAACCTTCGATCAACTGCATTCCAAAATAAATTAGCCAAAAGTATCCTATCAGGTATCAAGAATTATATTAATACGCAACCATCTATCGCCTTCTACTTGGAAAAACGCTAGTTTGGCATCTACAAAACAAGAAGTTTTTATACTTGGGCCTACCGCGACTGGAAAGACTGAGCTCGCCATGGACTGTCTGCGTAACTTTCCACTTGAAATTATTAGTGTTGATTCTGCTCAGATTTACCGACATTTTGATATTGGTTCAGCGAAGCTTTCTAGGGATGAACAAATAAAATACCCACACCGCCTAATCGACATCATAGATCCAAATCAAACATACTCTGCCGCTCAATTTATTAATGACTATAAAAAGCATAAAAATGAGATTTATGCTAACGGTAATTCACCACTTCTTGTTGGCGGAACAATGATGTATTTTAATGCCATCTTCAATCCGATGAATGATCTTCCTGCATCAACCCCTGAGAGCAGGGCGTACGTTAATAATTTATTGCTAGAAGAGGGTTTACAGACGCTGTATGAAAAATTAAGTAATGTTGATCCCGTCTATGCAAAAAAAATTAACTCCTCAGATACACAAAGGATCTTAAGGGCACTAGAGGTTTTTCATCTTTCGGGACACCCAATCACTTTTTTTCATAAAAATCATACTCAGCCAAAAGAAAATAAGGGTATCTTGAAGCTTGTGCTTTTACCTAATGATAGGGTTAGATTGCATGAGCGCATAGCCTTGCGAGTCGATCGCATGCTTGATGACAACTTTATTGATGAGGTAAAAAATATCCTAAAACTTTATCCTGATTTAGATAATTCATACCCATCTATTCGTTGTGTTGGCTATAAACAGATTTTTCTTTATCTCAAAAACGAAATAACAAAAACTGACCTGAAGGATAAAATTATTTTCGCCACAAGGCAGCTTGCCAAAAGGCAGATTACTTGGTTACGTCAGATGCAGCAATTAGAGGTCATCGATCCTTTTGATAAAAATATAAAAAATATCATTAAGAATAAAGTTGCAAGATTTTTAGATCATAAATGAGCTCATTGCAAGGCATCTTCTGTTTGCTTTTTGGCACTCTCACTTGGGGGCTTTTATGGTATCCCTATCGGTTGCTAGATGAAAATGGCATCAGTGGTGTCCATGCAAGTTTATACAGCTTCATTGGGGCATTGCTACTGGCGTCTTTTTTTTATCAGTTAAAAAATTTAGGTTCTTTTTATAAGAAAGAATTTTGGATCTATGCCTGTATTGGAGGAATAACCAACATTGCCTATGTACTCGCTGTTATCAGTGGTGAGATTATTAGGGTAATGCTCCTGTTTTTCTTGTCACCCATATGGACCATTCCAATGTCATTTTTTCTTTTAAAGGAAAAGATTTTCAAAAAAAATATTTTTGCCGCCATACTGGCTTTATTAGGAGCTCTAATCATTTTATGGCATGAAGATCTCTTCAGACAACCACTAAATCTGAGCGATACCTACGCTATCATAGCTGGTATTGGCTTTGCAATGACGAACGTCATGGCAAGATTTTACAAGCATCTTTCAGTACAAGAAAAATCCTATGCGATATGGTCAGGGGTGGTTTTAATGGCAATCACTGTCCTTTTTTTCTTTCAGCTTGACTTTACGCCATCTTATTCACTAACACCAAGTCTTTTATTGATTGGTCTGATATCACTCGCTCTTGTTATTACGACCCTGGTGGTTCAGCATGGACTGACATTAGTCTCAGCGGTTAAAGCAAGCCCTATATTTTTATTTGAGATAATCGTTGCCGGTATTTCAGCTTACTTCCTTGCGAATGAAGTAATTAACCTAAAAGATTTACTAGGGGGGGTATTTATTGTTACAGGAATTCTAATATCAACCCGACAGGATTGAATGGTAAATATTCTCTAAGCGTTTAGTGAATATTTTTGGTTCAAATAGCGATGAGCTTGTTTTTCTTTCATTTATTTTAATGTTTAATTTTTTCAGCTCCTCAGGGTGATGAGCGTAATAAATCGCTTTATTGGTATAGTCCTCCTCCGTCTTGCATATTAATTCTCCGCAACCAAATGACATTAAAATTGATCCTGCCACTCGACTCGCAAAGGTAGAGCCAGAAGTTGTTAGTATTGGGCAAGATGCCCACAGGGCATCACTGGCTGAGGTATGCGCATTATAGGGGAAGGTATCAAGAAATAAATCTATCACCTGGTGTCGGTTCATGTGATCCTCAAAAGACACTTTGGGTGCAAAGCGTATTCTCCCAGCAGCAATTCCACGCTTTTCGGAATATTCCCATAGGTTATCAGCGCAATCAGAATTAGACTCGAGCAACCATAGTTTGCTGTTGGGGGCTCCATTTAGTATCTTAAGCCATGAATCAAAACGTTGTTGACTAATCTTTATTGATTGCCCAAATGATGCAAAAATAAAATCATCATCGGCAAACCCATAATCTTTCTTTTTAACCGGATGAAATTCAGATCGACACGCTACATTAGGTTGATAGCACCCCTCAATTTTTAATACTTTTTCCGCATAATTTTTTTCATCACCATTGGGAATAATATAGTTATCCGCAATAATATAATCAAATAATGGTTTGCTGTTATAAAAACCCATAGAGCCCGCAAAGCCTAACCAATTGACATGATGTCTAGCGGGACGCATCGCAGCAATCATGGAGCGACTATTTTTTGTAAAGCCAGAAAGATCAACGAGGATATCAATATTTTCACTGTCAATGAGTGAAGCTAGCTCAAGATCTGTATGGTTAACCACCTCATGAAAGGCAACGGGGAGTGCCTTAAATTTTCTATACTCATCAGAGTCCTCCTCATTGCCGGAATAAAAAAGTTTAATTATGAAATTTCCATTGTCATGAGCTATGAGAACATCATAGATCAGTGAATATAAGGGGTGCTTTCTAAAATCTGCTGAGAGGTAACCAATTACCGGTTTAGCGTTCTTTGCATTGAGTTGTTTGCTAAATGCTGGTAATTCGAACTGTTGCGCCCACAAACTAGCTGTATGCAATTGCAGCGAAGGGTTAAAATTTGGCATGGAAAGGACGGTAAATGGAGAGATTTTGCCCTTTTGACTCTCCACATACTCTGCCACCATAGATTGATACATAGCCAGATCATCCCACGCGCAAATATTTTGTTTTAGATGCGTCAATTCAACAAGAGTGTAGGGGTTTTTCTCTAACGCAAAAGCCTCTTGGTAATGCTGATGAGCTTTATCTAAACGGCCAAGATTTCGATAGGTATTAGCAAGGTTATTATGGGTATCTGCATTTTTCTCAATCGCAAGTGACTTTTGATAAAGCAACAGAGCCTTGCTAAAGTTTGTTCTTGCGAAACTTGCATTTGCAGCGTTATATAAAATATCTGCTCGCATATCATCAATGCTCAGCGCTTCCTCAAAAGCTGCCTCAGCAAGGTCAAGTTTCTTCTCATTTTGATATTGATTACCAATAGCATTTAAGCAAAAAATGAGCCCATTTTTGATGTCGACATTGTCAGAAAAATAACGATGCGATCGTCTAAAATAACCCGCTGCCTCCTCATAATTATTTGTTAAGGCATACAGATTACCGATCTCAACTTGGATAAAATAGTTCTTAGGGTTGAGTTGAAAAGCTTTTTGGAGCTCTTGTATTGCTTCGTTATAGTGACCCTGACTTTCTAATTCTTTGGCTTTTTTTAAATGATCCATGTTAATTGCGATAAAGAGGTTTTGTGATATGAAGATGAATATCGCTGATTACTTTTTCTTTAAACCCTCCCTCACAATAACAAAAATAAAAAAACCACATTCGCATAAAGTGCTCATCAAATCCTAGTTTAGCGATTTCTTTTTTTTGACTTGTGAATCTTTTTTTCCAATCATTCAGAGTTTTAGCGTAATCATCACCAATATCTTGGATATTAAATATGGTCATATTTGTGGAGCGAGTTAGACTATTTTGTATACTATTTAAAGAAGGGATTGTGCTACCAGGGAAAATATATTTTTGGATAAAATCTACTGATTTTAGTGCTTCTTGATATCTTTGGTCGCGAATAGTAATCGCTTGGATTACTGCATCACCGTCCTCGGTTAATAGGTTTGAAATTTTTCCAAAGTAAGTATCATAGAATTGATGACCAACCGCCTCAATCATCTCAATTGAAACTAGTTTATTGTATTTACCGCTTAGCTGTCGGTAATCTTTTTTTAATAATTTAATTTTTTTTATGAGACCTAGCTGCTTGACTTTATTCTTAACATAAACGTATTGTTGTTCGGATATTGTTGTTGTGGTGACATGGCAACCATAATTTTGTGCAGCATAGATAGCAAAACCACCCCAGCCTGAGCCGATTTCGATGAGTCGATCGGATGGTTTTAAACGTAGTTTTTCACATATGACTTTAATCTTATGGGTTGCCGCTTGCTCTAATGTTGACTTAGTATTTGGATAGATCGCTGCAGAATACATCATTCTTTGGTCAAGAAATAATGCAAAGAATTCATTACTTAGGTCATAATGACGGACAATATTTTTTTTGCTACCAGTGACAGTATTTTTATTAAGAAAGTGAATAAACTTAAATAAAGGTTGCAGGAGTAATCTATAAGAGCGCTCAAGGTTGTCCATGGTGTTGCTGTTAATGGACATCAATCGAATGACATCAGTTAGATTTTTACTTGTCCAGTCACCCTGCATGTAGGATTCAGCAGCACCGATAGAGCCCCCAAAAAGAATAAATGAATAAAAGTTTATATTTATTATTTTTATTTCAGCTTTAATCTTACCGGTACGGCCATAACTTACTTTTTTGCTGTCTTCATGGATAATTAACTGACCATGTTTTAGTGCAGATAATTGTTTGGTAACAATTTTTTTTGCTAGTAGATTGATCTGATCTCGTAACATTATGGATGGGGATAAAATTTAACTCTTTTTAAAAAGAGAATAAACGCATTGATATAAATAAGCAGGATAGCCTTAATTGACATGGGCAGCGTTAAAAATAAAATTTTATTCAATTCCCAAGTGCTCCATGCTCGTTTTTTGAGTTTGAGTCCAGCATTAAAGATTTTTTCACTCCCAGCAAAGTTGTCCATTGAAATGTAAAGAAAATCTCTTGGTTCCGTAAAAGTCCACTTGTACTTAATATCCATAGGCATAAAAGGGGATACATGAAAACGCTTCTCAAATTTAACCCCATCGGATGAGAACTTTCGGTCCCTGCAATCATGCACGTAGGCATGCTTTTCATTCCATGGAGTGTTTGTGATGTCAGAGATAATTGCTGTGAGTTTTTTTTCTTTATCATAGCAGTAATAAAAGCTAACCGGATTAAAGCAAAATCCAAAATATCGTGCAGTGGTCAGGAGAAATACTTTACCTGTAATCTCCACACCAATTTCTTTCTTGACCAATTTCTTTGCGGCATTGATCAATGTTTCTTTTTCTAAGCCCAGATAATCTTTGCGATGAAATGAAGCGAGATTAAACCTCTCGTTACTCCAAAAAAGATTTTTACTGAAGGCTGTTTGAATCTCCTCAAGGTCAAGGAATAAATAATTAACATCATATTTAAAAAAATGTTTTTTTGGCTTAAGTCTATTATGCGTCACTTGGCCTTTAAAAATTGAATGCATAGCTAAGAGACCATCTTTCGAAAAGTGTTAACGGCATCATGAGCGCTTTTAACGCCATCCTCATGAAAGCCATTTCCCCAATACGCTCCCGCATAAAACGTTCTATTCACGCCTGAAATTTTATCCTTTTGTGCTTGGGCCGGAATGGATTCCATGCCAAAGTACGGGTGCTGATAGGTGATTTTTTTGATAACTTTATCTGTGTTTATTTGCTCGTTTGCGTTGAGTGAAACCAGTATTGGCTCATTTGTTTTTATATTTTGCAAAATATTCATATTATAAGTGAGCTGGATAGGTGTATTTTTATCATTATCGACATTATAGTTCCAAGCAGCCCAAGACAGTTTTTTTTTCGGTAACAGGGAGCTATCCGTATGCAATACGATATTGTTTTCTGTAAACGGTATCGCTCTTAGAATTTTTTTTTCTAAAGCGTTAGGGTCCTCTAAAAGCTGAAGAGCCTCATCACTGTGGCAAGCTAAAAAAAGATAATCAAACTCTTCCATGCGACCAGAATGGGTAATCTCAACTGACTGTTTTTTTCGTGCAATTGTATTTATTTTGCTATTAAGTTTGATTTTATTTTTAAATGGCTGGATTAATTTATCAACATAATTGATTGACCCATTACTTACTGTAAGCCATTGAGGGCGCTCATTTACGGAAAGCATCCCGTGGTTATGGAAAAAACGAATAAAAAAATTCGCTGGGAAATTTAAGATTGTCTCAATATCAGACGACCAAATTGCTGAACCCATAGGTAAAATATAGTAGTCTTTAAAATACTTGGAATAGTGATTTTCTTCTAGATATTGGCCCAAGGAGATTTCCTGATTACTCGACAGTAATTTTGGTGCATGCTTATTAAATTTTATAATCTCATAAATCATCTTTAAAAATCTAATATTCAATAGATTTTTTCTTTGGGAAAAAAGTGAGTTAACTGAGGTGCCGTTGTACTCTAAATTATTTTTATTTGAAAACACACTAAAACTCATGTTGCTATTCTCGTAATCAACGCCTAATTCATCTAGCAATGACGTAAATAGCGGATAAGTTTTTTTATTAAAAACAATAAACCCAGTATCGACTTGGATTTCTTTATTCTCATGAAGGATTTTATGCGTATGCGAGTGACCACCAACCCTATTATTTTTCTCAAATAAGGTGATGTCATGGTAGGGGTGGAGAAGGTGGGCAATAGTATTTCCTGCGATACCTGACCCAACGATTGCAATTTTCATTGGCGGTTATTTCTGCTTAATCTTATTGGTTTCTCGTATCTCTGGGCTCACCGTTCTAAGATCCCAAATAATCCCCATAAAAGAGAGAAGTTTCAGCACGTAGTAGGTTAAATCGATCTCCCACCAGTAAAAACCTTGCTTTGCAGAACCGGGGTAATGATGGTGATTATTGTGCCACCCCTCACCAAAAGTTAAAATTGCTAACAGAAAATTGTTTTTACTATCGTCATTTGTTTTATAGCGTTTTTTACCCCAGAGATGTGATGCTGAATTAATCAAGAATGTGGAGTGATACAAAATCACTGTTGAGAAAACAAATCCCCATACAACAAGTTGCCAGCCATTGGTTTCGGTAGCGGGAAAGAGATAGCCAACGACCTCACCAAAAAGAAATAAGATGGCGCAACTAAGAATAGGGACCAAAATATCAAATCGATCCAGCAACCGAAGTTCTGGGAATCTACTTAATTCTTTTATCCACTTGGCATCAGTTAAAAAATTTGCTTTTGATAGAAACCAACCGGTATGGCTCCATAAAAAACTATTTGTCTTCGGCGAATGTTGGTCTTCAGAACTATCGGAATGGACATGATGACGACGATGATGTGATGCCCACCAAAGCGGGCCCCGTTGAACTGCGGAGGCACCAATCACCGCAAATATAAATTGCGTTAGTCGGCCCGTCTTAAAAGTTTTGTGTGAAAAATAGCGGTGGTAAAATCCAGTAATGGCAAACATTCTTAATGCATACATAAAGATAAAGACAGCTAAGGCAATATGACTATAGCCCACAAAAAAAATCGAAATGAGACTAATATGGAGTGCTAAATATGGAATAGCACGGATCCAATCCACCTCGTTAGACTTAAATGTTTTATTTCGATATTCCTCTTCTTTAATGCTGTTATCGAACCAACCTAAACAGAGTTTTAAAAATAATTTCATTCGTGTGGTACCCTGCGTAAGTTATCGACGTTATAGCCCATTGACTTAATGAGCTCGGTAAACCTTATTATTTCAGCCTCCGACAGATTCTTATCTCTCGACATTAACCAGACATAATCTAGGGCGTCTCTCGCAATAATGGTGTTTGTGTAACTACTGTCTAAGTAACTAATCTTGTACTGCGCCTTGATGGGCCAGATAAACTGCATGCCCCATTCGGCATTTCCTGTGTTAGGCACAACAAATCCTTTGGGACGGTAAATTTTTTGTGGCCCATCGAATCCTCCCTTATTGAATGTGAAGGTAGTAGCAATTGTGCCGTCTGCATTCAGTGCATAAGTTTCCACAGCGTTGTAGGCAATTTTTTCGATAAAGGTTGGGATATGGGCA
>JADHPM010000018.1 GCA_016778465.1 Methylophilaceae bacterium
TTAAGTCCTCTGCCATGCGTTTGGTAAGTGTTGTGACTAAAACACGCTCATTAATCTCAACGCGTTGTTTTATTTCGCTTAACAAATCATCAACTTGAGTATCGGCCGGCTTAACAATGACTTCAGGGTCAACAAGGCCAGTAGGTCGCACGACTTGTTCAACGATTTTTTTTGCGTGTTTTTCTTCATAGTCAGAGGGTGTTGCTGAAACAAAAATACATTGTGGCAATATTGCTTCAAACTCCTCGAACCTTAAAGGGCGGTTATCATGGGCAGATGGAAGACGAAACCCATAATCAACAAGATTTTCTTTTCTCGCTCTGTCACCTTTAGACATCCCACCAATTTGTGGGATAGTCACATGACTCTCATCAATAATCATAAGAGCATTTTTTGGCAAATAATCAAGTAAGGTTGGTGGTGCCTCGCCGGGTTTTCGTCCTGACAAATGCCGCGAATAGTTTTCGATACCTTTACAAAAACCAATTTCATTGAGCATCTCTAGGTCAAACTTTGTTCGTTGCTCAATGCGCTGCGCCTCAATCAATTTCTTTTCACTAACGTAGAATTTGATTCGCTCATCAAGCTCAATTTTAATTTTCTCTATTGCGTTAAGGGTTGTTTCTCTCGGTGTCACATAGTGGCTAGATGGGTAAACAGTGAAACGCTGAATTTTTTTATAAATTTGACCAGTGAGTGGGTCGAAAGTAGTCAGTGACTCAATCACATCATCAAAAAGGCTTACTCGAATAGCGGTTTCAGAATTCTCAGCTGGAAAAATATCAATAACGTCACCTCGAACGCGGAAACAGCCCCTCGAGAAATCAAAATCATTTCTTTCATACTGCATCGATACCAATCTTAAAATAATATTTCGTTGCAACAGTTTTTCACCAACCTGCATATGCAAAACCATTCCCTGATAATCTACAGGATCGCCAATACCGTAGATAGCTGATACCGTCGCTACAATAATGGAATCGTCTCGCTCTAACAGCGCTTTAGTGGCTGACAAACGCATCTGCTCAATGTGATCATTGATACTAGAATCTTTTTCTATGTAAACATCTCTACCAGGGACATAAGCCTCAGGCTGATAGTAGTCATAGTAAGAGACAAAGTACTCTACTGAATTGTGCGGAAAAAACTCTCTAAACTCTGAATAAAGTTGCGCAGCCAAAGTTTTATTTGGCGCCATAACAATTGCGGGACGGCCAGTCCGTGCAACAGCATTCGCGATGGTAAAGGTTTTTCCCGAGCCAGTTACACCTAATAAAGTTTGAAATTTTTCTCCATCTTTGATACCTTGAATAAGTGAATCTATTGCAGCAGGCTGATCGCCAGCAGGCTCAAAAGGACAGAATAAGGTATAAGGGCTATTTGGAAATGTGAGGTTCAATGTAATTATCTTATAAAAGAAAATTATTTTAACAGTTATCGAACTTTCATGACCAAGCTTAGTCTTTTATAGGGTAACTTTTTAAAGACCAGCGTATGAATAAAATATGTATTTTTTCACTCCTAATATTCATTAATCTCCCATCGTATGCATTTAATCAAGCCAAGCTCATGGATGCTTGGGTCTCTGTTGTCATGATAAGAGGTTACACTGACAATGGCTCGTTAGCTTATGGTTCTGGTGTAATTGTCGGTGAGAACGAGGTTGTAACCAATTGCCATGTTCTTCGAAACACTAAAAAGCCATGGGTTTCCCAAGGAGAATATGCATTCTCAATCACCTCTGTAAAAGCTGATCCCTGGAAAGATCTTTGCCTGCTAACGGTATTTAATTTGAATAGAACGCCGGTGCCAATAGGTAACAGCATGGACTTATATAAAGGACAGGAGTTGGCAGGCATTGGTCACTCGAATGGAGCACCTGTACCTCTTACTACAGGGGGTTATGTTATCTCTGCATACGACATGAATGAAGGTGGAAGAATTATTTTAAGCTCAGCCAAATTTCGTTTAGGGGCTAGCGGAAGTGGTCTGTTCGATATGGATGGGAAACTCGTGGGCATCAATACTTTTAAAACAACTGGGTATGGATCCTATTATTCGGTGCCTGCTGAATGGATACATGAGGTTCGTAAGTTACCAGCATCGAACGAATTTCCAATA
The DNA here is from genome assembly GCA_016778465.1 of Methylophilaceae bacterium. Taxonomy (GTDB): domain Bacteria; phylum Pseudomonadota; class Gammaproteobacteria; order Burkholderiales; family Methylophilaceae; genus BACL14. The sequence continues at coordinate 2,122 of JADHPM010000018.1, forward strand.
CAAGGCAAAGCATTATGGGAAGAAGATGAAGATAAAAAACCTTATTTTCTCAAGATTGCGATACCTAAAGTCAAAGAAAATTGGCAAGAACTTGTCACGATCACTAAACTGTGGGTCGAACAAGAACAAAATAACACTGAAGCTTGGTTTGAGCATGGTTACGCAAACGAAATGCTCAAAAACTATAGCCTTGCGCTTGATGCATACAAAAAATCCTTAAGTAAAGATGTCAATAACTCAGATGCGCTCTTTAGAAGCGGTGTGGTTGAAAATCTTCAGGGTCACAAGGCTGAAGCCAAAACGATTCACAACGAATTGGAAAGATTGAATCCAGCTCGTGCAGACGAGTTATACGAATTAATTTCTATGCAATAATTTGATTTGTGAAAAAATAAATTTTAAGTAAAATTATAAAAAATATTTTTTACACCATTTAGGATCACTTTGTCAAAATCACCCCTTTCGGATTGCGTTAATCGTATCGAGGAATCCCCAACTTTAGCAATTACCGCAAAGGCATTGAAGTTAAAATCTGAGGGAAAAGATATCATTGGTCTAGCGGCAGGTGAGCCAGATTTTGATACGCCAGATTTTATCAAGGAAGCCGCTATCAATGCCATTAACGATGGCTTCACAAAATACACCGCTGTTGCTGGAACACCCTCTTTAAAAAATGCCGTCATCGATAAATTTAGACGTGACAATCAATTATCCTATCAAGCTAATGAAATTATTGTGGGCGTGGGAGGTAAACAATGCATCTTTAATTTGTGCCTTGCAATCCTCAATGAGCATGATGAGGTTATCATCCCTGCACCATACTGGGTCTCCTATACCGATATTGCGCAACTTACTGGCGCCAAACCAATTGTTATTCAATGTGGCATCAGCCAGTCTTTTAAATTAACCCCTGATCAATTAGAGCAAGCAATCAGCAAGAAAACCAAACTTTTTCTCCTCAATTCACCATCAAATCCCACCGGTGCCGTGTATTCTGAAGCTGAATTAAAGGCTCTTGCAAGCGTTTTACTAAAAAACCCTCATGTCTACATTGGAACGGATGATATTTATGAACACATAAATTTAAATAGCCAGCCCTTTAAGAATATTGTTATGGTTGAGCCGAGGCTTATGGAGCGGACCATTATCCTTAACGGAGTTTCAAAAGCTTACTCCATGACTGGTTGGAGGATAGGTTTTGCCGCTGGTCCAGCAGAGATTATAAGTGCTATGGCAAAATTACAATCACAATCAACTTCTAATCCCACCTCCATTTCGCAAGTTGCAGCTGAGGCAGCATTAAGAGGTAACCAGGATTGTATTAAGCCGATGCTGCAAGCGTTTAAAGAGAGGCATAACTTTGTCCTCGCAGCACTCAATTCAATCAAGGGAATTAAGTGCCTGCCCTCGGCAGGAGCTTTTTATGCTTTTGCAGACGCCTCGATAGCAATTAAAAAACTGTATGACGCTAAAAAAATAGCAACCCCAACCGATCTTGCACTTTCAGAGTTCCTGCTCGAGAAGACAGGTGTAGCAATAGTTCCCGGCTCGGCATTCGGTTCAGAAGGCTATTTTAGAATTTCTTTCGCGACCTCAATGGAAAACTTAAAAGAGGCGCTTAGCCGAATTAAATCGGCAATAGAAACATAAAACACACCATCTTTTTATATAGCCAAATAAAAATAGATTAAGATTTTGGTACATTAAAATTGCGGTACGAGCACATAAAGCATAGAACCAATAATCACAATACCAGCAATATTAATGAAAAGACCTGCTCTAATCATATACTTGATGTCCAGCTTGCCAGACCCAAAAATCACCGCGTTTGGGGGGGTCGCGACAGGTAACATAAAGGCACAACTTGCTGAGAGAACGACAGCCAGTGTTAATAGGTATTGATTAGCTCCAACACTAACTGCCACGGCGGCGGCTATAGGTAAAAAAGTTACTGTTGTTGCGGTGTTTGAGGTAATTTCTGTGAGCAAGACAATAGCCAAAATTATCACTAATAAAATAATTGCAATCGGAGCGTTTGCCAAAAATGACAGGCTAGAACCCAACCATCCACCTAAGCCTGTGCTCACAATTGCCGAAGCCAAAGAGAGGCCGCCACCAAAAAGTAGGAGCAGGCCCCATGGTAATTTTTTAGCTTGATCCCAAGCCAATAATTCAGTGGCTTTATTTTGAGAGGGAATAATAAAAAAACTGAGCGCCGCAGTGATTGCAATACCGGCATCTGTCAGGCCAGAGAGAAAACTCAGCTGATTTAAATTTCCCCTAAATATCCAAGCTGAGGCTGTAATAACAAAAATTACGAGCACTTTTTTTTCATCGGCTGTCATCACTCCCTGCTCTTTTAGTAATGCTTTTAACTTAGATCTTAATTTGGGATCAAAATTAAGTCGAACCGGATAAATCAGATGCGTCAGAATAAACCATGCTGAAACAAGCATGACTAGGGAAATTGGCAGACCAATTTTCATCCACGTCAGAAATGAGACTTCAATACCATACGACTCCTGCATAAAACCTGCAAAAATAATATTTGGTGCGGTACCAACAAGCGTAGCCATGCCGCCAATAGTCGCCGAATAGGCAATTCCTAAAAGCAAGGCAATTTCGAAATTTTGCTTGTTTTCGGCATGTGACCCCTTCACCATCTCTAAAACACTTTTTGAAATAGCAAGCGCAATAGGGAGCAACATAAGTGTCGTAGCTGTATTTATAATCCACATGCTTATGAATGCAGACATCAACATAAATGAACCAATTAGATTTGCACCAGTTAGGCTAGCACGAGATAAAATATTAAGCGCTAAACGTCGGTGCAAGTTTGAGGACTCAATTGCCAACGCCAGTATAAACCCGCCTAAAAACAGGTATATGTTCTGATTGGCATAGGGTTGCGCAATCTCCTGAAAGCTACCAATATTGAATAATGGAAATAAAACGAGAGGCAGAAGGGACGTCACCGCGAGGGGTATTGCCTCAGAGCCCCACCAGATTGCCATCAATAAAGCAGTCGCCAGGACAAGCCAAGCGGCACGAGAAATTGAGTCGGGATGCTCAGAAAAGAAAATAAACAAAAAGAGAATTAAGCCGAGCCAAAAACCTTTTTTTTTATATGCCTGCAAACCTAAAACAGCTTCTCTATTTGGTCGATAACTTCCTCAATATCGTCTTCGTTTTTTTCTTGAATTCGATTTAATTCTCGAGTGATTTTTGAATCAATCTTATCGATATCAATGTTGGTTATCAGGTGCTTTTCAATAGCGCTAAAAAGAATTTTTGTTAGTTCCTCAGGTGTCACGCCACCATTGTCGATACCAATATTGGTAAGCTCAATATCAGGTAAATCAAATTCTATCTCTTCTTTACCTAACACTGAAAGCACAACCTCTACCTCAGTGCCGCTCAAGAGGACCCTCTTAATGATGAATTTTTTAGAAGGGCTTGGATTGTTATTTTGCTGGCTAGCCTGAGCGTCTGTGTTTATTTCAGTCGCTCCACTGGAATAAGCTTTAGCTGAATTAATATTATTTTTGAGCGCTTCAAAATTCGTACCGAATTCATTTTTTTCATAGTAAATTTCTATATCTTCAAATACCATGTCCTCAACAATTACAGTGTCAACAAAAATAGTCACAGGGTCAATAACAAGATGAACCTCCTCGAGCTTCAACGCATACTTCGATTTAAATTTGGCAGGATTACCTAAGACAAAATCTTCAAGCTCACCCTTACCCTTCTTGATGTCGATTTTGACTTCTTCAAGCTCAACAGTGGCTTGCGTTAACTCTCTTCCATAAGAGATGATAGCTTTGCGCACTATTTCATCAAGGTTACTTTTTAAATAAAGAGCCCCCGCTATGCCTATACCAATTAAAATAAGGAGAACCCATATTATTTTTTTTAACATTTAAATTCCTCTACACCTCTTTTTTGTTTAATTTAATTATGTTTTTTGACAAATGAACCTCCGCCAAGAAACATACCAAGCCAAAGATCAGCGAAATCATGGCAAAGATAAATAACAGTGTAATTAACTTGTCCATGTTAGCAAAAATCTCGGATGATATAAAAATAGATGCTATGACGGTACATACCAGCAAAGCCGATAAGGTTGTTAAGGCGATAGCCCAATGTGTCCATTTGGATCTTAGCAATAAATAATTTAACTCAGTTTCCTTATCGTATACAACAGTACTGCTCTCGTTTAAAACTCGAAAACGATCAACAATTCTGGACAGACGGTTAGCCATCACCGCTAAAATTGCCCCTATACCTGTGAGAAGAAAGGCAGGTGCGACCGCCAATTGAATTATGCCGGCAATATCCATCAAGTAGTCCATCGAATTAGCTCCATTTAGATTTTTCTGATAAGTTAGTAGTTATAATTTATTCGAGAAATTACAATGATTATTTCATACGCTGCATTAAAAGAAAAATCAAAATTAGAAAAATACCAGGTATCTTTGCCCAGTCTAGAAGCAAACCAAGTCTCCATTGATGTCATTAACTGCGGGATATGTCACAGTGATATTAGTGCCATTGACAATGCGTGGGGCTTATCTTCCTTCCCACTGGTTGCGGGCCATGAAGTAATTGGTAAAGTAAATGCTGTGGGTAAGAGTGTCACCCAACATAAGATTGGGGATATCGTAGGGCTTGGATGGCATTCTGGTTACTGCCACAACTGCGAATATTGCAAAACTGAAGACTATAACTTTTGTTCTAATACAAAGAAAACGATTTTCAGCCAATATGGTGGTTTTGCCCAATCAGTTCATGCAGATGAGGAGAGTGTAATTGCAATCCCTGCAGGTATGGACCTAGACAAAGTTGGCCCATTGCTTTGTGGTGGAATTACCGTATTCACGCCAATTATTGAATTTGGTATTGATAAGAATTTTAAGGTGGGTGTTGTAGGGATCGGTGGCCTTGGTCATATTGCAATAAAATTTCTCAAAGCTATCGGTTGTCATGTTACCGCTTTTACGAGCAATGAAGAAAAGTCAGACTCGATAATTGAAATGGGTGCTGACGAAGTCGTCAGCTCTATTCAACAAGATGTATTAAAATCAAAACACGATCAATTCGATTTTATTATCTCAACTGTAAATCAAAAACTAAATTGGAACAGCTACCTTGCCTGCTTAAAGCCAAGGGGCAGGTTGCATTTGGTGGGCGCAACCCTTGAACCGATTGATGTAAGTGTTTTTAATCTAATGAAAGGACGAAAATCGATCTCAGGCTCACCGGTTGGCAGCCCCAAAAATATAATTAAAATGCTTGAATTTTCTGCCAAACATAAAATTTATCCAGAAATTGAGCTCTTTGATTTCTCAGAAATAAATGCTGCAATTGAAAAAGTGAAGAGAAACGAGATTCGTTATCGTGCTGTGGTGAAGTGGTAATTAAGAAGCCATTTTATAAGCTTTATTATTCAAAATTTTTTCATGCATCTGGGTAGCAGATAACTCAGATAATACCTCAACCTTTATGACATCAAAATGCCTTCGCTTAAGCTCTGATCTAAGGCCTGAGGTAGTTGGTCCGAAAATTGCAACACCAGGTTTTCCAAGGCAAGAAGCAACGTGAATGGGCCCTGTATCGTTGCCTATAATAAAAACCGAAGATTTGATAACGCCCGCCAAATCTGCCCAAGTAAGATTACTCAGCAAAGTGCCTGAGCTCGATTTTTTTAACTCACGCTCATCGGGCCCAAGAATTGTCACTACCTGTATGCCATCTTTCATAAATAGCTTGGCCAATTCATTGTAATAGGGCCACCTTTTTTCGGGATGGTTTAAGGATGAACCCGGAATCAATACAACATATTTACCAGCGACTCCCTCCTTTTTTAGGAGTTTCGAGACATCATTTGCAAGCCATGATATATCCGGTTTAAGCGCGTCCTGAGTAGAAATATTATTCGCTGCTAACATCTCGACTAAGCCACGCAAGCCAGATATGGGGTGGTGTTTGCGTTTTGTCGAAATCCATCTAGCAAAAAACAGAAAAAATTTACGGTAAATAAAGGTTCTGGATGAATTTTGTAGGTCATATATCAAGCTAAACCTCTGTTGATATAACTTTCTAAATAATGTGACTTGCCTCCAAAAATTGAGTAAGGGGGCGCGGTTATCAATAATTATGTTGTCGATATATGGACACGTTTCCATCAAACTGAAAAAATTTTGGGTTGTTAAAAGCGTTATCTTGGCGCCCTGATGATGAAGCCGAATATTTTTTAAAATGCCATTTGCTTGGATAATATCGCCGAAGGCACCATGCTTGATGACTAAAATTCTCTTTACATTTTGACTATTTTTTGACTCATCGTGGTTATTCATAATTTTTGAATGTAGTTTTTATGAAGAAAGATTCTTCAATCATGAACTATATCAAATATATTCCTGGAGTTAGTTGAAATAAATAATCATGCAAGGGAGATTATCGGAATTGCATTAATAATTTTTTTGCTTCTATTGGTCTTAAATAATTTTCATTATATAAAGCCTCATTAAATTCTTGGTAGCCCTCAATACGACTCTTGTCATAATGATTCAGATCTATAAATCGCATTGACCACGTTGAAAAGTCTCTTGCAGCAATATCATCATCAAAGATTTTTATCACATTCGTATGTCTCGTATCTTTTTTAATCGTTTTAAATAAATCACTGACTAATTTTTTTTCGCCTTCAAGGGCTTGGCAAAAAAAACCTTGGTCATACAATAAAATCCCTGTGATATGTTTTTTTGAATTATGCATTATAGAAGACAGCATAATCGATTGGAGGTCATCAGCAGTCATTAATCGCGTCGCGTGACTGACATAGATTAGCTGAATCAACAATATATCCTCCCTTAGATATAAGATGTTGAAAATAAAAATATACTTACCAAATTACAAATAATATGGCAAATATCTATTTTAATGTCAAGATTTCAATTATTCTGAGCGCCCTAACAGGGAATCAAAAAGAATTTTTTTAATATCCTGATATAAGCCTTATAATCGAGAGTATTAAAGCCATAATTCATTCTTAAATTCATGTTCAATTTTTTTAAAAAAAAAGGTAAAGAGATCAATTTAAATCTCTTGTGGGGTAATAATGATACCTTTATCGCTGGTCCCTTCCTGGGAGAGTTTGGCTGGGAGTTGATGCAATGGCAAGGGTATATCCGCCGACTCTCTCGATTTTATGGCAAGACAATAGTATATGGACGCGTAAGTTCAAGATTTTTATATGACGATTTCGTGACAGAATTTCGTGAAGTCAATGAGGCCTCATGGGACAACGATGCGTATGAGCTTAAAGGCTTTGATTATGAGGGTTGGGCAAATCAATTTACTGACGTGGATTTGCTAATCGCAGACAATCGTTGCAAAAAGCTCCCAGGACTGATAACTCAGGAATTTATACCGCTCGGAAAAAAAACGGAGAAATCATTTGACATTATTATTCACGCACGAAACATAGACGCTCAAAATCTCACAGAAAACAAGACAATGAGAAATTGGCCAAATCAATACTGGGATGAGCTATGTGATTCCCTTAAGGGCTTTTCAATAGGTTCGGTAGGTCTCAAGAACTTAGCTTATTCGCCCAACAATACAGTTGATCTTAGAGGCCTGAATGGCACAGAGTTATGTGATATTCTAGCAAGCGCCAATTGTTGCGTTGGCCCATCATCGGGACTTATGCACCTTGCAAGCCTATGCAGAACGCCTCACATCGTATGGACACCTAAAAAAAGTATTAAAAGGTTTGGGGGTAATTCCTTCAGATACCTAAAAGGATGGAATCCCTTTGGAACGCATGTCAAATTAATTACAGAACACGACTGGAGGCCTCCTGTACCAGTTGTCAAGAAAGCTGTTACAGCCCTTATCGATAGATAGAATTTCCTCATAAGAAAAAGAAAAAAATTTGAATTTTATTAAAATTGAGTATACTAACCAGTGTGTACTTAGTTTTTTTATTTGGTAAGTGAATATGCTTAGATATCTTTCTTGTTTTGTTTTGTCTTTTTTATTCTTATCTCCAGCTTATGCTGCGGATCCTATTGCAGGTGAGACTCGGTATAAAAAAACCTGTGTTAATTGTCATGGCCCTGCGGGTAAAGGTGCAGCAAGCTATCCGAAAATTTCAGGTAATGAGATGGAATACACAATTAACAAACTAGAAACGTATCGTGCAGGAGAGAAAATTGGGCCGAATTCTGGTCTGATGATCATGATGGCTAAATCTCTTACTGATGAAGAAATTGAGAACCTTGCGGCGTATTTAAAAGACGCCAAATACAACGTTAACGATTAGGGAGTAAAGTAAAATGAAAATTTTAAACAAGGTGAAGTTGTTGGCAATCGCTGCCGCTGCCTCATCAGTATTGATGCCTATCGCAAGTCAGGCAGAAATGGATGTCCCCAAGATTGGTTCAATGGTTGTAATGTCTGGACTTGAAAATCCTTGGGATATGGCATTTACTAAAGATGGTTCAATGTTCTACACGGAAAAATGTAAAGGCCTTTCGGTCAAAACATCTTCAGGAGCAGTTAATCCTTTGTATGGTATGAAGGGCTCAAAAGGCTATCCCGCCGCAGGTAATGATCTTTTTTGCTCTGGTCAAGCAGGTATGCTTGGTGTAGCACTTGATCCTAATTTCGATAAGAATAGAACGCTATATTTATACTCAACATCAAACAAGTACCATGGTGCTGGTTGTAAAACAAATTTTGAAAAATGTGATGGTAACATCGTCATGAAATTTAAAGTTAGCGATGACCTAAAAAAAGTATCAAATCGAACAGATATCGTTAAAGATATTCAGTACAAGCCGTTTGAATCAAACCAGCCATTTGGTGGTCCTGGTGCGCATAATGGTGGCAGAATGACGTTTGGCCCGGACGGTTATCTTTACGTAGGTACTGGCGATCGCCATCGTGGCATCTGCCCTCAAGACAACTCATTGCTTTGCGGTGTTGTTCTTAGGATTGATGGCAACGGTAAAGGTCACCCTGATAATAAAGTTAAAGGTGATAGCCGTATTTACACTTATGGTCACCGAAATGTTCAAGGTATTTCTTTCCGCCCAAGCGACGGTCAGGCATTTACTGCTGAGCATGGTCCATGGCACAACGATGAAATCACTAAACTTGTGAGCGCTGGAAACGGCGGATGGGATCCAGCTGAAAAAGTAGCTGGTAGAGGTGCATGTCCAGACGAGTACTGTGGCTATGAACCAAACCAAATGGAAGGTATGGACCCCTCAGTGCGTGCTGCCTATACACCCATGAGTGATCCACGTTTTTCAGACCTAATGCCTCCTGCTTGGAATAACAACGGTTATTCACAAGGTACGGGCTCAGCTGCATTCCTTAAAGGTAGCAACTGGGGCATGTATGAAGGTCGCCTAGCGACTGGAATCATGGGTATCGGATTTGGTGGCACACCAGGCGGAATGAGAATCGACATCGTTGATCTTACTCAGGATGGACTCGCTGTTAAAAGCGTGATTCATATGCCTGTCGGTGTTTCTAAGAGATTCCGTGGTCTAGAAATGGGCCCCGATAATGCGCTTTACGCAGCAACTGACGAAGGTGAAATTTATAAAATTTCAGCTATGAAATAATCTGATATAAGATTCTTTCAATAAACATAAAACCCCCATCGATGATGGGGGTTTTTTTATGTACCCAATGGATAGATTTTTTGTTATCACAAGCCCTATCAAAACTTTAAAAACCATTTTTTTTAAAAAAGTGTTTTGCCTCAGTTTCCTATTTTATAAATGAAATAATTTTTAGTGAGATAGACAGAAAAATAAATTTCAATAAGTACTTGCCTACTATTATTAATTTGATAATATGCATAACGTTTCAAAACATTAATCAAAAGGAAAGAGAGAACAAATGTATAAGTATCTTATTGCACTTTTATTTGCATTAACGAGTTTAGTTGCGGTTGCACATGAACATGGTGATCATGGAGACAAAACATCTGATGAGAAGACTGAGGTAGAGGCTGACAAAGAGGCTGACAAAGAAACAGAGGATAAAGCTGCCGCACCGGCTCAGAATCTGTATGAAGATCCAAAGAAATACTACCCAAAAAAATAATTAAATTTGTAAGGCGTAATGGATGCCCGTTCACAGGGCATCCTTACAGTTAGTTACTCGCTTTTGCGCTCTAAAAGCAGTTTCGTGACGACAATACCCCATAACTTATTGTTCAAATTTTGACCTAATGTTACTATTAAGCAAACTTTTATTGGATATACAAAATGGCAAAAACCAAAAAATTAAAAAAAATTAAGGCCTTCGATCACAACGATTTGGTCAAGTGGAAAAAGACGTTACTGGCAAAACAAACGCATGAACCAGCTAAATTAGATCCAGCTTCAAGCAAGGGCGCATGCTGCAAGTTACATACTTTATTTAGATGCCTTTTGGGTTCAGCATTTTATATTGCTGGAACAGTGGCTTTTATTAAATATATTCTTTCGTAAAGCCCTTCGTTTCAATTCGCTTTTCAAAAGCTCTTAAAGTTCTCTAAATTGGTGGAGCTGGGGGGAATCGAACCCCCGTCCGCAAGCCCTCTGCAGATAGATCTACATACTTAGCTTATTATTTAAATTTAACTAATACTCCATTAACAAGCAACCGAATATATTAGCGAGCTACCTTAAGTTTAAGA
>JADHPM010000012.1 GCA_016778465.1 Methylophilaceae bacterium
AAACTCTTGCATCTTATTTGTCATGGTTGGCAATGTTTTTTCTGTTGTGCGGACCTGTGATTGGCAATGTCAGTGCGAACGAGGATAACAGTTTTATTGATGTTATATGTTCTGCCAATGGTATACGTTTGGTTGAAGCCAGCGATACGCCTCAAGATTCATTGATGGATAAAAATCTCTCATATTGTGAAGTTTGTAATTTCACAAACGGTATGGTCGTTGATAATAGCCAACCCTCCTTAGCTTGGTCAGGTATCAAGAATCAAGCGAGTATTCAGGCCATTGAAAAGCCAATTTTCTTTGCCCACTATCGTTTCCTAACCTTTTCCTCACAGGCTCCACCTCAATTATAAGTTTCTCAAAAATGGCCAATGGCCTTTATTATTAATTTCAACTGAGAGAAGTATAAATGAGACAACTTTTTTTGACATGTTTATTGATGTCAGCTCTGGCTGTACATGCAAATACAACTACGACTAAAGCAATTGAAGTACAGGATAAGAAAGAGTCCCCATTCGGTGAGAGCAGCTTAATATTTGACGCCATCGATGAGCAAGAGCCTATCAGCTATGACAGCGGCGAGCTACTTGATTATTTTTTAGGGGTTAATCGAATACAAAATGGGGGTTTTTCAAGCCTACCTTCCATTCAAGGGTTAAGTGATGACCGAATAAAGATAAAGATTGATGGAATGAATTTAATTTCATCATGCGCCAACCATATGAACGCTCCTCTGGCCTATGCCGTTTCATCAAATATTGATGAAATGTCAGTGGTAGCAGGACTATCGTCTGTCAGCCAGGGAGGTGATAATACTGGTGGCGTGATAAAAATTGAGAGCTCTCTGGCAACATTCTCCAGCAGTCAGGAATGGTCCGTTGATCAACGAGCGCAAAGCTATTTTAAAAGTAATAATGAGACCATTGGTTTAAATTATGCAGCAACTGCTAGCAATGACAGTTCCTCCATTCGCTACCATGGCTCAGGAGTGAAGGGAAAAAATTACCATGCTGGGGGCGATTTTAAGGATGCTGGGCAAGCGGCGAGTGACAGGGGGTACTTGGCCGGTGACGAGGTCGGATCCACACAATTTAAGAATACAAGCCACCAATTAAACCTATCCAAAAAAATTGCCAACGATATATACGACCTTCAACTCGGCTACCACCATAGTCCCTATGAGTCTTTCGCAAATCAGAGAATGGATTCGGTAGATAATACTTCGTTACAGTCAAAGTTTTCAATAACGAGTGATTATGATTGGGGAAACACACTTTCCACCTTTTATATTGACGATACAAAACACAAACATAATTTTGGTTCAGACAAGCAATATTATTATGCCAATGGCATGATGACCTCCTATGGCATGCCCATGAAGTCTGAAGGGAAAACGGCGGGATTAAATATAGATGCGCAAATCTTCCTTAACGATAAGGATACCCTTAAGACAGGTATTGAATTGCAATATTATCGACTCGACGATACGTTCTATGCATCCCCGACCGATACATCAACGATGATGGGTCCGGGCAACTTTCAGAATATAAATAATGGCAAAAGAGACCGTTTTGATATTTACACACAGCTCGACAGGGCTTGGAGTGACGAGTGGCTAACCTCGCTCGGCATTAGGTATGGTTTTGTCAATATGGATGCCGATGATATCCAGGGTTACAGCACAACGACAAACATGATGACAAATCAGGTCACTGATTCAACAGCCTTTAACAACTCAGACCGCTCAAAGACAGACCACAATATCGATTTGAGTTTATTGGCTAAATACGACCCAAATGAATTATCCAATATTGAGGTAGGCTACACCATGAAAACCAGGAGCCCTAATGTCTATCAGCGCTACACATGGTCGACCTGGACAATGGCAGCAAACATGAATAATTTGTACGGGGACGGTAATGGTTATGTGGGTAATGTTAACCTAAAACCAGAGACAGCGCATAAAGTTGGCTTCTTGTACAATTTAAAAAATCAAGACAAAACATGGGAAGTCAAAGTAAATCCATACTACGCCCTCATTGAAGACTACATCGATGCGGTGAGCATCAATAATTCTCGTCCGGATGGCTTTCGTACCCTTCAATTTACCAATCAAGATGCCTACATCTATGGCTTTGATGTCCTCGCTGGTGCAGACCTAATAAGCAATTCATCATTCGGTGCGTTTAAAATTCTCACTAAGATTAATTACCAGCGAGGAAAAAATAAAGATAATGACACCAACCTTTATAATCTCATGCCGCTCAATGCCATAATTGCTCTTAATCACAACTATCAGAGATGGGCTAATACCCTTTCGGCGAAGATTGTTGATGAAAAGGATAGGGTGGATGCAGAGAGATTGGAGCGGCAAACGGCGGGCTATACAATCTTTGATTTTAAGACCTCTTATAGCTACGAGTCGCTGCAAATTGATGCTGGTATTGATAACATCTTAGATAAAAAATATGATGATCCATTGGGCGGCGAGTACCTAGGGCAGGGTGCAACCATGTCTACAGGAATTCAAAAAGACACAGGTACCCAGGTCCCGGGGATGGGGCGCTCCTTTAATCTTTCCTTAACCTATAATTTTTAAATTTGAATGACGGACGCTATAGGTTTAACATAGCATGGATGCGGATAGTATTGTTGATGGTATTGTGTTCTTTCAGCCTGACTGTTTTTTCTGAAGTCAGCCAGTCGTTGGAGAAACTAATCGTTTCAAAAAAACAGGTAACGGACTCTGACCTATGTCAAAACATAACACTCATAGAAGATAAAGTGTTTTGTTTTAAAGAGAGCCGTATCACGTTGAACGCATGCGGCAAGAGCTCTGATTGGCCCTGCCTTGATGAAAAGGGCTGTCTTGTTATTGATCGTTATCTCCTAAATGAATAAGTCCAAGACAGCTTTTTTTTCTCTAATTTTTTTGTTTATGATAGTGGGCTATTACTTTGCCACAAATCCATTTCAGTATCGAGTACATGAATGCAGCAAAAGTGAACTAGCATTAAAGCAAAAACTCGTCGTTAACCGCTATTTTCCTGACACCTATGAGATAATTTTTAAGGGGCAGATATACCCATTGGGCTCGTGCCGACATGATGAAACTATTTCTTGCTCAAACAGAGTGGATAATTATGAGGTTGATCGAATCGAATTTGATCCGATTAAATTAAGCCTCGAGCACCACTGGGAGCGGTATGATTCTGGTGAGTATGTCTTTGACAAAACACAAATCATTAAGACGAAGATGCAAGATTTTTATTCATGCGAGTAAGTTTTGAAATTAGATAACGCAGACCACTGCGTAAAATTGTTTGAAAGTTATAAAAAAACAACAGGAAACTTGCTGTGTAATCATCCTCAAGGTACTCCCCTCGAGGTTTTAATAAATGAATTATCTTTTCCAATTGCAAGTCACACAAATACCACGATTCCCCTCTTTAACTATGCAAATTTGGCGATGCTAAATCTTTTTGGCATGAGCCGGTCTGAGTTTATTGGTTTAGAATCCAGTGCTTCTGCTTCAAAAGAAAATCAAGTTGAGAGAGCACATCTATTAAATACAGTAAAAAGTCACGGCTTTATTGATAATTACCAAGGTTACCGTTTAAGAAAAGATGGTACCGAATTTTTTATCAAGAAAGCCACGATTTGGAATGTGTTTAATTTTAAAGGTGAGCTTGACGGACAAGCCGTCATTATTTATGACTGGCAAATATGACCTTATTTTTTTGGTCTTGATTTTAATCTAGTCGCTGGAGATTCCAAAGATATTTTGCCAAGCAGGCCTTGGCGATAGTCGCTAAGGATTGTGACGGCGGCTTTATGGATGTCAAACTCACCCCCTTTGATTTTAAAACCGCGCTGCTTTGCAACCGCAGCAAGAAAAAATTCATCTCTGGGAAGTGGTGTCTCGAGCTTGTATTTTTGCATTAATAGTGCAGGGTAAGTTTCCTTAATAATGTCATACAAGAAAAGTGCTGTCTCAATTTCGTCATAGGCGTTTATGCCTATCGTATGCGAGGCTGCTAAGAGTAAACCATCTGTTTCGTTATCAATTTTTGGCCACATCATGCCGGGCGAGTCGGTTAAGATCATCTGATTATTTAATTCAATTCTTTGCAATGATTTAGTGATAGCAGGTTCGTTTCCGGTTTTAGCAATTTTTTTATTTTTCAGTGTATTCACAATCGTCGACTTCCCGACGTTCGGTACACCCATTATCAGCATGCGTAATGGCTTAATCGGGGTGCCTCGATGGGGGGCAATTTTTACGCACGCTGGAATAATTCTCTTAACCTCGGCGCTCTGTTTTGCTGAAATCGCAATGCATAATGTTTTCGGTTGTTGGTTAAAAAATTTAATCCATTCTTGGGTAGTCGTATCATCTGCTAGGTCAGCCTTATTTAAAACCTTTAAGTGTGGTCGCTGCCTTTGGTTGCGGATGGATTCAATCATAGGGTTTGTTGAGGCGCCTGGAATACGTGCGTCTAAGACTTCTATGACAAGGTCATTAATTTGTAGAGCCTCCTCAAGCTTTTTTTTAGCAGCGGTCATGTGACCAGGAAACCATTGAATACTCATTGTAATCCTTTTAAATTACCCACAGTTTATATTGGGGTACACTTATTCCTATGACTGAAATAGATGAAATAAAACCTCAGCAATCCATAGAATTATTGAAGCACTTGCATATTTTAACGCGTGATGGAAAAATTAATCAGGATTCACGGCGTAAGTTGAAACAAGTTTATCATTTGTATCAATTCATTGAGCCTATTCTTGAAGAGATAAACCTTAATAAGCCAAGTTTTTCTCTTGTCGATCATGGGGCGGGAAAATCTTACCTTGGTTTTATTTTATATGATCTCTTTATTAAATTAACCGCAGGAAGCGTGCTTGGCATTGAAAGAAATATTGAGTTAGTTCTAGCTTCGGAGCAATTAGCAAAAACATTTAAATTTGAGCGTATGAAGTTTATTGCGGCCAATACTGATCAGTCATTGAAGATCGTTGATGGTAATGTTGATATTGTGACAGCCCTGCATGCCTGCGATACAGCGACAGATGATGCGTTGCATTTTGGCATTGAGAGGGCTGCAGATTGGATCATATTAATTCCTTGCTGTCAGGCGGAGGTTGCAAAGTTATTACGTGCACACAAAAGCCAATCCCTCAAAAACCCACTCGCTGAATTATGGCGCCACGGTATTCACACACGAGAGCTGGGTAGCCATGTTACTAATGTTCTAAGGTGCCTTCTTTTGGAATCGCAAGGATACCAGGTAACTGTAACCGAGCTAGTGGGCTGGGAGCATTCCATGAAAAATGAATTAATTATTGCAAAAAAAACTAATCAAATTAAAGGCAATGCAAAGGCACGTATCGAAAAAATACTAGGCGAGTTTAATCTCCTCGAGTTAAAATCTAAATTTCTCATTTAGCTTACAGGGGGCGCCATGAAATTTTTTCAAATCCTTTTTTTTATGCTTTTAGTGGGGGGTTTAAAAACTTTGCATGCTCAGGATTTAAGCGGTAAATATGACTGTATCGGACAAGACCTTCACGAAGGCGAATTCAAGGGAATGGTAACCATTCAGATACAACCAGACTACAGTAATGAGCAATATCAAAGTTATTCATTCGAGCTTAGTGTGCCAGACTTTGGTGTCTACCTTGGGTTTATGGCTGCTGAGGGCATGATTGCTGGAATTTATTTTGCCTTAGAGGATGAGACTACCCAAGACTACGGTGTGGCAACGGCGAAGTTTTTTGTTAACGATAACGGTGAGCTTGCTTTTAAAAAATTCTACTATGAACCTAATTACAAGGGTGGCAACACTGGAATTGAGGAATGCGTCAGGGTTAAAAAAATATAATAATGACGTTAATAATATGAAAAAAAGAGGATGTTATTAGAGAGATTCCCAAGAATATTTATTTTCCTGAAAACCTACCGGTCACCGAAAAACATGATGAAATCATAAAAGTCATTCGGCAAAATCAGGTCAGTATAATCTGTGGTGAGACTGGGTCAGGTAAGACAACCCAGCTACCTAAAATCTGCCTCGAACTTGGCCTAGGCTCGCAAAATCAAATTGGTCACACACAGCCCCGAAGGATTGCTGCTCGCTCTGTCGCAACGAGAATTGCCGAAGAAATGAACACAAATTTGGGGGACCTTGTCGGTTTTAAGGTTCGCTTTGCGGAAAAATTATCAAAAAAAACTGCCATCAAGGTCATGACGGATGGGATTCTGCTTGCAGAAACCCAGCACGATCCTTTATTAAAAAATTATGGCGCAATAATAATTGATGAGGCACATGAGCGCAGTTTAAACATTGATTTTCTCCTTGGCTATTTAAAAAAACTCATCACGCAGCGCAAAGACCTAAAGCTGATTATCACCAGCGCTACGATTGATGTGGATAAATTTTCGGCGCATTTTCACAGCGCACCAATCGTCCAAATATCTGGCCGCACATACCCGGTCGATATTATTTACCGGCCCTTAAAAAAAATATCAGATGCACTTATTGAGAGCTTAGAGGACGGCATTGTTGGGGTTATAACTGAGCTCGGCAGGACAGAGGGTGACATCCTTGTTTTTTTACCCGGCGAGCGGGATATTCATGATACAAAGAAATATCTCGCAGACCGTTTCAAGGGACAATTTGATGTTCTGCCTTTATTTTCAAGATTGCCTGTAAAGGAACAGCAAAAAATTTTTCAACCTGCCACACAAAAACGGATTATCCTTGCTACGAACATTGCCGAAACCTCACTTACTGTCCCCGGCATTAAATACGTCATCGACACGGGTTTAGCCAGAGTCATTCGTTACAGCCCCAACCTTAAAATTGATCAACTTCTAATTGAAAAAGTTTCTAAGGCGTCTGCAAACCAACGTTCTGGTCGTTGCGGACGAGTGGGTCCAGGGGTTTGTGTAAGACTATACGATGAGGAAGATTTTAATCTAAGACCGGACTTTACTGACCCTGAGATTATTCGCACATCGCTAGCATCCGTAATCCTACGCATGGCCGATCTAAATTTAGGTGAGGTAGATAAATTTCCATTTATTCATCCACCGTCAAAACGTCTAATTCAGGACGGCTACCAACTTTTGCAAGAGCTAGGTGCTGTTGATGGAAAAAATAAAATTTTACCATTAGGCAAACAAATTGCACGTCTTCCAATAGATCCAGCCCACGCGAGGGTTCTATTGGAAGCAAAGAAAGAGAACTGCCTCGATGAAATTTTAATTATTATAAGCGCCCTCAGTGTCTCTGACCCTAGGGAAAGACCTTTAGACAAAGCAGAACAGGCAGATCAGGCGCACCTTCAATTTCATGATCCTGAATCTGGCTTTATCATTTTTTTAAAGTTATGGAGACGCTTTCAAAAAGAGGTTAGTAAAAATCAGAGCAAACCATTCCGTCTTTTTTGTCAAAAATATTTTGTTTCATACAATCGTATGCGTGAGTGGCGAGAGCTCCACAAGCAATTAACCGCAATCATTGATGAAATGAATTTTAATATTAACAAATCAGAAGCAAATTATGATCAGGTACATCGCGCATTACTATCCGGCCATTTAAGCAATATTGGCCATAAAGAAATTGATGGGCCTATGTACCTTGGTGGAAGGGGGGTGAAGTTTTTAATCGGCCCAAGACTGTTTAGAAATAAGAATTTTAAATGGATTATGGCTGCAGAAATAATTGACACAGGAAAGAAGTATGCGCAGTGCGTTGCAAAAATTAATGTTGACTGGATAGAAAAATTAGCATCACACCTGGTTGATTATGAATACTCAAACCCAAGATGGAATATGAAGTTAGGCCGAGTGGATGCTACACAAAAAACACTTCTTTACGGTCTAATTATCAATCCAGCCAAGACAGTTCATTATGGGCCGATCGACCCAATTGCATCGAGAGAAATTTTTATTCGTCAGGCGTTAGTGGAAGGAAATTTTGAATCATCTGCACCTTTTTGGCAACACAACCTTAATTTGATAGCGGAGGTTGAGAAACTTGAGCACAAAGCAAGAAGGCAGGATATTCTTGTAAACGACGATATTTTATATGATTTTTATGCGAATAAACTTGAGCAAGATATTATCAATGAAAAGGGCTTTGAGTTCTGGAGAAAAAAAATTGAGCAGACAGATGCAAAATTTTTATTCCTCACTAAAGACTTTTTAATGCAACACGACGCAGAAAAAATTGATCTTATTCAATTTCCCGAAAATATGGCTTTGGGCAGTACTGAAGTTAATTTGAGTTATCACTTTGAGCCCGGACATCCTCGCGATGGCATCTCTATCATGCTTCCTTTTTCCTTGCTGAGTCAATTAGACGAAAATAAATTTGCCTGGCTAGTTCCCGGCCTTATTAGAGAGAAGGTGACTTTTTTGATTAAAAATTTACCGAAAAATCTGCGTGGGCAGTGCGGACATTTGCAAAATGCCGTTACTGAGTTTTTGCAACAAAAAAATAAGTCTATGAATTTTAACCAAGCTTTCACAGATTTTATTCGAGATAAATCTAGATCAAATTATAAGCTATCAGATCAAGACCTGTTAAGGTTACCAGAACATCTTAAGGTGAACTATGTTCTCGTTGATGCGCATAACCATGTTATCGATGAAAGTAGGGATGTGCCATCGTTAAAGTCCAATAACAAGGAAATTGTGACTGAGGTTATCGAGGAAATTAATTTTGGCATAGAGCAAAGTGAACTTATTTTTTGGCCGAGTGAAGAGATACCAGTATGCATTGAAAAAGAATGGTCGGGCCAGCTAATCAATGGTTATCCAGCACTGCTCGATTGTAAAACACATACAGATCTGATTGTAATGGACTCGATGGAAAACGCAAAAAAAGAACACGAAAAAGGTGTTAAGCGACTGTTGTCCTTGCAGCTCAAAGATAAAATTAAAATTTTTAAAAGATCCGCATTACAATCTAAATCTACTCTCATTAAGCTTGCAAATATCATTTCTCCCGAAGCATTGGTCGAAAATATTATCGATCTCAGTATCAACGAAATTTTATCTCGTCATCACGGAGCCATAAGATCAAAGCAGGCATTTGAGAAGCTAGTAATTGAAGCAAATAAAAATTTTATCTCTTTAATAAATGAGCTTACATCTGCCTTAGAGTTAATTGCTGAAAGCTATTACCAGCTATCTCTTGCTAGAGAAAATTTTAGTAATCAGTTCCCAGACGTTCTAAAAGATTATGAGGAGCAGCTTGAGGTTCTATTGCCTCCGTTTGAGCCCCCCTTGTTTCAATGGAAAAGACTCATACATTTTCCACGCTATCTGAGTGCCATGAGAATACGATTAGAAAAGTACTTGCAGCGACAACACAAGGATGAAGAGTCCATCGTCCAAATTAATCGACTCAAAGACAAGTGGATTGAAAAGGTCGTTGAGTATGTTGAAAGGGATATGGAAATACCGGAGGCTTTTATTGACTTTCAATGGGACCTTCAAGAACTGAGAGTATCCTTATTTGCGCAAGAGTTAAAAACTCCATATCCCATATCAATTAAACGGATGGATGGGCATTGGCAAAGGCTAATGGAGCTTTAAGTTTTATGAAAAAAATCATTGGAAAATTCTTTAACTACCGCAATGATCCTACGTTTTATGATTTTTCTAAAATTGCTGTAGAGATTAGTGAGAGAGATAACATTCGCTCCATGCATATTGGCAGTAAGACTGTTCAGAGCTCAATGAGCTTAAAGAATCATAATCGTTTAGTGCTCAATTACACAAAGGTTATTGTGCTCTGCTTAATTTTTAATCCCGCCCCATCAAAAGTTCTTTTTCTTGGATTAGGCGGCGGTTCCCTGCAAAAATTTTTCTTCAAATATTGTGGAAAAACTTTTTTACGGACGCTTGAAATTAACCCTCAAGTTATCCAAGTTGCGAGAAGTTTTTTTTACCTTCCAGACTCAGAGCGTTCAGAGATTATTTCAGATGATGGGGTTGACTACCTAAGCAATAAAAAAGGTACCTATGACATCATTATTTCCGATGCTTTTGATGATGAGGGTTTACCGGATGCCTTTAGGGAGGAACAGTATTACGAACTATGTCATTCGAGATTAACGAAAAAAGGAATCTTCATTATAAATTTATGGGGATCAGACCCTAAATCTAAAACCTATATAAAAAAAATAAAAAAAATATTTAACAATCAGGTATTATTCGCTGCGGCTGATAATCCGGGTAATCTTATTGTTTTTGCTTTTAGAGCCCCCCCTAAAGAGCTTAGAGGGGATCAATTAAAAGAGCGAGTAAAATATTTAGAGGGTTTAACTGATACAGCATTAATGCTTTTTTACAACCGCCTAATAGAGAGCGCCTCATCTATCAACGGCCATCGATTAAATTTTTAGAGGATTAATTTTGAGCTTTAGTTTTTTTGCAACTTGCCCCAGAGGGTTAGAACAAGTATTGGTTGATGAGTTAGCAAATCTTCATGCAACAAAGATTGTGCGGGCCGATGGTGGAGTAAGATTTGAAGGCTCCATGGACCTTTTGTATCGGGTTAATTTATCAAGCCGCATTGCAACGCGCATACTATTTCTAGTTAAGGACGGATTTTATAAAAAAGAAGAGGATCTTTACAAGGCAGCGTCTTGCGTCGATTGGGATCAATGGTTTGATATCAACCAGACTATAAAAGTGAGTACCAGTGCTATTTATGCGCCTTTGAAAAGTTTAGACTTTGTTACATTGAGGATTAAAGATGCGGTTTGTGATTTTTTTAGAAAAAAAACCAACAAACGCCCCAGTGTGGCTTCGAGAGACCCAGATATAAAAATCCACCTTTTTTTAAATAAAAACCAATACTCACTTTATTTGGATGCTTCAGGCGCCCCTCTATATCAGCGCGGATATCGTGTAAGTAGTGTGCAGGCACCTATAAGAGAAAATCTTGCTGCGGGTATTATTGCGCTCTCTGGTTGGAAGCCTGGCGCCGCACTTCTGGACCCTATGTGTGGCAGTGGAACTTTTTTAATTGAGGCTGCCTTGATTGCAAAAAATAAAGCACCAGGACTAGATCGAATGTTTAGTTTTATGGCATGGAAGAATTTTAATTCTCAACTCTTTAACCAAATTAAAAAAGAATATGTGGAGCAGGTTAAGCCATCATGCTTCATGAATATATATGGCTCTGATCGAGAATTAAGTGCAATAAGAATAAGTAAAAAAAATCTAGCGCTGGCGGGTTTAGATGAATGTATAAAGTTGAGTTGCTCTGATTTTAATGAATTAAAGGCTCCTGCCGGAGAGGGCGTTATGATAACCAACCCGCCCTATGGAGAACGTATTGGAGAGAACCAGAGTTTGAACTTGGAGTACCCAACCTGGGCAAGCCAACTAAAATCAAATTTCACGGGATGGCGTACTTACTTCTTAACAAGTGACTTGGGCATGCCGAAGCTCATGCGCTTATCCCCATCAAAAAAAACGCCGTTATTCAACGGCGCTCTTGATTGTCGTTTGTTTGAAATCACTATTGTTGCGGGTAGTAATAGAAAAAAGCCTACTTAAGGCTACTCAGAGCAGCTTCGTAATTTGGCTCC
Source organism: Methylophilaceae bacterium (assembly GCA_016778465.1). Classification (GTDB taxonomy): domain Bacteria; phylum Pseudomonadota; class Gammaproteobacteria; order Burkholderiales; family Methylophilaceae; genus BACL14. Next base: position 11,620 of record JADHPM010000012.1, read on the forward strand.
TCAGTAATTTCAGCAACGAGTTCACTGTGAATGACAGCATTATTTTCATCGAGAACTACCACAGCTCTTGAGGTTAGGCCTTTGAGAGATGTATCAAGAATCGCAACGCCATAATCGTTGGCAAACCCGGATATGTCCCTGAATGCTGATAAGGTAACGACATTTTCCGTTCCTTCAGCACCACAAAAGCGTTTTTGTGCAAAAGGTAAATCTGCTGAAATACAAAGTACCACGGTATTTTCAAGCTTACTTGCCTCATCATTAAAGCGCTTTACTGATAAGGCGCATGTTGGCGTATCTATACTTGGAAAAATATTTAATATCTTTCTTTGACTGCCGAATGTGGCAAGGTTAACGTCTTCTCGCTTATCATTTGCAAGGCTAAAATCTTTTGCTTGCTCACCGACACTAGGAAATGTTCCACCTAATGTCACTGTTCCACCTTTGACCGTTACTTGTCCCATTGTATTCTCCCAAAAAAATAAATATTTGTATCATTCTAACAAAACATCTCAGGTAAAATAATTTTTATGCAAAAAAAGAAGTCTCAATTTATTCACCTTCGCTGCCATAGTGAATTTTCCATTTCAGATGGTATTGTTAAAATTCCAGACTACGTTAAAAAGGCCTCTGAATTTGGCATGCCTGCCATTGCTATTGCGGATCTAAATAATTGTTTTGCGGCGGTAAAGTTTTATAAAAAGGCGCTGGAAGCAAAGATAAAGCCTATTTTTGGAGCAGATTTGTGGGTAGAAAATGAATTTAGTCCAGATGAGCCCTATCGTTTGCAGCTGCTCGTTAAAAATCAAAAAGGCTTTTTAAATCTGTCTGAACTTATATCCCAAGCATACTTAGAAAATCAACAACGTAATAAGCCGATCGTGAAAGAAAGTTGGTTGTTTAAAAAAAATGAGGGATTAATTGTCTTGTCCGGTGCAACAAGTGGTATGTTGGGATACCTCCTTGCGCAAAACAAGATCGAGGAAATTTCGCCTTATTTAGAACGCTGGAAGTCTTGTTTTGCTGAACGATTTTTTATTGAGATACAACGACATGGTCGAGATAGATTCAGAGAGTTGCAGGAGCGTTATATTGAAAAGGCTGCCTTTTTGGCCAGTGAACATAACTTACCTTTGGTCGCAACACACCCTATACAGTTTATGGAGGAGGCAGATTATCGCGCCCATGAGGCGAAGACATGCATATCCGATGGCTATATTCTAGGTGACCAGCGGAGACCTAAAAATTTCACACCTGACCAATATTTCAAGTCAACCGAAGAGATGATTGAAATGTTTAAAGATATCCCATCTGCAATTGAAAATACATTGCTAATTGCCAAGCTTTGTAATCATGAATTTCAGTTAGGCCAACTATTTTTACCTGACTTTCCGATACCTAAGGGAAAAACTATTGAAGATTTTTTGCTGCTAGAAGCAAAAAATGGTTTAGATAAAAGACTGGAGGAGCTCTATCCTGAGGAAAAAATACGTGAACAACATATCCCTAAGTATTTAGATCGACTCAACTTTGAGGTAAAAGTAATTAATGAGATGGGCTATGCAGGTTATTTTTTAATCGTTGCAGATTTTATTAATTGGTCAAAAGAAAATAACATCCCAGTCGGGCCCGGTCGTGGCTCTGGTGCGGGCTCAGTTGTCGCGTTTAGCTTAGGCATTACAGATCTTGACCCATTAAAATATAACCTACTTTTTGAGCGTTTTCTTAACCCCGATCGAGTTTCAATGCCGGATTTCGATATTGATTTTTGCCAAGAGGGACGTGATCGCGTGATTGAGTACGTAAAACAAAAATATGGATCCGACTCGGTGTCTCAAATTGCCACTTTTGGAACCATGGCTGCCAAAGCAGTTATAAGAGACGTTGGACGTGTGCTGGATTTACCCTACAACTTTGTTGATGGAATTGCGAAATTGGTGCCCAATGAACTTGGCATTAACCTTAAAGATGCAATCGAAAAGGAGCCACAATTAAAAGACCGAATAAAAAAGGAGGAAGAGGTCAAAGAGATTTTTGAACTTGCTCTCAAGCTTGAAGGGTTAGTTAGGAATGTTGGCATGCACGCGGGAGGAGTATTAATTGCTCCTAGTAAGATTTCAAATTTTTCTCCTATTTATTGTCAACCCGACGCGGCGGGAATTATCAGTCAATTTGATAAGGATGATGTGGAGTCCATTGGCCTCGTTAAATTTGATTTCCTAGGCCTCAGAACACTCACCATTTTGGCCATGGCGTTAGAAAATGCAAACAAGATTAGAATAGCAAAAGAGCTCGACCCTTTGGTACTTGAGAAGCTTCCCATCCAGGATAAACACACCTTTGATCTGCTTAAAATGTCCAACACGACCGGCGTTTTCCAGCTTGAATCCAGAGGTATGAAGGATATGCTTAAACAGGCCAGACCTGATTGTTTCGAGGATATTATTGCCTTGGTGGCTTTATATCGTCCTGGCCCAATGGATCTAATCCCTGATTTTTGTCGACGCAAGCATGGTCAACAACAGGTCACTTATCCGCATCCTGCCACTGAGTCAATTTTAAAAGAAACCTATGGTATTGCCGTCTACCAAGAGCAGGTAATGCAGATTGCTCAGGTGGTTGCTGGATATACCTTGGGAGGTGCAGATCTGCTTCGCAGGGCAATGGGTAAGAAGAAGGTTGAGGAGATGGATGCTCAAAGACAGACTTTTGTTGATGGCGCCTTAAAACACCAGCTTAATCAAAAACAAGCAACTGAGCTTTTTGATTTGCTAGAAAAATTTGCAGGTTATGGCTTTAATAAATCACACGCTGCTGCTTACGCCATGATTGCATACCAGACAGCCTTTTTAAAAGCACACCACACGTCGGCATTTATCGCTGCGTCGATGTCTGCGGATATGAATAATACAGATACTATCCATTTGCTCTTTGATGATTGCCAATTAAATAAAATTTCATTGTTACCTCCAGATATTAATACCAGCGAGTATAAATTTTTACCAATAGACGAATCTCGAATTTTATATGGTTTAGGCGCAATAAAGGGGACGGGGTTATCTGCTATCGAAGTAATCTTGGAAGACCGAAAAAGTAACGGCCCATTTAAATCGCTCTTTGATTTTGCATCAAGATTGGACTTAAGGAAGGTAAATCGCAAAGCCTTCGAGTCACTTATTAAAGCCGGCGCATTTGACTCAATTGAAACTAATCGTGCATCCCTTCTTGCTAGCGTTAATTTAGCCATTACTCAGGCCGAACAATCCAACGCACATCGTGGACAAAATAGCCTCTTTGGCGAAACAGATACGCAAGCAATTCAATTGGTTGAAGTTGACCCATGGCCTGAAAAAAAATACTTGATTGAAGAAAAGTCTGCACTCGGTTTTTTCTTCAGTGGCCACCCGTTTAAATTTTATGAATCTATCGTAAGACCTTTTGTGCCAACCAAACTCTCTGAACTCAAACCAAGGGACACGAATTATTTGATGGTGGGGATTATTTCGGCGATTCGTTTCAGAGTAACGTCTCGCGGAAAGATAGCTATTGTGACCCTCGACGATAGTTTTGGTAGGATAGACGTCGTTGTTGGAAGTAATTTATTGTCAGATAACTATAGCTTAATTAAAGAGGATCAGTTGCTCTTCGTAGAAGGGCAAGTAAGCCCTGATGATTTTACTGGAGGCAACCGAGTTCGCGCCTTTTCATTATATGATTTAGTTCATATTCAAAACACGAAGGCAACACTTTTAAGTATTTCAATTAAAAATCAAAACCAAGCCTCTTTAATAAAAGAGCTTTTGAAACCCTATGGCAATGGATCCGCTATCGAAAAACATAAAAAATGTAGTGTAAAGATTGAGTATGAGAGTGCTGACGGTATTGTTGACATCATGCTTGGAAGCCAGTGGTCGGTTACTTTAGATGAGGATTTAATAATGCAATTACATCAAACCTTTGAAGAAGAGAATGTAAAAATACTTTATAATTGATGCTTTAATCACTTTCACATTTCATGAAAAAAACTTACCTAGACTTTGAAAAATCTGTTGAATCACTTGAGACGAAAATTGACAGTTTAAAAAATGCTCACGATGAGCATCCAACATTAAATATATCCTCAGAGTTAAAACAGTTGACTGATAAGGCAGATAAATCCTTACATGAAATTTACGATAATTTGACTGCTTGGCAAATTTCCCAAGTTGCACGTCACCCTCAAAGACCCTACAGCCTTGATTATATTAACGCCATCTTTTCAGATTTCAGGGAATTGCATGGTGATCGGGCATACGGCGATGATCCGGCAATCATTGGAGGGTTGGCACTCTTTGAGAAGCAATCGGTCATGGTAATTGGGCAACAGAAAGGTCGTGACGTTAAGGAGCGTCAGTACCGAAACTTTGGTATGCCAAGGCCTGAAGGCTATCGCAAGGCTTTAAGGCTGTACCGATTGGCAGAAAAATTTAACATACCTGTTATTACGCTCATCGATACGCCAGGCGCTTACCCGGGCATTGGCGCCGAGGAAAGAGGTCAATCGGAGGCAATTGCTAGAAACCTTTATGCCATGTCTGAGTTAAAGACACCCATTTTAAGTATCGTCATTGGTGAGGGAGGCTCAGGGGGAGCCCTTGCACTGGGCGTTGCTGACCATTTAATGATGTTAGAATTTTCAATTTACTCGGTCATCTCACCTGAGGGTTGCGCTTCTATTTTATGGAAAAAAGCCGAGATGGCAGAAACGGCCGCTGAGACTTTAGGGATCACCGCTCAACGCCTAAAGAAACTTGGCCTTGCAGACTCTATTGTAAAAGAACCTTTAGGGGGCGCGCATAGGGATATGTTAAAAACTATGCACTCAGTGAAGGAGGCAATCTCCATTGAATTGGAAAAACTAAAAAAACATTCCATTGATAACCTTCTGAAACGCCGCTATGAAAAATTAATAAGCTTTGGTGAATTTAGTCAATAACCGTGAAAGAGGATGTTTCTCTCTTAGGAATTGTTGAGCAATCTTTCAAGAGATTTGTTTATCAGGAAAATAAAAAAATAACCATTGATTTGGCCTTGAGTGGAGGTCAGGATTCAATGGCCCTGCTCTTTACCCTAAAAGAGCTCTCAAACACATACACATTTACCTTGCGGGCCATTCATGTGAACCACGGCATAAGTCCTAATGCAGATGATTGGTTGAAGATATGCCAAGCGCAGTGTCAAAAATTAGAAATAGAGTTTATCAGCAGTAAAATATCTCTCGACGAAAATCATTTGCTTGGCACTGAGGGCCAGGCCCGAAAATTACGATACGCCAGCCTCCATAGCTTAAAAAAAGGTATCTTGGTGACCGCGCATCATCAACAGGACCAAGCAGAAACTTTTTTTCTACAATTCTTGAGAGGCAGTGGGCTGCGTGGGCTATCCTCAATGCAAGAATTTGATGCCAGTCGTTTGTTATGGCGACCTTTGCTTACAGTAAACCAAGACCTTATTAAAGATTACCTTAGCCAAAAAAATATTGTCCATGTAGATGATGAAAGTAATAGTGATGATAAATATGACCGTAATTTTTTACGTAATAATATTTTTCCTGAACTACAAAAACGTTTTCCTCAGGCCATAAAAACTATCAACCGGTCGGTTGATTTGATTGCAGAGGGTTTTCGTTTAAATCAGATACTCGCTGAGAAAGATTTCCACCAATATTTAACTGGCGACAATAATTTACTCAAGCTAGCTGCCTTTGAAGAGATTGAAAGAGAGAGGCTACATAACCTGCTTCGTTGGTGGCTGAATATCAATGATTTGCAAATGCCCAGCCAAAAAATTATTAGCGAGGTGGTAAGGCAAGTTTTGAGCAAAAAAAATGATGCTTTGATTAAAATTAAAATAACAGAACTGGTTTCGATTCGAACGTATCAAAAACATCTTTACCTTGTTAAAACGTCAGCGGATGAGAACTTTGAGATCACATGGAGTGGGGAGCAGTTTATTTCCCTACCCGATATGTCTACGCTCTATTTTAATAAACAAAAGGGACAAGGATTTAACTTTAAAAAAATTTCCTCAAAAAAATTAGTTGTTCGTAGCCGGCTTGGGGGTGAAAAATTTAAACCAATTTACAATCAACCAACGCGAACACTTAAGTCTTTATTGCAAGATTCCAAAATACCCCCATGGGAACGTGCAAAAATTCCGTTAGTTATGGATGCCAATAAAGTTGTTGCTATCCCTGGGTTTGGAGTTGACTTTGATTATCAAGTATCAACTAATGAATTTGGCTACTCTCTAAGCTGGGATAAATCAACAACTTAGGAAATTTTCCTATATTTAACTTTATCACTTATCTGTAAACTTACTCTAAAATTAAATTAACTAAATAACCATGAAAAAATTTGCACCTCTAGTAACTATAGCCCTTCTCAGCAATGTTGTTCTTGCAGAGGAGACTGTCACCACAGGAACCATTGATGTCACCACCGTTGCACCCCTCCCCGGTATTGGTGTTGACGTAAATATTCTTCCTAGCAACGTTCAGGTCATCAAAATGGACGAGGTAAGTGAGCAACCTGGAATATCTTTCGCTGATTACTTGGTTAACAACGCACCTGCTGTGACTCTGAATGAAGTCGGAGGAAATCCATGGCAGCCTGAAATTCGATTTAGAGGTTACACAGCCGGATCAATTCTTGGCAATGAACAAGGAATTTCGGTCTATCTTGACGGGGTGAGGCAGAACCAGCCCTTTAGTGATGTTGTGCTATGGGATACATTACCTCAGTTTGCTTTCTCAGGGTCACAGGTCGTCCCGGGTTCAAACCCAATTTATGGACTAAATACGTTAGGTGGAGCGGTTGCCTTTCAAACCAAAAATGGCCGCATGTTTGATAAAACTAAATTATCCTTTACAAAAGGGTCTTGGGGTCGAGAAATTTCATTGGTCGAGCATGGGGGAGTATCGGGCAACTATGATTATTATGCTGGCTATCAATACACAACAGAGGACGGATGGCGTGACTACTCCCCATCGCATCTCAATCAGTATTTCGCCAAAGTTGGGTGGGAAGATGAGGCATCTCGATTAGAGGTTTCTTACACCGGCGCGGATACAAAATTAATTGGAAACGGTTTGGCACCTAAGTATCTTTTAGGTAGCGATAATGAGGGGGTCAATACCGTTCCCGATGAAACAGAAAATCTCTTTGGGCAGCTCAATTTAGCTTTAACACACTTTTTTGACGATGATACGATGATCTCGTCCAATGCCTATTGGAAACGCTCGGACAGAAATACGTGGAATGGAGATGCCGAGATCGAACTGGATGCTGAAAACCTAGCTTTATCTGGCACCACCTATAGCAATGGGGACGATACAGTTACACTGTTTAGATTCACAGAGGATGAAATAGATGAGATTGAAGGTGAAAATAGAAAGACAAAAACTCGCCAAGATCTATATGGGTGGTCAGGCCAGTTAACGTTCTCTCAGCCATTAATGGGATTCAATAATCATTTCATTACAGGCGTTAATATAGAAACATCCCTAGTGAGTTTTACACAAGATGAGTATGAGGGGGCAACGATGCTCCCAACCCGTCAACTGGTTGATGGCACCGGTGAATATGAGAACAACACAGATCTTCAAGGACGCACAAACACGTTTGGGGTTTATGCTGTTGACACTTTTTCGATTGACGACAATTGGCATGTAACTGGTGGCTTGCGCTATAACTATCAGGAAGTTGACAATACCGATAAGCGCAGCGCAGAGGCACAAGAGGACGGATCTTTAACCGAAAGAGCGAGTTGGGCAAGGGTGAACCCTACGATTGGCTTAACTTATAAGTACTCCAATAATTTTTCAACCTATACCTCTTACAGCGAGTCAAACAGGGCGCCAACCTCGATTGAGTTGGGCTGCTCAAACCCTGCAATTGCATGCCAGCTGCCTACACAGATGGCAGACGATCCACCACTCGATGACGTCGTAGCAAAGACGTATGAGTGGGGCTATCGAGGACAAACCCAATACCTAACCTACTCGGGATCTGTTTATTCACAGATGAATCATGATGACCTTCAATTTATAAATACCAATGCGCAAAATGGTTTGGGTTACTTCGACAATATGGGCAAGACGTCGCGCAAAGGCCTTGATATGACCATTGGTGGTAGGACTATCCTTGGCATGGCTGGTACCGAAGGATTTTCATGGACAGCGTCTTATGGTTACATGAAAGCTGAATACGAATCTGACTTTACTTTGGTTTCGGATGCAAACGATTCTAGGTCTACAACAACGGAAAGTTATGGTGGCTATAATGCTGAGGACTTATGGAGTGATGACGATGACGCCTTATCTGAGACGGGTGAAGCTATTCAAGCCGCACTTAACAATAATGCCGATGGTGATTTGGCAGCATTTTCCACAGCATTAGATGGCGCTAACACTGAGGATGCCGTTGAGACAGCTTTAGAGACGCTTGAGGCTGCTAATAAAGGCATCGGATCTGAAAACAGCGTCATTAATGTAAAGAAGGGCGATCGGATGCCATCCATTCCAGACCATAGCCTGAAATTTAGACTTCAATACGACTGGAATTCACTTCGTGTGGGAACCAATATTTTGGCTTATGCAGACACCTATATGATGGGCAATGAAAACAATGAGCATGGTGACACCAATGGAGATGGCAAGGTTCCAGGTTATGTTTTGGTTAATTTAGATGCCAATTATCGTTTTACACAGAATTGGTCAATGAATTTCAAGGCGATCAATATTTTTGATAAAACCTACTACACGGGCGGGCGCTTGCTCATGAATGGATTTACAGGTAACGGCAAAGAGGCCCGGAGCGAGGTCTTCAGGGGCGAGGGACTGACTCCTGGATCACCGCAAGCAGGATGGGTCACCATAAACTACGAGTTTTAAAAGTTTAAATAAATAAGCCATAATACAAACATCTGATTATGAGCCTTAAAAATCGTCTTCTTCTCTATATTAATTCCTTGCTTTTGATTGCAATGATCATTGGTGTCGCCGGCATATTACTGGCAGCAAAAAAAAATGTAAGGAATGAAATCTTATCAAGTCAGTCGCTGGCCATTTTTGCTATTGAAAGCGGCGTAAAAAAAAATCCCGAGTATTATTTGTTTCAAGAGGAGGGACAGGCATTTGGCCTAGCAAATTTGAATAGGCTTAGGCATTTAAAAATTCAATTCTATGACACGCATGATAATCTAATTGACTCAACCCAACCAAATATTAATGAATCAAACACACCACCAAAATTTGTTGAGTCTATTATGACCTCCCTTATTAGTGTGATTCCCTCTGAAAAAATCAATATTAATTCTAGGGGAAATCCACTTGGCTATATTCTTATTACTCCAGAGCCTAAATACGAGATTAATGAGATATGGCAACAAGTTAAAAATGGAATGTTTGTCATTAGCATTTTTTTTATTTTTATTAATTGTATGATTTACCTTGTATTTTTTCATACCCTAAAGCCCATTAACGAGTTGATTGAAGGTTTTAAGAGGTTAGAAAATGAAAACTATAAAGTACGAATCAGCAGAACCAATATTATGGAGCTAGATATTATTGGTCAAAAATTTAATCGTATGGTAAAAAAACTAAAAGACAATAATTTAAAAATTCATAAACTTAGCCAAGACCTCATCAATATTCAGGAGCAAGAGAAGAGAGATTTGGCGCGAAACTTACATGATGAATTAGGCCAATCACTCACCGCGATTCAAGCCGAGGCTGGGGCAATTAAAAACAGCAAGAATATAAAATCAAGAAACCTGGCGCTAAATAGCATTATTCTAATTTCAAAAAATATGATGTTATCAACCCGAGAGCTTATCAAAAAATTAAGTTTAGGTATTCTTGATGATATGGGTTTTGAAATTGCTATGGGTGACCTAGTAAATAACTGGACAAGGAGGCACCCTAATGTAAAAGTTAATTATAATTTTGATAAGGAATTAATTGGAGTAATGCCTCAATCCTTCGAAGCGCATATTTATCGAATAATTCAAGAGGCTTTAACCAATATTACAAAACATGCAAATCCTAAAAAAGCTACTATTTCACTTTCACTTCATAAAGATAAAAAAACGTTTCGAATTAACATAAGTAACGATGGCGTTAAGAATAAAATAAATAACAATGGCGGAATAGGTATACTCGGAATGACGGAGCGAGTCAGTCAGATGGGGGGCAGCATTGATATCAAGAAAAACCGAAATTATCAGATTAATATTGTTTTATCTCTACACCCATGATTGATTTAGTGCTTGTTGATGATCATGACATTGTTAGGGCTGGAATAAAACGCCTACTTGAAAATCAAAAAAAAATTAACGTTGTTGGTGACTTTGGATCTGGTGAGGCGGCCTACCGGTTTTTAAGAAATAACAACGCTGATGTTGTTGTAATGGATTTATCCATGCCTGGTAAAGGGGGAATCGAATCTACGAGGCAAATCAAAAAGCAATTTCCTAATATCAACATTCTTGTTTTATCAATGCACGATAATCCAACCATGGCGAAAAAAGTTATTGATGCTGGTGCTACAGGATACATTTTAAAAAATGATATTGCAGAAGACCTTATGCGGGCAATTCTAACGGTCGCGCAATCAAAACCCATTTTTTCAAACTCACTTAAGAAATCTATGTTAATCGAAACAGAGAACACCCTTAATAAACTAAATGATAAGGAATTAGAAATTCTAAAATCGCTTGCACATGGCGAGGAATTAAAAAATATTGCTGAGGTATTAAATATTAGCTACAAAACAGCTGCTAATTATCAGACATCTATCAAACAGAAAATGAACATAAAGACATCCATGGATTTATTTCAAATTGCTCGAGATAATAATTTAATTGAATAACAGTCAGTTGTTATAATAGTAAAAAATTCTTCGAGAGTCATATGAAAATTGGTACCCCCTTATCCCCCTCAGCTTTAAAAGTGATGTTGTTAGGCAGCGGTGAATTGGGAAAAGAGGTCGTAATTTCCTTACAACGCCTTGGTGTTGAGGTCATTGCAGTTGATCGATACAAGAATGCGCCAGCGCACCAAGTTGCACACAGATCCTATGTTACTGATATGACAAATAAGCAGCAATTAGAAAAAATTATTTCGCTTGAGAAGCCACATTTTATTGTTCCAGAAATAGAGGCAATTAATACGGGTTATCTTAAAGAGATAGAAGACAAGCAACCTATTGTTGTAGTCCCAAGTGTAAAAGCGGTACAGCTGACAATGAATCGTGAGGGGATTCGTTGCTTAGCAGCGGAAGAGTTAGGAATTGCTACATCACCATATGGATTTGCAAATAATATCGAGGAACTTAAAAGTATTGTTAAGACAGTCGGCTTCCCGTGCTTTATAAAACCGACCATGTCATCGTCTGGAAAAGGGCAGTCAAAGATTACTAGTGTTGTTGAAATTGAAAAGGCGTGGAACTATGCCGCCGAGGCTGGAAGAGTAAATAATGGCAAAGTGATAGTGGAGGGACTGATTGACTTTGACTACGAGATCACTTTACTGACAGTAAGAGCAAAAAATAAACAAGGAAGAGTAGAAACATTCTTCTGCGAACCTATTGGACACAGACAAGAACACGGGGACTATGTTGAAAGCTGGCAACCTCAAGCGATGAGTAAAAAAGCATTGGAAAAATCGCAGCAAATAGCGGAAAAAGTCACAAGCGCGTTAGGTGGCCTTGGTTTGTTTGGCGTCGAGTTATTTATCAAGGAAGACCATGTCTGGTTTTCGGAGGTGAGTCCAAGACCGCATGATACTGGTATGGTGACTATGGCCACACAAAGACAATCTGAATTCGAGTTACACGCTAAAGCGATTTTGGGATTGCCCGTTGATACTGAGATGATAAGCTCGGGGGCAAGTGCTGTTATTTATGGGCAACATGATGCTGATGGTATTACTTTTGAGGGTATTGATCAGGCTCTCACTCAAAAAGGTGTAGATATCCGCTTATTTGGTAAACCAACATCTTTTAAGAAAAGAAGAATGGGGGTTGCATTAGCTATTGATAAAAATATTGAGAGCGCAAGAAATAAAGCTAGGCAAGCGGCAAGAACTGTTAAGCCAATCAAAAATTAATTTAAATCATCTAAAATGCGCGATGAGATATGCTACAATCGCGCCTCCAACCAATTAGGTAAATTCATGTCAAGACAAATAAGAAACATTGCCATTATTGCTCACGTCGACCATGGTAAGACAACACTCGTTGACAAGCTTCTCCAACAATCTGGAACATTTGCCCAGCATCAACAGGTTAATGAACGTGTAATGGATTCTAATGACATTGAAAAAGAACGCGGCATTACTATCTTAGCTAAAAATACAGCAGTTTCCTATGAGGGCTTCCATATTAATATTGTAGATACTCCAGGCCATGCAGATTTTGGTGGTGAAGTTGAGCGAGTGCTAGGAATGGTTGATGGTGTGCTACTTCTAGTGGATGCCGTTGATGGCCCAATGCCACAAACACGATTTGTGACAAAAAAGGCGCTTGCATTAGGACTTAAGCCTATTGTTGTACTAAATAAAATTGACAGACCAGGTGCAAGATGTGATTGGGTGATTAACCAAACGTTTGATTTATTTGCTAACCTTGGTGCAACCGATGAGCAACTGGACTTTCCTGTCGTCTATGCGTCTGCAATAAATGGTTATGCAATGTTAAAAGAATCAGATACATCCGATTCAATGAAGCCACTTTTTGATACGGTTCTCAAACATGTACATGAGCCTGAGGGAGACGTTTCCGCACCCTTACAATTTCAAATATCTGCTCTCGATTACTCCACCTACACCGGGCGTATGGGAATTGGACGGATTAGAAACGGTATCTTAAAACCTGGTGCTGTCGTTGCCGTGATGCTAGGGGATAAAAAAATATCACAGGGCCGCATAAATGAAGTTTTTGGCTTTAAAGGATTAGAGCGTGTAGCAGTAAAAGAAGCAGTTGCTGGGGATATTGTGATTGTGACTGGAATTGATGATGTTGGTATCGGCATTACTATTGCTGACCCTGAAAAACCTGTTGGGTTGCCTGTAATAGCAGTTGATGAACCTACGTTAAATATGGACTTTATGGTAAATACCTCACCACTGGCTGGCAAAGAAGGCAAGTTTGTTACGAGTCGCCAGATTCGAGAGAGGCTTACTAAAGAGTTAATGGTTAATGTAGCCCTTCGAGTTGAGGATACCTCAGACGCAGATGTTTTTCGAGTCTCAGGTCGAGGCGAACTTCATCTTACTATTCTTTTGGAAAATATGCGCAGGGAAGGCTTTGAAATTGCTGTTGGTAAGCCGAGGGTAGTCTATAAAGAAATTGATGGCGTGAGGTGCGAACCCTATGAGAGTTTGACTGTAGATATTCAGGATGACACTCAAGGGGCAGTGATGGAGGAGCTCGGACGCAGAAAGGGGGAATTAACAAACATGGAGTCTGATGGATTTGGACGCACGCGTTTGGAGTATAAAATTCCTGCTAGAGGATTGATTGGCTTTCAAGGGGAATTCCTCACCATGACCAAGGGCACAGGCTTAATGTCACATATTTTTGATGAGTATGCCCCAGTAAAAGCAGAGATCCCTGGCCGTCGAAATGGCGTATTAATATCCTCAGAAAAGGGAGAGGCTGTTGCTTATGCGCTTTGGAAACTGCAGGATAGGGGTAGAATGTTTGTTAATCCGGGTGAAAAATTATATGAAGGGATGGTTATTGGTATCCATAGCCGTGATAACGATTTGGTCGTTAATCCCATCAAAGGTAAGCAACTTACTAATGTCAGATCCTCTGGCACGGATGAAGCGGTAAGGTTGGTCCCACCAATTTTAATGAGTTTAGAATACGCGGTCGAATTCATTGATGATGATGAGCTGGTTGAAATCACTCCCACTTCATTAAGAATAAGAAAACGCTTTCTTCTTGAGCATGAGAGAAAAAGGGCTAGCAAAAAAGAAGATTAATCATCACTCCAACGAGGCGACATAATCCTCATAGTTCCCTTTAAAGTCGATAATCTTATCTCTTTTGATTTCGAAAATTCTTGTTGCGATGGAGCTCACAAATTCACGATCATGCGTGACAAAAAAAAGGGTACCTGTAAATTTTTCTAATGCCGTATTCAGAGACTCGATGGATTCCATATCCATGTGATTTGTGGGTTCATCCATGAGGAGAATATTTGATCTTTGTAACATAAGTTTGCCAAATAACATCCTTCCTTGCTCGCCCCCCGACAGAACCTTAACTTTTTTCTTAAAATCCTCTCCTGAGAACAATAGACGCCCAAGCGTACTTCGAATGACCTGGTCATCATCATTGGGACCTGCCCACAAAGACATCCACTCAAAAACATTTATATCTTTCTCAAATTCTTTTGTGTGGTCTTGCGCAAAATATCCAAGCTCAGCCTTTTCAGCCCATTTTATTTTGCCACTATTAGGTGTAAGAATATTTCCAATTATTTTCAAAAGAGTGGTTTTACCAATACCATTTTCTCCAATGATGGCGATCTTTTCGCCAGCTTCAATCATTAAGTTAACGTTATTGAATAACGGTATATCGTACCCATGACTCATCTTACTCACTAAGGTGGCTTGCCTGTATAGTTTATCCTTGTCATCATATTCGAACCGTATAAAAGGATACTGACGGCTGGATGGGCGCATGTCTTCAACTTTAATTTTCTCAATTTGCCTAGCCCGCGATGTAGCTTGCCTTGCTTTCGAAGCATTAGCAGAAAATCGTCTGACAAAGTCTTGGAGCTCAGCTATTTGCTGTTTGGCTTTATCGTTGGCCTTTAATTGTTGAGCACGAGCGAGGGTGCTTGCTTCCATAAAATTATCGTAATTACCTGGATAAATCGATAATTTCCCATAATCCATGTCAGCAATATGGGTACATACTTGGTTAAGGAAGTGACGATCATGCGAGATAATGATCATGGTGGACTTACGACTATTCAGGGTATTCTCAAGCCACCGAATAGTATTAATATCGAGGTTATTTGTTGGTTCATCAAGCAGCAAAATGTCAGGATCTGCGAACAGAGCCTGGGCTAATAAAACTCTAAACTTCCAACCTGGGGCGACCGCACTCATAAGTCCATTATGCAAACTGTTATCGATTCCAACACCCGCTAATAATTCACCTGCCCTGGCTTCCGCACTATAGCCATCATATTCTGCGTAAACAGCCTCTAATTCGGCTGCTTTCATGTAATCCTCATCAGTTGAATCAGGGTCTGAGTACAAGCGGTTTTTTTCCTCGTTCGCGGCCCACATCTCTCTGTGGCCCATCATCACAACGTCTAAAACCCGGAGGTCTTCATACGCAAACTGATCTTGCCTTAACCACGCTAACCTTTCCTGACTATCTAAACTTACACTGCCAGCTGATGACTCTAGCTCACCCGCAAGGATTTTCATAAATGTCGACTTACCGCATCCATTTGCTCCGATAAGTCCATAATGGTTGCCATCTCCAAATTTTACAGACACATCTTCAAAAAGCGGCTTAGAGCCAAATTGCATTGTTATATTGTTTGCTATTAACACGCGGTGATATCCTTAGAATACTTAAAAATGATTGTATTTCACAACTTCTTGAGGGCTGAGCTGCCCCGGTCTGGGCCATGGATCTTTGATTGATTTTCCTATAACAACAAACATAGAGGGAATATGATCTTCAGGTAGCTTGATTAGTTTTGCCACCTCGTTAAAATCAAAGCCATCCATAGGGCAGCTATCATACCCCAAATCCTTGGCAGCCAACATTAGATTCATGGCGGCCATGCCGCATGAGCGCATAACCTCATCTCTTTGCACCTCAGGTTTTCCATGGTAATAATCATGGATGGCTGGTATCAGATAATCGCGTGATGTTTGCGGGGCATTTTTCCAGTAGCGTTCAGGCTCCTTATCCCAGGCCATAAGGTCCCCAGTTAAGACAATTAAAAGCGATGCATCAGTGACTTGGGACTGATCCCAACTCACCTTTCGGATTTTCTCTCTTAACTTCTGATCGGTGACTATGACGAAACGCCAATGTTGCAGGTTAAAAGCAGTTGGGGAAAGTATTGCGAGTTGCATTAGTCTATCAATTTCATTGCTTGATAACTGATGTGTTTTGTCAAACAGCTTATGTGATCGACGTTCTTGTATCGCTTGCTGGAGTTCCATGGTGTCCTTAATTTAGCTAGAGTAGCTTATTGCGTTAATAATTAGTGTTTCGTTGCCAGAGGGTTTGATCCAATCCACCTCATCACCAATACGGGCACCAATTAATGCTTGGGCCAATGGCGACATGTAGCTAATCTTACCTAAAGTAATGTTAGCCTCATCTTCACCCACAATTTTAAAAGTAATGATCTTACCATTAATGCTCTCAACCTTAACGTTTGCTGCAAACAAAACTTGATCTGGAGATTGATTTTTTGGGTCAATAAGAATTGCAGATTTTAATCGTGCAAAGAGATATCTGAGGTCTCTCTCAATTCTGAATTTCTTTTGCTTGGATGATGGATCATCTTTCTGTTTGATAAAATTTAGCTCTTTTTCAAGAATCGCTATTGATTGATTGAGCTCTGTTAGCCCAGTAGGGGTAACGTAATTTGGGTGCGGACTGATTGGTTTTTCAGGTATATCAATACCCGCATGTTCCAAATCATTTTCTTTTACAAAAGCTCGACTCATAGTTTAAATTATAGCAATAACATATTGAAAAAAAACAATTTTATAAAATTAAATATATTTACATGAATTAGTATACACTTCGTAAATGTATAAACCTTTCTTTTTGTTCTCTCTTCTCTTCTCCCTTTGCCTGTATGCCCAAGACAATCAAAATTTGGCAGATGACAATTTGCATTACACTAAAAAAATATTTCGGAGCAATCAAAACTTGCTTGTTAAGAAAGATTTAGAGGGCCATTGTATTGTCAGTAGCGATGATAAATTCAACACCCTGAAGGATTATGAAAAGTTTAACTCGCTAGACTCCTGTCTTGACTCAGGGGGAATACAGGCGACTATTCAGAAAAAATAAGAGACCATAATTTATTTAATCTTTCTTTCGATAGGCTTCGGTTGGTAACAAACCTTATGTGCTCATGAGTAGCTAACTCTCTATTGACTTCGATCCCCCATAAGCCAGAAATTTCATTCGGCAGCATTGAATAGCGTGCGTCTATAATTAAATTTGGATTATTTGGTGAAATCGCTAGATGGTCATTACTAAACCACTTAAATCTTTGTATATCTTTATACTGTTGTGAGTTTTTAGGAAGCCATGAGAAATAAATATCCTCATTAAGCTTTTTTATCTTGGCGCCCTCATAGATTTTTTTATTTGGCAAAATACGTATACCGTCCGTATGAAATTGACCGTTACTCTCGTAAATCACTTTCCAAAGTAGAAGATTACCAAACGAGGGTTTGGCACTAATCTTCTGTATTATATGCCCGCGTGTTGATGCGAGTTCCTGTCCCATATTTAAAACTAAAGTATTCAACACAATACCTAGTATAAGATAGGAAAGGCCCCATCCAAGCGCAATCTTTGCATACAAATTATTCTTGCGAATGGCGGCGATTACGACCAGAAAGAGAATTGGAAGGGTAAAGATTGGGTCGATAATTGAAATATTGTTCCAAGCGAATCGGTAATCACTAAATGGCCAAAATAAAAGTGTCCCATAGCTCGTGCAGGCATCTAACAGTCCATGGGTACCATAGCCTAAGGTTGAGTAAAGCCAAATCTCTTTGAAGCCCAGCCTGATTTTTCTTTTAAGCAAGAAATAAAAGAAACTGGCACACAACAGCCCACCAATTGGAATAAATATAAGTGAATGTGTAAATTGACGATGGTATTCTAAGAAGAGAAGGGGGTCGTTTTCAGAGCGGATAAAAATGTCCAAATCGGGAGCAAGTCCAGCAACGAAACCAAGCACTGATGCCCATAAAATAGAACTTCTTTTGGCAAATGACTGGGGAAAAACAGCACCTACAACTCCCTGGCTAAGAGGATCCATTTAGCCCAGTAATTTTAACTTAGTCGAAGATAGTAGGTTTTTAAACTCACTATAATCTCTGGCAACTGGAAACTGAGGAAAGTCTTTTATTACCTTGTCAGGTGGACAAAAGAGAATGCCGGCGTCAGCTTGCTGCAGCATTCCAGTATCATTATAAGAATCTCCGGCAGAGATTACTTTAAAATTTAGACTCTGAAGTGATTTAACGGCTTTAGTTTTTTGGTCACTTTGACGTAATTTGTAATCAGTAATTAATCCATTATTATCGATCACTAAGCTATGACAAAATACCGTCGGATAATCAAGTTGCCTCATTAAGGGACCAATAAATTCATAGTACGTATCGGACAGGATAATTACCTGAAACTCAGATTTTAACCAATTTAAAAAATCATAAGCACCCTCAAGCGGGGATAAGGTTGCGATAACGTTTTGAATATCGTCTATGGTTAAATTATGCTCTCGAAGGATCTTCAGTCTCATTTGCATAAGCTGATCATAATCTGGGATCTCTCTTGTTGTGATTTTTAACTCTTCAATCCCAGTTTTTTCAGCAAATTTAACCCATATTTCAGGTAACAGAACCCCCTCAAGATCAAGACATGCAAGCATTTTTTTTCCTTTTATAAATATTTATTCCCACTCGATAGTCGCGGGCGGTTTACCCGATATATCATAAACAACACGGTTAATACCCTTTACTTCATTAATAATCCGATTAGACACCTTGCCCAGAAGTTCATAGGGAAGTTCAGCCCACTGGGCTGTCATAAAGTCTGACGTTTCAACCGCTCTGAGAGCAACCACATACTCATAAGTTCTTCCATCACCCATGACCCCCACAGATTTGACGGGTAAAAAAACTGTAAAAGCCTGCGACGTTTTCTCGTACCAGCCGCTCCTCTTTAATTCCTCAATATAGATTGCATCGGCCTGCCTTAGCAGATCAGCAAACTCTAATTTTACTTCACCTAAAATTCGAACACCTAAACCAGGTCCGGGGAAGGGGTGACGGAATACCATATCTTTGGGTAATCCAAGTGCTATCCCTAACTCTCTTACCTCATCCTTAAATAGCTCTCTGAGGGGTTCAAGCAGCTTAAGATTCAAAGTCTCTGGTAAGCCACCTACATTGTGATGACTTTTGATATTATGAGCTTTTTTTGTCTTACCACCGGCAGATTCAATTACATCAGGATAGATGGTGCCTTGCGCCAACCATTTTACGTCTTGTAATTTTTTGGCTTCCTCTTGAAACACTTCTACAAAATCTTTACCAATAATTTTTCTTTTTTGTTCTGGATCAGTAATACCCCTAAGATCACCCATAAATTTTTTGGTCGCGTCAATATGTATCACTTTGACGCCGAGGTTGTTATGAAAGGTTTTCATAACATTGGCTGCTTCATCAAGCCTTAACATGCCGTGATCCACAAATATACAGGTTAGCTGATCACCAATTGCTCTGTGCAACAAAGCTGCTGCAACCGATGAGTCCACTCCACCAGAGAGACCGAGAATAACTTTGTCGCTGCCAACCTGACGTTTTATTTCGTCAATTGCAGTCTCAACATAGTCAGGCATATTCCAGGACTGTTCACACTTACTTATTTCAACAACGAAACGCGATAAGATATTTTTTCCTTGTTTTGTATGGGTAACTTCAGGATGAAATTGTACGCCGTAAAAGTCTCTTGCTTCATCAGCAATTGCAACGATAGGTGTGGAATCGTTGCTAGAAATTAACTTAAAACCCTCTGGCAGCTCAATGACTTTATCCCCATGGCTCATCCATACATCAAGTAAGCCATGATTATTCGCGTTGGTTTTATCTTGAAGATCTTTAAGTAGCTTTGAATGACCTCTTGCGCGTATCTCTGCATAACCAAATTCACGCTTAGGACTATTCTCAACTTTGCCGCCCAATTGACTAACTAAGGTTTGCATACCGTAACAAATACCAAGGATAGGGCAGTTTAAGGTAAAAATAATTTCTGGTGCCTTTGGGGTATCGTTCTCATAAACAGAATTAGGCCCCCCCGATAGAATAATTGCCTTGGGTTTTATGTTCTTAATGATTTCATCAGCAACGTCATAGGGATGAATCTCGCAGTAGACGTTTAGCTCCCTGATACGCCTTGCAATAAGTTGTGTATATTGCGAGCCAAAATCTAAAATTAAAACCTTATCCATAGAGCACTTTATAAAATTTAATCCACCCTGTAATTAGGGGCTTCTTTTGTGATTTGAACGTCGTGCACATGGGATTCACGTATGCCTGCGTTGGTGATTTGAACAAATGTGGCTTTTTTATGCATTTCTGCAATGGTTTTAACGCCAACATAACCCATCGAGGCCCTTAAGCCCCCCATGAGTTGATGGATAACGTTAAGCACCGGCCCTTTGTAAGGCACACGCCCCTCAATACCCTCGGGCACTAATTTTTCTGCGTTATTTTCATCATCCTGAAAGTATCTATCACTTGAGCCTTTTTGCATTGCACTAATAGAGCCCATTCCGCGATAGGATTTGTAAGATCTTCCTTGATAGAGTTCAACCTCACCGGGCGCTTCTTCAGTGCCAGCGAACATGCTACCCAGCATCACTGATGATGCCCCCGCCGCAACTGCCTTGGCAATATCGCCAGAATAACGAATTCCACCATCAGCAATAAAGGGGATATTTTTCTTACCAAGGACCTCTGCAACATTTGCGATAGCTGTCACTTGCGGCACTCCGACCCCAGCTACGATCCGTGTGGTGCATATCGAGCCAGGACCAATACCAACTTTAACGGCATCTGCACCATGATCAATGAGTGCTTGTGCAGCATCACCGGTAGCAATATTACCGCCAATGACATCGGTGACGGGGAAGTGTTTTTTTATCCATTTGACCCTATCTAAGACACCTTTTGAGTGTCCGTGGGCGGTATCAACAACAATCAAATCAACCCCAGCGTTGATTAGCAGTTCAACTCTTTTTTCAGTATCCTCGCCTGTCCCAACCGCAGCACCGACTCTTAATCTCTCATCAGAATCCTTACACGCGAAGGGGTGATCGGAGGATTTTTGAATATCCTTAACGGTGATTAAGCCTCGAAGGTGGTCGTTAGCGTCAATGACTAATAAACGTTCCAGTCTATGTTGGTGTAAAAGACGCATTACCTCATCTTTGCTTGCGCCCTCTGAAACTGTGACTAGTCTCTCTCTCGGTGTCATGACATTTTTAATCGGCTGGCTAAGGTTGTCTTCAAACCGCAAATCTCGGTTGGTCACAATACCGACAACCTTGTTGTTGTCGATAACAGGCAAGCCAGAAATTTTATGTTTGCGGGTAATTTGAATCACCTCATCAACACTCATGTTGGGGTTGATGGTAATAGGATCATTAACGACACCAGACTCAAAACGCTTGACCTTCTTGACATGGTCAGCCTGCGATTCTGGGGGCATATTTTTATGAATAATACCGATACCCCCTTGCTCTGCCAAAGCGATTGCAAGGCTTGCCTCGGTCACTGTATCCATTGCAGCGGAGACAAGAGGGATATTGAGAGTTATATTTTTAGTAAGTTGTGTTGCTAATGAAACTTCTCTGGGAACGACATTCGAATGTGCAGGCTCGAGAAGTACATCGTCAAATGTTAGTGCTTGTTTTGTCAGACGCATGTGATTTCCTTATCGCGCAAAACGAGATTATACAGAAAACAATGCGAGGAATCGAGTGTTATGGCTATTTTAACTCCCTTTTTTCATGTCTTTGCCCTCAGCGGCCCTTTGACGTCGAATCTCTTTTGGGTCTGCGATTAATGGACGATAAATTTCTACCCGATCTCGCTCACGTAACTTTGCATCCAAGGTGGTTAATTTGCCAAAAATACCAACATCATTTTTGCCAAGGTCAATCTCAGTAAATTTTTCCTGAATACCAGACATTTGAATAGCCTCCTGAACACTGCAGTCCTTATGGACAAGGACAGGGATGATAATTTGTTTATTAGGCAATGCGAAAGCAACCTCGATCATAATTTTATCTGGCACGTTAATCTTCCTCTGCTCGTTTCACAAAGCTATCAATAAATGTGTTGGCTATCATATTGAATGCTGGCGCTATCAGCTTTTCTAAAATTATATTTTTAAATTCATAATTCAAATCTAACTCAATTCTACAGCACCCCTTACTTACTTCAATAAAACGCCACTCACCCTCGAGCTTTCTGAAAGGTCCATCCACTAATTCTATAACCATCTTGCTTGGAAAAAACTTTTTATTTTTGGTAGTAAACGATTGTCTTAAGCCATGGTAATTGATTGTGATTTTTGCCTTAGTAATTGCATCATTCTGCGTTATTAATTCAGCCCCTCCACACCAGGGAAGAAACTCGGGATAACTTTCCACATCGTCAATAAGCTTAAACATTTTTTCTGCGTCATGAAATACGATTGCGTTTTTTTTAATTGTATACATTGAGGTGATAAGATTCTAAATATTATTTAATTATACTATCTGGCAAAACGATTAATGAGCATTGTGCAAAATAAAAAAGCGTTCCACGATTATTTTATCGAGGACAAATTTGAGGCGGGTATTGTCCTAGAGGGCTGGGAGGTTAAAGCGATTCGGGACAATCGTGCCCAGCTCAAGGAGGCTTACGTTATTATTCAGCGTGGCGAGATTTATCTCCTTGGCTGTCATATTTCTCCTCTCGGCAGCACATCAACCCACGTTAGCCCAGATAATGTTAGAACAAGAAAGCTTTTACTTAAAGGCGAGCAAATCGTTAAGTTAATTGGTAAAGTGGAACGCGCGGGATATACCCTGGTTCCGCTAGATTTGCATTTTAAGAATGGGCTTATCAAATGTGAGATTGGTCTTGCAAAGGGTAAAAAACAGTACGATAAACGGGCTGTAGAGAAGGAAAAAGACTGGAAAAGAGAGCAATCTCGAATCTTAAGAGCAGCCAGCAAAGGAAAGTAGTATAATATGCAACTCTGGGGCTGACCCGGTTTCGACGTGGGTTACAAAACAGAGTAGTGCATACCGAGGACTAGTCACCTCGTAAATAAACTAGAAAAACAGTAATCGCAAACGACGATAACTACGCTTTAGCTGCTTAATTCCAGCTAAACGCTGACCTGATAAGTCACTCGCTCAGGAACCAGCGTCATATAGAGAGACTCGGAAATTATTGGGTTACTTAATAATTTCTTAAACTTAAGGTAGCTCGCTAATATATTCGGTTGCTTGTTAATGGAGTATTAGTTAAATTTAAATAATAAGCTAAGTATGTAGATCTATCTGCAGAGGGCTTGCGGACGGGGGTTCGATTCCCCCCAGCTCCACCA
>JADHPM010000003.1 GCA_016778465.1 Methylophilaceae bacterium
TCTTTCAAAAAAAGCAGCACGAGAAATCTGGAAAAAAATACTTATCTCATCATCTATGTGCTTGAAGGCACGATTCTGCTGATAGAGTTGGTGTGTATTTTCCAGAAACATTGTTTGGTTTAAGGTTTTTTCAAAACTACCATGTAACGCTTTTAAAAGAGCCTCTAGATTTGCTTTTGTAGCAGAGGTTTTCTTGAACTTCCTGTAAGTATAGCTAAAGTATCGGTTTTGTCTCGGTATCCAGGTGAACCGACTGTAGATATAAATCAAGATGAAAGCAAAAGTTAGCAAAACAACGCCGGCTGTCTTGAGCTCTTTTAGGGTAGGTTGCGGATTTTTTAGAATAGGACCACGGTAACCGCTCATATCATTTTCAACTTTTATGTCACCAAAGATTGCAATTGGTGATATAGCGACAGTTAATTCAGGGATACGTAACTTGAAAACTTCATCTGGTCTTTTTGGATCAATTATTCGGTAATAATCTGCCGTTACAAAGGCAGGTTTAGCTACAACGTTATTGGTAAAAATTTGATATTCCAATTCAATGGTATAGGTACTTAGTTCTTTTTCATCTTGCTTGAGAAAAGAGATTTTATTTAAATCCATCCCTAATAACTGCCCACGGTAACGTTTTTCATAACCGACAATTGGAAGAGATTCCTCTATGAGTTGAAAAGGTTTTTTAATTATCACAACTACCGTTCGATTTAATAAGTCACCCACTGTGTAACCGACCCTCTGTTCTGGATCTATTACTTTGACACTGGCAAAATTAGGGTCAACGTCAGGATACTTTCTAGGGTCCTCAAAAGCCAAGAGCACATGTGGGATGAAAAGGAGCGTAACTAAACTAAAAATTTTAAGCATGAAAGTACTCATTGAAGTATTGTGTCATTGCTGTGGTATCAAATATTTCTTCAACAAAAAAAGGAGGCGAGTCATAATTTAGAAAAATTTTTTCTAAGTCTTTTTTTCGTTGTTCAAATTTAGATTTAATTTTTTTTAAAATACGTTTTCTCAAAAATAACGTTGTCTCCTCACCTGACTCGGGGTCATTAATTGAAACAATTCCAAAGCGAGGTAAATTTTCATACTCATTTTTATCCCATAGGATAATTGGGATAACACGGTGCTTTCTTAGATGACCAAGACAGGTCTCAATATCGGCATTTGGCATATGAAAATCAGAAATTAAAAAAATAAGCGTTTGATCTTTGGGAATAAAACGATAGAGCTCTTTGATACCTGCATGGCTGGCACTTTTTGCATGGTAATGATCAAGTCTTTCAATTAACGTCTCAGTTCTTTGAGGCCTGTATGAAAGAGGGGCGATCCAGGATGAAAATATGTTGTCATTAAATCCAATAAAACCAATGGCATCACTTTTATTAATTACTGAATTCTTAATAATTTGAGAAATTTTTGCAGCCCGCTTAAACTTTGATTCACGGACCCCAAAGTTCATACTGGCGGATAGGTCACTAGCAATAAAAACTGGTGTTGCACTTCGCTGGTTAAAAATTCTTACATGAATCTGTTCCATTGGATCGCGGATTGTTTGTCTAATGTCAATGCGACGCGGATCTGGATAGTCAATGAGTGTTGCGTGGCCAGCGAACTCGATTCCCATTCCCCTCTGGTCACTTTTATGCTGTCCTGGGTGATGACCCCTGGATCTCCAGTTAATATGATAATCAAAGGTATCGGGGATAAATTTCATCAAGTAGCACTAACTTTATTTAGCATTTCATGCGTTAATTCTCTAGCAATTTCAGTACGCCTTAGTTCATAGACTGGATTAAAAACTAGTCGATGAGCAATGGTCTCATGGAAAATTGCATGGATATCCTCAGGCAAAACGGAGGATCTATTATTTAGCCATGCATTTACACGAGCACACTTCATCATCATACTAATTCCACGCGGGCTTGCACCAGATATAATGAGGCGCGCCGTATCAACCCCGCTAATTTTAATATTAAATAATTCAGGATGGCTTGATGCTTTCCAAAGGTTTAAGGCATAAGCCTCCAACTTTTTTGTGGCATCGATATTATTTTGTATATCATTTGAGACCTGATTTAATTTATTAAACTTGAGTAGATTACTTTTGGCTTCACCAATTAATTTATCAGCATCATGAAATTTCGTATCAAAAACTAGCTCTGTCATTATTTTGTCATCAGCGGGAATTCCAATAGGGATCTCCATGGTGAAACGATCCCGAGCCGCTGACGGAATCTCAAATGTTTCCTCTTTTTCAACTTGATTTCGATCAGCGAAAACGATCAAGTGCGGAAAGGTAAACTCTTTATTGAAGGCAGACAAAGTTTTCTCTGCCATGATTCGCAATAAAAGCGAGTGAACTTGAGGTCGGGCGCGATTAATTTCATTGAAGAAAAAGATCGATAGATCCTCACCAGACCTTAAGATTGGACCGTTGTCAACATGAGGCTTACCATCATCCCCAAGGTAGGTATGGTAAACAAGGTCATTTGGCATCAAGTCAATAGTACCCTCAATACGTTCATAACCACCACCAATACATCTTGCGAATGCTTTAAGGATTGTAGTTTTACCCACACCCACATCCCCCTCTAAGAGAACATGCCCCCTTGCAAAAATTGAAGTCGTAATGAGTCTGATTACCTCAATTTGTCCGACGATTACTTTATTAACTTCATTTTCAAGTGAGATCGCAAGTTTTCTCCACTCGGCCAGATTTTGGTCGCTCATTATGATATATTCCTAGAAAATTAATACAAAATGGTTTATCCACTATAAATTAGATTTCTATAGCAGTAAACAGAATATTAAACATAAAAGATTGAACGAAAAATGATTAGAAAAAATAGTTTCACAAAGGAAGAATTAATTTCATGCGGTCGAGGAGAGCTATTTGGTGTTGGTAATGCGCAGTTACCGCTACCGCCGATGTTAATGTTTGATCGAATTGAGTCGATAACCGAGGCAGGGGGGAGTTTTAATAATGGGCATATGATTGCTGAACTTGATATTCACGAAGACCTTTGGTTCTTTGGTTGTCATTTTGAGAAAGACCCAGTGATGCCTGGATGTCTTGGTTTGGATGCCATGTGGCAGCTGTTAGGCTTCTACCTGGCATGGAGAGGTGGCGAAGGTCGTGGAAGGGCGCTAGGAAGTAATGGCGTTAAATTTACTGGGCAGGTGCTCCCAACGGCAAAAAAAGTCACGTATATTATTAATTTAAAGCGCGTCATTATACGTAGGCTAGTTATGGGAATTGCAGATGCAGAAATGCAAGTTGATGGCCGGGTTATATATCAGGCAGAGGACTTGAAAGTGGGCCTATTTACCCGAACAGATAATTTTTAAAATAAGGATAAGCATTGAAAAGAGTAGTAGTCACTGGCTTGGGAATTGTATCTAGTCTAGGAAATAATGCCGTTGAGGTTGCACATAGCCTTAGCAATGGTAAGTCAGGAATTACATTTCAGCCTGAATACCAGGAGCATGGTCTTAGAAGTCAGGTCGCAGGATCGATCAAAATTAATGTAGAAGAATTAATTGATAGAAAATTATTAAGGTTTATGGCTAAAGGCCATGCTTACGCCTGGATTGCTCTGGAGGAGGCGATAAAAGATGCCAAGCTCGCAGATAATCAAGTATCTAATATTAGAACGGGAATTATTGTTGGGGCTGGAGGTCCATCGACTGAGAGTATGTTGGCAGGGACCGATACCCTACGTGCGAAAGGTATTCGCAGAGTTGGCCCTTATATGGTTACTAAAAATATGTCTAGTGGAGTTGTGGCTTGTCTTGCAACTGGAGCAAAAATAAAGGGAATTAACTATGGAATTAGTTCAGCTTGTTCCACAAGTGCACATTGCATTGGCAACGCCTATGAATTAATTCAAATGGGCAAGCAAGATATCATTTTTGCTGGAGGCGCGGAAGAGGAACATTGGACTATGAGCTATTTATTTGATGCTATGGGAGCTATGTCTTCAAAATACAATGACCAACCCGAAAAGGCATCAAGAACATTTGATACAAATCGTGATGGTTTTGTCATTTCTGGTGGTGGCAGCATATTAGTGCTTGAGGAGTATGAGCATGCAAAAAAACGTGGCGCCAAGATTTATGCTGAGGTTTTAGGGTATGGGGCAACATCAGATGGATTTGACATGGTCTCACCAAGCGGAGAGGGCGCTCAAAGATGCATGAAAATTGCTCTAGATGAGTCAGAATTGAAGCATGTTGATTATATTAATACCCACGGCACAAGCACGCCAGTTGGCGATGTTAAAGAGCTAGAGGCCATAAAAGCGGTTTTTGAAAATAACAAATATGGAAAGATACCAGCGATTGCCTCTACCAAATCGCTTTCAGGCCATGCTTTGGGGGCTGCGGGCTCCAATGAGGCTGCTTACAGTTTAATTATGATGGAGCAAGGATTCCTTGCTGCGTCAGCAAATATTGAAGAGCTTGATCCTGCCGCAAAAGGTTTGCCAATATTAACGCAGCGGAGAGATGCCAAGATTTCAACCGTAATGTCTAATAGCTTCGGGTTTGGTGGAACGAATTCCTCACTTATCTTTTCAACCGCCAAACTATAATCTATTGAGAGCAAAAAAGATTACTCTTCTCTGTTCGGAAAGTAAAATATTGAATGTCCTGCAAGCAGACATCAAATTCATACACTCTACTGCTATCTGATTTTTGTGTAATAACTTAATTTGATCCCTAGGTAAAAAATGATTGGTGGCATTAAAACCAAAAAGAATAATTTCCGGATCAAAATCTATTGCCTTATTTAGGATAGTTTCATCAATATCATCAATCGTTTTTATTTCACTCATAAGGTAAGTATGCTCAGGGTAAATTAAAATATTTTCTGTAGTTTTTTTATGATTTACTTCAAGATAACCCTCACCGTATGCCGTGATAAGATTTATTGAGTTTGAATTTATTTCATTGAATTCCATTGTACAAATATTTACGCCTTTGGATTGGCTTAAGTTCAATACAAAGGTAAGATATCACATAAATAAACTCATAAATTAACGATTACTTTGAATTCTGTCCTAAAATCCAAAAAACTTGATAATGTTTGCTACGATATTCGTGGACCTGTTCTAGCCCATGCTAAGAGAATGGAGGAGGAAGGCCATAGAATTATCAAGCTAAATATTGGAAACCCCGCTGCATTTGGTTTCGAGGCTCCTGATGAAATTACTCAAGACGTGGTAAGAAATATGAGTAGAGCGTCTGGCTATACAGAGAGCCATGGTTTTTTTGAACCAAGAAAAGCAATCATGCACTATACGCAACAAAAGCATATTAAGAATGTTGACGTAGATGACATTATTATAGGAAACGGAGTTTCAGAGCTGATTGTTATGGTTATGCAAGGACTTATAAATAATGACGATGAGGTTCTAATACCCAAGCCTGATTATCCTCTTTGGACCGCCTCAGTTACATTGGCAGGTGGAAAACCGGTGCATTATGTCTGTGATGAGGGTGCTAATTGGTTCCCAGATATTAATGATATTAAATTAAAAATAACGGATAAAACCAGGGCGATTGTTATTATAAATCCAAATAATCCTACTGGCGCACTATATTCAGAAGATCTACTTAAGGAAGTTATTGAACTAGCTCGTCAAAATAATTTAATTATCTTTGCCGATGAAATTTACGATAAGGTGCTCTATGATAATAAACAGCATACATCTATAGCATCGCTTGCCGACGATGTTCTTTTTGTTACCCTAAATGGTTTATCTAAAAACTACCGTGCTTGCGGCTATCGATCTGGGTGGTTAGTTTTTTCTGGAGCAAAAGATAAGGCTATAGATTATATGGATGGTTTAAATATGTTGGCATCAATGAGGCTTTGTTCAAATGTGCCCGGCCAGTTAGCAATCCAAACTGCATTGGGTGGCTACCAGAGTATTAATGATTTAGTTGCTCCAACTGGAAGACTTTATAAGCAGAGAGAAATTGCTTACGAGGGGCTAACTTCCATACCTGGTGTTAGTTGCGTTAAGCCATTATCCGCTATGTATCTTTTTTTAAAACTTGATCCTAAAATGTATGCCATCGAAGATGACCAAAAATTTATTTTAGATTTATTAATTGAGCAGAAAGTCTTAGTCGTTCAAGGGTCTGGATTTAATTGGGAGGATAATAATCATTTGAGAGTGGTCTTTCTTCCTAATGAAGACGAGCTTAAAGAAGCCATAAAAAGGATTGATAAATATCTAGGGCAGAAAAGAGGAAATTAATTAAATATGAAAGTTGGATTAATTGGAATTGGTACAGTGGGTGGTGGTACATTTAAGATTCTCAAGGAGAATGCCCAAGAGATCTTTAAGAAAACTGGAAAAAAAATTGAAATTACAATGGTGGCGGACACAAATTTGGCGCTAGCAAAAAAAATCGTCAAAGATGAGGCGATTATTACTAGCGACGCAAAAGCATTAATAGAAAGTAAAAACGTAGATGTTGTGGTTGAGCTTGTTGGTGGAGTAGGTATTTCAAAAGAATTTGTTATCGAGGCTCTCGGGAATAAAAAACATGTAGTAACCGCGAATAAAGCATTAATTGCTATACATGGTGAAGAATTAATAAGGCTTGCAAAAAAGAATAACGTGATCTTTGCTTATGAGGCGGCAGTTGCAGGAGGTATTCCAATAATCAAAGCTCTTCGCGAGGGTTTAGCGGCAAATAAAATTGAATGGGTTGTTGGGATTATCAATGGAACAACTAATTATATTCTGACAGAAATGAAGGAAAATAATCTATCATTTGATGTTGCTCTAAAGCAAGCCCAAGAGCTCGGTTTTGCCGAAGCTGACCCAACCTTTGATATTGAGGGTGTCGATGCAGCGCATAAAATTACGATACTGGCATCTTTAGCCTTTGGTATCCCAATTAATTTTGACTCAGTTTATATTGAAGGTATTACAAAGTTAACTCAGAAAGACATCGCGTATGCTGAAGAGCTGGGTTATCGCATAAAGCTTTTAGCAATTACAAAAGTAAATAATGATGAGGTTGAGTTAAGGGTTCACCCTACACTTATCCCTGAAAACAGACTTGTCGCTAACGTGAATGGACCAATGAATGCCATTCTTGTTAAAGGCAATATGGTAGGGCCAACACTTTACTATGGAGCTGGAGCTGGAGCAGAAGCAACCGCTAGTGCAGTAGTTGCTGACATCATTGACATCGCTCGAGAGGCAACGCTCAATATACCCACCTTGGGTTATATTGATGAACAAATTCTTAGTAAGAAAGTGCTCAATATTACTAATGTGAGATCAGAATTTTATTTACGCTTATCAATGACTAATAAGGCAGGCTTGCTTGCCCAAATAACAAAAATATTTGCCAATAATGATGTCTCAATTGATGCAATGGTGCATAAAGAGGTCTCAGATTCTCATCGAGATCCTGATATTTTCCTAATTACCTCAAAAATTGAGGAAAAAATAATTAATAAAATTATTCAAGAACTTGAATCCTTACCTGAAAATAAAGATAAAATTATCAAGATACGAGTAGAAGAATTAAATTAGTGATGAAGTATATTTCAACAAGAGGTGGCTCACCCAAATTATCTTTTTCAGAAGTTTTGCTAACAGGACTAGCGCCCGATGGCGGGCTATATCTGCCAGAGACTTACCCAAAATTTTCCCTTGATAGCCTTAAGCAATTAAGAGAAAAATCATACCAAGAATTGGCATTGACTATTTTTTCTCACTTTATAAATGATATTCCACATCATGACCTTAAAGAGATTACCTATAAAACATATACTAAAGATGTCTATAGTTATGCAAGACCAAATCAAGATGCTGAGCAGATTACGCCAACTCTAGAACTAGATAAAAACTTATTCTTATTATCATTATCAAACGGTCCGACTCTGGCATTTAAGGATATTGCTATGCAGTTTCTTGGCCATATATTTGAATATGTATTGAATAAAAAAAACGAATCATTAAATATCCTTGGTGCAACATCTGGCGATACCGGTTCTGCAGCTGAATATGCTATGAAAGGTAAAAAAGGAGTAAAAGTTTTTATGCTTTCTCCACATAAAAAAATGAGTGCTTTTCAAACAGCTCAAATGTTTAGTTTGCAAGATGAAAATATTTTTAATATAGCTATTGAAGGTGTTTTTGACGATTGCCAAGATATTGTCAAAGCGGTATCGAATGATTTGATCTTTAAAAATAAAAATAAAATAGGTGCAGTAAACTCGATAAATTGGGGAAGAATACTTGCACAAATAGTTTATTACTTTAAGGGTTACTTTGATATTACAGCCTCCAACGAAGAATTAATCGATGTTACTGTGCCTACAGGTAATTTTGGAAATATTTGTGCTGGACATATTGCAAGAATGATGGGTCTTCCAATTAGGCACCTAGTTGTAGCTACAAATGAAAATGATGTGCTTGACGAGTTCTTTAAAACTGGAAATTATGCACCACGGAGCTCAAAAAAAACTTTCCATACCTCAAGCCCTTCAATGGATATTTCAAAAGCATCTAACTTCGAACGTTTTATTTTTGATTTATTAGGTCGCGAGCCTAATGAATTAAAAAAATTGTGGTCTGAGGTAGACCAAGGCGGCTCATTTAAATTAGATTTAGAGTCATTTAATCGTATTAGAGATTTTGGTTTTATATCTTCCTCAAGTAAGCATAAAAATCGTATACAACTAATTTCTGAATATTATGATAAATACAATGTCATTATAGATACTCATACGGCTGATGGAATTAAGGCAGCACTTGATCATTTTGATGATAATACTCCAATGATGGTTCTTGAAACAGCGCTCCCAATTAAATTTGAAGAATCCATTGAGGAGGCTATAGGTAAGAGACCAGACAGGCCAGAAAAATTAAAAAATATTGAGTTGCTTCCACAAAAATATGAGGTCTTTAATAATGATGTTACCCAGGTAAAATCTTTTATTGAAGAAAATTCATAAAATATGAGGCAGTATCTTGATCTTTTAAATTACGTTAAGATAAATGGGATAGAAAAAGGAGATCGAACAGGTACGGGTACTTTATCGATTTTTGGCTACCAAATGCGCTTTGATCTGCAAGAAGGTTTCCCCCTCCTTACAACAAAAAAAATTCACCTAAAATCTGTTATCCATGAATTGCTCTGGTTTTTATCTGGAGATACGAATATAAGATACTTAAAAAATAATGGGGTATCTATTTGGGATGAATGGGCAGATGATAATGGTGACCTTGGACCGGTTTACGGACATCAATGGCGAAGTTGGGGTGCTAATTCGGGAGAAACAATTGACCAAATTTCTGAGTTAATTGACCAATTAAGAATTAATCCAGACTCCAGAAGGCTTATTGTTTCTGCATGGAATGTTGGGGAGATACCAAAGATGAAATTACCCCCATGCCATGCTTTTTTTCAATTTTACGTAGCTCAAAACAAGCTGTCCTGTCAGCTATACCAGCGAAGCGCAGATATATTTTTGGGAGTTCCTTTTAATATTGCTTCATACGCTTTATTAACAATGATGATTGCTCATGTGTGTAGTTTTGAGTGTGGTGAATTTGTTCACACCCTTGGCGACGCACATATTTACGCTAACCATATGAATCAGGTAAACGAACAATTAAAAAGATCTCCAAAGAAATTACCAAAAATGATAATTAATAAAGATATCGATAATATTTTTGATTTTAAATTTGATGATTTTGAGTTAACTGATTATGACCCACATCCGTTAATAAAGGCTCCAGTAGCCATCTAATGCAAGCAATTAAAATAATTGTCGCTATGTCAAATAATCATGTTATTGGAGTAAATAATCGACTCCCATGGCATATTACCGAAGACCTTAAACGTTTTAAAAAATTGACATCAGGACATTCCATTATCATGGGTCGCAAAACATTTGAGTCAATCGGAAAACTTTTACCAAACAGAGTCAATATTATCTTGACAAAAAATCCAGTTTTTAAAGTAGATGGTGCAATTATTGCGCATTCTTTTCAAGAGGCAATAGAAAAAGTTAATCACTCCGATATTTTTATCATCGGTGGCGCAGAAATATATGAACAAGCATTTCCATTAGCTACCCATCTTTTAGCTACTTTTGTTGACACCGAGATTACTGGTGATGCTTTTTTTCCGAAAATTGATTATTCCGAATGGAGTGAGGTAAGTCGCATCAATGAAACAAGTGAAAATGGCTTAAAGTATTCCTTTGTTGATTTTCTTAGGATTAACTTGTCTTCACACAATCAACATAGTAAGTAAGCTTCCCATCTATGTAATTTTTTATTAAGCCGTGATTGTCTGTCTCGAACCCAGGAAATTTTTCATTAAATGATCTAGCAAACTTTAAGTAGTCAACTATTATTTTGTTAAAACGCTCCCCAGGAATAAGAAGCGGTATCCCCGGAGGGTAAGGTGTTAAAAGAACTGATGTAATGCGTCCCTCTAAATCATCAATGGGAACCCTTTCAATTTCTTTATGAGCCATTTTTGCAAATGCATCGGTTGGCTTCATGGCAGGCTCCATATTTGAGAGATACATTTCAGTGGTAAGCTTTGCGATATTATTTTCTTTAAATACAGTATGAATTTTGTCACATAAATCTTTCAAACCTATTGACTCATACATTGGGTATTTTTGTGAAAATTCAGGCAATACTTTCCAGATAGGCTGATTTTTATCATAGTCATCTTTAAACTGTTGTAAAGCGGCAACTAGTGTATTCCATCTGCCTTTTGTTATGCCAATTGTGAACATAATAAAAAAGGAGTAAAGGCCAGTTTTTTCAACAATTACGCCGTGTTCAGCGAGATATTTTGTAACGATCATCGCAGGAATTCCAAACTCAGTATCGAATTCCCCATCTACGTTCAACCCCGGAGTTATGATGGTTGATTTTATGGGATCTAACATATTAAAGCTTTCGGATAATTTACCAAAGCCATGCCATTTGTCTGTTTGTTGAAGCACCCATGAATCTCTATTTTCAAGACCATTTTCAGAAAGATTTTCTGGTCCCCAAACTTTAAACCACCAGTCTTGACCCCACTCATCGTCTACCTTTCTCATTGCGCGGCGAAAATCGAGTGATTCTAAAATTGACTCTTCAACCAATGCAGTCCCACCCGGTGATTCCATCATAGCTGCGGCAACATCACAACTTGCTATTATTGAGTATTGTGGACTAGTGGATGTGTGCATAAGATATGATTCATTAAATAGTTCTTTATCAAGCTTATTCATTAATGCATCTTGAACTAGAATTTGTGAAGCCTGACTAAGTCCCGCAAGTAATTTATGGGTTGACTGAGTCGAAAAAATAAGACTTTCAGAGCATCTAGGCCGGTCTGAATCTATAGCATGGAAGTCCCCATAAAATTCATGAAATGCTGCGTGAGGAAGCCATGCTTCATCAAAATGAAGAGTATCAATTTTACCATCTAACATTTCTTTAATATCTTCAACATTATATAAAACACCATCATATGTTGACTGTGTGATTGTGAGGACACGGGGTTTTACGTTTTTGTCGGTTATGAAGGGGTTTTCATTAATCTTTTCTTTAATTCGATCCCAAGAAAATTCTTCTTTAGGGATGGGACCAATAATTCCAAAATGATTTCTGGTGGGCATTAAAAAAATAGGAATTGCGCCAGTCATTATGATTGAGTGTAAAACAGATTTGTGACAGTTACGATCAACCACTACAACATCGCCAGGAGCAACATTATAATTCCATACCATTTTGTTTGATGTGGAGGTACCGTTCGTTACAAAATAGCAATGATCTGAACGGTAAATTCTGGCGGCATTTTTTTCAGATGCCTCAACTGGCCCAGTATGATCTAAAAGCTGTCCAAGCTCTTCGACAGCATTACAAACATCTGCTCTTAGCATATTCTCACCAAAAAATTGATGGAACATTTGCCCGACTGGTGATTTGAGAAAAGCAACTCCGCCAGAATGCCCAGGGCAATGCCATGAGTACGACCCATCACTAGCATAATGTGTTAAAGCTCTAAAAAAGGGAGGGGCAAGGCTATCTAAATAAACCTTAGCTTCTCTTACTATATGTTTTGCTACAAATTCTGGGGTGTCTTCAGACATATGAATAAAACCATTTAACTCTTTTAAGATGCTATTTGGAATATGCCTACTGGTTCTTGTTTCTCCATGGAGGAAAATTGGTATTTCATCATTTCGATATCGTATCTCTTCAACAAAGAGCCCTAATTTTTTTAATGCTTCAGGGTTTTCTTCAATGAACTCTTCATCATCAATTGCAAGGATAAATGCAGAAGCTCTGCTTTGTTGTTGCGCAAAAGATGTTAAATCTACATAGCTTGTTACACCAATTATATCGTAGCCTTCTTTTTCAATGCACTCTGCAAGTACACGAATACCATAGCCCGATGAATTGTCAGACCGAAAGTCTTCGTCAATGATTACAATAGGAAAATTAAATTTCATTTTTAAATCTTTGGGAGCGTAACGCCACTCTGGCCTTGATATTTTCCTCCACGATCTTTGTAAGAGGTTTCACAAATCTCATCAGATTCAAAAAAAAGAACTTGGGCACAACCTTCTCCAGCATATATTTTTGCAGGTAATGGAGTAGTATTGCTAAACTCAAGGGTAACATAACCCTCCCATTCAGGCTCAAAAGGGGTAACGTTAACAATGATGCCGCATCGTGCGTAAGTAGATTTTCCAACACAGATAGTTAAAATATTACGTGGAATTTTGAAATACTCAACTGTTCTTGCGAGTGCAAATGAGTTGGGTGGAATTATGCAATAATTTCCCTCAAACTTCACAAATGAGTTTGGATCAAAAGATTTTGGATCAACGATTGTACTATTAATATTAGTAAACACACGAAACTCTCTTGCGCACCTTATATCGTAACCATAACTAGAAGTGCCATAAGAGACAATTTTTTCATTATTGTATTCACGGATCATATTTGGCTCGAATGGACTTATCATTCCATGTTCATTTGCCATTCTCTTAATCCATTTATCAGATTTAATTGCCATAAGTATTCATCTCAGTTCTTAAAATTGTATATGATTTTAAAAGAATAGATTATCTTTATTCATGTATGCTTTTTCGCCAAAACTGATCATCCCTCTCGAATATTCTCTTGGATTCGGTTGGATCACTTGAACCTGCTATATATTCGACCAAAGGGGATTTATTTTCTGACCAATAGTCAATTATTTGATCTATGAGTTTCCACTGGGCCTTTACTTCATTGATGTGTAAAAACCGCGATTGATTTCCATTCATGAGGTCAAGCATTAATGTCTCATAAGCATCAATACTCTCATCACCCTCAATTCGATTAAGGCACTCTAAATTTACTGTTCTAAAATCAAAATCATTTAATCCAGGGATTTTAGTTTGTATTTCAAAATGGGTCGATTCTATCGGTTGGATACTAATAACTAGCCAGTTTGCATTGGCATTTTCCAGTAAGGTATTTTTATTTTTAAATTTGATCGAGATATAGGTTCCAGCCTCATGTAAACGTTTTGCAGTTCTTAGATAAATGGGGACATCTTTCCATCTTTCATTATCAATAAAAAGCTTTATAGCAGCATATGTTTCTGTAAAGCTTGAATTACCAAGTCCATCCTTTTCAAGTTCTTCAAGATAACCTGGAACTCTCTCACCATTAATTTCTCCACGTTTATATTGAGCTCTGAACACATGATCATCCAT
This sequence comes from Methylophilaceae bacterium, assembly GCA_016778465.1. Taxonomy (GTDB): domain Bacteria; phylum Pseudomonadota; class Gammaproteobacteria; order Burkholderiales; family Methylophilaceae; genus BACL14. The sequence continues at coordinate 13,772 of JADHPM010000003.1, forward strand.
ATTATTTAAGGGAATTTTTTTAATTGATTCTAGGACTTTAATTTTCTCTTCACGAATATCATCCGGGTTAAATGACTTTGGTTTTTCCATAGTTATTAAGGCAAGCATTTGAAGAAGATGGCTTTGAACCATATCTCGTAATGCGCCTGTCGCATCATAAAAAGTCGTTCTTTCACCAACACCTAGCTGTTCATGATTCGTGATTTGAATATGGTCAATGTTATGACTATTCCAAATTGGCTCAAAAATTGAATTGGCAAAACGTGTAATTAAAATATTTTGTAATGCTGATTTACCAAGATAATGGTCGATCCTGTATATCTGAGACTCTTTGAGGTGTTTTTCAATAGAGGTTTGAAGTTCAATAGCAGTTTTTAGGTCCGTCCCAAAAGGTTTTTCTATAAGAACTCGTCTATAACCACCTTTAGATTCATTCAGTAACTCATGTTCAGCTAATTGATCGACAATTAGAGCGAAATCTGATGGCCTAACCGACAGAAAAAAAGCAATATTTTTAGTAAACTCATTTTCATTTGACAATCTAGCAGCAAATTTCTTGAAAGCAGCAGGATCATCAGGAGAGTTGCAGTGGTATAAATTTCTTTTTATGAATCTATCAAATACAGTCTTACTATATTTTCCCTTAAATTTTTTTTTTAGCATATCTTGAATTTCATCCAACCAGGCGTCTGCGTTAACCTCTTGACGACCGACAGATAAAATTTTCATATCGGGGGGCAACTTATCGCATAAGTCCAGATGAAAAAGCCCTGGGATTAATTTGACTCTTGCAAGGTTACCTTTTGCGCCAAATAAGACTAGCGTACCTTTGTCCATCATACTTATGATTTCCTTTTCATTACATGACCACCAAATGCATTTCTCATGATGGAGAGTAATTTATAACCATAACCCTTTTGATTTTTTTCTTGGCTTCGGAACCTTACTTGAAGGGCCAGGGTTAGAACGGGGGCGGGGATACCTTGTTCTATTGACTCAACAACCGTCCATCTTCCTTCTCCAGAGTCCGCAACATAAGGTGCAATGTCATTCATGCTCTCTTCACCTGCTGCTAAAGCTTCTGCTGTAAGGTCAAGCAGCCAGCTTCTAACGACTGAACCATGTCTCCATAACTCAGTAATTTTTGCAATATCTAGATTAAATTCTTCTTTTCCCTTAAGTAGCTCAAGACCCTCAGCTAATGACTCCATCATTCCATATTCAATACCGTTGTGGATCATTTTTGTAAAATGGCCTGATCCTACAGGACCCACGTGAGCCCAACCGTTTTGCTGCGTTACGGCTAGAGCCCTTAAAACTGGTTCCACAGCCTTTGCAACCTCACTGGTTGCACCAACCATTAGACAGTATCCGTTATCAAGCCCCCATACACCTCCAGATGTTCCACAATCCATAAAACCAATATTATGTGCCTCTAACAGTTTTCCCATTTTAACGCTATGCTTGTAGTTCGAGTTACCACCATCAACAATAATGTCACCTGAATTCAGCATAGGGATAAGGTCATTTATTTGTTTTTCAGTAACTTCACCTGCTGGTAGCATCATCCATACAATTTTTTGCCCCTCAAGTTTTGATAGAGCATCATCAACTGACGTAGAAGGAATCAATCCTTCTTTTGTAACTAATTCTTCTACTACCGCCTGATTACTGTCAAATCCAACAACTGATATACCATTTCTTATTAGCCGAGCTGACATATTGCCACCCATTTTTCCAAGTCCAAGCATTGCAATTTTCATTTTTTTCCTTTTGTTAAAGTCTAAAATTTGTTAATCTTTTGGATTAAATTTTTAAAGCAGATTTGAGTCACGAATTATAACAAATACTGTCCAAATTACTTCACATTTATCTTATTTAATGAATACTATGCAAATTACACATATCAAACATCCAACGCTGGAAGATTTTGAGAACAAGGCTTGCCATGAGATTTTAAATTGCGCTCAAAAAAGTATCAGTTTAAGAGATAAGTTTTCAATTGTTTTGTGTGGAGGAAATACGCCAAAAGGGATTTTTAAAAAATTAGCAATGCATAAAGCAGATTGGAATAAATGGCATATTTATTTTGGGGATGAAAGGTGTTTAGAAAAAAATAATCCAGATCGAAATAGCATGATGGCAAATGAAGCATGGTTAAATCATGTGCCTATTATGAGTTCACACAAATATTTTATTGATGCTGAGCTTGGGCCAGAAAAGGCTGCAAAAAATTATGAGCAATTATTATCTAATATTTCAACTTTTGATTTAGTTTTACTGGGGTTTGGTGATGACGGCCATGTTGCTAGTCTTTTTCCAGAACATCATTGGGATAACTCAAGATCGGTGATACCTGTCTATAATGCGCCAAAATTACCTAGGGAAAGAGTTTCTTTAACCCCTAAAAGGCTAAGTAAGGCAAGAAAAATTTTATTTTTAGTTACCGGTAGCAATAAACAGACATCTTTTAACCGCTGGATGAAAAAAAAAGACTTACCTGCTGCTTGTGTATGTGCGGAGGAAGAAATTAAAATTCTTTCCTACGACTTACTTTAACTTTTTTCAATTACAATTTTTGGAAATTTACTTTGAGAATCAATATTTAATCTAGATACATTAAATGCGGTTTTAAGGGCGACAGTGTAGAAATCTTTAGCGATGAACGAATCATTTTCATGAAGCTTAAAAGCATTCCCTTTATCGAGCTCTTCTCTGATTCGGATATCTAATGGTAGAGAACCCAATAACTCGACATCATAATCTTCAGCCATTTTATGACCACCATTTTTTCCAAAAATATGCTCTTCATGTCCACAGTTTGAACATATATGCGTTGACATATTTTCTATAATGCCAAGGATGGGTACTTTCACCTTTTCAAACATTTTCAAACCTCTTCTGGCATCTAGGAGTGCAATATCTTGTGGGGTTGTCACAATAATTGCCCCTGTAAGCGGTATTTTTTGAGCAAGAGTTAGTTGAATATCACCGGTTCCAGGGGGAAGGTCAATTATTAAGTAATCTAATTGTGTCCAGTTAGTTTCTTTGAGAAGCTGCTCTAACGTGCCAGTCACCATTGGACCTCGCCAAATCATAGGTGTTTCTTGGTCAACAAGAAACCCTATCGACATTACTTGAATTCCGTCTGCGTCAATGGGCTCCATCGACTTACCATCTTTACTTTCAGGCTTTTGATTAATACCCAGCATCATAGGTTGACTGGGCCCATAAATATCAGCATCTAATATACCAACAGAAGCACCAAGTTTGGATAATGCAATTGCTAAATTGACAGAAACCGAGGATTTGCCAACACCCCCCTTACCTGACGCAACAGCAATAATGTTTTTAACATTTTGCATCGGCGAGAGATTTGCTTGTACTTTGTGATTCCTAGTTTGCGAAGTAATTCTGAGGTTTAGTTTTTTTTCAAAACTTTTTAATACAAAATCTGAAATTAAATTTTGTATTACAGGAATATTTTTATTGTCAAAAAAATCAAGCTCAATATCTAAATCAATAATGCTTTCATGCAAATCAATTTTTTTAATTTGGTTTTCTTTTATAAATTCAATATTTAACTCAGGGTGTTTAAGCTGAGTTAAAAAATTTTTTATTTTGGTTTCCATAAATTTAAGCAATCAAAAAAAATAATAAAATAATATCGAGCCATATAAGATAGTATTTGATAAAATGACTTCCTTTGTCTATCAATACTAATAGTAATTCATGCGAAAAATTCTCGTTACGTCTGCTCTACCTTACGCTAATGGAAGTATACACCTTGGCCACCTTGTCGAGTACATACAAACTGATATTTGGGTAAGAGCTCAAAGATTTTCCAATAATAGCGTACATTACATTTGTGCAGATGATACCCATGGCACACCAATCATGCTGCGCGCCGAGATGGAAAAGATTTCGGCAGATGAGCTTGTTAAGAAGGTTCATGAAGAGCACTCGAATGATTTTGCAGATTTTAATATTAAATTTGATAATTTTTATACAACAAATTCACAAGAGAATAAGGAGTTGTCTGAACATATTTATCTAACATTAAAAAAGCAAAATAAAATTGAAAAGAAAGAGATTGAGCAATTTTATGATGAAGAGAAAAGTATGTTTTTGCCGGACAGATTTATCAAAGGTGCTTGTCCCAAATGTAAGGCATCTGATCAGTATGGTGATTCGTGCGAAATTTGTGGATCCACATACACTCCAACTGACTTAGTTTCTCCTTACTCGGTAGTATCAGGATCTGCACCTATAAAGAAAAAAACAGAACATTACTTTTTCAAATTATCTGAGTGCAGTGATTTTTTAGAGACCTGGACTCAATCAGGAACACTTCAATCAGAGGCGTCAAATAAACTTAAAGAATGGTTTAAAACTGGTCTCTCTGATTGGGATATTTCTAGGGATTCGCCTTATTTTGGTTTTGAAATCCCGGATGCACCCGGAAAGTTTTTTTATGTTTGGCTTGATGCACCGATTGGTTACATGGCAAGTTTTAAAAATTATTCAGTAAGAAATAAGCTTAATTTTGATGATTTTTGGGCTAAATCCTCAGATGCGGAACTCATCCACTTTATTGGAAAAGATATCCTTTATTTTCACGCACTTTTTTGGCCTGCAACACTAAAATATTCAAACTTTAGATTACCAACCAAAATTTATGCACATGGCTTTCTTACTGTTAACGGGGAGAAGATGTCGAAATCTCGAGGTACCTTTATTACTGCGAGAAGTTATCTTGACACCATTAAGAATCCCGATTTTCTTCGCTACTACTTTTTTAGTAAATTAAATGAATCTATGGAGGATATTGATTTAAATTTAGAGGATTTTGAGAGCAAAGTTAATAGTGATTTGGTCGGTAAATTTATTAATATAGCCAGCCGAACCTCAGGTTTTGTTGGTAAATATTTTGATTATAATCTTATGGATTCTAACAATTTTGTTAGCAAAGAATCCAAAGGATATATTAAAAATATTGTTGATTTAAAAGATGAAGTATCAGCTTTATACGAAGACAGGCAATACAGTAAACTTGCTCGTTTAATTATGTCTCAAGTCGAGCTAATTAATGAGTTTGTGAATCTTAAAGAGCCATGGGTTTTGGCTAAGCAAGAAAATCAACATAATGAAAATTCAGAATTGCACGAAGTATGTTCAACAGCACTTCAAGCATTCAGGCTTATCTCAATATACCTATGTCCTGTTTTTCCTCGTCTCGGAGAAAATATACAAACCTTTTTTAATGATAGTTTTGAGAGTTTTGAGCAGGTTTCATCGTCTGCATTAAAGATCAATAAGTACGAGCATTTATTAAAACGAATTGAAAAAAAAGATATAGAGGCAATGGTAAATCTTAATCTTGATTAATCTGCAGGAAAATCTGAATAAATTTGGTTAATTATTTGGTTGGGGTCATTTGCCTCAGTAATTGGTCGTCCAATAACTAAGATTGTAGACCCAGCTTTGAAGGCTTCAATTGGAGTCATAACTCTTTTTTGATCATCATTTGTTTTATGAGGCCTAACACCCGGCGTTACATAGATAAAATTTTTCGGCATTAAATCTTTAATATTTTTTAAATCTAAAGCCGAACAGACAATACCATCGAGCCGACATTTTGCTGCTTGTTGAGCTAAAGATTTTACACTTTCGTCCAGGCCTTTTTCTAAGCCAATTGATTGTAAAGATTTTTCATCATGGCTTGTTAGAATAGTAACGGCAATTAATAATGTATCACTTTGGATTTCATCTAGCCCCTTTTTTGCACTTAACATCATTTCCTCACCACCAAGAGCGTGAACATTTACAATCGAAACACCAAGTCTGGCAGCGCTTTTACATGCCTTACTTACTGTATTTGGTATGTCATGATATTTTAAATCTAAAAAGGTTTTGAAGCCTTGATCATGGAACCATTTTACTAATTCGGGGCCCGAAGATGTGAATAATTCTTTACCAATTTTAATACCACATTTATTTGGATCGATTTTTAAAGCTAGGTTTTTGGCATCATCTATAGAATCAAAATCCATTGCAACAAATATACTAGGTAGATTATGGTGTTTATTCATCTAGAATAATATCAGTTGGCTCTGAGGGTAACGTCTCCCAGGAATTGCATGCTGGGCATTGCCAATGAAATTGACGTGCCTTAAACCCACACTCATTACAAATATAAAATTTTCTGTTGCCAATGGCGTTTTTAAGGGTTTGCTGAATTAACTCAATATTTTCAAGTTCATTAGAATTACGCATAGCTTTTGCTTGAAATAACCGTTCAAGGGCAGCAAGACTAGGACGTTGAATTAGTTCATTTCTTGCAATTTTTTCTGCTTCAACAGCCCCCTCATTTTGAATAACCGTTTCATAAAAGACATTTAATAAAGTTTTTAATTTATAGATATCAAAGTACCTTGAGATGATGGAGAGACCATCATTAATCTTATTTTGCCTATGATAAGTATTTAAAATTTTTGAGGAAACCAAACCCAAGTATTCCGGTTTTTGATACTCAATTTTTTTCCAAAAGGTAATTGCATCTTCAAAATTGCCTTGATTATCTGCTATATCTCCTAAGAGAATATTTGCTCTGACACAGTTTTTATGCTCATTTAATGCATTCTCAAGTGCATCTTTGGCTTCAACAAAATTATTATTGAGAAGATGTTCAGTGGCAATTTCACAGTTAAAGTGGCTAATATTTTTTCTAAATGAAATACCTGAGCTCTTCTCAAGCTCCAGTGCAGTTGAAATTGCTTTAGACCAATCTCTTTGTCTCTCGTAGATCTGCAACAAAGTTCCTAAACTATACTGATAATACTTACCCTTTTTTAAATTTAATAATAACTCTTCAGACCTATCATACAAACCAGCCTTGAAATAATCTTGTGCCAATTCAGCCTTTACCGAATCTTGTTGGTTTTCTGTTAACTCTCTTGATTCTAAAATTTCATTATGAAGATTAATGGCTCTGTCAATTTGTCCCGTCCTTCTCAATAGATTTCCAAGGGCAAAATGTAATTCAATTGAATTGTTGTTGATTTTGACTGCGTCACTAAAGGCTTCGGTAGCTTTTTTGTATTGATTAGTGGTGAGATAGTGTAAACCTTTAAAATAGGCTACTGGAAAATCGGTATTTTCTGAAATAATTTGTCTAATATCAATTCTTGCAGCAAACCATCCAAGGCCAAAAAAGAATGGAATTACAAGTAGCCACCAAAATTCAAATTCAACCATATTAAAAAATTACTTTAGTTTAAAAAAAAGCATATCTTTTTGAGATATGCTTTATTAAATTGAGAAGGTTATTTATCAACTCTTTGCTTTAATTCTTTTCCCGCTTTGAAATGGGGAACATATTTTTCAGGGACATTTACCGAGTCACCTGATTTAGGGTTTCTACCCACTCGAGGAGGTCGATAATTTAAACTAAAACTTCCAAATCCTCTGATTTCTATACGTTGCTTATTAACTAAGGCATCACTCATGGCATCAAGAATTACCTTGACTGATAGCTCTGCATCCTTATGCACAAGTTGTGCAAAACGGCTAGCCAAGGAATTGATGAGCTTAGATTTAGTCATTTTTATCATCAAGTTTAGCTTTTAAAAGCGCACCAAGATTTGTAGTTCCACCCTTAATTTCTTTTACTTTTTCAGATTTCTTTTTGGCAGATTTTTTTTCTTTGTCTTCTTCGTTACTTGCTGAGTGTGATTCTGCGTTGGGGTCTTCTGTTAGTTGTTTGATTCCAAGAGATATTCTCTCTTTATCAACATCAACCGAAATAATTAATGCTTCAACTTCATCACCTTTTTTATATTTCTTTACAGCTTCCTCTCCTGACTCTTGCCATGAAATATCAGACAGATGAATAAGTCCATCAATTCCACCATCCAAACCAACAAATATACCAAAATCAGTAATTGATTTAATTGATCCTGTAACCTTATCGTCTTTTTTATGATTATCAGCAAATTCTTGCCAAGGGTTAGGCTGACATTGCTTCATTCCAAGTGATAATCTTCTTCGATCTTCATCAACTTCCAAAATCATAACCTCAACTTCATCGCCTAGGTGAACTGCCTTAGTGGGATGGATATTTTTATTTGTCCAATCCATTTCAGAAACATGAACAAGTCCTTCAATTCCAGTTTCAATTTCAATGAAAGCACCGTAATCAGTTAAATTTGACACTTTACCGAAAACTTTTGAACTTAATGGGTAGCGACGGCTGAGACCAACCCATGGGTCATCATCTAACTGTTTTAAACCAAGTGAGACACGGTTTTTCTCTTGATCAAATTTAAGGACACTTGCTTCAATTTCATCCCCAATATTAAGAATTTCAGAGGGATGCTTTACTCTTTTCCATGCTAAATCTGTGATATGTAATAATCCGTCAATACCGCCTAGGTCTACAAAAGCGCCATAATCAGTGATATTTTTAATGATCCCTTTAACTTTTGCCCCCTCAGTTAAAGACTGAATAATTGCTTCTTTATCTGTTCCTGATTGCTCCTCTAAGACAGCTTTTCTCGATACAACAACATTGTTTCTTTTTTTATCAATTTTAATTACCTTAAATTCACACTCTTTATTTTCGTAGGGCGAGGTATCTTTTATTGGCCTAACATCAACGAGGGATCCTGGAAGAAAAGCCGTAATTCCATTCACTGTGACTCTTAAACCGCCTTTGACTCTGCTACTTACAAAACCTTTGATGATAGATCCATCATTCATTGCTTGCTCAAGATCAAGCCAAGCCTGCATTTTTTTTGCTTTATCTCTCGATAAGACTGTTGATCCGTATCCATCTTCAAGTTTTTCAATGGCTACTTTGACATGATCGCCTACAGCAACTTCTATTTCAGATTGATCATTTAAAAATTCTTCTGTTTTAATGGTACTTTCTGATTTAAGTCCAGCATTAACGATAATAAAATCACTATCAACCGAAATTACTTCCGCTGTAATAATCTCTCCTTGACGCATTTCCTTGAGCGCCATACTTTCTTCAAACATTGCTGCAAAATCTTCGGATACTACATTTACTTTATCTGTGGTTACCATTAAAAAAAACCTTCAAAAATCCCAACGTGCGATGGGGTAATTATTTGATTGCTGATGGTTTGGTGCCAACAGCCCCTAATTTTTAATAAAGCTTAATATTTTTTTTACAGTTTGATTGATATCTAAGCAATCTGTATTTATTACTATTGAATCTTTATCTTTGACAAGTGGTGAATGTTGTCTTTCCATATCCTGCTTGTCTCTTGCTATAATTTCAGAAGCAAGGTCAAGGATATTAACATCAATTCCTTTTAATATCAACTGTTTATATCTTCTTTCTGCACGTTCATTTACTGATGCATCAAGGTATATTTTTAAATTAGCCTGAGGGAAGACTACAGTCGCCATATCTCTGCCTTCTGCAACTAAACCTGGTTTTTTTGCAAAACTCCTTTGGTAATCAAGTATGGAATTTCTTAGATTTATGTTTTGAGCAATATAAGAAGCAACTTTACCAACTCTTTCATCTCTTATTTGTTCTGTTACATTTTCATTTTCGAGAAACGAACTATCCCCATCGAAGCAAACGTTTAGTTTTTGGATTAGTTGACTTAGCGCACCATTTTTTTCAATTGCAATATTTTTTTTAATACAAGCTAGAGCGATAATACGATAAATTGCTCCAGAATCTAGATAGTGGTAATTCAATTGCCTGCTTAATTTTTTTGCTACAGTACCTTTACCGGAACTTGCCGGACCATCAATTGCAATAATTTGAATATTTTTATTGACCATTTAAGAGAGCGGTAAAGTCATTAAAGAAGTTTGGGAATGTTTTTGCTACACAGTTAGGATCATTGATAATTACATTTTTTTCAGCCAAACATATTAGAGAGAAGCACATTGCCATCCTGTGATCGTCGTAAGTATCAATGGCAATGTTATCGTAAATTTCTTTGGGGGGATATATTTTTATACTGTCTTGAGTTGAAGAGACTTTAGCACCTATTTTTCTTAATTCTGTCTCCATTGCAAGTATTCTATCTGTCTCTTTTACGCGCCAACTGCCGATATTAATTAATTCGGTGGGGCCATTGGCAAAAAGAGAAAGAGTGGCAAGTGTCATCGCTGCGTCGGGAATCATTTTACAGTCAACTTTAAGCCCTATTAAATTGTCTGCTTTAGAAACAACTATTGAATTTTTTTTATATAAAATTTTTGCACCCATTTTTTTTAAAATATTTAAAAAGTCAATATCACCTTGAATACTATTTTTGTTTATACCTTTTACTTCAATCTCGCCAGCAATGGCGGCAGCTGCAAAAAAATAGGAGGCGGATGACGCATCGCCCTCAATTTCAATTATTTTTGGATTTTTTAATTTTGCAGGTTGCTGTAAAGTAAAATTCTTCCAATTATTGTTTATGTAGATAATTCCAAATTGTTTGAGTAATTTAAGGGTAATTTCGATGTAAGGTTTTGAGATTAAGTCACCTATGATCTCTATTTTTATTTTATTTTTTGTAAGCGCAAACGCCATTAAAATTGATGACAGAAATTGACTAGATACATCACCACGAATTTGAATTGGAGAAACATACTTAATTTTTCCTGGATAAATTGCTAGAGGAGGGTACCCCTGATTCTCTATATATTCAACTTTAGCTCCAATTTGAAACAATGCATCAACCAGATCTTTAATGGGTCTCTGATGCATTCTTTTTACCCCTGATAGAGTGTACTGACCATGATTGAGGCAGAGCGCTGCTGTTAGTGGCCTGAAGGCTGTCCCAGCGTTTCCTAAAAATAATTCAGCTTTTTTTACAGGAAATTTTCCGTTTGAACCCTTAATTACTATATTGCCATCTTCTTTTTCAATTACGATACCAAGCTGCTGTAAAGCACTGAGCATAAAATTGGTGTCATCTGAAAGTAAAGGCTTGTTGATGGTAATATCTCCTTCAGCAAGACTAGCTAGCAAAAGAACTCTGTTAGTAATACTTTTCGAGCCTGGGAGTTCTACTGCACCATAGATTTTTGAGGATGAGGTAAGTTTTATGTGATCCACTTAATTACTCTTTATTCCATTTTTTTCGGGTCTGGCTTGCTTTTAAAAGATAAGAGAGTAATTTTTCCTCACTGCCTTGATCAATCATCGCTATGATAGATTCCACTTCATTTTTGTATAAATGTAGATCAGTAATAATTGATTCTTTATTAGCCAAACAAATGTCTCGCCACATCTCTGCTGAGCTTGCAGCAATTCTAGAGAAATCCCTAAATCCACTTGCAGCAAATTCTAAAAGTATTGCCTTATTTTTTTTGTCATTGATAAGATTAACAAGACCAAAAGCCAGCAAGTGAGGCAAATGACTTACCGTTGAAAAAATTTCATCATGTAACTTTACATCCATAACCGATGTCACACCCCCAAGGCTTTTCCAAAAAGACTGTATTTTTTTTAAATCTTCACTTTTGGATTGGCTATGTGGTGTGATGATAATATTCTTATTTTTAAAGAGATCTTTTTTTGCTGCCTCTGGTCCATGCTTTTCTGAGCCTGCAATTGGATGGGAGCCAATAAATTGATTATATTTTTCTTTTAAAAATTTTTTTGCAGCTAAGTCAACATTTGTTTTTGTGCTTCCAGCATCAGTAACTATAGTATCTTCTGCAAGAAGGGGGTAAAGTTTCTCAAAAATTATTTCAGTTTGCGCCACAGGTGTTGCCAAAATAATCAAATTAGATGACTCAATCTCCATTTCAAAATTTTCGGTGGCACGATCAAGCATGCCACTTTTAACGAAGGGCGCTAAGTTTGTACCATTAGTTCTTGAGATACCAACAATCTCTTCAAATAGATTCATTTGTTTTACTTTTAAAGCAATTGAGCCACCTATTAATCCAACGCCAAAAATAAGAATTTTATTCATTTGTGAGAAATTCAAAAAAAACAAATTGTATCATGTGATATTAACTAGAAGAGGCTTGCCAAACTCCGTTTATCATTAACTCATACTCCCTAAAGTTAATCTTGTAAGCCATTTTTTGACAATCATTGATCCAGTAACCTAAATACAAATATTCCAGTTTGTTTCTTAAGCACAGCTTAATTAAGCAAAGGATAGAATGAGTTCCATAACTATGTGATTTACTTTCAGTATCATAAAAAGTATAAACTGCAGAAAGCCCGTCGTTTAAAAAATCAACTATTGAGATAATTTTTAAAATGCCCATGCTATCTCTAAATTCTAAAATTTTAGTTGAAACATTACTCTTAATTAAGAAGTCATTATAATCTGCAATATCATCACTATTTGTGACGCCAGCTGCATGACGTGCTCTTTGATACTTTACATATAATTCAAAATGTTCTTCACTATAATTAAGAGGTAATATTTTAAAGGTAAGATCCAAATTTTTTTTCCCTACTCTTTTTTGCGAATTACTAATTTTAAAATTTTTTACATTTATCCGAATGGGAATACATGAGTTACATTCGTTGCAACGTGGCTTGTAAATATATTGACCACTTCGTCGAAATCCCTTTTTAATAAGTTCATCATAAGCCGTTTTGTTGACTTGTTTATAGGGTGTTGCTACGATTGATTGAGCGCTTTGATTTGGGATATAACCGCAGGCATATTTTGTCGTGACATAAAACTGAATACTGTCTAATTCTTTTTTTTCAACGATGCTCATAAACATATTATCTTTTAATTAACTAATAATAGCTATACTGCTTATCATGCACATTCAAATCAAATTTTTTTAGTATGTTTAAGAGAGCTATATCCATACTTTTGCTTTTAATTTCCATTTCAGTAAGTGGGGAGCAAAAAAAAACTACTTTTTGGCGCATTCAGGATTTAAATGGTAAATCTCATTACCTTTTTGGAACAATTCACGTTGATGATAATAGAGTGACTAATTTTCATAAAGATATTTTTGATGCCCTAGCAAATGTAGATTTATTTTTAAATGAAACAGACGAAATTTCTGATATATCAATTTTGTTTCATGAGCAACCAATAATCGCAGAAGAGCTTTCAGAGCAAGAGTTGGAAAAAATAAAAGAATTATCTTATTTTCATACCATGTCCTATGAAAATAATTTAAAAATGAAACCATGGTTGTTGGCTTTAATATTTAATTCCCCAAGGCCGATTACTCCTTATAATCAGGATAATCTTCTTAAAAGTTACGCATTAGACAAGGGATTGAGAGTTCAAGGTATCGCGACGGTTAATGAACATTTTCAGGCTCTTGATAATATTTCCGATGAAGAGCAGATTGCCATACTAAAAAAAGTCCTTGCCAGACCCGAGAAAAATCGAATTGATAATTATGAAAGTTTAATTAAAACCTACCTGATGATGGATGTTGAGAGAATCCTAGAAATTGACCAAAAAAATACAGCAAGTATCGTACCTGATAAGGTATGGGTAAAAATAAAACATAATTTGTTAATCAAAAGAAATCAATTATTTTTTGATCGAATCCAAACTAGACTAAAAAACAACCGCTTATTTATCGCAGTTGGAGCATCGCATTTAGGCGGTGAAAATGGGTTACTCCAACAATTTGGATCTAGGGGCTTTGAATTAGTGCCACTTAATAGTCTGAATTAAGGTAAAGGTGATGCTTTCAATTTCCTCAAAAGAAAATAAAATTTTTAAAAAATTAAAAAAACTCTATGAAAACAGATTGTTTAGAAAAAGTGAAAGGCAGACTATTTTGATTGGGGAACATTTAATCGATTGCTGCCTTAATTCAAATTGTAAGTTAAGGGGTGTTTTTATCGATTCATCAATCCCTTTAGAGAAATTTCAAAATTTGTTTATGAGACTTGATGATGTTCCGAAATATACCTTAACAAAAAATCTTTTGCGGGAGTTATCTTTATTAAAAAGCTGTCCCGGTATCATTGCATTGGCCGACATACCGGTTGCAAGTTTTGCTAAACCAAAAGATTTAAATCTTTTTTTAGATGATATACAAGATCCTGGAAATTTGGGTTCAATAATTAGATCTGCTCAAGCTTTTAATATAAATGCAATTTTTTTATCAGAGAATTGTGCCGATGTTTGGTCACCAAAGACTTTAAGGGGCAGTCAAGGGGCACAGTTTTTAATTAATTGCCATGAGAAACAGAGTTTTGAGGATTTTTTGAAAGATCTGTCTATACCGATTTTTTCGCTCGATTTAGAGGGTTCTCCTTTATCCTCCACGATATTACAAAGGGATATGGTTGTTATTATTGGGAATGAGGGTAATGGCGTGAATAAAAGGTATAAAAAAATGGTAAAAGCTTCGATTTCTATTCCTATGAACAACAATGTTGAGTCGCTTAATGTTGCGAGTGCTGCAAGTATTATGATGTACGAATATAATCGTCAATTTCAATAAAACGTCTTTGTTTTATTCTTTTAATATCCCAATTTTTAATTGCAAATTCAATTATTGACTCTAAGCTTGAATTTCTTGCTGGTAATGTTTGATTGAGTAATTTAAGGACGAACAACCAAATATTTTTTGGTTGAGTTTCTATAAGATAATTGTCCCCATTACTTTTACTTAGTTTTCTTCCTCGATAGCTTAAAGTAGGAAGATGGGTATAGTTTATATTTTTGAATCCTAAAATTCTTTGAATATAAATTTGTCTAGGGGTTGATTCTAGTAGGTCAGAGCCCCGAATTATATGTGATGTCTTATCTATATGATCATCAATGACTACCGCTAATTGATATGAAAAAATATTATCACTTCTCTTGATAACAAAGTCTCCTATTTCATTATTGATATTTTGTTTGTATTCTCCTTGTAAACCATCTTTAAAAATTATTGGTTCATCATTAACGCTAATTCTTATTGAATTATTCTCTTCATTCTTATAATTCATGTCCCTACAAAAACCTGAGTAGATGAAACCGTCAACTCCGGATTCAGATTCTTCTAATATTTTTTTTCTTGAGCATGAGCAGATATAAGTTTTCTTTGTTTTTTTTAATTGATTCAAAAAATACTCATATCGCTCAACTCTTCTACTTTGATAAATTATTTCATTATCCCATGATAAATTAAGCTCATTCAGTTGCGCTTTAATTTGATCGATGTGCTTTTGTTTTGTTCTAAAACTATCTAGGTCATCAATCTTAAGGTGCCATAGGCCATTATTTAATCTTGCATCTAAAAAGCTTGCAATTGCAATCATTATTGATCCAAGGTGAAGCCTACCTGATGGAGTTGGGGCAAAACGACCTATATACATTAATTAACCTGTGGGTAAGGTGGTATGAACCAACTAACCATATCAGAACCGACCAGTATTAAGTGACAGTGCATGCGGTCATCATTATTTGACGAGACCGTAAAACGATACACCCTTTTGATTTTTGGTAAATTTACTGTTTTTATAATTTCTAATTTAGAACAATGGATACTATCATCAAGTAATTGTAAATTAAATTGAGCGGCAAGTTTTGATGATTGTCGAAGTGCAATTTCTCTTTTTGTGGTTGCTTCAACCCAAACTAATAAAATTATTGCAGGAACAAGAATTAATAGTAATTCATTCATTAACTACATAATATAAAGTTTTTTCACAAAACTAAATATTATTTATGCACCAAAATAATGCAGTAATAATTTTTTTACTTATTTACCAAAAAAAAGCCTTTAAGTATGTTCAGGGACATCTATCTTCTATTATCATCCTTAAAAAAATCTTTTTGGAGGATGTAATGGAATCTTTGGTTGATCAAAGCAGCGTATTATTTATATTATTGGGTGCCATTATGGTGCTTGCGATGCATGCAGGATTTGCTTTTCTTGAAGTCGGAACTGTCCGAGAAAAAAACCAAGTAAATGCTCTTGCCAAAATTATGGCTGATTTTTCAGTATCTACTATCGCCTACTTTTTTATTGGTTACAGCCTAGCGTATGGCATGGATTTTTTTGCAGCCGCATCATCTTTATCTGAAAAAAGCGCTTATGAACTAGTAAAATTTTTCTTTTTACTAACATTTGCTGCTGCCATACCTGCCATTATTTCCGGAGGTATTGCCGAAAGGGCAACTTTTAATCCACAATTAATAGCCTCCTTTATCCTTGTTGGCTTTCTTTATCCTTTCTTTGAGGGGATTGTTTGGAATGCAAACTTTGGATTTCAATTATTTTTGGAAAGGCAATTTGGTGCCCCCTTTAATGATTTTGCTGGATCAGTTGTTGTTCACGGTATGGGTGGATGGATTGCATTATCAGCTATCTTGGTTTTAGGCGCTCGAACGGGTCGATATACAAAAGATGGGAAATTAGTTGCATTTCCTCCTTCGAGCATTCCTTTTCTAGCATTGGGCTCATGGATACTTACTGTTGGATGGTTTGGATTTAATGTTATGTCAGCCCAAACACTCGATGGTATTTCAGGTTTAGTTGCTGTAAATTCATTAATGGCCATGGTTGGTGGCACATTAGCTGCTCTTGTCGTGGGTAAAAATGATCCTGGCTTTCTATATAATGGCCCACTTGCTGGACTGGTTGCGGTGTGTGCTGGTTCTAACTTGTTTCACCCGCTGGGTGCTCTTGCTGTTGGTTTGGTAGCAGGCGCTTTATTTGTTTGGACTTTTGCCTTAGCACAGATTAAATGGAAAATTGATGATGTCTTAGGCGTCTGGCCCTTACATGGCTTATGTGGTGCGTGGGGTGGTATTGCAGCAGGTATATTTGGCTTAGAAATTTTTGGAGGCCTTGGCGGGGTAACATTTATGTCACAACTAGTAGGCACGATCTCTGGAATCATTGTTGCTATGCTTGGCGGCTATATCGTTTACTCCGTTGTCCACAAACTTTTTAACATACGCATGACGGCTGAGCAAGAATATGAAGGCGCAGACTTATCTATTCATAAAATTAATGCATCACCTAGAGATTAATAAAATTTGCCATGATAAAATTTATTAATGGCAAAAATTCATGTAATCATTCCTGCTGCTGGATCTGGATCGAGGATGCAGCAGCATATTCCAAAGCAGTTCGCAACAATTGGAGACAAAACTATACTGGAGTATGTGGAATCAATTTTTTCACATATTAGTGTCATTGAATCAATTTCAATTGCGGTAAGCTCATCAGAAAAATATATAGATAATATTAGTCATAAATTTTCAAAAAAAACTCAAGTTCTTATTTCTGGAGGTGCTAGCAGATCCGAAACGGTCCTTAATACGATAAATCTATTGGATGTCTCTCTAGACGACTGGATCTTAGTCCATGATGCCGCAAGAGTTGGGCTTACTGAATTTTGTATCAATGAATTTATTAAATATTTCTCTAATGACAAAGTGGGAGGAATTATGGCCATACAAGTTCCTGATACTGTCAAGCGAGTAAATAAAAATAATGAAATTTTAAATACTGAAGAAAGAGATGAATTATGGCTCGCTCAAACTCCACAAATGTTTAGATTTAATATTTTAAAAAAAGCACTGCTAAATTATGATGGGTTGCCAACGGATGAGTCTCAGGCAATTGAGGCCCTTGGATTAAAGCCAAAAGTATTTAAAGGTAACCCCCTAAATTTTAAAATTACATTCGCTGAAGATATCGTTCGAGCTGAAAAATCTCTTGAGATATTAGGAAAAAATAATGGTTAATAAAGTAGGGCATGGCTTTGATGTCCATCCTTTAGTAAAAGGAAGAAAATGCATAATCGGTGCAGTAGAAATTGATCACACCTTAGGCCTTGACGGACATTCAGATGCGGATGTCCTCATCCATGCAATTGCAGATGCATTTCTTGGCGCACTTGGAAAAGGTGATATCGGTCATTTCTTTTCAGATAAAGATCCTAAAAATAAGGGTTTAGACTCAAGAGTTATTTTAATGAGAATTCAAGAAATGATGTCGGAGATGAAATTTAAAGTGAGTAATGTTGACGCAACAATTATTTGCGAGCAACCAAAGATTTCGCCTCATATTTTTAAGATGCAAAAGAACATCGCATCTTTATTAAAGTGTGATAGTAATCAAATAAATATAAAAGCCACTACTACAGAAAAATTAGGATACCTTGGAAGGGAAGAGGGAATTGCTGCACACGCAATTTGCCTCATTGAGTCTCTCTAATTATCTTCGATTAAAACGATAATCGCCCCACTACCACCATCATGCCTTGGAGCCTCAACATAGGCAATTATCTCTTGTTTCTGAATTAGCCAGCCCCTAACTCGCTTTTTCAAAATAGGTTCTTTGTTAACGGAACCAAAACCCTTTCCATGAATAACTCTTACACAACGAATTCCCTTTTTTTGGCATAAATTAAGAAACCCAACTAATTTAATTTTTGCCTCATCAGAGGTAAAGCCATGAAGATCAAGTGATTGCTGTATTGTCCAGTAGCCACGACGTAACTTGTTAATAATCTCTGGCGAATGACCCTTTTTTAAGTAAAAGGTATTTTCATCAGACTCAAGTTCTGCATGTAAATAATGATCGCTTAGAGAATCGTTCAGGACATTTCTTTCATCCTCTATTAATTTTTTTGGGATTGGCTTTGGTTTTTTTGGCGAGAGCAAAACCTCCTGTGATTTTACCTTTAAAGGTCTTACATCTTTTACAGCATTTAAAAAAGTATCATTATTTTTAGCCATGATGAGATAAAAATCTTTCAGCATCCAGCGCAGCCATACAACCAGTTCCTGCACTGGTGACAGCTTGTCTATAAATGTGATCTTGAACATCCCCTGCGGCAAAAATACCCTCAACACTTGTCGCTGTATAATTTCCTTCCCGCCCGCATCTAGTAATGATATATCCATTTTCCATTTTTAAATGCCCCTCGAATATATCAGTATTTGGTTTATGCCCAATGGCAATAAAAACACCGCTTAGTTTTATTTCTTTTTTAGAACTGTCTTGGCTTGACTTAATTCGCATACCATTCACTCCTTGATCATCGCCCAAGATCTCATCAAGCTCATAAAATAACTCTAACTCTATTTTTCCTTGTTTGACGAGCTCGTGAACCTTATCCATCATTATCGCTTCAGCACGAAATTTATCACGACGATGCACAAGAGTTACTTTGGAAGCAATGTTTGCGAGATATAAAGCTTCTTCAATAGCAGTATTTCCCCCACCAATTACTGCAACTTCTTGATTTTTATAGAAAAAACCATCACATGTTGCACAAGCTGAGACACCTTTACCCAGAAACTTTGTTTCACTTGGCAGCCCTAAATATTTTGCTGATGCCCCAGTGGATATAATCAATGCATCGCAAGTATATTCTCCAGAATCACCAAATAGCTGTAATGGTCTTTGTGAAAAGTCACATTTATTTATATGGTCGAACACAATCTCAGTATTAAAACGTTTGGCATGCTTCTCAAAACGCGCCATTAATTCAGGACCTAATACACCATCAGCATCAGCAGGCCAGTTATCGACATCAGTTGTGGTCATAAGTTGCCCCCCTTGGGATATCCCAGTGATTAGGGTTGGTTTAAGGTTCGCGCGTGCAGCATAAACGGCTGCTGAGTAACCTGCTGGGCCAGAGCCCAAGATAATAAGTTGCGAATGTTTTGTCATATTTTTTCAATCTAATTTTAAAGTAGTCACAATTCTAGTAGAGTGTGACACCGGAATCAAATATAAATTCTTTTTAAAGTATTTACAGATTTATTTTATTAACATACTGCTATAATTTATGGATATTATCTTAAAAAATACTTAAGCGTGTTTGCAAAAAAAAGATCCAAAAAAATTGGAAAAAAAATAATTGACAATCAAGTTCCAAAAATTTTAGCTAATAGAATTTTTCGTGAGGCTACATGGTTTGTCCTCTTATTTCTTGGCCTCTACATAACATTGGTGCTTGGTAGTTATTCTCCGCTTGACCCTTCATGGTCGAATGCAGTTAATAATATAAATATTCAAAACATGGGGGGCATTTTAGGTGCCTATCTATCAGATTTTACCTTGTATGCCTTTGGAATTTCAGCTTGGTGGTTAGTTTTCCTCAGTATTTATAGTATTTTTCTTATTTACCCTAGAATAGAAAATGAAGATTATCATTCCAAGCATATCTTAGTTGTTCACTATCTTGGTTTTTTGATTTTAATACTCTCTTCATCTGCGCTTGAAGCAGGCCACCTAATAAATATTCTTGCAAAATTTCCTGCAGGCCAGGGTGGTTTTTTGGGGCATCTAATTCACTCAGGACTCTATTCTACAATTGGATATATTGGATCACTTATATTTCTTGTAATAGCATTTGCGATAGGGTTTAGTTTATTTACTGGATGGTCTTGGATAAATATTGCCGAAGGTGTGGGAAACTTTATTTTTAATTTGATAAATTTTATTCAAAATAAATATTTAGATTGGCAGGATAGGAGAGAGGGTAAAAAATTTGAAAAACAACGAACTGAGTTTGTGCAGTTGGAAAGAAAAAAATTGGAGGACCGAGCTCCAGTTACTATCATTGAAGCAAAAAATAAGATTAAGGAGAGTATTCGGGTCATCAAAGAGAAGCAAACAAATTTATTTGGTGATAGCGATGCAGAATTACCCCCATTACATTTGCTTGACCAACCACCTAATCAAGTAAAGAGTCAATCACCGGAAACAATAGAATTCGTATCACGTCTGATTGAAAAAAAATTATTAGATTTTGGAATTGAGGCCAAAGTAATTTCAGCTCAGCCTGGGCCAGTGATTACAAGGTATGAGTTGGAACCAGCTCCAGGTGTAAAGGGGAGCCAAGTTACAAATTTATCAAAAGATTTAGCTCGAGCACTTTCGGTAATTAGTGTGCGGGTTGTGGAAACAATCCCCGGAAAAACATGCATGGGACTAGAAATTCCTAATTCTTCTCGACAAGTTGTCTACCTCTCTGAGATTATGAGCTCCAAAGTTTTTGCAGACACATCGGCATTATTAACCCTTGCTCTCGGAAAAGATATCGCAGGAAAACCAGAAGTGGCTGATATCAGCAAAATGCCACATCTGCTTATTGCTGGAACGACTGGTTCCGGTAAGTCAGTGGCAATCAATGCATTAGTTTTGAGCATTTTGTATAAAGCAAAACCTAGTCAGGTGAAGATGATCTTAGTTGATCCAAAAATGTTGGAGTTATCAGTCTATGAGGGCATTCCACATCTATTAGCTCCTGTAGTTACCGACATGAAACAGGCCGGTCATGCGCTAAATTGGGCAGTTGCAGAGATGGAGAAGCGTTACAAGTTAATGTCAACATTTGGCGTAAGGAACATTACAGGATTTAATCAAAAACTTCATGACTCCATTGAAAAAAATGACCCATTAACCAATCCCTTCTCGCTTGACCCAGAGAACCCTGAAGTTTTGGAAGAAATGCCACAAATTCTGATAGTTATTGATGAATTAGCTGATCTTATGATGGTTGTTGGAAAGAAAATTGAGGAGTTAATTGCTCGACTTGCTCAAAAGGCTAGGGCGTCTGGAATCCATCTCGTTTTAGCAACGCAAAGACCCTCAGTCGACGTAATAACGGGCCTAATAAAAGCAAATATTCCCTCAAGAGTTGCCTTCCAGGTCTCAAGTAGAGTTGACTCAAGAACCATTCTTGATCAAATGGGAGCGGAAACTCTTTTAGGTAAAGGCGATATGCTTTACATGGGATCGGGTAGCAGTTATCCAAATAGAATTCATGGTGCTTTTGTTTCCGATGAAGAGGTCCATAAAGTTGTTAATTTCTTGAAGGCAAAAGGGGAGCCGCAATATCTTGATGAAGTTTTAAATCCTAATGAATTTAATCATGTCGATGGCATTGAAGGTTCAGGAGCCGAGGGTGAAAAAGACCCTTTATACGACGAGGCTGTCGCCATAGTCCTAAAAACAAAAAAAACGTCAATATCCTATGTACAAAGAAATTTACGGATTGGCTACAATCGAGCAGCCAGAATTATTGAGGATATGGAAAAGGCAGGATTGATTTCACCAATGCAAAGCAATGGAAATCGAGAAATCATTGCTCCTTCGGCGACAGATGATTAGAATTTTATTCACATTTTTTTTAGTACTTTTTTGGACTCACTTGTCAGGTAATGATGCAAATCGATTCTCAATAATTGTAAGTGAAACCAATACAATGCAGGGAGATTTTCATCAAACAGTCGTTGATTTACAAGGTGATATTATTCAAGAGGTTGATGGTAATTTCTATTTTAAAAAACCAAACATGTTTAAGTGGAACTACAAAAAACCTTTCAATAATCAGATTTTAAGTGATGGAGAAATTTTGTATCTTTATGATCCAGAACTCAAACAGGTAATTGTGAGCCCACTTAAAAAGCTTGGAGGCGTAAGCCCCGCCATGTTACTAGTGAGTGATAAGGCAAGGGATTATTTTGTTATTGAAGAGATGGATAGAGAAGGTAACATATGGTTTAGGGCTACCCCAAAAAACTTAGAAATGACGACCTTTAAAAAAATAGAAATTTTTTTTAACAAGCAAAAAATTTCAGTGATGGAGGTTTTAGACAATTTCGACTATACAACTACAATTGTATTTAAAGATGTTGTCAATAATTCCAAAATCAATAATGCTTTTTTCCTCTTTAACACTCCAGATGACGTAGACGTCATAAAAAATTAGGCATTGCAGAAACATAATTTACCTTTAGCAGAAACATTAAGACCATCAAATATTAACGATGTCATTGGGCAGCAACATATCATTGGTGATGGTCAGCCTTTAAGAGTGGCAATTGAGACCAAAAACTTACCTTCAATGATTTTATGGGGACCTCCAGGTGTTGGAAAAACGACACTCGCGCATGTGATTTCAGAATCATCAAATTATGAGTTCTTAGAGGTATCTGCAGTTCTTTCGGGTGTTAAAGAAATTAGGGAGGCAGTTGAGAAAGCTAAGATGCTTCTAGAACTCCAAAGTAAGAAAACTATTCTATTTGTTGATGAAGTTCATAGGTTCAATAAAAGTCAGCAAGATGCCTTCCTTCCTCATATTGAGTCCGGCCTCATAACATTTATTGGTGCTACGACTGAAAATCCGTCGTTTGAGGTTAATAAAGCGTTGCTAAGTAGGTGCCAAGTATTTACCCTTAAATCTTTAACGCAGGAAGAGCTTGGTTTAGTTGTATCGAGAGTGCTAAAGCATTATGATCATTACAAGATTAATGATGCCGCAAAAAAAATTTTGCTGGATTATGCATCAGGGGATGCTAGAAGGCTAATCAATATTATTGAGATAATCTTTCAAAGATTAAGCTCAGATAACTCAGATACTATAAATAATGAAATTGTTAAAAAAGTTATTACAAATAAATCAAGAAGTTTTGATAAGGGCGGAGAGCAGTTTTATGATCAAATATCTGCACTACAAAAATCTGTAAGAGGATCGAACCCTGATGCTGCAATTTTTTGGCTTTTTAAGATGATTGATGGTGGTGCGGATCCATTATATTTGGCAAGAAGGATCCTAAGAATAGCTATTGAGGACATTGGATTAGCTGACCTTAGAGCCCAAACAATTGCTCTTGAGGCATATCAAATATATGAGAGGTTAGGTTTTCCTGAGGGGGAGTTGGCTTTAAACAATGCAGTAATATATCTCTCTATGGCCCCCAAAAGTAATAGTGCTTATGTTGCATATAACGAAGTTAAATCCTTTGTAGAAGATCAGCGACATTATGACGTCCCCTTGCATCTAAGAAATGCGCCAACTCAATTGATGAGAGAGCTTAACTATGGGAAGGATTATAGATATGCACACAACGAACCTCATGGTTATGCAGCTGGTGAAAAATATTTCCCTGACGAGGTTGAACCTGTAGAATTTTACAAACCAACAGATAGGGGTTTAGAAAAAAAAATTTCTGAAAAAAAAGACTTTTTAAAAAAGCTAGATTCTGCGAACGAGGAAAGTAAGGACCATGATTGATATAAATTTTTTAAGAGAAAATACCAGCCAAGCCGTTGAAAAGCTAAGTTTAAGGGGATTTCATTTTAATTCAAAACTTTTCTTAGAACTTGAGGAGGAAAGAAAAAAAATTCAAATTAAGACGCAGGAGCTCCAAGAAGTTCGCAATCAATTGTCCAAAAAAATTGGTGTTGAAAAATCATTACTAAAAAATACTGATGATTTAATGCGGGAGGTTTCTAAAACTTCAGCAGATTTAAAAATGATTGAGATCCAACTTCATGAGGTTCAGCAAAAAATAAATGATTATTTAATGGAAATACCGAATCTTCCTCATCCAACAGTACCCATTGGAAAGAATGAAGCCGATAATATCGTCATTAGGGAGGTTGGAAGCAAAAAAAAATTTGATTTTGAAGTTAAAGATCATGTTGATGTTGCCTCGAAATTAGGTCTTGATTTTGATTTAGGTTCAAAATTATCGGGATCAAGATTTACATTAATGCGAAATCAAATTGCGAGACTTCATCGTGCAATCGGCCAATTCATGCTTGATGTCCAAGTAAATGAACATGGTTATGAGGAATGTTATACCCCATACCTAGTAAATACAGACTCTTTGGTTGGTACAGGTCAACTTCCAAAATTTGAAGAGGATTTGTTTCTTACCAAAAAAGGTGAAAATGATCTGCTGTATTTAATACCTACCGGAGAAGTTCCATTAACAAATATTGTGAGAAACTCCATACAGGAGGAAGGCGATCTACCCATCAAATTAACTACTTTGACTCCCTGCTTCAGGTCAGAGGCTGGATCGTACGGAAAAGATACAAGAGGCATGATTCGTCAACACCAATTTGAGAAAGTTGAGATGGTACAAATTACTCATCCGGATCAGTCTTATACGGCATTAGAAGAAATGGTTAATCATGCAGAAAATATTCTCACAAAGCTTGAGCTTCCATATCGCGTAGTTTCTTTGTGTTCAGGTGATATGGGCTTTAGTGCTTCTAAGACTTATGATCTGGAGGTATGGCTGCCCTCACAAAATGTATACCGTGAAATCTCTTCAGTTTCAAATTGTGAATCTTTTCAAGCTAGACGCATGATGGCCAGATTTAAAGATGACAGTAAAAAAAATAAACTTGTCCATACTCTAAATGGTTCTGGTTTGGCAGTTGGTCGTGCGCTCGTAGCGGTCATAGAAAATAATCAAACAAAAGAGGGGTATATAAATATTCCATCTGCTTTAGTCTCCTACATGAATGGTCTAAAGGTTATAAAAATTTAATTTATATTAATTATATTTAATAATTTCCCCATCATTGGCAACTAAGACTACTTTTGCCAACTTAACAAATATTCCATGCTCGATCACACCAGGTATACTTGCAATTTCATGGTTAAGTTTTGACAAATCACTGTATTTAAATTTGCAATCTAAAACATAATTACCGCATGAAGTAATGGCAAATGCATCGCCGGCTGCATTGGGTCGTAAAACACAATCTTCGGCAATTTTCTCAATAATATTTTTTGTTATTTTCCATGCAAATGATGTAATTTCGACGGGGATAGGATAATTTTCACCAATTTTAGATACATATTTAGATTTATCACCAATCACAATAAAGGATTCACTTGCTTGCGCTAAAAGTTTTTCTCGAACTAAATCGTAACCTCTTCCTTTTAGGACCTCAAGTTTTTTTGTCAGCTCGTCAGCGCCGTCAACATATAGATTAATTTTAGAAATTTGATCTAGGGAAATATAATCTAATCCAACTTCTTGAGCTTTTAGCTGGCTAACAGTTGAGCTGGCAACCACCTTAACATCCAGCGATTCTTCTTTTATTTTTTTTGCAAGTGCTTCTATAAAAATATTTGCTGTGGAACCGGTACCAAGCCCAATAGTTATTCCGTTTTTTACATACTTGAGAGCTTCGTTGGCAACTAATTCTTTGTCATTCATGATTTACCTCTTGATTGTGTTTAATTTGTTTATAATGTCACGTTTTTAATAATAGAGTAGGTTGAGAAAAATAGAAAATGATTATGGGTATTCCTCTTTTATGTTAAATCAAAATGGATATTTAGCTATTGAGTTAGGTAAATTATTTAAGAACAATTTATCTCCTCAAAATAAATCATTAAATATTTTTACATCAACTGTATTTGAGGCCATCCAATTACAGGAGGAGATTAAGTGGTTTTACCCCGAGATTAAAGTCAACCTTTTACCTGATTGGGAAACTTTACCTTACGATGAAATATCCCCCCATCCAGACCTAACCTCCGAGAGGCTTCAAACGTTATTTCAAATGACTCAAAGAGTATTTGATATTAATCTTTTGCCTATCTCGACATGTCTCCATTATTTACCCCCAAGAAATTATATTGAAAGATACAGTTTTTTATTTAAAAAAAAACAGACTGTGGATATAGTTGCCTTTAAAAGCCAATTAATTTCTGCAGGATATCGTTATGTAGATAAGGTAATAAACCATGGTGAATACGCTGTAAGGGGTGGCATTATTGATTTATATCCAATGGGGTCCACAGTCCCGTACAGGCTTGATTTTTTTGATAACGAAATTGAATCGATAAGAACTTTTGACGCAGATACGCAGCGGAGTCTTTATCCGGTCAAAGAAATATCTTTGCTTCCTGCAAGAGAATGCCCCTTGGACGAGGAAGGTATTAGGATTTTTAGAGAAAATTATCGTGAAGCTTTTGAGGGCGACCCCTCTAAATCCCGAATATATAAAAGTGTTAGCAATGGCATTCCTTTTTCCGGAATGGAATGGTACCTACCTCTTTTCTTCGATAGTTGCGACTTGATTTTTGACTATTTGGACTCAAGTGACCAAATATTTTATTTAGATAGCTTTGAAAGTTGTGCTGAAAATTATTGGAGTGAGGCCAGCAAACGTTTTAAATTATTTGCCTATGATGCTGAGAGGCCAATTTTGGAGCCTGAAAAGGTATTAATTAAAATTGATATTTTCCTTAATAAACTTCACAGTTTTGATCATGTTCAAAAAATTAAAAAGAATGAATTTATGCTTGAAAACTTAGCTATTGATCGAGATCGGGATGAACCGCTAGCAAAATTACATGGGTTTATTACCAAAAAAAATAAAAAAACTTTGATAGGTGCTGAAGGATTGGGGCGCAGAGAGACTTTAAGCCAATTATTAGAGCAGAATAAGTTACGCTTTGCTAAAGTAGAAAATTGGGATCATTTTAACAAATCAGATGATCTGATAAATTTAGCGGTAAGTCCCCTTCATAGTGGTTTTGAAACTGACGAATATCTCATAATCACTGAAAATGAAATTTTTCCAAATTTTGTGAAGCAAAAAAAACGATCCACCCGAGATAAGAATTTTAATAGTGACGTCATTGTAAAAGATCTAACAGAGCTTGATATTGGAGACCCAGTTGTGCATGAGCAACATGGGGTGGGGAGATATCAAGGTTTATTTAATTTGGATTTTGGTGATGGGGAAAGTGAATTTCTGCTTTTGCATTATGAGCGAGGGGACAAACTTTATGTTCCCGTAGCGCAACTTCATTATATTTCCAGATATTCCGGGGGCCCAATTGAAACAGCCCCTTTGCATAAACTAGGCTCAGGAACTTGGGAAAAGGCAAAAAAGAAAGCCCTTATTCAAATTCATGATACTGCTGCAGAGTTATTAAATCTTTACTCTAAAAGGTCATTAAAACAAGGAAAACAATTCTCGATAAATATAGATGACTATCAACGATTTGCTGATGGGTTTCCTTTTGAAGAGACACCGGATCAAAAAGAAGCTATTGAGCATGTTATTAGAGATATGGAATCAAAAAGACCTATGGACCGACTTATTTGCGGTGACGTGGGTTTTGGTAAAACGGAAGTGGCACTTAGAGCAGCCTTTATTTCTGCTATGAATGAAAAACAAACCATTGTTTTGGTTCCTACAACTCTTCTTGCGGAGCAACACTATAATAACTTTAGCGATCGTTTTGCTAATTGGCCAGTTCGTGTTGAAGAAATTTCAAGATTCAAATCAAAAAAAGAGCAATCTGAGACTCTAGAGCAACTAAAATCGGGTCATGTTGATATTCTTATTGGAACACACAGAATCATCCAAGATGATGTTAAATTTAAAGATGTTGGTTTAATCATCATTGATGAAGAACATCGTTTTGGGGTAAGGCAAAAGGAAAAATTAAAAAAATTTAGAACTAATGTTGACGTCCTGACCTTAACGGCCACCCCAATACCTAGAACATTGTCGATGGCAATGGAGGGTTTAAGAGAGTTTTCAATAATTGCCACACCCCCTCAAAAAAGATTATCAATAAAAACATTTGTTGTTAACCACAGCCAGGGCATTATTAGAGAAGCAGTTTTGAGGGAATTTAACCGAGGGGGGCAAGTTTATTTTTTACATAATGATGTAAAAACAATTCAGTCTCAATATGAAAAACTATCCAAATTGTTGCCCGAGGCAAGCATTGGCATTGCTCATGGCCAGCTTAGGGAAAAAGATTTAGAGCATGTGATGCAAGACTTTCATCAACAGCGTATCAATTTGTTGCTTTGTTCAACGATTATTGAGACAGGAATTGACATACCTACTGCGAATACAATTATTATAAATCGCGCAGACAAGTTTGGATTGGCACAACTTCATCAGCTAAGGGGTAGGGTAGGTAGATCGCATCATCAAGCATATGCCTACATGTTGCTAGATGAAGACCGTAAACTATCATCGCAGTCAAAAAAAAGGCTTGAGGCAATTCAGCTTCTTGAGGATTTGGGGTCTGGCTATTACCTTGCAATTCATGATCTTGAAATTAGGGGGGCAGGCGAATTGTTGGGAGATAGCCAAAGTGGCCAAATTCATGAAATTGGATTTAATCTTTACATCGATATGCTCAATCATGCCGTCAGACAACTGAAAATGGGTAAGTCTCTTGATCTTGAGGATCCAATAAAGGCGAATGTGGATATAAATTTGCATCTACCGACAATAATCACGAATGACTATGTCCCCAATACCAACGAGCGATTAATTCTTTATAAAAGATTATCAAGTTGCAAAAATTATGAGGCGCTGAAAGAACTTGAGGAAGAATTTATTGATCGTTTTGGATTAATGCCGGAGCAAACGAAAAACTTGATCTTGTTACACACATTGAGAATTATGATACAAGCTTATGAAATTGAAAAAATAGATGCAGGCAGTGCGTCAATCGAAATAGCATTTAAACCTAACGCAAATATAGACCCCGTGAAAATAATAGATTTAATTCAATCAGACCATTCATATAAAATGAACGGGCCTAGCCGGCTCAGAATTATAAAAAACTTTTTAGAGCTTGATGAAAGAATAAACTTTATTGACGATGTACTAAAACAAATACATTAAATCAATCAACACAAATTAGTTCACCATCTTTGCAAAAATAAATAGCTTTTTTTATAGGGTAATTATCGTTAAAAATTTTTGCATACGTATCCAACTGGGATTTATAAAGACCAGCATGACTTTTTAAATTTGTCTCGTTGAAAACGGTTTTATAGTCAATGAGCCAACGTATCCCGTTGTCCACAAAAGATCTATCTGGAATTAAAGTTCTCTTGGAACCGAGTTCGTCAATAAAGATATATCTTGATTCCAGATAGTCCTCTTTGTGTAGCCTATAAATCCATTTTCCAACTTCTTTTTTTTGTAAATGTTGCAAGGACTGGTTAAGGGCACCTAGCCCCAGTTTAATTTCGCTATTTGAAAATCTCTGGTTAGTAAAAAGTGCTTCAATATAACTTAATTTTTTACCTAAAATAAAATCAATATCTAACTGATTTTTAATTATTAATTCAAAATACTTATGAATAATTTCACCAGTAAAGATAAAAATATTATTGGTATTATCTTTAGCAGCGAGATTGATCCCATCAAGACTATCCTCAAAGTTTAAATTGTTATTATTAATAAAAAATGTATCTTTTAACCTCCTTAGTTTTGGGGTGAATTCTGCATAATCTTCAGCTATTAATTTTGGTTTTATTGAAATTACCTTTGGTTGCATCACTGCAGAAATTATTTTTTGGAATGAACCATGTTTGTACCGATCTTCATCTTCTTTAGTTTTATTTAATGAACCAATCATGTAACACTCTTTTTTTGCTCTAGAGATTGCAATATAAAGCAATCGTATTTGTTCGTTTGCAATTCGTTCTAGTTCGTTCTCTCTGTGATAATCATATAAATCTTTATCGTCATTTTCATGGATAATTGATATATAACCCTTATCGATATAAAAAAGTGATTTGTTCTCATGTTGCACCTGTTTGTTCATACCAGGTATCAAAACAATATCAAACTGTAATCCCTTTGCATTATGGATTGTTAAAAATTGTATTGGATTTAAAGAATGTGCACTTGTATTCAAGCGTTCAATCTCAATCTGACGTTCAAGGCCCTCAAAATCAATCGAAATTAATGGTTTGCTATATTTTTCAATTAAGCCTAAAAAAATATCTATTATCTCGAGGTCTGATTCATGTATTAATGCGTATTGACCGTTTAACTGAGTCCATATTGATTCAATAAAAAATCTATTGGAGACTCTTGAGCGAATAGAAATATTTTTTTTTATAATATTTGCAAAGTAATTGAGCCTTGATTGACTGCTTTTTGATAAAGAACTAGCAACCGTCTTATCATTTATTATCTCCCATACCGTCTTTTCATGATCAATTTCAAATAATTTAACAAAATCAACATTCGTTAAACCAATCCATGGTGACTTCAATACTGTCATCCAAGATACTCTGTCATCAAAATTAAATAATGCTTTGGTTAGGGTAAGGATATCTACGAAAGCTTGATTTTCACTAACTGGGAATATTTTTACAGCTTGGATAGCTAAGGAGGTGTATTCTCTCTTTATAATTGGCAGGAGATCATTCAAATGTGATCTTGATCGAGCAAGAACAGCAATCGTCGCATTTGGGTTTAATTCCCTGAGCTCTTCAAGTTTTTTAGCAATATAATTTGCTTCCTCTTTTTCTCGAATTCGTTTATTGTCAGTTTCAATATCTAATAATTGATAGTGAACACCTTCTCCAGAAATTTCTTCTCCACCTTGAATGACGGGTTTATAGGCGATTCTTCCTAAGGACAAATCATCTTCTGACGGAAAGAGGTTTGCAAATGTATTATTTAAACAGTCAATAATATTCGTGTTTGATCGAAAATTAGTGTTTAGATAAAGTGGTTGAATTTCTAGGTCTTCTCCAAGCTTTTTGTTAAGTTGTAGGCGGCTAAAAATTTCAACCTCAGCTTTTCTAAATCGATAAATTGATTGCATCGGGTCACCAACAGCAAAAAACGTTTTACTCTCACTTGCGCCAAAGTTTTGTGTTAATAATTCGAGAAAACGCAATTGACTGTAATTTATATCCTGAAACTCATCGACAAGGATATGTTCGATATTCATATCCAGAATTTCTGCTAGGTTTGTTTGCTCTAAGGCTTGATTGGCATTGATCATAATCTGTTCAAAATCATGAATCTTTTGCGCTAAAAACTTACCATTTAATTTTTCACAAGTAGCAACAAGAATTAAAAGAAGATCAGGGACTAGAGGCAAGAAATGGTCATATTTATTGAGATAATCAACTTTAAAAATTAATTTTAAAACATTGATTTTATGTATATTTTTATTTAAAAAATTTTTAATTTTTACTTTTAATTTTTTTCCGTTCTCATCATTACTAATACCCTGTCTTATATCAAATTTTTTCCTTATATCATTATTACTAGTAAAAATTATTTTTGCAAAGGCAAGCCATGTTTGCCATTCCTCAGCATGTTTTGTGGAGCTATGTATCTCATCAACAAATCCGAAAATTTCATTTTTTTCATTACTATTAAAATTTTGACCAATTTTGTTTAATATTTCCTTTATTTCTGATCTTGAATAATTTGAATAATCTTGAGAGAGTTCAGCCATATTCTTATCTTTAAATTTAAGAAGTCTTGGTAACCATTGACCCCTTTTTTTTATGGCATCCACCAGTTGTTGTATTATTTTTGATGTATCGTTATTTTGGTTTTTAAGAAGTGTCTTGATATATTGACTCTCATTGACAACTTCTTTGATCGACTGGATATATATTTCCTCGGGATTTTCATCGGTATAATAATTTCTTCCTAGATTCTCAAATATTGACGTTTGATTTACAATCTGAGTCGCTAATTTGTCAATTGTCATGATTCTAAGATCTTCATTAAACCTTAAGCTCCACCCCAATTTTTTTGCTCTTTGCCAAATAGCCTCTATTAATTCTCTTTCTTCATCATTTTTTTTTATAAGGGCTTCTTCAATTCTGAGCCTCATCTCCATTGCAGCTTTGTTGGTGAATGTAATTGCAATAACATCAGTTGGCTCATCTACCTTTAAGAGAAGATGCAGGAATCTCTTAATTAATATACTAGTTTTTCCTGAACCAGCTGGCGCTTCAACAAGAAAAGAGCCCGCCCCAATAGCCATTTCTCTTTGAAGCTGATCCGTAGGAATTCTCTTACTCATAACCGCATTCATATTGATATCTTTTTTCTGGAAGCCTAAGTAGCGGTAGAATTCGACAATATTTAAATTCAGTATTATCCTTAAACTTAATACCACATTCTCCATCTTTATATGATAATGCAGCCTCCTTAATGATCTGACCCCACTGAGATAACAATTCATCCCAGGTGCTGACTTCTTTGGAGTCAATTTTTGCGTTAAATGTTTTTGATAGATTTAGATTTTTTTGTGAAGTTATTCCGTAAAGCTTATTATCTTTTCGATTAATCAATGCTACACCCGCTCCGCTTACTTTCTTTAATGGGGTATAGCAAGCATAGATAGCTAACTGCAGATCATCAATTTCCTGGCTAAATAAACCTTTACGGCTAATGGGATTATTACCAGTTTTGTAATCTAATATAATTAATTCACCTCCTACTAACTTATCGATTCGGTCGATACGAACGTTGAACTTTAAGGGCCCAATATTTACTTCATAATTTTTTTCAGTATCTAAAACTTCAAAAGGACTGCGCTCACTTTCAAAGTTAAGCCATTTATAAAGAACTGAATGAAGATATTCTTTTTCACAATCCCAAAGGTCATTGCTGATACTTTTTTTTGCTTTATGTAACGTGATGATTTCGTTATCGATATATTCTCTAATTATGTTTTTTAATTCTTGACTATTTAATTTAAGAAGGTTTGCTTGAGTTTTATGTTTCTTCCAAAATTGTTCTAAACACTTATGTATTAAACTTCCTTCCTCCATTTTGGTAATTTCATACGGATCATTCGTTTCAAAACGGATGGCACCACAACGATTTTCATAGAATCCCCATGCAGGACATTTTCGTTGGTTTTCGAGAGTATTTATACCTCTATTTAGAAACAGCCCATCAGATTTTATTGGTAATGAAAAATCATCCTGTAAAAATTCTTGGTGACTTAGTAATGAATGCTTTAGAAGTTTCTCAGTAACAATAGTTGAAGTATTTATATGTTCAATTAACGATGGTGTCATGAGTAAATCATTATCAATTTCAGCAAAAGACAGAGTTAGGCTGGATGTCTTGCTGGAAAGTTGGCCAATTTTAAGCTTGGTTAACTCGTCATAAAAGTCATCGGTTTTGATATGATATTTTCCTAAAATAGCTCTGGATAGGAAGGGATTGTAATTAATTTTTCTTGGCCAAAAGCAGGAATTCATATTCATAAGCCAAATTGCGTCATACTCTACGATATGGTCTTCCAAAAAACCAGAAAGTGTGACCTCAAAATTTTGTTGTTGGGCACGAGGCACGATATTTTCAAAGTAATAATCTAGTACGGAGATATACTTTTTAAAATCAATTTTATTAGGAATTATTACTGAATTTATTGAATTAACTACTTTGTTTATTGATTCTAAAATACTGATTTCAAAGGGTAATAATTTATAAATTTTTAACCAATTAGATTTATCTCTTACTTCATTTAGTAATAAGGTAAATTGCTCAATAGGTTGTTTTTTATTAATGCCATGTTTTTTTTCTACGATAAATAATAGAAAATTCTGCAAGGAAGCAAGAGACTGTATTTCAGCATCATTCTGTTTTGATAGCAAAAAAAGGATTTTTTCAATGCTCAATTCCTTTAGTTTTGTTTGCTTTAAAAAATCAGCAAATCTTTGTCTGCTTTCAAGGCCTGCCTCATCCAGCCAGTTGGGGTAATATAAAATAGATTGCCATGTTGCTACATCTAATTCCTCTTCAATGATTAGGAGAAGGATTTTGTTGATAAATTTTGTTGCTGGCTCACTTGAAATTGGCCTTCTTAATTTTGTTCTTATTTTATTTTTTGCATCAATTTTTTTATAAACTTCGGGTTGGATAGCCTTATTAATTTTACTTTCAAGAATAGTCTGAAACTGTTCTAATGCAGGAGTTACAATTAGAAGATTATACTTTTTCAACGCCCTACATTCTTTTATCCAATCTAGAACTGCATTAATTTCGACTTTAGTATTTTGATATTTTTTTGTTTCAGGGGATACTTTTTTTCTTTTTTTATCGAGCCAACTTACCTGATTTTTTTTGGAGAGGGCACTGACAAGTCTTAAAAAATTTCTTTTATCTGGATCAATATTAGCAATTAAAAAACTTTGGTCATGTATTAAATCTTTTTCTTGAATTATTTTTGTAAATTTTTCGATTAAATCATAACGGGTTAGAAAATGATTTTCTTCAACATACTCATAAAAGATTTGACGACAAGAGTGGAAAAATTTAGCTTCATGGAAGTACAAATTATTTTTTAAATCCTGATCAGTAATCTCATACTCCGAAATCAGTTTATTGGATTGTATACAAAATTCACATAATTCATTGATATCTAGATGTGCTCTATGACGCATATTGTCATTAATAAATTTTGTTAATATGTTTTCCCAAATAAATTTTTCTTCGATACTATTTATAATCTTTACCGGTATCGTCTCTTCATTTATAAACTCATAATTTTTATATTGGTTTGTAACCCACTCATCTATAGTAAGGACATCGAGTTGCTTGTATAAGACATTTTTGGTTTCATTTTCAATTTTTTGATAGACATCATCAACTTGATTTGAGGTCGAGCATAGTATTACGTTGTAAAATTGGTTAATCATTAACTTTAATATTCTTTATGAGTATCAATAAAAATTATATAACACCAGAAGGCTTCAAATTACTTCAGAAGGAATTAAATCATCTTATCAAGCATGAAAGACCCGAAGTTGTTAAGGTGGTAAGCTGGGCTGCAAGCAATGGCGACAGGAGCGAAAATGGCGACTATATTTATGGAAAAAAACGCTTAAGACAAATCGATGCAAGAATAAAATATTTGTTAATAAATATTGAGGATGCAAATATTGTTAATTTTGACCAGAATAGGGACCGATCTAAAATTTTTTTTGGCGCAAAAGTTATAATTTTTGATGTAGTTGAAAACAAAAAAATCAGTATCAGGATTGTGGGTGCCCAAGAAATAAATCATTCATCAGATTACATTAGCTGGCATAGCCCCCTAGCTAGAGCTCTTATGGGAAAAAAAGAGGGTGACGAAGTCGCGGTTGAAATACCGAGTGGCTTCAGGACTTATAGTATTCTTAGGGTAAGCTATTAATGAGATATGATATTTTTGCAGAGCGTATAGATAACTTCGGTGATATGGCAATAGCTCTCAGATTGGCAGAGGGGTTGTCTACCAAAAAAAATCCGTCCAGACTTTTCATAAAGCAAGATTCCTTATTCTTAGATTTTTTAAAACTTCAAGGAAAATATAATTTTGAATTGATGAATATTGAAGAAATTGAAAATAAACTCGCTCCTGCTAAGGTTATTATTAGTATTTTTGACGCTCAGATTCCCCGTAATTATCTTAATAAAATAAAACAGATAACACAACTGTATATCTTCGAGTACCTATCTGCAGAGACTTGGGTGGAGGACTTCCACTTAAAAAATTCATTGTCACCAATTTCTTTCCTAAAAAAGAAATATTTTTATCCTGGCTTTACTAGAAATACCGGTGGACTTCTCTACGATAAAAAAAAGAAAAAATTTCCTCGATCAAAGCTTGCAAGCAAAATTCGATCATCAAAAAAAGAGGGAAATATAACTCTTTCTTTATTCTATTACCCTCATAACGACATTATTACTTTGATTCAAAATTTTAGGGAACTAGATATGCCGTTTGATGCTTATATTCCTGAGGAGTTACTACAAAATAAGTTTGAGTTAAATTTACACCCGTTTCCCATGTTGCCAATGTTTGAGTATGACCAGCTCCTGGAGTCATGTGATATAAATTTTGTAAGAGGGGAGGATAGTCTTTGCCGCGCTATTTTTTCCCAAAAACCCTTCATTTGGCAACCTTACGTTCAGAAAGATGGTATTCATTTAACGAAATTAAAGGCATTTATAGATTTATTTTATTGCCATGCCGATAACCAAATAAGAGATATTGTCAGGGAAATTTTTTTCGAATGGAATGAGGGTTGTATATGTAAAGAAAAACTTAGTAAATACATGCATCATTTATCCCATATTGCGAATTATCATGTCGTAAGATCTAAACAAATAATGCTTAATAAAACGGTATTTGAAATATTTCAAGAATCTTGTTGAAATTAACATTTCTTGTATAATCGCAACTAATTTTAATTAGGTTAATTATATGAAAACTGCTCAAGAACTTCGTGTCGGGAATGTATTTATGGTCGGCCAGGACCCCATGGTAGTCTTAAAAACTGAATATAATAAGTCAGGAAGAAATTCAGCTGTTGTAAAAATGAAAATGAAGAACCTTTTGACCGAGGCGACGACTGAGTCGGTTTTTAATGCCTCCGACAAGTTTGAACAAGTTATTTTAGAAAAAAAAGAGGTTACGTATTCATATTTTGCTGACCCAATGTACGTATTTATGGACGATGAATACAACCAGTTTGAGGTTGATGCAGAAAACATGGAGGACGCATTAAATTTTCTTGAAGATGGGATGCAATGCGAGGTAGTTTTTTACGATGGTAAACCGATATCTGTTGAATTACCAAATTTTGTGGTTAGGGAAATTTCCTACACTGAACCGGCAGTCAAAGGTGATACAACCTCAGGCAAGGTAATGAAGCCAGCAAAAATCAATACAGGTTTTGAGCTCATGGTGCCGTTATTCTGCGATACTGGTGATAAAATTGAAATAGATACAAGAACTTTGGAATACAAAAATCGCGTCAAATAGCTCTAACCAGTCCCTCCTACAATAATATTATCAATCTTTAATGTTGGTTGTCCAACGCCAACAGGTACGCTTTGTCCTTCCTTGCCACAGGTGCCAACACCAGTATCAAGTTTGAGGTCATTACCGATCATGCTCACTTGATTAAGGATGTCAGGACCGTTGCCGACAATTGATGCACCCTTAACGGGATGAGTTAATTTGCCATCCTTAATTAGCCAGGCCTGAGAAGCAGAAAATACAAATTTTCCGTTTGTAATATCGACTTGTCCGCCACCAAAGTTATTTGCATAAAGACCGTTTTTAACCGTACCAATGATTTCATCAGGGTGGTGTTTACCATTTAGCATATAAGTATTTGTCATACGTGGCATTGGTAAATGAGCATAAGATTCACGTCGTCCATTTCCGGTGAGCTTCATATTCATTAGGTGAGAGTTGTGCTTATCTTGCATATATCCTACAAGAATACCATCTTCGATAAGTGTCGTAGAGCTTGTGGGAGTGCCCTCATCATCAATATTTAATGAACCCCTCCTATTTTTAATTGTTCCGTCGTCAACGACAGTAATTCCTTTTGCTGCAACTTGCATCCCTATTTTATTACTGAAGGCGGAAGTGCCTTTTCGATTAAAATCTCCCTCAAGACCATGACCAATTGCCTCATGGAGAAGTATTCCTGGCCACCCAGGCCCCAACACCACTGTCATGGCACCTGCAGGAGCCGGCTTTGCGTCTAAATTAATAAGCGCTTGATCTACTGCTTCTTGAGCATAAGACTGGATAATTTCATCAGTGAAATAATCAAGTGAGTAACGCCCACCACCACCTGCAGAACCTTGTTCACGCCTTTGATTTTGTTCCACGATAACGCTTAATGAGAGTCTCACGAGGGGTCTGATATCTTCAATTAACTCACCAAAGAAGTTCTTAATAAGAATCACATCATATTCTGCTGCCAGTGAAGCAGATACCTTGATAATTCTTGGATCAATCTTTTTGGTGAAGGATTCGATCTTTTTTAAAATAGCAATCTTTTCCTCAGCACTCAAACCATCAATGGGGTTACTAGTTGCGTAAAGTATTTTTTTTGAAGAAACACCTCGGAGAGGAAAGCTTAGAGATTTCCCCTGACTTTGCATGGAGCTTATTAGCTTTACCCCATCTTCAAGTGCCTTTAAAGATATTTCATCGGAGTAGGTAAAGGCAGTTTTTTCACCAACGATTGAGCGAAGACCGACTCCTTGCTCTATCGAGAAGCTGCCATTATTAACCCTGCCATCCTCAATTGACCAAAATTCATTTTTTGAGTATTGAAAATACAGATCGGCATAATCAATTTTTTTTGATGGTAAACGGGAAAGCACTCGATCAATAGAAATTTCATCAAGATTTCCAGGGGCAAGAATAAGCTCTTTAGTAAATGAGGACGTATTCAATTTGATTGAGGTTTATCCTGAGGATTAAATAAATAATCAATTGCATCCCCTGTTGGTTCTATAAGGTATTCATCAATCACCTCCCCAGTACCCTGTATAATATTTCCCGTTGGTTCTAGGATTTCGTCTTCAATAAAATTATCTACCTTTGTATCCACGATTTTTTCTTTTGGCTCTTGCCAAGTGCCAGTGACATGATATTCAGCAGTGGTAATTTTGTTGAATGGATCGTCCAATATTTTTTGTGCCAAAAAAGCAATTGCCGCAGTAAATGGGCCCCCAACTAGAGCGCCTGCAGTCACTGTATCGCTTATTTTGGGTTCAATGGTCACGCGCATATCTTGGGTCTCTTTAATAAAATTAACATTTCCATTCAAACGTATATTTGCTGAGGGACCCTCAATTTCAAAAAGGGGAGAGTTAAGTACACCCTTATTGATGACAGTCTTTTTACTCTCGATGCGATCGAAGGGTAGCCCCTCTTCAAACAAGTCACTAAAGTCTAAAGTCAGCCGTCTTGGGAGATTTTGTAATGAAATTAAACCTACTAAACGACCAGCCATTCCTGGCTCGACTTTTTTGACTACACCGTTCTTGGCAAGCAATGAAAAATTTCCATAAAAATCCTCAACATCAAAATTTGAGGGTCGATCATCCCAAGTAACTAGCCCTTCAATGACAGCCTCGCCTTTATTAATTAAATCATCATAACCAAAGCTGCTCAGTGCCGCGCCGATGTCTTTAGTGGACCATTTAAAATTAATACTTGTTTTTAAAGGAAAACCCTCAGACTTCCAATAGCCATTTCCCTCGATTGAATATGCGGCATTATTGATCTTGAGTTTTTCAAACACGAAACCATCTATATCTTCAACGCCACTCAACTCAACTCTACCATAATCTGTTTCATTTATTTTGAAGGAAGCGATGTCCAAATTTATTTTACTAAATAGACGACTTTCATTTAAATCTTCTTCTATCATTATGGGAGCTGTTTTTTCTTTTACAGTTTCTTTATCATCATCTTTTTTAAGATGAATTTTTGAAAAATTTGCTTGGTAGAGCCTTGTATCCTCATTCCATGTAAGTTCGCCAGTTGCCTCATTGGAGGTAATATCCAACTCGTAACCAGAGGGTATTGGGTAAAAATCAAACGAGGCCTCTGTAAATGTGTTTCCCTCAAAGGTTAACTTCCCAACATTGATAATTGCAGAGTCAATAAGGGGGTCAAATTCCTTTTTTATTGCCGCATTGGAATTTTTTGGTGAAATATCATCTTCATCCTCTTCAAAAATAAACTCAAAATATTCATTGTTGAGCTCTTCAAAGTTTGCAATAACAACAACTCCTTCATTTTTAGGCATCTCCGGGTTTGCATTAATACCAATAAATCCATGGCGTATGACATTATCAGTGCCTCTAATGAGCCTTGAATTAATTAACGTGCCAAGACTTAGATCAATAAAATCTTTTCCCGAATTTGGTGATTTTTTTGAAAATTTGAAAGGCATAGACGCCTCTGCTTTTTTATCAAATATTTGCAGGGATTTAATTTCTAGGCCTTTAAGGTCTGACTCTAAAGAAAAAAACGATTCTTTTTCGTCAATAACCATTTGGGCATTCCAAGGGGTATTCCCGTAAATTCTCTCCGACCATTTTTCACCAAGTTTAGATTCAATTAAGTCAGTATTAATGAAACCTTGGACGTTCAATACAGTTTTTTGATTTGCATTTGATAAGGAAATTAAGAGAGGCTCATCGTAGATAGTGGCTTTTAAGTTCGTGATAGAAACTTTTTCTAAATTGAAAAATAGATCACCATTCATTTTTTGTAACAAAGGTAAATCAAGCTCTGGACTCTCTAGAGAGGAGTTCTGAAAAGAATAGATTCCATCATAGGTAAGATTATCAACATCTGATAGAGGAATTTTCAATGAGAGCCGAAGTTTTCCTGCCCCATCTCCGAGCAAACCCTCAGATCTTCCTTGCATTTCATCTTTGACGGGGCTGCTATTGATAAATTTGATCATCGTATTTAGTGGGCTATCTAGTTCTGCATCGATATTTAACATGGTAACGTCGTCTGTAAAATTTGGTATAACCCCCTTGAAAGAGATGATTTTGTTGTCGGCAATTTCACCTGTTTCACTTGTAAACTCAATTCTTGAAGCGTTTAATTTAAAGTCAATATTAAATTTTTCGGCGTTTGGCCAATTCGTTCCGTACTCAATTTCACTGCCTGTTATCTTCGAGGTTATCCTAAAAATACCTTCATTTTCATCTGGATTATTTTTATTATCGATAAAGGGAAAATCTTTTAATTTGCCACGCATGACTACCTTCGTGTTATTTGCCACTCCTTTTAACAGTGAGGTATCTAACCAGTTCAAGGCCTCTTTCCCCATTTGTTTTGGGTAATATTCTTTTAGATCTGAGATATCTGCTCGAGGTATGTCGATGGTCACGTCAATCGAATCATCATCGGAATCTGAGGAGTTATAACGTCCATTTAATATAGCTTCAAAGTCGGTGTTTGAGGCAGAAATATTTTTTATCATGAACGCATTTTTGTTCCAACTGAGCAAACCTTTTAATTCGTTAAATTTTAAATCCTCCCGGAAAGTATCATATTTGCTAACGACGAAATTCTTGGAGTTAACCTTAATAAGCCCTTTATAATCTTGAACATCCAGTGCGCCAGAGAAATTCTGAATTCCTGGAAAATCTTGATATGCCTTTACGCTTAGATTATTTGCCTGCATTTTTAGATTTAAGCCAGCAAAAAAACTATCACCCTTGTTCCAGTCTAAGTTAAGGGCTGTGACCGATCCTCGGGGAGAAAGAGCCTCAAGATTTTTTTTTGTCTCTTCAAGCTCGTCAGGAAAATATTGAGCGAGATCTATTAGGGATGCCAGGTTCAATGTGTCAAGAGTTAAACCGAAGGCTACTAAATCCTCACCGATTGTTTTTGCCTTTACATTAACATTATTCATACTAAGCCCATTGTCCAACACCAATGACGCCTTATTTAAGTTGTATTTATAACCTTTATCGATATACACAATGTTTATTAATGACTCTAAGCTATTGATTTTTAGTGAATTATTATTTTTGGCGAGAATAACTAAGTTTTCTAGATCAGCGGCCCCATCAAGAAGAGCTAATTGACCATTCTTAACTTCAGCCAAGATATCTATACTTCCAAAACCTGTTGTTATGGGAACAGGGTAGTCAAGCCATGGCCTGAGTGATGCTAAATCAAAATTAGAAACAGAGATATTGATTTCCGCATCCACAGTTTCTAGCGCCTCTAAATCTTGCAGATCAAAATGACCATTTAAGTTTATTTTTTCTTGTGTCCCCGGGGAAATATAGCTGGTAATACTGAACTCTCGGCGACTTATAATGGAAAATATTTTTGATGAACTGTAATGCAAGTTAAGCGCCTCAAGTGTGAGTTTTTCCTCCCCTCTAGATAAATCAACCCAAGTTAGGTCACCATCAATAATAAAAACATCATCTTGATTCAATAGCCAATTTGAAAATTCTCCCTCTCCCTCATCGTAATCAAAGCGGATACCGTTGACTGTTAAGACGCCGTCAGTTTCTTTGACGATAGTCATATGGGGTTGGTAAATGGATATTTTGTCTAAGGTAGGCTCAAGCTTTAATATCGACCACCATGAAAAATCAACATCAATTTGCTTTGCCCCCAAGGATTTTTCGTTATTGGCATTAAGGATTTCAAAGTCATTAACAATGGCACTTGGGTTTGTCAGATTCCATTTCGCGTCAATCGAACCTATTTCAACATCATACCCAACGACCAACTCTAGTTCTTTTTCAATGAAATTTTCAACACTTTCTGGATTATTTTTTATGTAAACATAAACAGCTGCACTAGCAAGGAATGCAGAAACAATGATAATTAGAGAAGTGAAGAATAAAGCTCTAATTATTTGCGAGGTGATTTTCTTTAGCATTTCTGACGAAATATTTTTTAAATAATGATTCTAAAGCTTTTTACCTACTTGCACAAAGCCTTATAGCTTCTGATTGAGCTGTTCGAGAATTGCAGGGTTCTCAAGTGTTGAAATATCCGAGGTAATCTCTTCTCCATTTGCGAGTGATCTTAAAAGGCGCCTCATTATTTTTCCGGACCGGGTTTTTGGCAGATTATCGCCAAAACGTATCTCGTCTGGTTTTGCAATGGGGCCAATTTCCCTTCCAACCCATTCACGTAACTTAGCCACTATTTCTTGCGCTGCAGATTCAATTGGGCGTTTACCTTTCAAGACAACAAAGGCGACTATTGATTCTCCCTTGACATCGTGAGGTTTGCCAACAACCGCAGCCTCTGCAACTAGATCGTTTGCAACCAATGCAGACTCAATTTCCATTGTGCCAAGCCTATGTCCTGAGACATTGAGGACATCATCGATTCTTCCCATGATTGTGAAATAACCATTTTTTTTATCTCTAACTGCCCCATCACCAGCCAAATAAAGTTTGCCGCCGAGCTCCTGCGGAAAATAATTTTTTTTAAATCTCTCTGGGTCACCCCAGATTGTTCTTATCATCGATGGCCATGGTTTTTTAATTACCAATAACCCTCCTTGGCCCCACTTGAGATTTTTACCAGACTCATCGACGACGTCTATATCAATTCCAGGAAAAGGTAGCGTGCAGGATCCAGGCACTAAGGGGGTGGCTCCAGGCAAAGGAGTTATAACATGCCCCCCTGTTTCTGTTTGCCAAAATGTGTCCACAATGGGACATTTTCCACCGCCTATAGATTGGTGATACCACATCCATGCCTCAGGATTAATAGGTTCACCAACCGTCCCAAGAATGCGCAATGAGGATAAATTAAAGTTTTTTGGATCGGTGTCAGGATTTACCTCAGAGGCTTTAATTAGGGCGCGAATAGCTGTCGGTGCTGTATAGAAAATGGATATCTTATGTTTGCCTATCACTTTCCAAAACCGACCTGCATCCGGATATGTTGGTATACCCTCAAAGATCACTTGTGTCACCCCTAAAGCAAGTGGCCCATAAGCAACATATGTGTGCCCTGTAATCCAGCCCACGTCTGCAGTGCACCAGTAAATATCATTTTCCTGCATATCAAATGTCCAGCGGCTGGTATTGATTGCATGTAATAGATAGCCAGCTGTAGAATGCTGAACCCCTTTAGGCTTTCCTGTTGAGCCCGAGGTATAAAGGAGAAAGAGGGGATGTTCTGAATCGACATAAACCGGCTCACATGACAAAGGTTGGTCCTTAATGAGATCCCCCCAAAGCACATCTATATCACTTAAGCTTATTTCGTCTTCAGAACGTTTTAGAACAACAACCTTCTCAAGGCAGTCGCAGCCGCCCATAGCAATCGCTTCATCTACAGCACCTTTGAGAGATATTTTTTTTCCTCCTCGGAACTGAA
Organism: Methylophilaceae bacterium; assembly: GCA_016778465.1. GTDB lineage: Bacteria > Pseudomonadota > Gammaproteobacteria > Burkholderiales > Methylophilaceae > BACL14. Next base: position 57,939 of record JADHPM010000003.1, read on the forward strand.
AATCAGCAGTAATCACAAGCTTCGCTTGCGCATCATAAACTCTTTCCTGAATGCTTTTAGCAGAGAAGCCACCAAAAACCACTGAGTGAGTAAGTCCAAGCCTTGCGCAGGCTTGCATTGCCACAACAGCCTCGATTGTCATTGGGAGGTAAATAACTACTCTCTCTCCCAGATCTAGTTTTAGTTTCTTTAGACCATTAGCCAACTGACATACCTGTTCATGAAGCTCTTTAAATGTAATGGCTTGATTGCTGCCATCATCTGCTTCAAATATTAGTGCTATTTTATCAGGTTGCGTCTCTAGGTGACGATCTAGGCAGTTGTAGGAGGCATTAAGTTTGCCGTCTTCAAACCACTTATAAAAAGGTGCATTATCTTCATTAAGTATTTTTGTAAATGGCTTCTCCCACACCAACAGTTCATTAGCCAAATCAGCCCAAAATTGCTCATAATTTTCTCTAGATTTCTCATGAAGTTCTTCATAATGTTTGAGACTAGGAACATACGCTTTTTTTGAAATTTCCTCGGAGGGATAGAAAATTCGATCCTCATGATGCACTGATTCTATTGCCATTATTTACCTCTTGTATCATTAATTTTATTTTTAAACTCTTATATATCATATATAAGAGTTATTATCTATATCTATAAATGATGAATTTTAATTAAAATGCGCTTGTCGAAAAAAAATTCACATGTTAAAAGTTTAAAGTATAGAACTTTACTGTAGCAATGAAATGAGATTACGATTAAGACTAAATTTGTTGATAACGGCGATAATGCTTTTGTTTATTGTTGTCTTAAGTGTTGTAATTATGTATGCATCAAAGCAATCAATTCAAGAGGGAGTTGAATCAGCTCATGATGTAACCCTTCAGTTGCTTGACTCAGTTATCATAAGCTCCTCTCAGAACCCTGAGTGGGGGGATACGCATCTGGTTATGAAGGACTACCTTGAAGATCTTGGCCGAGTCAGAAGTAACAAAATTTTTCTTTATGATTTGCAGAGCAATCTTCTCTACAAGTCTCCTGATAGTACTTACAGAAAAAACGAGACGCCACCTAGTTGGTTTATTAAGTTTTTGGCGCCAGCGGCGATGGAAGAAATGCGCTTAATTAGATTTGGACGTCTTATTGTTCGCTCTGATCCAATTGCCGCTATTAAGGAAGCATGGGCGGTAATGAGTCAACTTTTCTATATCACTGTGATTTTTATTATTTTTCTTAACTTGATAATTTATTTCCTCTTAGGAAGATGGCTGCAGCCAATGAATCCAATGATGAATGCGCTAGTATCGATGGGAGAAGGAAATTTTAATGTTCGCCTGCCTAGGTTTAAGGTGCCTGATTTTGATTTGATTGCAAAAAACTTTAATATCATGGGAAACTCCCTTGAAAAATCGATTGAGGAGAACAAAAGACTTGGTCTCATAGCCCAGCAGACCGCTGACGCAGTTATGATCCATGATCAAAAACGTAAAATTACCTTTTGGAACAAGTCAGCTGAAAATATTTTTGGTTACAAGTCAATAGAAATCATTGGTAAAAATATTAGTATCTTAGAGCCTGAAACTAGTAATCAAAAAGCCAACAAGATTTATCAAAAATTAAGCAATATCATTATTAATTATGAGACGCAAAGGAAAACAAAATCTGGCAAATTAGTTGATGTATCGATCTCAAGATCCCCCTTAGTAGACCCAAGCTCCAATAAAGTTGTTGGTGATATTGTAAGCATGAGGGATATTACTGAAAAAATTAAAGCGATTCAGTCTGAAAAAGAACTACAGCAAAATAGAGAGTTGACAGCTATCATTCAAGAGCATGTTGAGGATGAGCGAAAGAGCTTAGCAAGAGAGCTTCACGATGAGCTGGGACAGTATGTTTCGGCAATTAAAATTTTTACCCAAAATATCGTGAATCGATCTAAGGGGCAAGACAAAGTAATTGAGGAGAGCGCGTCAACAGTTATGTCTGCCGCCAATCAAATTTACGATGGGATGCATAACATCATAAGGAAGCTAAGGCCTGGTGCACTAGATAACTTGGGTTTGAGCGAGACTATCCATGACTTTGTGAACATGTCGCAAGAGCAGTATAAAGGACTCAAGATAGATTTTGATATCTCAGGTGATATCAATAATTTGGGTGAAATGATTAATATAAATATTTACCGAATTATTCAGGAATCCATGAACAATTGCATAAAACATGCGCGTGCGAGTAAAGTTATTTTGAATATTTCTAGATCAGCAAAAAATATTAAGATACTCTTTACTGATAATGGTGTAGGCTTTAACAAAGAAACTCTAAAAAATTCTAAACAATTTGGTTTGGTCGGCATTGAAGAGCGAGTAAAATCACTTCGAGGTAATTTTAAACTTGATTCAGCGCCTAAAAAAGGTACAACTCTAAAAATTCAGATTCCCTTGGAAGGTCAGGAGATTTATGGCAAGCATTAAGGTTCTTTTGGTTGATGATCACTCAGTAGTGCGTATGGGCTTTAAAATGTTGATTGAAGCTGAATCCGACATGGAAGTTATAAGTGAGGCCGAATCTGGGGAAGAGGGCATTAAGGTATTCAAAGAGTTAAAACCCGATGTAGTTGTCATGGACATTACAATGCCAGGGATTGGTGGATTAGAGTCCATAGAGCGAATTCTTGCTTTTGATAAAAATTCAAAAATTTTAGTTTTATCAGCGCACGAGGACTCCGTCCACCCCAAACGTGTCTTGAATGCTGGTGCGCTTGGGTATTTGACAAAGCGAAGTGCTGCCGAAGAGCTTATCAAAGCAATTAGGTCTATAAATGCCGGGAAAAAATATCTCGAGGCTACAATTGCGCAGCAAATGGCAATCACCCAATTATCTGGCGAAAATAACCCAGTGGAGGTACTTTCGGATCGTGAATTCGAAGTTTTTATGGCTTTAGCCAAGGGCAAAAGTACAAATGAAATTGCTGAAACAATGCATCTTAGTCCACGAACGGTAGGCACTCATCTGTATAACATCAAACAAAAACTTAATGCGAATAATTCAGCTGAAATAGCTCTTATTGCAATTAGATGCGGATTACTTGAGCCGTAATTTATTTTTTTGATGCAATCACACCACTGATGATAATCAATAATATACCCACGTATGTTTGCCAATCGAGGTACTCCATAAAAATAACTACACCAATAATTGTTGAGAAAATGACCGTTAAATAGGAAAGACCTGCATTTCCAAGGGTGCTACCTATTTTATAGGCCCTAGTGATTGCAAGTTGGGCAATTGTTGCTGAAATGCCTAACAATAATAAATTCCAAATAGAATTTACATCAGGCAATTGTATTTGTTCTGGAATAGCAAAAAGCGCTGCGCCAATTGTGGATATTAATGAAAAATAAAAAACGGTTCTTAATGAAGGTTCTTTGACCTGCCCTAGCTGAGTTACATACAAGTAGGCAAAGCCAGCACCTAATCCAGAGAGCAAACCGATAACTCCGGCATAGAAACTCTGATTCGCAAAAGTTGGTTTTAAAATGAGGGTTATGCCAAGGAAGCCCAAAAAAACTGTGCAGAGAAGAAAACCCTTGATTTTCCTACCTAAAACAAAAGGCATTAAAAGACCTACAAATAAAGGGGATGTGTAATTGAGTGAAATTGCGGTTCCAAGAGGAAGGTGGCTTATGGCATAAAAAAATAATATCAAGGAGAGAAAGCCAATGATGGATCTTTTAAGATGCAGGGTTATGTATTTTGTTTTTACTGAGATGTTAAGGGCGAGCATCAAAAAATACACGATGATTAAATTAATTCCAGAACGATAAAAAACAAGCTCATTTGGATTAAACGTTGCTGAGCCAAATTTAACGCATGCCCCCATAATTGCAAAACAAAATGTTGCAACAACCATCCAAATTGTTCCCTTTTGTAGTTTGAGCATGTTTAAATCTTTCTTTGATATACAGTATCTAAAATATTCAAGTTTCAGTATAATTAACTTTTTTAAATTAATATTAAAGAGGTCAGATTAGATGAAGAATCCACTTGACTCAATTACTGGAACGATTGTTGCGGGAGTTATTTTAACAATCATTATTCTTGCTTTACTAGAAAACTTTTTGAATACATAAAGGAATCGATATGGATTTTATATTTGCAGGTGCGACCGATATTTATGCAGGCTTAATGAGATTCTTTCATGTTATCGCCGGTACTGCATGGATTGGACTTCTCTATTATTTCAACTTTGTGCAGGTCCCAGCGCTTAAAAATGCAGCTGCCGATGGAACAGGAGCGGGGATCACTAAGCATGTTGCTCCCTTAGCTTTGCTTTGGTTCAGATGGGCGGCTCTGGCAACATGGCTAGCTGGTGCAGCTCTCCTTGGAGGAAACTTTGCTGCAGCTTTTCTCTTGCAAACGGGTTATGAGGCAATTGGTATTGGTTCATGGTTGGGAACGATAATGCTTTTTAACGTGTGGGCATTGATATGGCCAAATCAGCAAAAAATATTGGGTATGAAAAAAGCAACTGACGATGAGAAAACCAAAGCGAGAAGAGTTGCGCTTTTGGCCTCTCGTACAAATGTAATGCTTTCGATTCCCATGCTGTTGTTAATGACGAATGGGCTTTCACATAAAGCTTTACTTCACATTTAATTGAACCTAAAGATTTGTAACGGCGGCTTTAGGTCGCCGTTTTTTATTCTAGATGAAATTTTTTAAAAATCACGTATTAAACACATACAACAGATTGCCGCTTTCGTTTGAGCGAGGCGAGGGCGTATGGCTGTTCGATAAATCTGGAAAAAAATATTTGGACGCTCTGTCAGGCGTCGCAGTGAATACTCTTGGCCACAATCATCATGAGCTTATTAACGCAATTAGTAAGCAAGCTAGCAAACTTATACATGTTTCAAATTATTATCATATTGAAGAGCAATGTTTGTTAGCAGCAAAACTGGCATCCATCTCTACACTAGATTCTGTTTTCTTTTGTAATTCTGGATGCGAGGCCAATGAGGCAGCAATCAAATTTGCTAGGTTATTTGGCCATAAAAATGGTAATGATGCACCCAATATCATTGTGATGGAAAGAGCCTTTCATGGCAGAACCATGGCCACGTTAACTGCTACTGGAAGCAGAAAAGTGCAGGCTGGTTTTGAACCTCTCGTTCCGGGTTTTATAAGAGTCCCTTTTGATGATATTAAGGCAATTCAGCACATTGCGGATAAAAAAAATAAAGTAGTCGCAATCATGGTTGAACCTATTCAGGGCGAGGGCGGAATCAATATTGCTAATGATATGAAATCTTACCTAGAGTCACTCAGAAAAATATGTGATGAAAATAATTGGCTCTTAATGTTTGATGAGGTCCAATGTGGAATTGGTAGAACAGGTAAATGGTTCGCATACCAATATTCTGATGTTAAACCTGATGTTTTGATGTTAGCAAAAGGGCTGGCATCCGGAGTGCCAATTGGTGCCTGTGTTGTAAATGATAAAGTTGCTTCAGTTGTATCAGCAGGTAAGCATGGGTCAACTTTTGGGGGTAACCCACTGGCCTGTATCGCAGGATTAACCACGCTAAAATCGGTTGAAAAAGAAAATCTACTTGAGAATGCTTTTGAACAAGGAGCCTTTATTGTTGAGACGCTCGCCAAAAATCTTAGCTCAAGGAGAGAAATTATCTCGATAAGAAATATGGGCCTAATGATTGGAATTGAGCTTAATCAGGCTTGTAACGATATTGTGAAATACGGTCTTGATGAGGGTATCTTAATAAATGTTACAGCAGATAAAGTTATAAGGTTGTTGCCTCCCTTAATTATTAACAGAGGAGAGGCCACAATCTTAACCACCATCCTCACAAAAGTAATTCAGGATTTTTTAGAGAGAAGATAATCATGGCAGTTAAACACTTTTTACAATTTAATGATTTCTCAAAGGCAGAGATTCTGTCGCTGTTTGAAAAGACAAAAATTATCAAAGAAAAATTTAAAGCTTATCAAAAATATTGGCCTCTTGAGGATAGAACGCTAGTTATGATATTTGAAAAAGCAAGCACCCGAACAAGACTTTCATTTGAGTCAGGCATGCATCAAATGGGAGGCACGGCAATATACCTTAACACAAGAGATTCTCAGCTTGGAAGAGGGGAGCCTGTAGAGGATGCAGCACAGGTAATTTCGAGAATGTGTGACATCGTAATGATCAGAACATTTGAGCAAGATATTATTGAGCGTTTTGCACAAAATTCTAGGGTCCCGGTCATTAATGGTTTGACTAATGAATATCACCCTTGTCAGATCCTTGCCGATATTTATACCTTTATTGAAAAAAAAGGTAGCATTCAAGGTAAAACGGTTGCATGGATTGGAGATTCAAACAATGTTTGTAATACCTGGCTCCAGGCTGCCGAACTGTTTGATTTTAATGTACATGTTTCAACTCCAAAGGGTTATGAAGTGGAGATTGAGAGAGCAGGTTTGTATGGTGACGATCACTTTGAGGAATTTGAGGACCCTATGGACGCTGTCAAGGGTGCCGATATCGTAACCACAGATGTTTGGACAAGTATGGGATTCGAATCAGAAAAAAAAGAACGATTAAAAGATTTTGCAGACTGGCAGGTTGATCAAGAAATGATGTTGTCTGCAAATAAAGATGCCTTTTTTATGCATTGTCTTCCTGCGCACCGCGGTGAGGAGGTTACAAAGGATGTGATTGATGGTCCACAGAGTGTTGTATGGGATGAGGCGGAAAATCGATTGCATGTTCAAAAAGCATTGCTGGAGTATTTGTTGGCTGGGAGTGAAAAATGATTAAGGGAGTAAATAAAATAGTTTTGGCCTACTCAGGAGGTCTTGATACCTCAGTGATTCTAAAATGGTTGCAAGAAAAATACCAATGCGAGGTTGTTACATTTACGGCAGATTTGGGTCAAAGGGAAGAAATTGAATCCGCAAGGGCTAAAGCTCAAGCCGCCGGAGTAAAAGAGATTTTTATAGAAGATCTAAGGCAGGATTTTGTTGAAAATTATGTGTTCCCTATGTTTAGAGCAAATACGGTTTACGAAGGCGAATATCTTCTGGGTACATCTATCGCGAGACCATTAATTGCAAAAAAATTAGTTGAAATTGCCCATCAGACTAAAAGTGACACGATTTCTCATGGCGCTACCGGCAAGGGGAATGATCAAGTTCGATTCGAATTGGGGGCTTATGCTGTTGATCCAGAGATAAAAATTATTGCTCCATGGCGAGAATGGGATCTTCTTAGTAGGGAAAAGCTACTTAACTATGCTGATAATCATGGGATACCTGTTGAGATGAAGCATAAATCCGGTGGAAGTCCCTACAGCATGGATGCAAATCTTTTACATATTTCTTATGAAGGAAGGCATTTAGAAGATCCTAAAAATGCCCCAGAAGAATCAATGTGGAGATGGTCAGTAAGCCCTCAAAAAGCACCGAATGAGGGTGAGGAGATTATCATTGAATTTAATAATGGTGATCCAGTTAAACTTAATGAAAAAACTTTGCCTGGTCATGTGCTACTAGATCAATTAAATATAATCGGGGGTAAACATGGTATTGGCAGGTTAGATCTTGTAGAAAATCGTTTTGTTGGAATGAAATCTCGAGGCTGCTATGAAACCCCGGGTGGATCTATATTATTGAAGGCGCACAGGTCAATTGAGGCTTTGACGCTTGATAGGGAGCTTGCGCATCTAAAAGATGAATTAATGCCGCGATATGCAAAACTAATTTACAACGGTTTTTGGTGGAGCCCTGAAAGAGAGGCGCTTCAGCAGCTTATTAATTTTTCACAGATTAATGTTCGTGGCTGGGTTAAGTTAAGACTCTACAAAGGTAATATTGAGGTGCTTGGTAGGGACAGTGATGTATCTCTTTTTGATGAGAAAATTGCTACCTTTGAGGATGATGCTGGCGCATATGATCAGTATGATGCAACTGGCTTTATAAAATTAAATGCCTTGCGATTAAGAATAGCAAAAAAATATAGAAAGAATTAGGAGAATGACATGCCATCGTTCGATGTGAGTTCCGATGCCAATATGGTTAATATTAAAAATGCCATTGATGTAGCAATGCGTTCAATAAAAAATCGTTATGATTTTCAAGGCACAAGTGCTGCCGTTGAATTAGATGAAAAAGAAATGACCATCACTTTATTTGGTGATGCTGAATTCCAATTAAATCAGGTTAAGGATATTTTATTTCCATCTTTGGAAAAAAAGGAGCCCAATAGCTCAAAAAGATTAGTTCCTGCAAATATTGAAAATGTATCAGGCAATAAGGTTAAACAAAATTTAACCATAAAAAGTGGAATAGATACTGATTTTGCAAAGCAAATTGTTAAAACCTTAAAGGACCAAAAGTTAAGGGTTCAAGCAAGTATTCAGGGTGGGGAGGTTCGGGTAAATGGCAATAAACGAGATGAGCTGCAAGAAGCAATTGCCTTGATAAAAATGAAACATAGTGAATATCCCCTAAACTTTGGAAATTTTAGAGACTAAGAAATGGCATTAACCCTTTATGAAAAGATTTTCAATCGACATGTAGTAAAAAAGCTTGATGACAGCTACTTAATTTATATTGACCGGCATTTAATTCATGAGGTAACAAGTCCTCAGGCGTTTGATGGTATTCGATTAAACAACAGAAAAATTTGGCGAACCGACTCCATAGTTGCTGTTCCTGATCATAATGTCCCAACTTTGGATAGAAAAAAAGGTATTCAAGATCCAATATCTAAAATACAAGTAGATACACTGGATAGCAACTGCGCTGAATTTGGGCTTAATCAATTTAAAATGAACGACATTAGGCAAGGTATTGTTCACGTTATTGGCCCAGAACAAGGGCTTACACTTCCAGGTATGACTATTGTTTGTGGCGATTCTCATACAAGCACTCATGGTGCATTTGGTGCTTTGGCAATGGGAATAGGAACTTCAGAGGTAGAACATGTTCTCGCAACTCAGTGTTTGATTGTAAAAAAACTAAAAACATTGCAAATAAACGTCTATGGGAAGACTCAAAATTATATTACAGCGAAAGATATTGCCTTGGCGGTAATTGGTCATATTGGAACAGCAGGCGGCACAGGTTTTGCTATAGAATTTACTGGCGAGGCAATCACAGATTTATCTATGGAGGGAAGAATGACCCTTTGTAATATGGCTATTGAGGCAGGTGCTAGGGCAGGTATGATCGCAGTAGATGATACAACTATTGGCTATTTAGAAGATCGCCCTTATGCTCCTCAGGGAAAAATGTGGGAGGCCGCTGTTTCAGATTGGAGGCTGTTGGTGTCTGACAAAGGTGCCATATTTGACAAAGTTGTGAATATTGACGCAACCATGATTGAGCCACAAGTCACCTGGGGCACCTCACCAGAAATGGTTTCCAGTGTTTTAGGTTTCATTCCTGATCCAGAGAGCCAATTAGGTTCAAAAAAAACTGGGTATAAGCAAGCGCTTGAGTATATGAATCTAAAACCAAAAATGTCAATTTCGGATATTCCTATCGACAGAGTATTTATTGGCTCTTGCACAAACTCAAGAATCGAGGATTTAAGAAATGCAGCAAAAATTGTTCAATCAAAAAAAGTTTCAAAATCCATAAAACAAGCAATGGTTGTTCCAGGGTCGGGTTTGGTCAAAATGCAAGCAGAGAAAGAAGGGCTTGATCAAATTTTTATCGAAGCAGGGTTTGAGTGGCGAGAACCAGGATGCTCGATGTGCCTTGCAATGAATGCAGATCGATTGGAAGCTGGTGAGCATTGCGCATCAACCTCTAACCGTAATTTTGAGGGCAGACAAGGACAAGGAGGCAGAACGCACCTTGTCAGTCCAGAAATGGCTGCAGCTGCAGCGATATACGGTAAATTTGTAGATATTAGAAATTTATAATATGGAGAAATATACAAAGAATTCAGGAATCGTTATCCCACTTGACAGGGCAAATGTCGATACCGACGCAATAATCCCTAAACAGTTTTTAAAATCAGTGAAAAAAACAGGGTTTGGCAAAAATCTTTTTGATGAATGGCGTTACCTTGATCATGGCGAACCTGATCAGGCTGAGAGCTCTCGGCAAATCAATCCAGACTTTGTCCTTAATCAATCTTGCTATAAGGACGCAACTATTTTACTTACCAGAGAAAACTTTGGTTGTGGTTCAAGCAGAGAACACGCCCCATGGGCAATTCTAGATTATGGTATTCGTACAATTCTAGCTCCAAGTTTTGCAGATATTTTTTACGGCAATTGCTTTAAGAATGGAATTTTACCCATCTTAATAAGTGATGAGTTGACGCAAATTTTTTTTGATAAATCACAAAATAAAAAAGTTTTAAGGTTAGAGATTGATCTTGAAAATCAAAAAATTATTGATGGCATTAATGAATACCATTTTGAGATTGATGAGTTTAAAAAACATTGCTTATTAGAAGGCTTAGATGATATTGGTATGACACTCCAAAATGCTAAGGATATTGAGCTTTTTGAAACAAACTACAAGCAAAAATTTCCATGGTTAACGAAAGAATAATATTATGAAAATTATGATTTTAGAGGGTGATGGCATTGGCCCAGAGATAACAAAGCAGGCAGTCAAAGTTCTCAAGGCATTCAACTTAGCAAATAATATTGAATATGCTTTGATTGGTGGAGCTGCATATGAAAAATATAATGATCCTCTGCCGCAAGCTACTCTTGATCTAGCAATAAAATCTGATGCTATTCTTCTCGGCGCAGTTGGTGATTGGAAGTATGACAAATTACCAAGAGACAAGAGGCCAGAACAAGGACTATTAAGAATAAGACAAAGCCTTAATCTATTTGCCAACTTAAGGCCTGCAATCATGTTTCCTGAGCTAAGCCATGCCTCTAGTCTTAAGCCAGAGGTTGTTTCTGGTTTGGATATTATGATCATAAGAGAGCTCACTGGTGATATTTATTTTGGCGAGCCGCGGGGGGTATCAGTCAATCAAAATAATCAACGTGAAGGTATTAATACCATGCGTTACTCAGAATCAGAAATTGTTCGAATTGCCCACATTGCCTTTAAATCTGCTCAACTAAGAAAGAAAAAATTGTGCTCTGTTGACAAAGCTAATGTCCTTGAAACCACTGAGTTATGGCGTGAAATATTCACAGAAATTGCAAAAAACTATCCCGACGTTACACTAACTCACATGTATGTTGATAATGCCGCTATGCAACTTGTTCGCGACCCAAAGCAATTTGATGTTATAGCCACGGGAAATATATTTGGAGATATTTTATCTGACCAAGCATCAATGCTTACAGGATCAATTGGAATGTTGCCATCTGCATCTTTAGACGAAAATAACAAGGGCATGTATGAGCCTAGTCATGGTTCAGCACCAGATATCGCTGGAAAAAATATTGCCAATCCTTTGGCTACCATTCTATCGCTGGCGATGATGTTTAAATACACATTTAATGACGAAAAAAAATTTATCGCAATTGAAAAAGCTGTCAGAAAAACTCTACAAGAGGGTTTTCGTACTCAAGATATTTATGCAGCAGGTTCAAGGCTAATTGGATGTGATGAAATGGGTGATGTCGTGGTTGAAAGGTTAGAGGTTTAATTATGACTAGAGTTGGCTTTATTGGTTGGCGTGGCATGGTTGGATCTGTTCTTATGCAAAGGATGTATCAAGAATCAGATTTTAAAAATTTAGATCCAGTATTTTTTTCAACATCACAGGTAGGACAAAATGGACCAAATATTAATGGTCAAAATAGTACCCTTTTAGACGCATATTCTATTAAAGACTTATCTCAATTAGATATTATCCTCTCATGTCAGGGTGGCGCCTATACAGAGAATGTTTATCCAAAGCTTCAAGAAACTGGTTGGGATGGGCATTGGATTGATGCAGCTTCTACATTAAGAATGAGTGATGATGCTTTGATAGCGCTAGATCCAATTAATAGAAAATCAATTGATATAGCTTACGAAAAAGGTATCAAGACATGGGTTGGCGGAAACTGCACCGTCTCCTTAATGTTGTTAGCTATTCAAGGGCTTATCAAAGAAAATTTAATTCAATGGGTTTCATCAATGACTTACCAGGCAGCAAGCGGGGCCGGTGCGCAAAACATGAGAGAGCTTCTTATTCAAATGGGTGAGCTAAGTAACTCAGTGAAATCTGAATTAGTGGATTCGCAATCTGATATCTTGGCTGTTGATAAAAAAATCTTATCAACCATGCACTCACCTTCTTTTAGCCAAAAAAATTTTACAGTTCCTTTGGCAGGCAACTTGATACCATGGATTGACCAGGATTTGGGTGATGGAAAAAGTAAAGAGGAATGGAAAGGGCAAGTTGAATCAAATAAAATTCTAAAAGACACTTACAGTTCAATTAAAGTAGATGGCTTGTGTGTGAGAATTGGAGCCATGAGATCCCATAGCCAAGCATTGACCATCAAACTGAATAAAACTACAAGTATTGAAAAAGTTAATGAATTGATTTCCAGTGGCAACGAATGGGTAAAATTTATTTCAAACTCAAAGCAATCAAGTATAGAAAATTTATCTCCCGCAGCGGTATCTGGAAAACTTGATATCGCCATTGGCAGGATTAGGGAGCTAGATTTAGAAGAAAATACTATTTCGGCTTTTACGGTGGGCGATCAGCTTCTATGGGGGGCCGCAGAGCCTCTAAGAAGAATTTTGAAAATTTTAATTAATAAGGCACAATCTTTATAAATTATGAACAAGTCAAAATTATTTTTTACGTTTTTCGTTCTAAGTTTAAGTAGCACGATATATGCTTTGCAAATTGGCACTTTCAAAATTTTGTCTTATCAAGACACCCCCTTAAAAATTCAGGTAGATCTGAGTTTAGCAAAAGATGACAACATAGACTCGTTAAAACCATCAATCGCTCCAAAGGCAGACTTTGATGCTGCTGGTATTCCGCGTTTACCAATTCACGATCAAATGATTATTGAGCTTAAACAGATCGAAGAAAAACCATACTTAGAGCTCACAACCAATTCCCCGATAAAAGATTCTTACATGGATATATTGCTTCAAGTTGAGTCTGAGAAAGGGCGAAGTCTAAAAGAGTTTACTGTGTTACTTGATCCCGTGCCGGTTACACGAAAAGAAGATTTGGAAAATGCAAAATCTGAATTAATTAAGGCGGATATAAAAAAAGAGGCACAATTAAAAGAAATTAAGGCAGAACAAATTAAAGTTGACTCGAAACGAAAGGCTCAGGTTGGGGCAAAAACTACCGTCTCCCAAGCTGGAAAAACACTATTTCAAATTGCTCGTGAAAACAGTATATCTGGTATTACAACTGAACAATTTGCTGTGGCCATTTTTCAGATTAACCCAAAAGCCTTTGCAAAAAATAATATGAACGGATTGATGAGAGGTAAAAAATTAACCCTTCCATCAAAACAATATTTTGAAAAGCTATCTCATATGGATGCGCGAAAAATATTACGTGATCAAAACAACGCGTGGAGTGAGATTAATAGAAAAAAACCCTCAAAAAAAATAAAACCTGACGTAAACCCACCTAAAATTGATAATAAACTGGAGGAAAAAAATGATGTAACTAGTACTCCTGCAAAAAAAGCAAATTCTATTAGCGGCGATACTTTTATGGATGATAGTAATGAAGAAAAACTAAATATTAAGGGTAACGAAACATCTCAAGAATTGGGTAGTTCTGATGAGCCCATTAAAACTCCTGAAATTTTTGAATCATCAATCGTGAATGAGGATGAGCCAATCATTGAAGAAGTAATTATAGAGGAATCAAATCAGTCGGAATCCAATTCCACCCTTATGTACTTATTGCTTACTCTTTTCGCTGTTTTAGGCATATTCTTGGTATATTTATCAAAGAAAAAAGTAAAATTAAAGAATGTTAATAATCCAACTTATTCATCAAATACTCATGAAGAAAATATTCTCGACGGAGAAAGCCCTAGGTTTGAGCCTCAAAACTATTCTTACCAAGAAAACGAATTAGAATCAGAAGCGTTCATAAATGAATCTCAGGGAACTGAAAATAACCCCTCAACACCAGGTAGCAACAACCAAAACGAAGTTAATGTAAGTAACATGACTAGCGTAGATGCTTACATATTTAATAAAAATAAACAAAAATCTGACTAGATATTTTAGTAATTCTAATGGTAAATAATTTAACGCTTTTTTTTGGTTTATTACTACTTATCTTTATTTCTTCGCTTAACTTTGTCTTTCAAATAGGTTTATTAATTATTTTAATTTTTATCGGCCTTATAAAAAAAATTTCAATTTTTCATATTTTTTTGAAAATAAAATTCTTCCTTCTAGCTTTACTTTTAATTTATACGCTATCTGTTCCTGGTGAAATCATTTTCTATTATTATTTTATTTCTATCAGTTATGAGGGGCTTTCACAGGCAGGCTACAATATTTTAAGACTGTTAAATCTCTTTGTATTAATCACAATTATGATGGCTGTTTTACCAAAAAATTATCTAGTAGCAAAAATTGTTAAATTCGCAGTTTTTTTTAGATTTCTTGGTTTAAATCAAGATCGTCTTGCTGTGAGATTATTCTTGACCTTTGAATACTTCGAACTCTTTAAAGACTACCAATTTAAGTTTGCAACCTTCACATCAGATCTAAAAAAACTACTTTCCCAAAAAAATGAATTTAATATTCAGTTAAACACCCCATCTGTTAGATTAGAAGGCGTGGACTTTATTTGGGTATTAGTTTTCATCCTTGTAACGTTTGCTATTACTTTTATGCTATGAATAGAATCGCAGCAGAAGTAGAGTACTGCGGGTATCAATATCATGGCTGGCAGAGACAACCTGATGTTCGAACTATTCAAAATGAAATTGAGAATTCAATTTTTTTAATTGCAGGAGAGCATGTGGAGACATTTGCATCAGGAAGAACCGATACTGGTGTACATGCGCTGGGCCAAGTTTTTCATTTTAATGTAAAGGCTAGCAGGCCTATCACTGCTTGGGTAAAAGGCCTAAATGCATTACTTCCAAACTCAATTCGAATAAAATGGGCACAAGAAGTTAGCCAACAATTTCATGCAAGATACTCTGTCTTAAATCGTGAGTACCAATATTTATTGTATAACCATGCCATACAATCAGCTGTTTATGATGGACTTGTGGGTTGGTCTTATCACCAACTTGACAATACCTTAGTTAAAAATGCGTGTAAGAAATTTGAGGGTGAACATGATTTTAGCTCTTTTCGCTCATCCGAATGTCAGGCCAAATCACCGGTAAGAACCATCAACTTATTTAATTGCGAATTCTTTGGAAACTTTTATCTGTTTAAAATTCAAGCAAATGGTTTTTTACATCATCAAATCCGAAATATGCTAGCAACAATTATTACCGTTTCTAGAGGTGCAAAAGAATTAAATTATATCGACTCACTTTTTGATGCCAAGGACAGAAGAATGGCTCCTCCGACATTTATGCCCGATGGTTTATATCTGACAAATATAAAGTATGATGATGAGTGGGCTTTACCTCAAAAATATAATTCGGTGAATATTTTCGCTCATGACAAAAGTTAAGATCTGTGGAGTTACAAATTTAGAGGATGCATTGCATGCGTGCAGCCTTCAAGCTGACGCTATTGGTTTTGTATTTGTTAGAGAAAGTCCAAGATATATTGACCCAATTGTGGCGGGTAAAATTATTCGAGAGCTTCCACCTTTCGTAACTTCTGTAGGACTTTTTGTAAATGAAAAAGCAAATGTTATACAGAACATTATTGATAAAATTAGTCTCGATGCACTCCAATTCCATGGAGATGAAGCTGAGGAATTTTGTCAAAGATTTAACAAGAAATATATTAAGGCAATTCAAGTAAAGGACAGTGTTAATTTGATAGAATATTGTGATAAATATAATTCTGCATCCGCCATACTGCTTGATACATATTCGGAGACGTCAAGAGGGGGAACAGGAGAGCTGTTTGACTGGAAGTTAATTCCCGCAGATTCACCAAAGCCTTTGATAATAGCGGGGGGGTTAAATAGTAAAAATGTTAAACAGTTGCTAGATTTCCACAATCCTTATGCTGTAGATGTAAGTGGTGGCGTCGAACAGCATAAAGGAAAAAAAGATTTACATAAAATGAAAGAATTTATTTTAGGAGTAAAAAATGCAAGCTTATGATTTGCCGGATCAGTTTGGACATTTTGGCCAGTTTGGCGGAACATTTGTGGCGGAGACACTGATTGAAGCTCTTAATGAGCTTCGTGATATGTATGCAAAGTATAAAGATGACCCAGACTTTCTTGCTGAATTTCATCATGATTTAAAACATTTTGTTGGAAGACCAAGCCCAATTTACTTCGCAGAGAGATTAACTAAAAAAATTGGTGGGGCTAAAATATATTTAAAAAGAGAGGACCTAAATCATACTGGTGCACATAAAGTTAACAACACGGTAGGACAAGCTTTGTTGGCAAAAAAAATGGGTAAACCAAGAGTGATTGCCGAAACTGGTGCAGGACAGCACGGTGTAGCTACCGCAACTATCGCTGCTCGCCTGGGTTTAGAGTGTGTTGTTTACATGGGCCTTGAGGATGTAAAACGTCAATCACCTAATGTTTACAGGATGAAATTACTTGGTGCAAAAGTGGTTCCTGTTGAAAGTGGCTCAAAAACTTTAAAAGATGCCTTGAATGAGGCGTTGCGTGATTGGGTAACCAATGTGTCAAATACTTTTTATATTATTGGAACAGTCGCAGGACCGCACCCATACCCCATGATGGTGAGGGATTTTAATTCTGTTGTTGGCAAAGAGTGCAAGGATCAAATGCATGAGCTATGTGATCGTCAACCGGATGCTATCCTAGCCTGTGTTGGTGGCGGCTCAAACGCAATGGGAATTTTTTACCCATACATCGACCAAGAAAAGGTTCGTCTGATTGGTGTGGAGGCTGCTGGCCATGGTTTGGAGACTGGTAAACATGCTGCACCCCTATCCTCTAATAGCGCAATAGGTGTTTTGCATGGAAACCGTACTTATTTGATGCAAAATGATGAGGGCCAAATTATCGAAACTCACTCTGTGTCGGCAGGACTGGATTACCCTGGCGTTGGGCCTGAGCATTCATGGTTAAAAGATTCTGGAAGGGCTGAATACGTTGCGGTTACTGATGATGAGGCCATGGCAGCGTTTCATAATCTATGTCGAGTTGAAGGTATTATCCCCGCTTTAGAAACAAGCCATGCTCTAGCCTATGCAGAAAAGCTTGCAAAAGAGATGAGTCCTGATCAAATTATCTTAGTAAATTTGTCAGGGCGAGGCGATAAGGATATCAACACAGTTGCAAATTTGTCAGGAATATCTTTATAGATGTCTAAAATAAAATCTGTTTTTGATTCTTTACTTAAAAGTCAGGCAAAAGCGTTAATTCCTTTTGTGACGGCTGGCGATCCTAATCCAGAGATGACTGTTAAGATTTTGCACGCTTTGGTTGATACTGGTGCGGATATGATAGAGGTTGGAATTCCGTTCACCGATCCTATGGCTGATGGCCCAGTTATTCAAAGAGCAAGTGAGAGAGCAATAGCAAATAATGTTGGAATAAAAAGAACAATTGAAATCGTTAAAGAGTTTAGAAAGAAAAATAGTCATACCCCAATTATTTTAATGGGCTATGCAAATCCAATGGAAGCTATTGGTATCGATTTGTTCATTGAATTAATCCATGAAGCGGATGTGGATGGTGTTATTACCGTCGATTACCCTCCAGAAGAGTCAAAAGAATTTGTAGAGAAATTAAAATCCAAGGGTATTGATAGTATCTTTTTACTCTCACCTACAACCGAAGATAAGCGGATCAAATTAATCATAGAACAGGCTACTGGATTTATCTACTATGTTTCTCTAAAAGGAGTTACAGGGTCAGCAAATATTGATATCGAACAAGTTACCGAACGAGTTCAAAATATTAAAAAATACACGAAGCTTCCAATTGGAGTTGGTTTTGGGGTAAGGGATGCAAATACTGCGAAGGAAGTAGCTCTAATATCAGATGCCGTTGTTATTGGAAGCCGAATTGTTCAAGAAATTGAAAATTCACCTCCTTCAGAGATGATCGAAAAAATTAAAGCACTTATGATGGATATGAAAAAAGCTATAGAAAAACAGGAGATGACAGGTTGAGTTGGCTGAAGAATGTAGTTCCACCCAAAATTAAAAAAATGGTAGGAAATCTCAAAAAAAGTATTCCAGAGGGACTTTGGCATAAGTGTGCCTCTTGCCAATCGGTTCTATATAACGATGATTTGGAAAAAAACCTCGATGTTTGTCCTAATTGTGGGCATCATAATCGGCTAAAAGCACGAGATCGAATTGAGCTAACCTTGGACAGGCCAGGTCGAAATGAGATTGGTATCAATGTTAAACCTGCAGACCCGTTGAAGTTTAGAGACACGAAAACTTATAAGGACAGACTTTCTGCTGCAAAAGATGCAACAAAAGAAAACGACGCTTTGTTAGTCTTTGAGGGATTCATTGAGTCTCAACCCGTCGTTTTTTCTGTATTTGAATTTAGTTTTTTAGGGGGCTCAATGGGGTCTGTAGTTGGTGAAAAATTTGTGCAAGGTGTTGATCATGCCATCAAGAGGAATTGCGCATTTATTTGTGTAGCGTCTAGTGGCGGGGCGCGCATGCAAGAGGGACTGATTTCATTGATGCAAATGGCAAAAACAAGCGCAGCATTAACAAAATTAAGTGATAAAAAATTACCTTTTATTTCAATTTTGACTGACCCTACAATGGGCGGAGTCTCAGCTAGCTTTGCAATGTTGGGAGATATTATTATTGCTGAACCCAAAGCATTAATTGGTTTTGCTGGGCCTCGGGTTATTGAACAAACAGTTAGGGAAAAGCTCCCCGAGGGCTTTCAAAGGTCAGAATTCTTACTAGAACACGGTGCAATTGATATGATTGTTGATAGAAGAGAAATGAAAAAAGTACTTTCTGATTTGTTGATGCATTTAAAAGTGAATCAGTGAAAAAAAAGCCTGATTTATCCGACAGTTTAAAAAGTTGGTTAAATTATCTTGAAGAAATACATCCCTTGCATATTGAACTTGGTCTTGAGCGTATCGACGCTGTAAGAAAAAAATGCAATATTAATCCATCATTTCCAATCATTTTAGTTGCTGGAACTAATGGAAAAGGCTCAACTTCCAAATACCTTGAATCAATTTTTAATGAGGCAAAATTAAAGGTTGCATGTTACACCTCTCCACATATAAAAAAATTTAATGAACGTATTCGAGTTAACAAAAAGGAGGTTTCGGATGCAAGATTAAAAAACGCAATTCATTTTATTGATTCTAATCGGGGCAGCGTAAGCCTTACGTTCTTTGAGATAACAACTTTGGCTGCCATGTACATATTTACAAAAAATAATGTTGATGTCTGTGTCATGGAAGTTGGGCTAGGTGGACGCTTGGATGCGACTAATATTTTTGACCCTGAGGTAAGTATAATTACTTCAATTAATTTTGACCACCAAGACTACCTTGGAGATACATTAGAAAAAATTGGCTATGAAAAAGCGGGAATTTTAAGGGGTGGTAAACCGGCTGTTTTAAATTTTAAAAATATACCAAAAGCAATTACAAGGCACGCAAGTAAAATTGGCAGCAATCTTTCATTGATTTATAAAGATTTCAATTATGAAATTGAAGGCCAGAAATATACGTACATAAGCCAATCCTTACAAATCAACGCAATCGAAATTTTAGATAATAATAGTGAAGTTCAAGTTATAAATGCTATTGGGGCAATAAGATGTGTTGAATTGATGCAAAAGTTTTTTAAGATTTCTAATGATTGTATCAAACTGGGTATTAAAAATACGTTTATTCAAGCCAGATCAGAAGTTATATCTAGAAAACCGCTAATAATTATCGATGTTGCTCACAATTTCGAGGCAGCTGAAAATTTACTTAATGTTTTTAATCATTCAAAAAATAAAGGGATGACTCGAGCGACTTTTTCTATCTTAAAGAACAAAGACCTTACTAAAATTATTCAATTATTTAATGCGGTTGATGAATGGTGCATCGCCGAGCTTAAAAATACTCGAGCACTAAAAATTGATCAGCTCGAACATATTCTAAGAAAAACTTACCCACAAAAAAAAATCATTGTTTTTAAAAACATAAAAAATGCTTATACATCGGCACTATCAAATAGCAAAGAAAATGATAATATATTGCTGTTTGGTTCTTTTTTTACTATTGATGAAGCTGGAGTAAAATTGTAATGGCTGCAAATAATGACTCTCTAAATGAGGCGATATTAATCAAAAGGGCTAAACGTCGCCTCATTGGTGCTCTTACAATTCTCATCATCTTATTTGCGCTGTCGATATTTTTTTTACAAGATCGTACAAAGGTTAAGGAGCTTAACAGGGATGTAAAGGTCTCATTTATGGAGATGTCCGGCTATGAAATTGTTCAATCATCAGAAGTATTTTTTAAAACTGAAAACAGTTTTAAAGCAGACGAATTTAATTTACATGCCGAAAAAAAACAAACAACCCCAAAAAAAATATATCTAATTCAGGTTGGTATTTTTAATAATGAAACAAACGCAAAAAAGCTTCGTAAATCAATTGAGGACCTAGGATTAAACGCTGAAATTGAGATCATCGAATTTAATGGTGAAGAAAAAGTAAAGCTTGTAACAGAGACCTTTGATAATCAGTCTGAAGCAAAACAGGCATTGTTAAAAATTAAACAAGCTAATTTACCTGGAATGATAAAGGCAAAGGAAATTAATGATATTCATTGATTATGTATTAATTTTCATAATTGTAGTTTCATCAGTTCTTGGGGTTTTTCGTGGGTTTATTAAAGAGTTATTAGCTATCATTGGCTGGGTTTTGGCTTTTTATTTTTCGAGTATTTTTAGCGAAACTGTCTCTCAATATGTTCCGTTTGTTTTAGACGATTCGCTTAAGTATTTTATAGCTTACTTAATAATATTTGTTTTAGTTTTGGTTATTGCATCGATCCTCATAAAGATCCTCAATCAATTTGTAAAGACTGTAGGGTTAACGTTAACGAACGTTTTAATGGGGACCTTGTTTGGTTTTATTCGAGGGGTTTTATTAGCATTTATTTTAATTCTTGTTGCAGAGAACTTTCGTTTCATAGATAAGCAAACACTAGAACAATCTATTTTGGTCCCAATTATAAAAGAATATGTTGAAAAAACTTTGCCTTATTTTCCCGAAGAGTGGTTAACCCATGTAGAATATGACAATATTCTGACTTAGTTGAGATCAATTTATGTGTGGAATAATCGGCATTGTAGCCAATGAACCAGTAAACCAAATGCTGTATGACGGTTTACTCGTTCTTCAACATCGCGGGCAAGATGCCGCAGGGATTGTTACCAGCGATGGCGGTCGGTTTTATATGCATAAAAGCAATGGTTTGGTAAAAGATGTTTTTCACACCAGACACATGAGGCATCTAACCGGTAATATTGGAATTGGTCATGTAAGATATCCCACTGCTGGCTCATCCTCAGCTGCCGAAGCACAACCCTTTTATGTAAACTCTCCCTACGGGATTGTTCTTGGCCATAATGGTAATCTTACGAACTCTGATCGCCTAAAAGAAGATATGTTTAAGCAGGACTTGAGACACATAAATACCAATTCAGATTCAGAGGTTCTTCTAAATGTCTTTGCTCATGCTGTGGAGAAATCTACTCAAAAAAACGTATTAACCTCAGACATAATTTTTGATGCCGTGACAACAGTTTTTAATCGTTGCAATGGCGCATATGCGGTTGTTTCTATGATTGCAAATTTTGGGCTGCTTGCCTTTAGGGACGCTCAAGGTATTCGGCCATTGGTTATTGGCATTAAAGAAACAGAGGTGGGACCTGAGTACGTGGTAGCCTCCGAGAGTGTTGCCATTGATGTTCTTGGTTACAAGCTCTTAAGAGACGTTGAACCTGGAGAGGCAATATTTATAGATTTGGATGGAAATTTTTACTCTAAACAGTGTGTAAAATCAAAAAATAGAGCATCATGCATATTCGAATATGTTTACCTTGCAAGGCCAGATTCACTTATCGATGGTGTTTCTGTTTACCAAACCCGCTTAAATATGGGTAAAACTTTAGCAAGTAAAATTATTCATGAGTGGGGGGAATCAGATATAGATGTTGTCATTCCCATTCCCGATACAAGTCGGCCATGTGCGCAGGAAGTTGCTCTCAGGCTTAAAGCGGATCTAAGGGAGGGGTTTGTTAAGAATAGATATATTGGTAGGACCTTTATTATGCCGGGACAGGCACTTCGAAAAAAATCCGTTAGGCAGAAATTAAATCCAATTAAAGTTGAATTTAAGAATAAAAATGTTTTGTTAATTGACGATTCAATTGTTCGAGGAACTACCTCTAGAGAAATAGTGCAGATGGCAAGAGATGCGGGTGCAAATAAAGTTTACTTTGCTTCGGCGGCGCCACCAGTAAGGTATCCAAATGTCTATGGCATTGATATGCCATCAAGACAAGAGCTTTTAGCGCATAACCGAACAGATGAGGAAATATTAAAAGAGATTGGCGCTGATAAGCTTATTTACCAAGACCTTGATGATTTAAAATCAACCGTATCTATAGAAAATTCAAGCCTAAATAATTTTGATTGCTCATGTTTTGATGGCAATTATATTACAGGGGATATTAACGAGGATTATCTTTACAAAATTGAAACAATGCGTTCGGATGATAATTTACATGAAAAACCAAAGAACTCTACGACTCAATTAGACCTCAATTTAGTTAGTTTTGGCTTGGAGCAAGAGGAGCATGTTTAAGGTCTTGACGTTTTTTCTTAGAGTGGGATAATTGATGCATGCGCCGATTTGAATTTATCAGCTTGCGGGCGCAATAAAAATTACAGCTAAAGCGAGGTAACCCGTCAAGCTGAACGGGTTTTTTTTTGGATGCTAAATATGAAAAAAAAGAAAAATAAACTTTCAACGGACGCAGTTAGAGCAGGGGTAATAAGAACCCAGGAACAAGAGCACTCTGAAGCAATGTTTTTGACTTCAAGTTTCGTATTTAAAAATGCAAAAGAGGCAGCAAAAAGGTTTGCGAATCCAAATAGCGGCAATGTTTATTCAAGATTTACAAATCCATCTATAAAAATGTTTGAGGATCGACTTGCAGCTATGGAGGGAGCAGAGAGGTGTGTCGCTACTTCTAGTGGCATGTCAGCAATCCTGGCATGCTTTATGTCGCTATGTTCACAGGGTGACCATGTGGTTGTCTCTAAGAGTATTTTTGGAACCTCGGTACAGCTTTTTAACAATATTCTATCTCGGTGGGGATTAGATATCACCTATGTTGATCTCACAGACCTACATCAATGGAAAAAAGCAATAAAAAAAAATACAAAACTACTTTTTGTTGAAACCCCCTCGAACCCATTAACTGAGATTTGTGATATCAAAAAGCTCGCAAATTTGGCATCTACCCACTCATGTAAGTTAATTGTTGATAATTGTTTTTGTACTCCAGCCTTGCAAAAGCCTATTGATTTAGGGGCGCATATTATTATTCATTCAGCAACAAAATATCTCGATGGTCAAGGCCGCTGTCTTGGCGGCGCTGTTTTGGGAAACGAACAAGATATGAAGGAGGTTTTCTCATTTCTTAGATCTGCTGGACCAACGCTCAGCCCTTTTAACGCTTGGGTATTTTATAAGGGGCTTGAGACTTTAAAAATACGTATGGACGCGCACTCAAAAAATGCGTATGAATTAGCAATTTGGCTTGAACAGCAAAAAAAAGTAGAGCAAGTATTTTATCCAGGCCTTGAGTCTCACCCTCAATATTTATTAGCTAAGAAACAGCAGTTTTCGGGTGGGGGTATCGTATCTTTTTTAATAAAAGGATCTCAACAAGAAGCATGGGAATTAATTGACTCCACGAAAATGCTCTCCATTACTGCAAATCTTGGAGATGTCAAAACTACTATCACGCACCCCTCTACTACCACTCATGCAAGATTAACTCAAGAGGAGAGGGATGCAGCCAATATTCGTGAAAATTTAATTCGTATTGCGGTCGGAATTGAGGATATCGAGGACATTAAGTCAGACTTAGTTTTTCTGTCCAAGTAAGCTGTTTTTATCGCATTAATCGCCTTAATACATGCTAAAATCAAGGGTACTATAATTCTTTCCAACAAACAAATCGAATAGAAAATATGGACGTATTTGCCAAAGAAACCCTTCCAGTAAGCCTAGAAGATGAGATGAAAAAGTCATATCTGGATTATGCCATGAGCGTTATTGTTGGCAGAGCTTTACCAGATGTGAGGGACGGATTAAAACCTGTCCACCGAAGAGTGCTTTATGCGATGCATGAGCTAAGTAATAATTTTAATCGACCCTACAAAAAATCAGCCAGAATTGTTGGTGATGTTATTGGTAAATACCACCCTCATGGAGATACAGCTGTTTACGACACGATAGTTCGTATGGCGCAAGATTTTAGTCTTCGATACATGCTTGTCGATGGCCAAGGTAACTTTGGCTCTGTTGATGGAGATAACGCGGCTGCGATGCGCTACACAGAAATTCGTATGTCTAAAATAGCGCACGAACTCCTAACTGATATCGATAAAGAAACAGTGGATTTTGGACCAAATTATGATGGCTCAGAAAATGAACCATTAATTATGCCAACAAAAATTCCTAATTTACTTATAAATGGTAGCTCAGGAATTGCGGTCGGCATGGCAACTAATATTCCACCCCATAACTTGACAGAAGTTATCAATGGACTTCAGGGGCTGCTTAAAAATCCAGATCTAACCATTGAGGATTTAATTGAGCACATTCCCGGCCCAGATTTTCCTACAGCCGGAATTATTCATGGTGTTGCTGGTGTCAGAGATGGTTACAAAACTGGTCGCGGACGAGTTGTTATGAGAGGAAAAACGCATGTTGAGCCAATGGAAAAAGGCAATCGGGAGGCAATCATTGTTGACGAGTTACCTTACCAAGTTAATAAAAAAACCTTCATTGAGAAAATTGCCGAGCTGGTTGGAGATAAAAAAATTGATGGAATCTCTGATTTAAGGGACGAGTCTGATAAATCTGGGATGCGCGTTGTGATTGAATTAAAGAAAGGTGAAATCCCAGATGTAATTCTCAATAATTTGTATAAACAAACTCAACTTCAGGATAGTTTTGGCATGAATATGGTTGCCCTTAATGATGGCCAACCTAAACTCCATAATTTAAAACAAATTCTCGAGGCCTTCTTAAAGCATCGTCGTGAGGTTATAACTCGTAAGACGGTTTATGAGCTCAAGAAAGCTAGAGAACGTGGGCATGTTCTTGAGGGTTTGGCAGTCGCATTAGCTAATGTTGACGAAATGATAAGAATAATCAAGGCTGCTGCTACGCCTCCAGTTGCAAAAGATGAGTTAATGAGACGAGAATGGAAATCACCAGTGGTTGAGGAGATGTTAAAAAGAGCCTCTGAGGATCTATCAAAACCACAAGGCCTTCCAAAATCTTTTGGATTAAAAGCAAATGGATATAAATTATCTGATACACAAGCCCAAGAAATTCTCCAACTTAGATTACAAAGATTAACTGGATTGGAGCAAGAAAAGATTGTCAACGAATATCATGAGATTATGGATTTAATTCTCGACTTACTTGATATTTTATCCAAATCAGAGAGAGTTACAAATATTATCAATGATGAATTGGATGAAATTAAAACGCAATACGGCGACAAAAGAAGAAGTGAAATCATTGTTAATGCTCAAGACTTGTCTATTGAAGATTTAATCGCGCCCCAGGATATGGTTGTGACATTATCTAATACAGGCTATATCAAAGCTCAAGTTTTAGATGATTATCGCTCACAAAGAAGAGGTGGACGAGGTAAGCAGGCGATGACAACAAAAGAGGATGATTTTATTGAAAAGATGTTTGTTGCAAACTCTCACGATAATATTCTTTGTTTCTCAAGTAGGGGGCAAGTTTATTGGTTAAAGGTCTATGAAGTTCCGCAAGGAAGCCGCGTTAGTCGGGGCAAGCCCATTGTTAACCTGTTCCCATTGATGCCTGGTGAAAAAATTAACGCAATCTTGGCCGTTAAAGATTTTGTTGATGACCAATATATATTTATGGCCACTTCAAAAGGCACAGTTAAGAAGACACCCTTGTCAGATTTTTCGAACCCACGTAAGTCAGGCATTATCGCGATCAAACTTGATAATGGTGATTATTTAATAGGTGCTGACATTACAAACGGTAATCAAGATGTAGTTTTGGTATCTAATGGTGGTAAGGCTGTTTGGTTTGATGAAAACGATGTCAGAAGCATGGGAAGAAATGCCCGGGGAGTAAGGGGTATGAAGTTGCCTTCAGGTAATCAGGTTCTGTCATTATTAGTTGCTTCCTCAGTTGACGAGTCTGTTTTAGTAGCCACCGAGAACGGTTTCGGTAAACGCACATTGCTCTCAGAATTTCGTCGCTCTGGTCGAGGTACCCAAGGAGTTAAAGCGATTCAAGTAAGCGAGAGGAATGGAATTGTGGTTGCCGCCAAACTTGTTCATGACAATGATGAGATTATGTTAATTACTACCGGTGGAGTATTAATAAGAACGAAAGTAAGTGAGATTCGAGAATTGGGTAGAGCAACACAAGGCGTTACCCTTATCAACTTGACTAAAGATGAAAAATTATCTGGTTTAGAAAAAATCGTTGAATCAGAGCATTTAGAGGCTGATCAAGATGAGCTGCCAATTTAATTTTTCTGCTGGCCCAGCGGTTCTTCCAAAGGAAGTTTTGCTTCAGGCACAATCTGAGCTTTTAGATTGGAATGGAACAGGAATGTCAGTCATGGAAATGTCTCATAGAGGCAAACATTACCTCTCTATTTTTGATGAGACTGAGGCTAATTTAAGAAAATTATTTGACATACCCAAAAATTATAAGGTTTTATTTCTGCAGGGCGGGGCAATTACTCATAACTTTATGGTCCCAATGAATCTCCTTAATGAGACCTCAGCAAGTTATATAGCTTCAGGTTATTGGTCAAAAAGAACCTTCAGTGATGCAAAGGTTTTTGGGGATATAAAATTAGGAGCTTCATCAGAAGCTGAGGATTTTTTAAAAGCACCTTGCTCACAAGATTGGATTTTTTCAGATGAAGATGCATACGTTCATTTTTGCATGAACGAGACAATTCATGGAGTTGAATATTTTGAAACACCAAAAATTAAACCACCACTAGTTTGTGACATGTCCTCAAATATTCTTTCAAGACCGATGGATATTAAAAATTTTGGGGTTATTTACGCAGGGGCACAAAAAAATATTGGACCAGCAGGGCTTACCCTTGTTATTGTCCGTGATGACTTGCTGGAAAATGCTGATAAAAAAACGCCAACTACATTAAATTGGAAAATTCAGTCCGATAATAAATCTATGATTAATACACCATCAACGTTTGGAATATATATTGCAGGGTTAGTTTTTAAATGGCTTTTAGAGCAAGGGGGATTAAAAAAAATTGAAGAACAAAATATAAAAAAAGCCTCAACTCTTTATGAATATATTGATTCAACGAGCTTTTACTACAATAATGTCCATAAAATTAACCGTTCAAGGATGAATGTTTCCTTTAGAATTAAAAATGATGCGCTTACAATGAAATTTGTTTCTGAAGCAGAAGCGGAGGGATTATACCAATTAAAAGGCCATCGGCTTGTTGGGGGGCTTAGAGCATCGATTTATAATGCAATGCCTTTTGAGGGCATAAAAGCACTCATAGAATTTATGGAAAAATTTAAGAAAAATAACGTATGAAAAAGAATTTAAATAAACTGAGAATTGATATCGACAAAATAGATCAAGAGATTTTGGAATTACTCTCTCAGCGCGCCGGAATCGCAAAAGAAATTGGTCGGTTAAAGAATGACGGCGTTATATACAAACCAGAGCGAGAAGCGAGCCTTCTCGCTAAATTGAAAAAATTAAATAATGGACCATTATCCCAAGCAAGTATCAATAATATATTTAAATCTATTATTTCTAATTGTCGTGCACTCGAGAAAAAGTTAAGTGTTTCTTTTTTGGGGCCATTGGGTACTTTTAGTGAGGAAGCGACAATCAAGCATTTTGGTGAGAATATTGATGCGATTCCAACTAATAGTATTGATGAAGTATTCAGTCAAGTTCAGTCCGATATTGCTCATTATGGTGTGGTTCCCGTCGAGAATTCTACCGAGGGCGCAATAAGCAGGACTTTAGACTTGTTATTAACAAAAGATCTTAAAATCTGTGGTGAAATTATCTTACCTGTTCATCATTGTTTGATTTCAAAAAACCGCAGTTTAAACACGATCAATAAAGTCTATGCGCACGGCCAATCTCTCGCGCAGTGTCATGATTGGCTAATGAATAATATGCCTAATGTAGACAAAGTGGCAGTTACAAGCAATGCTGAAGGAGCCCGCCTAGCTGCAAGTCACAGGAATGCGGCAGCAATTGCGAGTAGCAAAGCAGCAGATCTATATAAACTCAACAACTTGTTTGAAAATATTGAGGACGACAGAAAAAACTCAACAAGGTTCTTGGTTGTCTCAAAGCAAGAGGTTGATCCCAGTGGAAATGATAAAACCTCCATTGTTGTTGCAACAAAGAATAAGCCAGGAGCGATAGCTGATCTTGTTTCCCCATTTGCTAAAAATAAAGTCAGTATGACAAAGCTAGAATCCAGACCTGCAAGAATTGGTTTGTGGGAGTATGTTTTTTTTATCGATGTGGAGGGGCATTATAAAGATAAAAAAGTAAGGTTATCTGTAGATCAAGTAGAGACACAAGCGTCTTTCATAAAGCTGCTTGGCTCCTATCCTGCAAGTCATGACAATTAATATAAGTGTTCCAACACATATTTGTGAGATTGAACCCTATCAAGGGGGGCGTCCCATCAAAGAGGTTGCTCGAGAACTTAATCTTGATGAGAGTAAAATTATTAAACTGGCGTCCAATGAAAATCCATTGGGCGTAAGCCCAAGAGTTAAAAAAATTATCCAAAGATCTTTTGACGGAGTTGAGCGTTATCCTGATGGAAATGGTTACCATCTAAAACAAGCTATTGCAACCAAGTTCAATCTTGCTGATAGGCAAATTATCTTAGGTAACGGATCCAACGATATACTTGAGCTTGTTGCCAGAACATTTCTTACCTCGTCTGATGAAGCTATTTTTTCTAAACACGCTTTTGCAGTTTACAAGCTCGTAGTAAAAGCCACTGGCGCAAAGGGTTTAGAGGTTCCAGCAAAAAATTATGAGCATGATCTGGAGGCGTTTAAAAAAGCGATAACAACTAAAACAAAAGTTATTTTTATTGCAAATCCAAATAACCCTACTGGAACCCTTATTGAAAAAAAAGTCCTGTATGACTTCTTATCAACTGTCCCGAAAACTGTATTAGTAGTTTTGGATGAAGCATACGATGAATACTTAGGGGATGAATTTAAATCAGAGGCTTTCGCATGGTTAGAAAAGTTTCCCCATCTCTTGATCTCTAGAAGCTTCTCAAAGGCTCATGGTTTAGCAGGACTGAGGGTAGGTTACGGCGTTACTGATCAACGACTTGCCGATTATATGAACAGAATAAGACAGCCTTTTAATGTCAATCATGTTGCACAGTTGGCTGCAATTGAGTCTCTCGCTGATGATGATTTTTTGAAACAAAGTAAACAAACTAATGATGAAGGTATGCAGCAGTTAACTAATGGTTTTGAGGCTCTTAATATAAAATATATCTCCTCATATGGAAACTTTATCAGCTTTAAACTTAAAGACGAACAAGCCGCAATGATGTATTATCACCATTTATTAAAAAATGGCGTTATTGTAAGACCCATAGCAAACTATGGAATGCCCGATTTTCTTAGAGTGAGTATCGGACTTAGAAATGAGAATAAAATCTTTCTTGATCAATTAGCAAGCATTTAAGGTTAAAAAAATGATTATTGTGATGAATAAAACTGCGACTGATGAGCAAATTGATAATGTTTTGAGTCGCATTAAAGAAAAGGGACTCGAAGCAAGTATCTCTAAAGGTATTGAAAAGACAGTCATTGGCGCTATCGGTGATGAGAGGTTACTCGATGAGGAATTACTTGCGTCTCTCCCGGGAGTTGAGCAAGCTTTACATATTGTTAAGCCTTATAAAATCGTTGCTAGGGATTGGCATAACGAAGATACTGTAATTGATATCAGAGGTCATCGTATCGGAGGAAACGATATTCAAATAATCTCTGGACCTTGTTCGGTTGAAACTCCAATACAAATGGAGCAAGCAGCAAAAGCTGTTAAAGATGCAGGTATAAATTTAATGCGCGGAGGGGCTTTTAAACCTCGAACAAGCCCTTACACCTTTCAGGGTGTAGGATTTGAAGGTTTGGAGATGTTTAGAACGGCAGCGGATAGGGAAGGGCTGCCTATTGTTACCGAATTACTGGATATTCGTCATCTTGATACTTTTCTTGAAAAAAAAGTGGATGTCATACAAATTGGCACAAGAAGCATGCAAAACTTCGAGTTACTTAGGGAAGTTGGAAAAATTAACGTACCTGTAATTCTTAAACGAGGCATGTCAGCTACTATTTCTGAGTGGCTAATGGCCGCAGAGTATATTGCTTCAGGCGGTAATCATAATATTATTTTTTGCGAAAGAGGTATTAGAACTTTTGAGACATATTACAGAAATGTTTTAGATGTTACTGCCATTCCGGTTCTTAAGAAAGAAACACATCTACCTGTTATTATTGACCCCTCTCATGCTGGAGGAAAAGCATGGATGGTTGCTGCTTTATCAAGGGCTGCTATCGCTGCCGGAGCTGATGGCTTGTTGGTAGAAATGCATCCAAACCCATGTGAAGCTTGGTGTGATGCCGATCAGGCTATTAATCCAGAGGAATTAAAAAGCCTTATGACAGAATTAACGCAAATAGCTAAGATACTAGGTCGTAATATTAATCAGTAACTCATGGATATCATGAGTTTTTTTTAGATGTTTTACCCTGTCAAAAAGACGTCATCTGCTTCAATATTCGTTTTTAAAATTTATTACATGAGGATGGTATGCATATTAGGGTTTTAGGTTCTGGTGCTGGTGGTGGTTTTCCCCAATGGAATTGTAATTGTGAAAATTGTAAGGGACTTAGGACACATTCTATTGAGTCATCCGCAAGAACTCAGTCATCGATTACCGTTAGCTCTAATGAAGAAAATTGGATTTTATTCAATGCTTCTCCAGATATTCGCGCACAAATTGAATCTTTTCCACCTTTGCAGCCAGCGCGAAAAATTCGTGATACGGGTATAGCATCCATAATCTTATGTGACGGCCAGATCGACCATACGACTGGTTTGCTTATTCTGAGAGAACATGATAAACCATGGGATATTTATTGCACAAAGTCAGTCTACGAGGATATGACAACGGGCTATCCAATTTTTAACATATTAGGTCATTTTAGAGGTGTAAATTGGCACGAAGTAGCCACTGAACAAGAGCCTTTTACCATCCCCAAAGCCGATGATTTAGTCTTTACAGCTGTTCCCTTAAAAAGTGAGGCGCCACCCTATTCTCCGCACAGACACAACACCGTCCCTGGTGACAATGTAGGCTATCGGGTCGAAGATAAAAGAACTAATAAGAATCTTTTTTATGCGCCTGGTTTAGGTGTAATTGAAGATCATGTCCTTGAATATATGAGTAACGCTGATGTAATTTTGGTTGACGGAACTGTTTGGACAAATGATGAAATGTCGCGCCATGGTATCAACGATAAATTAGCGAGTGAGATGGGTCACCTCGACCAATCAAGCAAGGGTGGAATAATGGAAACTTTAAGCGCGCTTTCTAAACCAAGAAAAATACTCATCCATATTAATAACACAAACCCTATCCTGAGAGAGGATTCTGCTGAACGTCAAATACTTAATGATCACGGAATTGAAGTTGCATTCGACGGAATGGATATTATTTTATAAAGGAATTTCGGTATGACAGAACCTTGGAGTCGTGAGGAATTTGAAAATCAATTAAGAGAAAAAGGCAGAGGATATCATATCTATCATCCTTTTCATGTTCTTATGTATGAAGGTAAGCTGACAAAAGAACAATTACAAAGTTGGGTCGCTAACCGATTTTATTACCAGATAGGTATCCCGCAAAAAGATGCTGCGATCTTATCTAACTGCCCTGACAAAGAAATTCGAAAAGAATGGATCGTTAGAATCATCGACCATGATGGGGATGGGCAGGCTGAGGGTGGAATCGAGGCATGGATTCAGTTGGGTAAAGCAGTCGGTTTGACAAGGGATGACGTGACATCATTAAAGATGGTTTCCCCAGGAGTGCGGTTTGCGGTTGATGCTTATATTAACTTTGCTAAACAACGAACTTGGCAAGAATCAATTTGCTCCTCATTAACTGAGTTATTTGCTCCTCACATACATCAACAAAGGATTAGTTCATGGCCTGAAATGTATCCCTGGATTGACGAGTCCGGTCTTTCATATTTTAAAAAACGCCTTACAGAGGCCAGACGTGATGTGGAGCACGGTCTAACAGTCACGCTGGAGCACTTTAGTCAATCTAGAGAAATGCAAGAAAAAGCATTAAATATCCTTCAATTCAAACTTGATGTACTCTGGGTAATAGCAGATTCCATAATGCTGGCATCTGCTGATATTAAAGTTGAAGGACGTGACTACTTGAGGCAACCTAGATAAATGACTTCTGAAAAAAACCACATCTACAAGATTGCAGACCATCATCGCTTTCAGTGGGAAAAAGCACAGAATTGTTACGTTATTTTATTCCCAGAGGGAATGGTTAAACTTAATGGCAGCGCTGGGGAGGTTTTAAAGCTTGTTGATGGTAAGACAACAGCGGAAGAGATTGTTAAAAAATTACAGCTACAATTTCCTGACGTTAATGATATTGAAAAGGATATTCTCGCAATGCTTGATTTCGCGATTGGTAAGGCTTGGATAGAGAAAGTAAACGAGGGGTAAATCTATGGCACAGCAAAATAACGGAGTAGATTCAAATATCACTAATAAACAACCTCTATGGTTATTGGCGGAAATTACATACCGGTGCCCGTTGCACTGTGCTTTTTGCTACAACCCCACAGATTATGCTAACCACACTAATAATGAATTAGATACCAAGGGTTGGATTAAGGTCCTTAATCAAGCACGAGAGCTCGGTGCTTTACAACTAGGTATCTCAGGCGGCGAACCTTTACTTAGAGATGATATTGAGACAATAGTTGAGGAGGCTCACAGCTTAGGTTATTACAGTAACCTCATCACATCTGGTGTTGGCCTGACTGAAAAAAGAATTGATGCTTTTAAAAAGGGCGGGCTAGACCATATACAACTCTCCATGCATGATATTACTGAGGAAATTAGCAATTTTGTTACGGATACACGTACCTTCAAATTAAAACAAAAGGTTGCGGCCATGATCAAAGATCGTGGCTATCCAATGGTTTTAAATGTTGTTATCCACCGTTATAACATTGAGCATATACCAGAAATTTTAGAGATGGCTGAGAAGCTAGGTGCTGACTATGTTGAGTTAGCAAACACACAATATTATGGCTGGTCATTGCTTAACAGAAATCAACTAATGCCGACCAAAGAGCAGGTCGATAAAGCTGAGGAAGTCACTAATCGTTTTAGAGACAAAGTTGGCAACAAGATGAAGGTATTTTTTGTTGTGCCTGATTATTTTGGTAACCGTCCTAAGAAGTGTATGAATGGCTGGGGAGAGGTCTTTATGATCGTAACTGCAGATGGAGATGTTTTGCCATGTCATTCTGCGCGCGTGCTGCCAAATATGAAATTCCCTAATGTCAAAAATAACGAATTAGGTTACGCGTGGCATGAATCACCTGCCTTTAATAAATACCGTGGCGATTCGTGGATGAAAGAGCCTTGCAGAACTTGCCCAGAAAAAGAAAACGATCTAGGCGGTTGTCGATGCCAAGCTTTCTTAATTACAGGAGATGCAGAGGGTGCAGATCCGGTGTGCGATAAAGCTCCTGGAAGACCGTTAATTGTTAAGGCAGTAGAGGATGCACAAAATGGTGTTTTAAAAGAACAGCCTATTGTTTTTAGAACGAATAAAAACTCTCAACGCGTTATTGATGGAGAAGAGAAAGATCGCTTAGCAGATTTTCATGCTTTACCTTAATCCCATATAATCATAGGTAAATATGAGCTTCTTCCTTAATCCAAAAGTTATTACTTTGGCGATGCTAGCAAGTCTTGCACCATTCGCCATTGATACCTACCTTCCTGCTTTTCATATCATTGCACTCGATTTGCACTCAAATCCGAATGCGATTCAACAAAGCTTAACCTTTTACCTTGCACCTTATACGCTGATGACTTTATTTCATGGCGCTATCTCAGATTCAATTGGGAGAATAAAAACCATGAAGTTTGGGTTGGGTCTATTTTTCTTTGCCTCTATTGGTTGTGCTCTGGCAACTTCGGTTGAGATGTTATGGTTTTTTAGGGTCCTTCAAGGTATTGGAGGCGGGGCAGGGAATGTAGTTGCACGCGCGATGGTGAGGGACCTTTATCAAGGCCCTGAAGCCCAAAGGGTAATGGCTACTATCCAGATTATTTTTGGGATTGCCCCTGCAGTGGCACCAATGATCGGTGGACTGCTATTGGCTTTTCATTGGCAAGTAATATTTATTTTTTTAGCAATCTATGCCGCCTTATCTATTTTTCTGGCAAAAAAAATTCTACCTGAAACGATTGCAAAAAAGGATTTACTTCCTTTCTCATTTAATTCAATCTTATCTCGGTATGCTAAAGCTCTATCGAACAAAGAGTTTCTTCTGCTTATTCTCTCTGTTTCTGCTAACTTTTCAGCTTTTTTTATTTATGTATTAGCGAGTCCTGTTTTTTTAATTGATCATTTAGGATTTAATGCGCAACAGTTTGGCTATCTTTTTATACCAACCGTTACGGGGATGATGATAGGATCCTTTATTTCAAAAAGAGCAGCTGGAGTGATTGCGCCCGCAAAGCTACTTAAAGCTGGATACTTTTGGATGTTTTTTATTACTTTGAGTAATTTACTGTTTTGCGCCTTTTTTAACAATAATACTATCTTTAATATTGGCTTTATTGCGCTTTATAATGTAGGTATGGCAGCAGTAATGCCAGTCATATCCATTGCAGCTTTAGATTGTTTTCCAAAAATGCGAGGAACTGCTGCATCAGGTCAAGCTTTTATGCAAATGATGTTTTCAACCCTGGTCGCCGGTTTGGTTATTCCAACTTTATGGTTCTCAACGCTTGGTTTGGCAGTAGGGTTTTTTACGATTTTTTGCCTTGGGTTTGCATTCGTTATACAAACCCAAGCATGGAATACAGACTAGTTACACATGTAAACATGATAGAGCGCTGATTGGGTGCCTCGGCCCTCTTCATATTTTTCAATCATCATTACAGTGTTGCCACCTTCTTTGAAGGCTGCATTTTTCGCTAACTTATCTAGATCTTTTTCAATATAGCCTGTTAGACGCTCAGCATAGCCCGTATGCCTTACCTTTACTGCCGCTTTTGGTTCACACTTTTCATTATCTATCGAGCTAACCACACTAACGCCATCTGCACCAGGTTCGCCATCTACAAACGATTCAGTAGCTACACAAGCAGATAATGATACTGAAGCCAGTAAAAGTAAATAATAATTTTTCATCTTTAACCCTCTATTAATAGTTTTCGCTTGTCTGAAATTTTAGCAAATTTATCGGCATCTGGTAAGGGTTCTTTTCTTGATGAGAGTATTGGCCATACTTTGGCGAGTTTGGCGTTAATCTCAATAAATTCTTGCTGATCTTCTGGCACATCATCCTCTGCAAAAATTGCTTCCACAGGGCATTCTGCAACACATAGCGTGCAATCGATGCATTCTTCAGGATCAATTGCTAGAAAGTTTGGCCCCTCGACAAAGCAGTCAACAGGGCAAACATCCACACAGTCTGTATATTTACATTGAATGCAATTTTCAGTTACAACGTAGGTCATATTTATCCTTCATTTAGTTTTGGGTATTTTAATTTATTTTCAACTATGAATCTATACTCTTTACCATGCCAGCAGCAACTGTGTGTAAAGAAGACTCATCGACAAGTATAAAGGCACCAGTCACTCGATTTTTCTCATAAGTATCAATAACAAGTGGCTGAGCAAGTTTAAAAGAAATTTCAGCAATATCATTAACATTGAGCTTATCTGCGAACTCCTCTCGCAAAGTATTAACGTCAATTTTATGTTTTATTTGAGTTATTTTTGCTTTTGATGAGCGAGCAGTGTGCATCATAAGGTATGTCCTATTGACGGTTAAGGGTGTCTCGCTTAACCAACAGACCATTGCCGTCAAATCTTTTGTGCTTGCTATATTATCTCCTTCATGCACTATCATGTCGCCCCGCGAGATGTCAATTTCATCTTTTAGAGTAATGGTTACTGATTGATCAGTAATACCTTCCTGAATAAAATCATCACCAATACGCATATCCTTTATTTCTGAGTGGTGCCCTGAGGGAAGAACTTTTATTTTGTCATTAACTTTTAGCGTTCCAGATTCAATTCGACCCATAAACCCCCTAAAGTCATGCAAAGCTTTATTAGAAGATTCTTGAGGTCGACAAACAAACTGCACAGGAAGACGTAACTCTTGCATACTATTTTTATCGCTTACGTCCAAATTTTCGAGATACTCTAAAAGTGTGGGGCCGTTGTACCAGGATAATCTATTCCCGCGTTCAACAATCATATCTCCCTCTAATGCAGACATAGGAACAAAGTCTACTTGTGTCTTTTGATCTTTTATTGCCTCAAAAAAAGTCAAATAATCATCCTGTATATGCTTATATTGCTCCTCATCAAAATCAATCAAATCCATTTTGTTGATTGCAACTAAAATGTGTTTTATGCCAACAAGAGTTGACAGATAGGTATGGCGCTTAGTTTGCGTCAGGATGCCTTTTCTGGCATCAATAAGGATGATGGCGCACTCAGCGGTCGAGGCCGCTGTTACCATATTTCTGGTATATTGCTCGTGGCCGGGGGCGTCTGCGATTATATATTTTCTGGTCCCTGTACTGAAATATCGATAAGCAACATCAATGGTAATACCTTGTTCTCTTTCTGCTTGCAATCCGTCGGTTATAAGCGATAGGTCGACTGCTGTCATACCCCGTTTTTTTGAGGTTTTTTCTATTTGATTTAACGTGTCTGTCAGGATAGTTTTTGTATCAAAAAGCATGCGTCCAATCAAAGTACTTTTGCCATCATCAACACTTCCACAGGTCATAAATCTCAATACAGTATCATTTGTTTTATTTGCCATAATTAAAAGTAACCCTCTTTCTTACGCTGCTCCATTGCTGCTTCTGACATTTGATCATCAAGCCTTGTCTCACCGCGTTCAGAAATAATGGTTGAAGCTGTTTCTAGAATAATTTTTTCAACTGTATCTGCACTGCTCAGGACAGGAGCGGTGCATGTTATATCCCCCACGGTACGGAATCGGACTGTTAAATTTTCAATTTTTTCATCAGATCTTGCCGGAGTAAATTCAGTAACCGGAACAATTGAGCCATTGCGCTTAATGATATCTCTTTGATGTGCGAAGTATATATTAGGAAGCTCTAGATTTTCCCTTGCGATATATTGCCAGACATCCATTTCTGTCCAATTCGATATAGGGAAGGCTCGAATATTTTCACCCTTATGAACGCGCGCATTGTAAAGATCCCATAATTCAGGACGTTGATTTTTTGGATCCCATTGCCCAAACTCATCTCTAAAACTCATTATTCGCTCTTTGGCTCTAGCTTTCTCTTCGTCTCTTCTTGCTCCACCAATACAACAATCAAATATATTTTCCTCTATGGCCTCTAGCAAGGTAATTGATTGGTACTTATTTCTTGGTTCGTTAGGTGAATTAAGGACGACTGTGCCCTTTGACATCGACTCTTCAACAGAAGCCACAATCAGTCTCTCTCCTAGCTCAGCTACTTTTCTGTCCCTAAATTCTATGACTTCAGGGTAGTTGTGCCCAGTATCAACATGCATTAATGGAAAAGGGAAGCGTCCCGGACGAAATGCTTTTTCTGCAATTCTTAATAAACATAATGAGTCCTTACCGCCAGAAAATAACAAAACAGGGTTGCTGCATTGTCCTGCGACTTCTCTCATAATGTGAATCGCTTCAGATTCTAACCAATCTAAATGTGATAATACTTTTACCATTTATTTTTCATCCTTTGAGTGTAACCCACACTCTTTGTTTTTAGGATTTTCCCACCACCATCGACCCGCACGAATATCTTCACCAATGCTAATAGCTCTTGTGCATGGCGCACACCCTATGCTCGGATAGAATTTGTCGTGCAAGCGATTATAAGGAAGATCATTTAATTTTATGTAAGCCCATACCTCAGAATCTGACCAGTCGACAAGGGGATTAATTTTATCGATGTTGTGCCCGCTGTCGAACTCTTTAATCTTTAAGGTTTCCCTTGTTTGAGATTGTTCAGCGCGCATACCGGTAACCCAAGCATTTCTTGCTTGAAGAGCACGAATTAATGGCTCTACTTTTCTGATGTAACAACACTCTTTTCTGAGCTCTAATGATTCATAGAAGGCATTTACGCCATTTTCATTCATATAGGCTTCTATTTTTTTTTGATCTGGAAAAAAGACCTCAATTTTTTGATTAAATATTTGTTTTACTTTGCTAATTAATTCATAGGTTTCGTTGGGGAGTCGTCCTGTGTCTAAAGTAAAAATAGCAATCTTATTTGAAGACTGATGAATTGCGTGATGGAGTACAATATCCTCAGCACCAAAACTACTTGCAAAAGCTACAGACGGGTATGTTTCTCCAATATCTTGAATGATCTCGTGGAGCGCCTTTACTTTTTTTTCTAATCCTTCTTGTAGCTCAGGAGTTAAATTTATTTGATCAGTTTTTTTCATTATAACTATCTATTTTTTCTGCGCCATACCGGCTCTTTTAAATCATATGCACCCTGATATGGGTCACTAAAGTCTTTGAGTGAGCTTATTGCGTCATTAACATTTCTATCTGCGCGGATCATGTAGCTGCTAAATCCAACTCTTTTCAAAAAATATAGCTGGTCCTTTAAAACATCCCCCATAGCTCGTAGATCATTTTTAAAATGAAATTTATTTCTTATCCTTGCCGCGATTGAAAAAATACGACCATCGGCAAATTTTTCAGTTTTGATTGCGATAAGTGGAAATTGATTCAAGCTATCACCGTTATCTAAATTTTTTTCAATCTCTTCGTGGGTATAAATCCAGATGGCTATCTCCCCAAGCTTTAATCTCTGGTCTAAGGCTTTTTTATGATGCAAAAATACCTTAAGGGGCAAAATAAGATGACCTTTTTCTGGGACA
Source organism: Methylophilaceae bacterium (assembly GCA_016778465.1). Lineage (GTDB taxonomy): Bacteria > Pseudomonadota > Gammaproteobacteria > Burkholderiales > Methylophilaceae > BACL14. The sequence goes on from JADHPM010000003.1 coordinate 97,562, forward strand.
ACCGTGTCTTCGATTTGTTTTTGGGTAGGAAAATCCTCCCCAGTCAATTTAAATTGGACAATTTTACCGGCTTGTTTTTTTATCTCCACCTCAATAGCTGGCAGCTCAATAACTTGCCAAGCGTCATCTTGAATTTTATCATGCAGTACTAATTGAGAATTCATAGTTAATGCTCCTCCCCTAGGTATATAAGGTCCTTGAATGGCTCAAGCCCTACACGGTGCACACAATCAATGAATAACTCATCATCATGACGGACAGTTGTAAAAACGGAAATTATCTTACGTATAACTTCAGGCATCTGCGCGGCCGAAAAGGAGGGGCCAATTACCTTTCCAATACTAGCAAAATTTCCTTGATTTCCGCCCAGTGTCACCTGGTACCATTCGCTATCATTTTTATCCACTCCCAGAATACCAATATGGCCTACGTGATGATGGCCGCATGCATTCATGCAGCCCGAGATATTCAAATTAATATCACCAATATCATGCAAATAGTCCATATCATCAAAAACCGCCTGAATAGATTCTGCTATAGGGATACTTTTGGCATTAGCTAAAGAGCAAAAATCTCCCCCAGGGCAACAAATGATATCAGTTAATAATCCAACATTAGGGGTTGCTAGGTTTAAGTCTTTGGCTTTTTTCCAAAGCTCACGTAAGTTATCCTCCCGAACGTCTGCCAATATTAAATTTTGCTCATGCGATACGCGTATCTCACCAAAACTATACTCATCAGCCATGCTGGCAACTGCACGCATCTGCTCTGAGGTTGCATCTCCGGGAGCTGTGTGTGTTGGCTTTAAAGATAGAGTGACTGCGCGATAACCTTGTTTCTTGTGTTTATGAGTGCAACGCGTCAGCCATTGTGAAAAAGCTTTATCATTTTGATATGCTTCTAAATTAGAAATAATGTTTGATTCATATGCAGGTTCTGAAAAGAACGCCTTCACGCGCTGTAACTCAGATTCAGTGATAGTGTTTGGACCATCTTTAATATATTGCCACTCCTCTTCGACCAAGGTTTTGAATTTTTCAATACCAAGCGCCTTCACGAGGATTTTAATTCTTGCCTTAAAGCTGTTATCTCTTCGTCCATAAAGATTATAAACCCTTAGAATTGCCTCGCAGTAGGTTAGAATATGTTGCCACTCTAATCGTTCATTGATAACAGATCCCAAAATTGGTGTCCGACCAAGACCACCACCAACCCAAACTTTAACAACGATTTGTTTTTGTTCATCGAGATAGAATTCAAGCCCTATATCATGTGCTTGAACCAGCGCACGGTCTTTTGATGAGCCGGTAACTGCAATTTTAAATTTTCTCGGCAACAAAGCAAATTCAGGGTGAAATGTACTCCATTGGCGCATAATTTCTGCTATATGGCGCGGGTCAATGATTTCGTCAGGGGTAATTCCTGAAAATTGGTCAGTGGTGATATTCCTTACACAGTTACCCGATGTTTGGATTGCGTGCATTTGAACGGATGCTAATTCCCTTAATATATCTGGTGTATCCTCAAGCTTGGGCCAATTAAGTTGTAGGTTTTGTCGCGTGCTAAAGTGACCGTAACCACGGTCATATTTATCTGCAATTTCAGCTAATTTTTTTAATTGCTTTGATGATAAAAGCCCATAGGGTATGGCAATCCTCAGCATTGGTGCATGACGTTGTATGTAAAGCCCATTTTGCAGTCGCAAGGGTCTAAATTCCTCATCCGTCAGCTCCTGATTGAGATAGCGGCTTAATTGATTCTCATATTGAGCCACTCTTTCGTCTACGATTGCCTGATCTATTTCATCATATTTATACATAGAAAACCTTAATAATTAATTATTAGTTTTAAGCCCACTGCAAAAAGAATAAACACTAAAATTAGCCTGAGTTTATTTTCATTAATTTTTGTACTTAAAAAGCTACCAGTCCATATACCTGGAATGGAGCCAACGAGTAGCGAACTCAGTAAAATAAAATCTATGTGCCCTAAATTATAATGCCCCAAACCTGCGAAAAAAGTAATTGGTACGGCGTGCGCAATGTCCGTGCCTATAATATTTTTTACAGACATCTTAGGGTAGAGCAATAACAATGCCGTTACGCCAAGAGCTCCAGCACCAACAGAGGTCAGCGTTACCATCGCGCCAAGAATAATACCTAAAGCAATGGTTAATATATTCGTATGACGCAACGTTCTAAGTTTATTACTTTTTGATTTTTCTACAATAACGGGTTGGTATAAGACAGCAACAGCCGTCATCACCAAAGCAATTCCCAACCCAAGCTCAATTGCCCCAATGACTTCTGGCGACTTTAAGTTAATTTTTTTTAAAAATAGGGTTGTGATAAAAGATGCCGGAATACTTCCGAGCATTAATTTTCCGACAATATCCCAACTAATATGACCTAATTTGTTATGCGAGATGACACCAGCTGACTTTGTTATCGATGCATAAATTAAATCTGTTCCTATTGCAACAGCGGGATTTACTTTAAAAAGGATTACCAGAAGGGGGGTCATGAGGGATCCGCCACCAACACCGGTAAGCCCAACCAATAAACCAACAACAAAACCTGATATAGTAAGCTCTATACCCATGCGTGACCTGTCATAAAAATTGATGTGAAATATATCAGGTTTTAATATATTATTCTAGTAATATTAATTGATAAATATATAACTTTTAGCTATATGAAATTACAACAACTACGATGTGTCTATGAAGTGGTGCAGAATAACTTTAACATTTCAAAAGCTGCACAATCGTTACACACCTCTCAGCCAGGGGTAAGCAAACAAATCCAATTACTCGAGGACGAGATTGGCATTAAGGTATTCCAAAGAAATGGAAAACGTCTCGTTGGGCTAACCGAGCCTGGCCATAAAGTTATTTTTTCCATTACGGAAATTATGCGTGAGACAAAGAATATAAAGCGCGTTTCTGAGGAATACGAAAAAACTGACTCGGGACACTTTACGATTGCGACAACACACACCCAAGCTCGATATAAATTACCAAAAATTGTTGAAGCTTTTGTAAAGCAATATCCAAAAATTAATTTAAATATTCATCAAGGGAATCCCACACAAGTAACAGAACAAATTGTCTCAGGCGAGGCTGATCTTGGCATTGCAACAGAATCGATCAGCTTGAATGATAAAATTTTTTGTATTCCTTGCTACACTTGGAACCGTTGCGTTGTTATGCCGAAGGGGCATTTATTGGAAAGCAAGGACCATCTGACACTGAAAGACTTATCAACTTACCCTTTAATTACCTATGACTATGCCTTTACTGGCAGCACTATTGTTTCCAATGTCTTTAGGGAGGCAAATTTAAATCCTAATATCATGTTAACGGCGATCGATGCCGATGTTATTAAAACCTATGTCAGCTTGAATCTTGGCGTTGGATTGATTGCTCAAATGGCGTTTGATAAACAGAAAGATAAGGATTTAACTAGCCGAGACGTCAGCCATCTTTTTCCCACTAGCACAACATACCTAGGTATCCGAAAAGACACGTTCATAAGGCAATTTACCCATGACTTTATTAAAATGTTTACCCCACAGATGAGTGACGAGGAGTTAAGAATTTTTTTACAAAAAAGACATATCTAGGTATAAAGTTATTGTGTAGTTAAATTTGTATGGGGGAAAAGCATGAAATCTGATATTGAAATTGCCCAAAACTCAAAATTATTGCCAATTCATGAGGTTGCACAAAAGGTCGGCGTCTCAAAAGACGCTCTAGTAAATTACGGCACATCGATTGCTAAAATCGATATCAATAAAGTTCAAATAGATAAAAAATCGAAGGGTAAGTTAATTCTTGTCAGCGCTATGAGCCCGACCCCAGCGGGGGAGGGGAAAACCACTACCACTATTGGGTTGGCGGATGCGTTGGCATTTGTTGGAAAAAAATCAATGGCTTGTGTGAGGGAGCCCTCATTAGGGCCAGTGTTTGGCATGAAGGGCGGGGCCACTGGCGGAGGGATGTCTCAAGCACTGCCTATGGAAAATATTAATCTACATTTTACCGGCGATTTTCATGCAATAACATCTGCCAATAACCTTTTATCAGCTTTAATTGATAACCACGTATGGCATGGAAACGAGCTGGGAATTGATATCAATAATATAAGTTTTGATCGATGTCTAGATATGAATGACCGATCATTACGTCAGGTAAAAGTTGAGATGAGCCGCTATCAATATAACGGCAAATTCAACATATCGGTGGCAAGTGAGGTTATGGCTATATTCTGCTTGGCCTCTTCTTACCAGGACTTAGAAAAACGACTTGGAGAAATGGAGGTTGCGAAACATATCGATCCGACAAAACCCCCAATCTTGGCTAAAGACTTGAAGGCGCAAGGTCCTATGGTGGCCCTGCTCAAGGATGCCTTTATGCCTAATCTAGTTCAAACCATCCAGCACACGCCGACACTTATTCACGGTGGCCCATTTGCAAATATAGCGCACGGTTGCAATTCTTTTATCGCCACTAATTTAGCTTTATCCTTATCAGATTACGTCGTGACAGAGGCGGGATTCGGAGCAGATTTAGGCGCTGAGAAATTTATTGATATAAAATGTCGTCAATCTGGCCTAAAACCAGATATGCTTGTTTTGGTGGCGACTATTCGCGCACTCAAATACCATGGCGGTCTTGAAGTTTCCGACTTGAATGAAGAAAACCTGGAAGCGCTTGCAAACGGTTTTAAAAACCTACAACGCCATATCGAAAATTGTAGTCAACACTATGGCCTTGATCTCATTGTTGCGATCAATCATTTTGGCGCTGACACACAAAATGAAATTGATTATGTGCAAGCGGCTGTTGAAAAACTAGGTTTCCAGGCGATTCTTTGCAGTCATTGGGCTGACGGTGCAAAAGGAGCAGCTGATTTGGCTCATGCGTCGATTGAGCTTCTTGAAAAGACAAAAGCAAGCTGTCGTTATGTGTATGACCAGGACGCATCACTCAAAGCAAAAATTGAAACAATTGCTAAGAAAATCTATCGTGCCAAGGAAGTTGTCTATGAGCCTGAAGCCGATAAGCAGATTAATGAATTTGCAAAACTTTATGACGGTCTTCCTGTGTGTATTGCCAAGACACCATACTCGTTCTCAAGTGACCCAAAACAAAGGGGGGCCGCTGATAACCATGATCTCATTATAAGGGAAGTAAGGCTGTCGCGAGGTGCAGGGTTTATAGTTGCCGTTTGTGGCGACTTGATGACTTTACCCGGGCTTCCAAAGCGTCCAGCTAGTGAAAATATCTATGTGGATAATAAAGGAAAAATAGTAGGGTTAAGTTAGATTTGAAAATAATTTTAAGAGAAAGTATTGCAAAGAGCTTAATTATTTCAAAATCAAAGTTTATTGGTCTCAGCTTTATTGTAAAGAGCAAAGAGGAGGCCCTAAAAAAAATTCAACAGAGCTTCGGCATGCACCCATCATGCAGCCATATTGCATTTAGTTATCAGATCTATAAAAGCAATGTTATTGAGCCATACTTTACTGATAACGGTGAACCTGCAGGTACCGCAGGTAAACCGCTATTGAGTATCCTAGAAAATAAAAAAATTATTAATACCTGTTTGGCAGTAGTCCGCTATTATGGCGGAGTTAATTTGGGCACCGGAGGTCTGGCGAGGGCATATAGCAAAGCAGGGATGTTGGCATTAAACCAGAGCGATATCACTAATTATATTGAAAAAAAAAATTATTTATTTACACTTAAATACAATATGTTAGATATTATTTCTAATGTTATTTATAAGAATAATGGAGAGATTATAGACAAACAATTCTCTGATGACATTTGCCTTAAAGTTGCATTAACCTCAAAAGTAGCAACGAGAATTCAAAGTCAGTATCCGCTCATAAAAATTAATGAGACACCCCATTAAGTCAAGATAACTTGTTATTATTAATAACCAATTTTTAAAAAGGGATTAATTATGAAACTCGAATCAATCGCGCTCCACCATGGTTACGAGTCGGAAAAAACCACCAAGGCTGCGACCACTCCAATTTATCAGACGACCTCATTTACTTTTGATAACACACAGCACGGTGCTGACCTATTTGATCTAAAAGTAGAGGGTAATATTTACAGTAGAATTATGAACCCCACTAATGCAGTTCTAGAACAGAGAATTGCAGAGATGGAGGGCGGTATCGCTGCATTGGCCTTAGCTTCAGGAATGGCTGCAATTACCTATGCGATTTCATGTATCACCAGAGTAGGTGATAATATTGTAAGCACAAGTCAATTATACGGTGGCACTTATAACCTTTTTGCGCATACACTGCCCAATCAGGGTGTTGAAGTGAAGATGGTTGATGCGAATGATTATGAGGAAATTAAATCAGCCATCGATACTAAAACAAAAGCACTATATTGTGAGACGATTGGTAACCCTCTGGGTAACGTGGTTGATCTTCGTGCTCTAGCTGACATTGCTCATAAGCATGGCATCCCCTTAATTGTTGATAACACCGTCGCGACTCCCTACCTATGCCGACCTTTTGATTTCGGTGCAGACATTGTTGTTCACTCGCTCACCAAGTACATTGGTGGACATGGAACTACAGTCGGTGGAATTATTGTTGATAGTGGTAAGTTTGATTGGTCAAAGGACACTGAAAAGTTTCCAATGTTAAATGAGCCAGATCCGTCATATCACGGAGTGGTCTACACAGAGGCGCTTGGGCCAGCTGCCTATATCGGGCGTTGTCGTGTTGTACCCCTCAGAAATACTGGGGCAGCATTAGCTGCGAATAGCGCTTTCTTGATTATGCAAGGCCTTGAAACGCTTGGCCTTAGAATGGAAAGGCATTGCGAAAATGCTTTAAAGGTTGCAGAATTTTTACATGACCACAACCAAGTAAGCTGGGTAAATTACGCAGCACTGTCAAATGATCGATATCACGATGTTTGCAATAAAATTACCAAGGGTCAGGCTGCCGGTATAATTAGTTTTGGTATCAAGGGAGGCAAAGAGGCTGGTGCAAAATTTATTGACGCATTAAAGATGATCTTACGACTCGTTAATATCGGCGACGCTAAATCGCTCGCATGTCACCCTGCGTCTACCACACATCGACAGCTTGATGCTGATGAATTGAAGCTAGCCGGTGTCTCAGAGGATATGGTTAGAATCTCTGTCGGTATCGAACACATAGATGACATTATTGGGGATATTTCACAAGCTCTTAAGGCCTCAAAGTAAAAAATGCTTGTAGAATTTGCTCTCCTTTTAATTTTTATAGCTTTAGCTATATTGATCTGGAAATTATTTTTTAATAAATCTGAATCAAATGTCACTCAGACCCTTGAGGAAAAGCATCGACAAATTATTGTGGATATTAATGACGCCATGAATAAACTCTCTGACAGGCTTCATAACACCTTATCCGACCAAGAAAAGTCACAAAATGAAACATTTGTAAATGTTGCAAAAACGCTTGCCACCATAGATGAGGCGCAAAAAAAAATTGATGGCATGATGACAAATATGGTGAGCCTACAAGAAATATTAGGTGACAAACGATCCAGAGGCACTTACGGAGAAATTCAGTTAAAGGAGCTTATCGCAAACATCTTGCCACCCGATTCCTTTGCAATGCAACACACCTTTTCTTCTGGAGTAAGGGTGGATTGTGCTCTGTTCTTGCCAGAACCTACTGGAACGATTGGAGTAGACTCCAAGTTTCCCATGGAGAATTATCATAAGATGTTTGATCAAAATATGGCCGAGGGAGATAAGGAGAGAGCCAGAAGGCAGTTCAAACTCGATGTTCGTAAGCACATAACCGATATATCATCCAAATATATAATTCCCAATGAGACCACAGATGGAGCGGTTATGTTTATTCCAGCAGAGGCCGTTTTTGCAGAGATTCATGGGCACCACCCAGACATTATTAAAGAGGCAATGCTCAATCGCGTATGGCTGGTCTCTCCGACTACATTAATGGCTGTTTTAAATACCGCTAGGGCAGTTTTAAAGGATATTGAGACCAAAAAGCAGGTACATATAATTAAATCTGAGCTGGGTAAACTGGGACAAGAATTTGAAAGATTTGATATACGTATGAGGAAATTAACCGACAACATCAGCCAAGCGAATGACAATGCTCAAAAAATAAACATTACAAGTAAAAAAATTACCACTCGATTTAAGCAAATAGAAAGAGTCCAATTGGATGATATTGAGGATGAATTGATAGACTTTGATGATTCTATTCCCAGGAATTCCTCTGACGATGATTAGAATTTTATTGTTTGCAAGCTTAAAAGAAATTTTTGACCAAGACGTCATTGAATTAAACGTTGAAGATAAAAATCTTAAAAGTGTTGATCGGCTCCTTGATTTTTTGGTTAAGAATAAACAAGGGCCATGGGTCGAGTTAGAAAAAAAACGAAAGCATATTCGCGTGGCAGTTAACCACGAAATTGTTTCATGGAACCATATTGTGAAACAGGGAGATGATATTGCTTTTTTACCACCGATTACAGGAGGTTAAGTGGCAATTATTCAAAAAGAAGCTTTTAATGTAGAGGATATTGTCGAGCGACTTAGAACCAAAATATCATCTATTGGCGCTGGAGTGACCTTCACGGGATATGTAAGAGACTTTAACTCAGCCAAGACGGATAAGAAACTCACTAAACTTCACATAGAACATTACCCTGAACTTACGCTTAAAGCTTTAATTAAGATTGAAAAACTTGCCCATGAAAAGTGGGATATCTTGGCTACTGAAATTATTCACCGTGTTGGAGATTTAAAGCCAAGCGAACCTATTGTTGGCGTTGTAGTTTTAAGTGAACATCGTGATGAGGCATTTGATGCCTGCCATTTCATTATTGATTATTTAAAAACAGAGGCGCCATTTTGGAAAAAAGAGTTAACGTCAAAAGGTAATTATTGGGTTGAAAAAAAAGAAGAGGACGAACGCAAAACAGAGGAATGGCGATCCAAATTATAAAGAATTCTGATAAAGAGATTATATAAATAAAAATTTGAGCTATAAAATTTGACATCTGTTAACATATGCAATCAAAACAAGATTAACTCTATGAAACTAAAAAAAGTTGTTTTTCCAGTCGCGGGCCATGGGTCCCGATTTTTACCTGCTACCAAAGCCACTCCAAAAGAGATGTTGCCGATTGTTGATAAGCCCTTAATTCAATATGCAGTGGAGGAAGCTTTAGATGCCGGCTTCACTGAATTAATTTTTATCACTGGAAAGACAAAGCGCGCCATTACCGATCACTTTGACGTTACTCTCGAAATTGGTGTGTCCAACATTACAGAAAAGAAAAAAAAATTATTTGAAGAGATGAATAACATCATCCCAAAAAATTGCTCATGCATCTATATAAGGCAAGGCGAGCCGCTTGGTTTAGGGCACGCAATTCTTCAAGCCAAACCTGTCTTGGCTGATGAGCCGTTTGCTGTGGTATTGGCTGATGACCTCATTGATGCTAAGCCTGGAGCGCTAAAGCAAATGGTTGATTTTTACAATGATGACAAATCATCTTTAATTGCTGTTCAGCAAGTTGCAAAAGCCGAGTCTGTTCATTACGGGATGATTGATTGTCCTGAATTTAACAAAGGAATTGGTAAAATTAGCAACATCATTGAAAAGCCACAGCCTGAGGATGCCCCATCAGAATTTGGTGTTGTCGGGCGATATATCTTTTCAAATCAAATCTTAGATTATCTAGCTAAAACAAAGGTTGGCACAGGTAACGAGATTCAGTTAACGGATGCGATTAAAAGTATGCTTGGTAGCAATATAGTATCGGCCTATGTTTTTCAGGGAACACGTTACGATTGCGGCGATAAGCTAGGTTTTGTTAAAGCAAATTTAGAATACGCCCTTAAAAATAAACATTTCGGTGATGAATTAGAGAGCTATCTTAGAAATAGGTTGGCTTGATGTTAGATCAAGCAATTTTATCTAACTCACATATTCTCTATAAACATGACCAAATAATTTTTGCAATTGATCAACTTGCCATTAAATTAAATGGTAAATTTTCAGGCAAAAAAGTTTTATTACTGCCAATATTAACAGGTGCAATCCCTTTTGTAGGAATCCTAATCCCAAAATTGACATTTACGGTGGTGCTAGATTACCTTCACGTATCGCGCTATCAAAATAATATTGGACAAGATAAGGTATCACTAAAACATGAGCCAAGTAAGAATCTCATTTTGAATATGGATGTGCTTGTCGTTGATGATATATTGGATGAAGGCTTGACGATGGAATTTATCTATAAGCGTTTAGCACTCCATCAACCTAAATCCATTACAAATGTTGCCCTGTTTAATAAAAAGTTAGACAAAAAAAAATGCATGGAAGCAGATTTTTATGGTCTTGAAGTTGAGAATGAATATGTCTATGGATTCGGTCTTGATTATAACGGGCTAGGGCGAAATATCCCTGATTTATATGCAATTAATCATTCAAGATTAAATGAAAAAGCATAAAAAAAATAGAATCAGAGACAAGGATCCGGAATACTCTCGTGAAAAGGAAACTTATTCACACCCCATTCCAAGTCGAGAATTAATTCTCGATGTCATGAACAACCATGGCGTTCCCCTCAAAAAAAGAGAATTGATTAAACTGCTTGATATAGATGAGGATGAGGAAGTTTTTTTTGAAAAGCGATTAAATGCCATGGCCAGACAAGGCCAAATTATGATTAATCGCAAAGATGTTCTTTGCATATCAAAAAAAATTAATCTGATAGCTGGCCGAGTTCTCGGCCATCAAGATGGATTTGGCTTTTTGATAGCAGAGGATTCAACACATCCTGATATCTTTCTATCACCCAAAGAAATGTCAAAAGTATTTAATAATGATCGAGTAATGGTTCAGGTCACTGGTATCGATAAACGTGGCAGACAGGAGGGCATGATTGCAGAAATTCTGGAGAGGGCTAACGAAATATTGGTAGGGCGGGTCATTCAGAATCATGGTGTCACAATTGTTTCTGCGGAGGACAAACGCATAAGTCAAGATATCTTGGTTCCCTATAATGAGGATATGGGGGCTAAGCCTGGCCAAGTCGTTGAGGTAGTCATCACCGTCCAACCAAATATTCGTGTTAAGCCAATGGGTAAAATTATCAAGATTTTAGGTAGCTACACCGACAGCGGAATTGAAATTGAAATTGCATTAAGAAAATACCATCTTCCATACGAGTTTTCTAAAGAATCACTGATTGAGGCCGATAGTTTTAGTGATACCGTTGATATTAAAAAATTTAAGGATCATCGCGATCTTACCAAAACACATTTTGTGACTATTGATGGCGAAACGGCAAAAGACTTTGATGACGCAGTATTCGCTGAGGTGCAAGGCGACAACCTAAGACTTTTGGTTGCTATTGCTGATGTGAGTAGCTATGTCTTTATTAACTCGGCACTTGATCAAGAGGCAAAAGTTCGCGGTAATTCGGTTTATTTTCCGAGAAGAGTGATTCCCATGTTGCCTGAAAAACTATCAAATGGCTTATGCTCTTTAAATCCAAATGTTGACCGGCTCACCATGGTTTGTGATATGCAAATAAATTCAGAGGGAATGGTAACGAGCTACGAATTCTACCCGGCAGTAATTAATTCAAAAGCAAGACTTACCTACACCCTCGTCAACGATATTTTATATAACAACAATCAAGCAGCCTCTAAAGGTCATGAGGCTATAATTGCCGATTTAGAAAATCTCAAAAAGGTTTATGAAAGACTTTTTTCACAACGGGCGAAAAGAGGGGCAATTGAATTTGACTCTGTTGAAACAAGCATTGTTTTTAATGAAGATGGAAAAATAAACTACATCCATCCGGTAAAAAGAAATGAGGCCCATAGAATTATTGAGGAATGCATGCTTGCAGCAAATGTTTCCGCCGCAAATTATCTTTTAAGTGATAAGGTGCAAGGTATATTTCGAAATCATGAGACTCCGAAAGATGAAAAATTAGAGAATTTACGTTCATTTATTGCAGAATTTGGCCTCTATATGGGGGGAGGGGATAAGCCAACGTCCAAACACTTTACTGAGCTCCTTGAAAAAATAGAGAGCAGACCTGATTCACATTTATTGCAAACTATTGTTCTGCGATCAATGCAGCAAGCGGTTTACAGTGCAAATAATAAAGGCCATTTTGGTTTGGCTTATGAGGCCTATACGCACTTTACATCACCGATTAGGCGATACCCCGATTTGATTGTTCATCGTCTTATAAAAAACAAACTTTTAAAAACAAAAGCTGAGGTTAAGAATATCTCAGAAACAGCTGAACATTGCTCCATGACGGAACGCCGAGCCGATGAAGCCTCAAGGGACGTGCAAGATTGGCTAAAATGTTACTTTATGCAAGATAAAATTGGTCAAGTTTTTGAGGGAACAATCTCAAGCGTTACTGGGTTTGGACTTTTTGTTGACTTAGACAATGTATATATCGAGGCATTGGTTCACGTAACCGAGCTGGGTAATGATTATTTTACCTATGATAAAAGTAAACATGCAATGGTAGGTGAGAGAAGCCATAAAACCTTTAGGCTCGGTGATAGAATAAGGGTCAAAGTGATGCGTGTAGACATGGATTCATCGAGAATAGACTTATCATTGGCAGATAATCAGAGACAAAAAAAATCCTCGAAAAAATCCGCTAAATAAAGTTTTACAGCATGATATCATTGAATTAAAACCCTATAGAAAATTATGAATCGCAAAAAAAAAGTTGTTGTAGTGGGTCTGGGCTATGTGGGGCTCGCAAACGCGCTGCTGTTATCACAAAAACATGAAGTTATCGGTCTTGATTTAGATGAATCTAAGATAAATTTATTAAGACAAAAAAAATCACCGTTGCAAGACCCTGATATCGCGAAATTTCTTCAAAACTCAACTTTAGACCTTAAGTTTGAATTATTTAACAATAAATTTTTAGTGCATTGTGATTATGTGCTTTTGTCAACACCAACAAACTATGACGAACAAAAAAATTATTTCGACGTTAATTCTGTTGAATTAGTCATTAAACAAGCAATTGAATGCTCCACAAAATCGATCATTGTTATCAAATCAACAATCCCCGTTGGTTTCACCAAGAATATCTCTGAGAGCCTGAGCACTTCAAGGATTATTTTCTCACCGGAATTTTTAAGAGAAGGGAAAGCGCTTTATGACAACTTATTTCCATCCAGAATAATTGTCAGTAACGAAAGTTCACAATCAAATGAATTCAGCAATATGTTAGCGGACTGCGCAGAAAAAAAGAATATCGACATTCTGCTTATGACATCCACTGAAGCGGAGGCGGTAAAATTATTCTCTAATACCTATCTCGCGATGCGGGTAGCATTTTTTAATGAGCTTGATTCGTACGCACTCTCACATAATCTAAATACAAAGAACATTATTGATGCTGTAGTTTTGGACCCAAGAATCGGGCAAGGTTACAATAACCCATCTTTTGGTTACGGCGGCTACTGCCTGCCTAAGGATACGAAACAGTTACTGGCTAACTATTCTAATGTTCCTCAAAATCTGATCGAAGCTATTATTACTGCCAACACAACACGAAAGGATTTTTTGGCTGACACAATCATCAATAAAAATATTCGAAAAATTGGTATTTATAGGTTAGTGATGAAGGTTAATTCAGACAATATCAGGGAGTCTAGCCTTCAAGGTATTATGAAGCGAATCAAAGCAAAAGGAATTGAGGTTATTATTTATGAGCCACTGATTTCAGAAGACAAATTTTTTAATTCGGAAGTCACTCAGAATTTAAATTATTTTAAAGATAACGCGGATTTAATCCTGACAAACAGGCATCATAGCGATTTAGATGATGTAATTGAAAAAGTTTTTACCAGAGATCTTTATGGGGATAATTAATTGAAAAACGCAAAGCAACTTATTTTTGGATTTCATTCCATTAAAAGTGCCATCAGATCAAATTCTGCAAATGTTGTAACGGCCTACATTGATGCAACAAGGAACGATGGCCGAATGAATGAGCTTAAATCTTTGCTTGAAGAAAAAAATATTAACTATCATGTTTTTGAAAAACAGAGGCTTGACGAATTAATGCCGAAAGCAAAACATCAAGGTGCTATTGCAGAAATTAAGCAGCACCAAAGCAAATATACAACTTTGGAGGATTTGATAGAGGTAGACGAGCCAACAAATTTAGTTTTCCTTATCTTAGACGGCATAGAAGACCCTCACAATTTAGGCGCATGTTTTCGAGTTGCAGATGCTATGGGCGTTTCAGCTATTATCGCCCCTAAAGATAATGCGGTCGGTATAAATACTACCGTTAGAAAAGTTGCATGTGGTGCAGCCGATGCTTTGCCGTTTGTGATGGTCACGAATCTTGTCAGAGCAATAAATTATCTCAAGGAGAATAATATATTCATTATTGGCACGGATGATTCGTCTGAAAAAAAATTGTACGGAGAATTATTTAGTGGCTCCATTGCTCTTGTTATGGGTTCTGAAGGTAAGGGTATGAGGCGACTGACAAAAGAGGCATGTGATGTTGTGGTTTCCATACCAATGATGGGGAGTGTTGACAGTCTGAATGTTAGTGTTGCAACTGGAATATGTCTATCAGAAATTCAAAGACAAAGAGCTTTACCACAAGCCTAGAGACTGGTAGGTTTTTGTTCGTATTTTTTTGAGAGTTGTTGGGTGCTTATTTAAATCGATTCCAATGGAAGGAATAATTTTTTTTAATCTTTGATAATCTTTCTTGCTGAAAAAATTTTCAAAAACATTTGCCATTGATGCAACAGAGACCGAGGCACCCGGTGAAGCGCCAATTAGGGCGGCTAATTTTTTATTTTTTGTGTAAATCACTTCAGTACCAAACTCAAGTTTACTGCCCACAAACGGGCAATTCTTAATAATTTGCACTCGTTGCCCAGCATTTAGAAGCCTCCAGTCAGAGGGGCTTGCCAGAGGAAAAAAGTTTTTAAGCTCGTTGATGCGCAAGTGGTGATTCATAAAAGATTGTTTGATTAAGTATACTAATAGAGAAAGATTTTTAAATAACACCAGCAACATAGGTAGAATGTTGTTTGCTTTAATTGAACCTGGAAAGTCCCAAATTGTGCCAAACTTTAATAGCTTTAAATTAAATCCTGCAAAGGGCCCAAATAGAAGTAATCTTTTATTATTAATCACACGTAAATCTAAATGCGGAATTGACATGGGTGGGGCGCCGTCCATAACTTGAGTGTAAACCTTTGCGTTATGTTGTTTTGTTAAATTAACTTTATCGCAGACCAACCATCTTCCACTGATGGGAAAGCCAGCATATCCCTTTGCCTCAACCAGACGCATTTTTTGTAACATTGCAATTGCTCTTCCACCTGTACCAAGAAAAATATGATCGGATGAGAGGATATTTTTATTACCTGCCTTTAAGTTTTTGAATGTTATTTTAAATTTATGATCCTCTGTTTGTTTTATATCTTCCGTTTCTGAATCTAAATAGAGTTTAAATTTTTTATTCTTTTTTAGCACCCTTAAGAGTTGTTTCGTCAGCTCTCCAAAATTAACATCTGTGCCATGATCAATTTTTGTCGCGGCAATATTTTCTTGCTCGGCTCGACCATGAATTAGCAAGGAGGACCATTTTTCAATAATTTTTGGATTTTCTGTGAAGATCATTTCCTTAAAAAGGGGTTGTTTTTTTAATAGTGCAAATCTTTTCTTCAAGAATGAGATATTTTTTCCCCCTGATACAAAGCTAATGTGGGGTGTTTTTTTGATAAATTTTTTTGTGTTGAAAAATGGATATTTTTTATTTAAGTAGGCCCAAAAAATTAAGGATGCTTCAAAGTTCTGGTTTATTTCTAACGCCCTGTCAATGTTGATGTTACCTGTTTTGTCAGCTGGCGTGTAATTTAACTCGCAATAGCCAGCGTGCCCTGTGCCAGCGTTATTTAGCGCATCAGAGCTCTCAAGCCCGCAGGCCGATAACCTTTCTAAAATATTAATTTGGAGATTGGGGAGTATTTCATTAATAAGTGTAGCGAGCGTAAGGCTCATAACCCCGCCACCCACTAACGTAATAGTTTTCTCTTTTTTATCTTTGTTCATCACATAAAAAAGGCTTCGTAAGAGAAGCCTTTTGATTTGGCTCCCCAACCTGGGCTCGAACCAGGGACACACGGATTAACAGTCCGTTGCTCTACCGACTGAGCTATTGGGGAATTGTTTTAAGCACGGCATTTTATCATAAGGTGTCCCAATAATTCCAGTTACTTTATGTTTTTAATTTTGTAATTCGTTTCTTGTTTCAGTAAAAGCTTTAATGGCTTCATCGAGATCTTTTGTCGAATGCGCTGCAGAAATTTGTGTTCTTATTCGTGCTTTACCTTGTGGAACAACAGGGTAGAAGAATCCAATAGCGTAAATACCTTTTTCAAGTAATCTTTGACTCATTTTTTGCGCGAGTACGGCATCACCGAGCATCACCGGTACGATCGGATGATCTCCCATATCAATATCAAACCCAGCATCTCTCATTCCTTGTCTAAAATAGTGAGTATTTGCTTCAAGTTTATCCCTTAACGCAGTTGATTCAGACAGCATGTCTATGACTTCCAATGTTGCCGCACATATACTGGGCGCTAATGTGTTCGAGAAAAGGTATGGACGGGATCGTTGTCGTAGCATATCAATAATCTCTTTTCTGCCAGAGGTAAAACCTCCTGAAGCTCCACCCAGAGCTTTTCCGAAGGTGCTAGTGATAATATCAACACGGTTTATGACGCCACAATATTCATGCACTCCGCGACCTGTTTTTCCCATGAATCCTGTTGCATGACAGTCGTCGTGATGAACCATTGCATCAAATTCATCAGCTAGGTCACAGATCTTATCTAGCTGAGCGATTGTTCCATCCATCGAGAAGACACCGTCAGTTGTGATTAAGATTCTTCTAGCGCCAGAATTTTTTGCCTCTATGAGTTTTGCTCTCAGATCAGCCATGTCATTGTTCTTGTAACGGTATCTTGACGCTTTACAAAGCCTAACGCCATCAATAATCGAAGCGTGGTTAAGTTCATCCGAAATAACTGCATCCTCATTCGTTAAGATGGATTCAAACAAGCCGCCATTGGCATCAAAACAGGCTGCGTAAAGGATGGTATCCTCCATACCAAGGAAGTCACTGACCTTTTTTTCAAGGGTTTTATGTATCGTCTGTGTTCCACATATAAACCTGACAGAGGCTAAACCAAAGCCCCATTGGTCTAGACTATTCTTGGCTGCCTCAATTACCCGAGGATTATTTGCCAAGCCAAGGTAATTGTTGGCGCACATATTAATTACCTCTTGACCATCAGCAAGCCTAATTACGCTCTTTTGATCAGAATTGATGAACCGTTCAGTCTTCCAAAGACCATTTGCTTTGATTTGCTCGAGATCATCCGTTAAACCTTTTCTTGTCTTTTCAAAACTCATAGATACGCTTTTCCTTTATGCTTGCCAATTTAAAATTACTTTTCCTGATTTCCCAGACCGCATCACATCAAAACCCTCTTGGAAGTCCTGGTAGCTCAATCGGTGCGTAATCATTTTCTCTAAGGGTAATCCACTTTGCACCATCATCGATCCTTTGTACCAGGTCTCAAAAATTTCACGGCCGTATATGCCTTTGATAGTTAAGCCTTTAAATACGACCATATCCCAATCAATCCCAGACCCCTGTGGCATGATGGCTAACATTGCAATATGACCACCATTGATCATAAGGTTTAACATATCTCCAAAAGCCTTTGGTGAGCCAGACATCTCGAGACCCACGTCAAAGCCTTCAAAGATACCCATGGTCTGCATCATCTTGTCGCTGATAGATTCTTTTGCAACATTCACAGTGACTACTCGGGGCAGAATTTCCTGGATCATGTTTAATCGAAACTCATTTAAATCTGTGATTACTATATTGCGTGCCCCCGCATGATCTGCAACCATCGCCGCCATCATGCCAATGGGTCCGGCACCGGTGATCAAGACATCTTCGCCAACCATATTGAAGGATAAGGCTGTATGCACCGCATTTCCGTAAGGGTCAAAGATCGATAAAAGGTCGGTTGATATCGGCCTCGATGGTTTGAAAATATTTTTTGCGGGCACAGCTAAGTACTCAGCAAATGCTCCAGTTCTGTTAACACCCACCCCGATCGTATTTGGGCATAAATGGATTCTGCCGGCAAGGCAATTACGGCAACGACCACAGGTAATGTGGCCCTCGCCTGAAACAATGTCTCCCACATGAAGGTCAGTGACATTTGATCCTACCTCAACAATTTCACCGGCATATTCATGACCTGTGATCATTGGTACGGGTATTGTCTTTTGCGCCCACTCGTCCCAGTTGTATATATGGATATCCGTGCCACAGATAGCTGTTTTATGAATTTTAACAAGGACATCATTGTTCCCAACCTCTGGCTCAGGCATGTCCTCTAGCCATATACCTTCTTTTGCATGTCTTTTGACAAGGGCTTTCATTTAATCTCCTCTGGGATTGCTGTAGGTAAAACCTTAATTATATAATGAATGCATGAATAATTCTTTAGAATTGATTGGTTTATTAGGTGCCACTTTACTCCTTATTTTTTATTACAGGCATGCAATAAAATCTTTCTTTGACGAACCTGGTCAAAGTCTAATTTATGGGCTTGCCATCCTTGGGCTGGGGGCGGTCTTCTTCCTATTTTTTCAATCAAAAGGATTTTGAGTCTAGAATTTTAAATTTAAAGGGAGTAAAGTAAAAATTGTAGATAAATTGTTATCTGCAGAAAGGAGATGAAACTTCGCGGTTCAAATTTCAAATAACCATCTTTTATAAGGAGTTGTATGAATACCCAAGAACTTAAAAGTAGACATCAAGAGTTAGATAAAATTATTCAACAAGGCTATAAAAATTATGCCAGTGATGATGTATTAAAGCGGTACAAAAAACAAAAACTAAAAATAAAAGAATTAATTGATAAACAAGGTAGCACGTAAGTGTAAAATATTAACCGGCCGAGGCCGGTTTTTTTTTAACTAGAGATCATGATGAAAGAAATTATTGAAAAACACATTGCGGAACATCAGGCTGTTTTCGGTGAGCTGACAAATCTAATACCCCAGATTGAAGGAGTGGCATCCACGTTGGTTGATGCATTAAAAAATGGGCAAACGATTTTTTGGTGCGGCAATGGGGGCAGTGCTTCTGACAGCCAGCACTTAGCAGGTGAGCTTGTTGGTCGTTATCAGGGCGATCGTAGACCCTTAAAATCTATTGCCCTAAATGCGGACTCAGCCGTCATGACATGCATTGTAAATGATTACGGTTATGAATATATTTTCTCAAGACAGGTTGAGGGTTTAGGGGAAAAGGGTGATGTATTGATTGGTATTACCACCTCCGGTAATAGTCAAAATGTCCTCAATGCGTTTAACGTCGCAAACGATAAGGGCCTGAAAACCGTTGGCCTGCTCGGAAAAGGTGGAGGTCAGGCTGCGAGCTTGGTTCACCAATCGGTTATCATCCCATCGGATACTACAGCTCGTATCCAGGAGATGCACATCACCATCGGTCATATCCTCTGTGACCTCATTGAAGAAGGATTAAATTTAAAGGCATGAGCATAATAGTCACTGGTGCGGCCGGTTTTATTGGCTCTAACTTTATTCTCAATTGGCTAGATCATAATACTGAAAAAGTCATCGCGCTGGACAAACTGACTTATGCGGGAAATTTGGAGAATCTTAAATCGGTTCAAAATAATCTTAATTATGAATTTGTTAAAGGTGATATTGGCGATTCAAATTTGGTTGCAGATCTTTTAATAAAACATCAACCTCGAGCGATAATTAATTTTGCTGCGGAGAGCCATGTGGACAGATCCATCCACGGACCGGATGACTTTATGCAGACCAATATCATAGGCACCTATCGCCTGCTGGAAGAAGCCCGATCATTCTTTAATACCTTAAGTGATGATACAAAAAAACAATTCCGTTTCCTGCATGTATCCACCGACGAGGTCTATGGAACATTAAGTCTAACGGATCCTGCATTCAAAGAAACGAATCAATACGAACCGAATAGCCCGTACAGTGCCTCCAAGGCGGCATCAGACCATTTGGTCCGTGCCTGGCACCATACCTATGGGTTGCCCGTGCTCACCACCAATTGTTCGAACAACTACGGACCGTATCACTTTCCAGAAAAGCTCATCCCACTCTGTATCCTAAAGGCCCTGCAAGGCCAGGACTTACCAATCTATGGCGACGGACAGCAAGTTCGAGACTGGCTCTTTGTTGTCGATCACTGCAAGGGAATTACGACCGTGCTCGAAAAGGGCGTTGTGGGTGAGACCTACAATATCGGCGGTTGGAATGAGAAGGCCAACCTGGAAGTCGTGCATACCTTGTGTAATTTATTAGATGAACTCAAACCGCGCGATGATGGTAAGTCTTACAAGAATCAAATTACCTTTGTTAAAGATCGACCAGGACACGATCGCCGCTACGCGATTGATGCGACTAAAATCTCTAATGAGCTCGGCTGGAAACCCGAAGAGACCTTTGAGACCGGGATTCGTAAGACCGTCCAGTGGTACCTCGACAACCAGGACTGGGTCGCGAACGTGCAGTCGGGCGAGTACCAGAATTGGCTTAATAAAAACTATTCATGAAGATCCTCATCACGGGCATCAACGGTCAGGTGGGGCATGCGCTGATGCAAAAACTCACCGAGCATGAATTAATTGGACTCACCCGCCAAGACTGCGACCTGACTGAGCCAGATCAAATTAAACAGGTCATTGACCAGCACCAGCC
>JADHPM010000019.1 GCA_016778465.1 Methylophilaceae bacterium
AGCTCGCCGCTGTCATAGCTGATAGGCTCTTGCTCATCGATGGCGTCAAATATTAAGCTGCTCTCACCGAATGGGGACTCTTTCTTATCCTGTACTTCAATTGCTTTAGTCGTAGTTGTATTTGCATGTGCTGCCAGAGCTGACATTAATAAAAATGTCAAAAAAAGTTGTCTCATTTACACTTCTCTCAGTTGAAATTAATAACAAAGGCCATTGGCCATTTTTGAGAAACTTATAATTGAGGTGGAGCCTGTGAGGAAAAGGTTAGGAAACGATAGTGGGCAAAGAAAATTGGCTTTTCAATGGCCTGAATACTCGCCTGATTGTTAATACCCGACCAAGCTAAGGAGGGTTGGCTATTATCAACGACCATACCGTTTGTGAAATTACAAACTTCACAATGTGAGAGATTTTTGTCCATCAATGAATCTTGAGGCGTATCGCTGGCTTCAACCAGACGTATACCATTGGCAGAACATATAACATCAATAAAACTGTTATCCTCGTTCGCACTGACATTGCCAATCACAGGTCCGCACAACAGAAAAAACATTGCCAACCATGACAAATAAGATGCAAGAGTTTTATGCTTAAAATTTTGCATAACAGCATTTTATAGAAATATTTTAAATTGGCAAAATCTATGACTTAGATGAAATATTTTTGAACTAATATACCCCATATGGGTATAATACTTATTTAGTGCAAGGAGTCGATATGTCACAATTTTGTAAAAACAAGCATCCAGATTATGCCGCACATCTTCCTCGGCTTAACCGTATCGAAGGCCAGATCAATGGCGTCAAGAAAATGATTACAGATCGCCGGTATTGCCCTGAAATTATTATGCAGCTCAAGGCGGTTCGATCAGCATGCCAGTCCATTGAGTCGGTATTGCTGGAGTCCCATCTAAATTCCTGTGTTGTTGATGCCTTTAATACCAGTGATAGCGCTGTGAAAGAGGAAAAGATAAAGGAGCTGACGAAACTTTTTAAGAAATAAACATGCGTAATTTATTACCTACTTTTTTTTACTTGGGCTTTGTTTGCACTTTTCCATTACAAGTTCTTTCAGCGCCCATGAGCTACAAAGGATCAAACACAACAATGATTGATTTTAGCAAGCACTATAGCAAAATTGACAGTGGTTATGCATTGACAGCAAAAGATACGTTGGGGCTAAAACTTTTCAGAGCCAAGGGAGAGGGCTACGAACTTCAGGGAGAAGAATTCTATTACCTGCGACGTCTAGGACGTATTAATGATATCAAATCACAGTCAAATTTATGGCTATTTTTGAGCACAGGGATGATCGATATCAAAAAAAATAATGCCAGTGATGATGAATTCTATCTCAGCCCCGCACTTCAAGCTGATTATGAAACGAGACGTATTTATGTCATGGGATCCTATCAGCTCATGCGTCCTGCAGGATATAATTTTGATACCAGTAAAATGAAAGCGGGGTTTTCATTTTATAAAACAAGTTATGAGGAGACACAACCTTGGTTCATCTTGGAGTTGAGCCATACTAACCGACTGAGTGAAAAATTAGAGGTGATACCTACACTCAGACTCATAAATAAGGCACTTTACTTTGAGGCGGGGATCTCCACTGAGGGTGACCCAAAACTTCACCTTATGTATACATTTTAGGAGTTTAGAATGAAAAAACTTACATGCTTATTTTTACTTTTTGTCAGTCTCCATAGCCTTGCCGCAACCCAACGTGTGGAGATAATGGGGATGGTATGTGCTTTTTGCGCACAAGGTATTGAAAAAAGTTTGCAAACTATTGACGACGTAGATGATATATACATCAACATTGACAATTATTTTGTTGTTATAGATAGCACGAGCGAAAAGGGTATCCCTGATGAAATGATCAAAAATATCATTGTAGATGCCGGTTATGATGTAAAAAAAATAGAATTGATAGACGAGAGCGTTAAAAATGTTCGAGCGCAATATGAAAAAAAATGAGTTGATCAACGGTATCGTTAAAACGAGAAACATGACTTATCTGACCCTTTTTAGCAGCGGTGGGACAATCGTCTGTTGCGCAATCCCTGCTGCTCTAGTAGCACTTGGAGCGGGTGCAACACTTAGCACATTTATCCATTATTTTCCGCAAATTGTTGTTTTTTCCGTTTATAAGGTACAAATTTTTGTTGGTGCCTTTGTCATGCTCACTATTGGCTGGGGTGCATTCATACGATCCAAGAAGTTTGCATGTCCAGCGGACGTGCAACTCGCCAAAACTTGCCAAAAGTTAAGGCAGCATTCTTGGGTTGTCTTGATTATCTCAAGCCTGACATACTGTCTAGGCTTGCTCTTTGCTTTTATATTGCCTGCAATTAATTAAGACTCTTATTTTGTTTCTCTCTTGCGAAAAAAAGGAATGCAAGATTTAAGAGAAAAGGCAGAAACCCTGAATAAAGGGTTTGGTTTAATTCAAAAAATTCACAAACCATGTAACTTGCTATTGCAAGAGAAATTCCTGCCAAAAAAATATTAAATCTAACTCTAAACCCTGTCGCTAAAAGAATTAAAATTGGTGTAAATGAAATGCCAAGCAATGTCCATGCAAAAACAACGATAGAAAAAACACTTGCATTATTCAAGAGCGAAATCAGCAAAACTATCAAAGCAATGCATAGGGTGATTATTTTTATTTGCCTGCTATTAAATTTTTTTTTACCAAAAAGGTCTTGAGTTATATTTCCAGAGCAATTGATAATTAAAGAGTCTGCTGTCGACATTGTGGCAGCAAAAATTCCAGCAATGATTACCCCCACAGCAACGGGAGGTAGCAAGTCAATAGCCATAAATGGTAGCGCAAGTTCGACATCAAAAGTACTATTTTGATCGATGTAAATCCTTGATAGCATTCCTATTAAAAAGGCTAGCGAATAGAAACATACGTACCAGAAATAGTAGTGGTACCTTGCTTCATCGATCAGTTTTTCACTTTTGATCGCCATGAACCTAACCATGATGTGAGGTTGGCCTATGACAAACATACCGGCAGCGAGCCAGCTTACAGGATGCAGAATCTTCAGAACATTATGGTTGCTTACGGACTCTGGATAGACACTCAGATAGCCATCAATCAGCCCCCACTTTTCGTGAGATTTGCTTCCAGTTGATGGCTTATTTTCTCAAACATCCGTCTTGAACTTATGTTCTCTCTTGTAACAGTTGTCTCAAGAAACTCCACCTGACGATTATTGGCAAGAATAAAATCCACCATGCGACCTCCTAGTCCTTGGCCTCTATATTGCTCCGCAATTGCGACCTGCCATATGAATAAATTTTTTTTATCTAAAGGGCTAATAAATCCAGAAATAAATGCAACCAGTTCTTTTTCATAGAAAGCCACAGCGCTTGTCTTGGCGAAATAATGTGACTGCAAGAGGTAATGGTATGTGGAATTAAGGTCTAGCGGAGGTGATTTGCCTACTAAGGCGTGAATGGCGGCGCCATGTTTTTTTGTCGGAAGCTGAATAGAATAATTAGTTTTTTTGTATACTTCGATTGCCATATTCTACAACTCAATTATAGCAGTATAAGGGCGATTGTCCAACCGCCCCCGCGGGGAGTGCTAAAACAAAATAGAAGTTTTTTTATGAAGGAAAATTGGGTGCGTTTTTTTTTCTTGATTTTTGGTGCGATGATTTATTTTTAAAATTAAATTTTTTCTTAAAAGGTTTTTTTGCAGGTTCGCTACGAAAATCTTTTACCTGATCATCATTCTGCATGGTTAAAAATTCCATTGAAACTTTTGCGTATTGCTCAATTTTTCTAACCATTGGTCGATCATTGGCGTTTACAAGGCTAAACGCCTTACCATGCTTATCCGCCCTCCCAGTTCGACCAATCCGGTGGATATAGTCTTCTGCCTTTCTTGGTAAATCAAAATTAATGACATGCGTAACCTCTTTTACATCAATCCCTCGTGCTGCAATATCAGTGGCGACAAGGATCTTTAATTTATTATCTTTGAACCGCTCAATAATTTGCGTTCTTTGTCGCTGCGATAAATCGCCATGCAAAGCTTTTGATAAATGATTCACTAAAAACAAATCACGCGATAATTTATCCGCATCCCTCTTCGTTGAGGTAAACACAATGGCTTGATTAAGCTCATCATCTTTTAAAATCTCCTCAAGCACCAACTTTTTATGTTCATAATTTTTGACGCTATAAAGATATTGTTTAATATTTTTGTGAGCCTCAACTCTAGTTTCAGCTGCAACCCTGACAGGGTTCTTTAAAAAATTCTGTGCTATTTTTTCAATATTATGAGTTAGCGTTGCTGTAAACATCATCATTTGTTGGTTACCGGATGTCGCCTCATAGATTTTTTTTATGTCGGGCATAAAACCCATATCAAGCATGCGATCAGCCTCATCAATGACCATTGCTTTAATATGCTTGAGCTGTATTTTGTTTTGGCGCATTAAGTCCATTAGTCTTCCTGGTGTCGCGATTACAAAATGTAGATGGTTTTTTAATAAACGGTTTTGTAGCTTATAGGAAACTCCCCCCGTGATAGCGAGGGTATTTACTCGCATGTAACGACTAAACTGAATGATCTCTTTTTCAATTTGATTAGCTAACTCTCTGGTTGGCGCAAGAATCAGTACATCTGGACTTAAACTCTTTTGCTTGTGGCCGGGGCGACTTTGGCCGACAAGATTAAGTAATGGAAGGCAAAATGCCGCCGTCTTACCTGTTCCTGTCTGCGCTGAGGCAAGTACATCTTTATGTTTTAAGATATGGGGTATCGCCTTTTGCTGAATTGGCGTTGGGTTTAAATAATTATTTTTTACGACTGCCTGGTTGATTGGCTCAATAAAACCAAACGATTGAAATGACATAAATTCCCTTTGAAAAAGTAAATTAATAGATTGGCTTTAACTTTTACGAAGGCAATCGATTAGAGGCGCATTATATAGATAAAAGCCAATAAAACAAACAAAAAAACTTAAAATAAACAAATAGTTAGAAAATGTGTTAGATTAGCGACCTTTTCTAAGAAATAAATCATACTTACTGCATGAATACCTCAATCACAGAAATTAAAACAAATCTCTTGAGCGGCTTGACTGTTGCCTTGGCCATGGTACCTGAGGCAATTGCATTTGCATTAATTGCTCAGGTTTCTCCCCTCACCGGACTTTATGCCGCCATATTAGTATGTCTTATCACCTCAGTGTTTGGAGGACGTCCAGGCATGATTTCTGGGGCAACAGGTGCACTAGCCGTCGTCATGGTAGCGCTAGTTGTTGAGCACGGGGTAGATTACCTCTTTGCTACTGTTGTCCTGATGGGCCTGTTACAGGTTCTATTTGCCTTACTGAGACTGGGTAAGTTCATCAGAATGGTCCCTTATCCTGTCATGCTAGGCTTTGTAAATGGTCTTGCAATTGTCATTTTCCTGGCACAATTTGGACATTTTAAGGAACTGGGTGAGGATGGAATCCAGCATTGGATGATGGGTTTCCCCCTTTATATCATGTTATTTTTAACCGCTCTGACGGTGGCGCTGATTTATTTATTCCCATTGATTACCAAGGCTGTTCCCTCATCACTGGCTGCCATTATCGTGGTTTCGTCAGTAGTGGCTTTTTTTGGTTTAGATACCAAAACCGTTGGTGACCTCGGTTCAATTGCTGGTGGCATACCTCAATTTAATATTCCACAAATTGATTATAATTTTGCAACGCTGCGAGTTATTTTCCCCTACGCCTTTTTACTTGCCTGTATTGGCCTCATTGAGTCATTGCTGACACTCAATCTTATCGATGATATGACGGATACGCGTGGAAGACCTAATAAGGAATCAATGGCACAGGGTGTTGCAAATATTGTCACAGGGTTTTTTGGCGGTATGGGGGGTTGCGCCATGATTGGGCAGAGCATGATCAATATCAATAATGGCGCCTTAAAACGACTGTCTGGAATTGCCACTGCCATTTTTCTGGCCTGTTTTGTTTTATTTCTCTCTCAGTGGATTGAACTCATTCCTCTGGCAGCCCTGATTGGGGTCATGTTTGTGGTAGCCGAAAAAACTTTTGAATGGGGAACCCTTCGACTCTTTGGAAAGGTTCCGAGGGAAGATATTTTTGTTGGGTTACTTGTTGGCGGTGTCACTATAATAGCTGATCTAGCCGTCGCTGTTATTCTTGGCGTAATTGTTTCCGCCCTCGTGTTCGCTTGGAACCATGCAAAAAAAATTGAGGTGAGCACTAAAACAGACAAGCAGGGCTTTAAGACTTATTACTTAAACGGCACCCTTTTCTTTGCTTCTGCCAAAAATTTTCATGAGCTTTTTGAGGTTAGAAAAGACCCGAAAGATGTGGTGATTGACTTTAAAGAGTCTAGAGTTGCTGATCATTCTGCCATCATGGCGATTGATAATCTCGCTGCAAAGTATAAAGCAGCTGGCAAAAAACTTCACCTCGTTCATCTAAGTCCTGATTGCATCGATATTCTAGAGACGGCAAAGGATATGGTCGAGATCAACCGAATTGAAGATCCCAGGTACCATATTGCAGACGACAAGATTAGTTAAACCTCCTCAAGTATTGTAGGTAATTAAAGAACCGCCCGAGGGTGGTTTTTTTGAAATATGTTTTTATTCGTCTCCCGAGATTTACTTTTGAAAAAAAATTCAATTACTTTTTTTCAGGACTAAGTTGGTGCTAAAATAAAAATCATGATATCAAAAATATTTACGCAAAATACGATTCTTATCTTTCTAGCATCCTTTTTATTGGTTAGTTGTGGCGATGTTAGTGCGGGGCAATCAATTGACGATATTTTAGCCTCGGAGCATCGCACTGAAAAATATATTGAACGTGATAAATTTCGTCACCCCAAAGAAACTTTATTATTTTTTGGTGTAACGCCAGATAAAAAGGTCGTCGAAATAACACCAGGCATGGGTTGGTACGCAGAAATTCTAGCTCCCTATTTGCATGATAAAGGGCAGTACTACTATGCCTCCTACGATCTTTCTGTCGTTAAAAATCCCTACTTTGTCAAAATTGAAAATGCATTTAAAGATATCATCAAGCAAAAGCCAGAGGTCTTTCAAAAATTAAACTGGGTTCATTTTGATCCAAATAGCCCAAACTTTGCTCCCGATGGACCAGTTGATATGGTGCTAACATTCAGAAATGTTCATAACTGGGCTAAAGCCGGTAGCGCAGAGGCAATGTTTCTTGGCTTTGCTCAAGCTCTGAAGTCAGGCGGCACCCTTGGTGTTGTTGAGCATAGGGCAAAACCTGGAACGCCTCTAGAGAAGCAGATTAAAAGTGGCTACATGACGGAAGAGTATGTTGTGAGTCTGGCCGAAAGCGCTGGGTTTCGACTGGATGCAACATCCGAAATTAATGCAAATCCGCAAGACACCGCAGATCATCCGGGGGGGGTGTGGAATTTGTTACCAAATTTAAGGGGGGTTTCTGAGGCTGACAAGGATGCAATGCTTAAAGTGGGTGAGTCGGATCGAATGACGCTAAGATTTATCAAAGAATAATCTCTTTAACTACTTATTGTAAAGCCCTCCTATAAATAAGAGGGCTTTTTTATTGACGCGAATTGATAATTTCTTTTAAAAGAGGTTACCGAATTTTATAAGCTACTAACTTATTATCATTCATCAAAGGCACAACTATCATATTTTTTGTATAAATCACTTCATGATCAGCGGCACCTTTTACCAGTTTGGCAATGACCTTAAAATTACCGTCTGTATTGATGTGGAGAAGATTACCTCCGGCCCAATCAGTTACGTAATAGGCTCCATTGCCATCGGACTCCACACCGTCAAGGGTGCCCACAGGCTTTGCATTCCCCAGTGATTTAATTTTTTTACTTTCAATGCTGACTGTCTTTAGGTGGCCAACTACGGTTGGAGCAAAGCCATTAGTTAAATGGCCCCAGCTACCGACAATGATCTGTCCATTCTCGTAATGAAGACCGTTTGGCGCTTCAAGTTCAGGGGTGTAAAGCCATGTTATGAGCTGCCCAACTGTATTTAACTGATAAATCTTGTCAAGAAACATGTCAGATATGTAGACGTTTCCTACATTATCCACCGTTACATCGTTGAGAAAATTAGCTCCCGGCGCACTGTACTTGTTTAGGATCTCACCGCTACTAATATCAATTTCTACTAGCTCATCAATATCGCTAACGTAGAGTTTTTTTTCAAACATTGCGAGGCCTTTGGGTGAATTTAAACCCTCAACCCATTTTAATTCAGTAATATTTCCGTCCAGGTCAACCTTTGAGATAAAGCCGTTATTACTCTTTGTATAGGGTCCATCACCCACATTTGAAACGTATAAAATATTATTCTCTTCGTCGTATAAAGCCGATTCTGGGAGTTTAAAATCTGCTTTACTCTCCCATAGCTTTGACACAACCGGATCCGCATTCGCAAAGGAAAGCGTAAATAAAAAAACAACAGGGACTATATATCTAAAAAAAGTTATTTTTTTCATAATTAAATTCCTCACAGTAAGATTAATCATTATCTTTGTTATTTTCCTCATACTCCTTTAATTTTTCTTGGTACTCTTCTTCAGAAAGATCGTGCCACCCGATACATTTTCCATTTGGGCTTCTGCCGCATCCGCAATCGTTCATGGTTTCTCCTTTTTTGAATGTACCCTTTTAATATATTACAAATAAAAAATTTATGTTAAAAAAAAGTCTTTTGTCATAAATTATTCATAAAGCCCCACCTCAGGTTGATACTTTACCCACTTTGCTAGCGATTTAAGATAGTTTTTTGCATCATATTCTATTAAAAGGATACCGAGGGTAAAAAATAAGAAAGGTCAGGATTTGGGTTTGGTATATTTCTTGTTGACGATGTTGACTAAATGAAGCATCACAGGTACCTCAACCAATACCCCTACAATTGTCGCTAACGCTGCGGGGGAATTTAGTCCAAATAATGTTATTGCAACTGCAACCGCTAATTCAAAAAAATTAGAGGTGCCGATTAAACATGCAGGCCCAGCAATGCTTTTGGTAATTTTCATCTTTTTTGAGATATAGAACCCTAGATAAAAGATAAGGTATGTTTGAAGAATAAGTGGTATCGCAATTAAAACCATATGGTAAAAATTATTTACGATGTTATAAGATTGCAAGCCAAAGAGGATAGCTATAGTAGCGAGCAATGCCAGAATTGATAAGGGCTTTAATTTTTGAATCACATAAGCAATCGAGTTAAAAAACAATTTACGGAAAATGATTGAAATAATCAATGGTAATAAAATGAATAAAAAAACTGACGTAAACAGCGTTTCGTAGGGCACAACAATGTCAGAGACTTTTAACAAGAACCCTGCAATCGGAGCAAAAGCAAAAAGCATAATTAAGTCATTGATGGAGACCTGTACGAGTGTGTAATTAGGGTCACCTTTCATCAAATGACTCCAGACAAAAACCATCGCTGTGCAAGGAGCAACCCCAAGCAAAATCATCCCTGCAACATACGATTTAGCGATATCAGGCGTAATAAAGGTACTAAAAATTACCTCCATGAATAATGTTGCAATAAGGAACATTGAGAAAGGCTTGATTAACCAATTAATTGCCAAGGTTAAGAAGAGGCCTTGAGGTTGTTTGGGTAAACCCTTAATTCTTGTAAAGTCAATTTGCAACATCATTGGTAAAATCATTGCCCAAATTAGGAACGCAATTACCAAATTTATGTTCTGAAATTCAAAGGCCGCAATACTTTTAAAAAGCTCTGGAAAAAACATACCCAAGCCTTGGCCTACAAGTATGGCCAAAAAAACCCAGACACTTAAATACCTTTCAAATATTCCCACTTTTTAGCTGCTCCTCGATGAGGTTGATATGGTTTTTTAATTGGTGAGGCTCTTGCAAAAAAAGCTTTTCGAAAGCAAAGAGTGTATCTCGCAAATTAATAAATAAATCCCTAAAAGCTTTTTCTCTTTTTATTTT